>NZ_FCOG02000499.1 GCF_001544975.2 Caballeronia arationis | reverse complement strand
CGGCCTCCGTGACTTCCTTGCTCAGAAGCTCGACGCATCCGCCGTAGACATCAATCTGTAATTGGACGTAGATGGTCGTACCGTCGTCAATCGTCATTTGTTTTTCCGGATTGCTCTCGATCTGGGCGGCTGGTTTCGCAAGCGCGTCGTAATCGCTGCGCCTGTGAGATTCATATCGGCTCGCTTCATTTGAATGGCAGCCTTGACCGCTTCATCGGTCTCGGTGGCCAACAGCTGCAAGTCGGCGATACCGAACAGGCTCTCAAGCTCGGCGCGCATCTCGAACTCCTCGAACCGCTCATACATCTTGACGAGCTGCCTTGCATCGCCCGCGCGGACCTTAGTAGCTGCCGCTAACTTGCCAAGGATGGTCGCCGCTTTCCGCTGCACGGCGACGTGAGTCATCTGGGTGCCGCCTCTTGACTTGATGATCTCTTCGACGGCCCGCCTTTTCATACTCGTGAGCACGCGCGCTCGTTCCATGTATGCGGCGGTTGTGTCCTGCGTGTGTTGCGTCATTTGGATCTAGGAAAAGCTTTAATCACAACGTTGCCGGTGGGCGGGGGCCCCGATGCCGACCCTACTGGTGCATAACGGCATTCCCGGGCTGGTTTTTAGTCCTTCTTGCACATCGCCCTGACGCCAAAGCCTATCCAATGCCGCCCGAAGTCAAGCTTCCGTGCCAGATCGACGCGCAGGCCGTCTCAGAGCGGCACCTTCGACGAGTCTTTGAATTGTGGTTGCGCCACTAGTTGGTCGCGCACGGTCTTAGCGGTCTTGCCGGGTGTCCCAGACACGAAGGATCGCTATAGCAATAGGTTCGTCCGCGTAGGCCGGCAGGACTTCGTAGTGAAGTTCGTAGCGTCCAGCGAGGCACACCCACCGATGCACTTCGCGCGCCGGGGGTCCATCGTAACCGTCTAGTTCTTCCCCGATACGATGAAAATGGTCCTGCCCCAGGCGCTCCGCCTCGTCGAGCAGCGCGTTGACGAC
>NZ_FCOG02000034.1 GCF_001544975.2 Caballeronia arationis | reverse complement strand
CAAGCTCCTGCGTCCGCTCCCACTACTGCACAAGCTCCTGCGTCCGCACCCACTACCGCACAAGCTCCTGCGTCCGCACCCACTACTGCACAAGCTCCTGCGCCCGCACCCGTTGCAGCACAAGTCCCCGAAACAACGGCCCCGTCGGAAAGGAAGTTGGATTGGGTTTATACGTATACCGAGGCGAATTGGGCAGGGCGCGATTGGGCTTCAACTGCTTGGTCGGGGTCGACTCCAGCATATCAGGTTAAAGGCACGGACCTTTGTCGCGAAGGCACGATTGCAAACTGCTGGGACAATCGGAAGTCGGGATATCCTGCCGTGCCCGCCTCCCGAACTGACATTAATCGAGAATGCCAGGGTGATAATTGCCCGTCGGAATGGTGCACATACAAGGAGATGAGCGTTAATTTAGCCACTCCAGCGGATAGACTCGCCCCCTCGGGGCGAGTCTATCTCTGCTCATATCCAATTCCGCATTAGAGCGACCAACGCGGGAGAACCCTAAGGAGACCGCGCAGATGGTTTTTATCTCACCGGCAGCGTCGGCCCATGGAATCAGATCGTCGGGGACGATCCGGCCCAGGTCGAAACAGCGATCGAGGAGTATTTCGAGATGGCAACAGCCCGGCGAGCCTGCGAGCAAAATGTGATCGACCTGTTGCAGCGGCGGTGGGAAAATCTGGCGCGATCGTCCGAAAAGGGCTGATTCATTTATGTCAGATCGACCTTCATCCTGTTCGCTAGGGGTCAACCCTTGTGATCCGGAAATCTCTGGCGGGAAGGACATAGTTAGCCTTAACTTCATTTGCGCACAAAAATTTTTCCGTCTTTCGGGGAATGGCCATGCATCGGAACCAGATTTGTAAGTCGTCAGCGTCCCTAATCTGGTTCGGTGTGTTGCTCTTGGGTGGCGTCTCGGGCGAGGCTAAAAGTCAGAACCTGAAGAACGGGCAAGTGTGCTCAGACGGAATGCCGCCAAATTATCCCAACGTGACCGCCGAAAGCAATTTGTGCGCATCTCGTCGCTGTATGCCGGGACCTGGTTCGCCGGGGGAAGACTCGCCTTGGTACTGTATAAACCCGGACTTGAATTGCGCCTACCCAAACAGTGCCGGAGGCGTCCACGGAGACTCGGTACGTATAGGAAGGACGCTGTATGTTTGTCAGCCAGGAAATGGCGGAGGCGTGTCAGGTCCATCGCGTTATGCTCCGGCGAAGTGACGATGACTGAACGTCATGCGATAAGGAAACGCTCGCGCCTCTTGCCCTTGATCCAGAGCGGCTCACGACCGCGCCCACTCCACGTCGCACCTGTCTTCGGATCCTGATACTTCACAGCGACTGGCTTCTTTGCCCCAGCCTTCGTCTTCTTCGCCGGCCCTCGTTTTCCTTTCACCCCGATGTCCGCGACCGTCAGTCCGTACTGAGCCATCAGCGAACTGATTTCCTCAAGCGCGGCTGTCCGTCGCACCCCTTCTTCCTTAGCGATCCGCCCCTGCACCTTCGCCAATTGTTCGCGCAGTTTGTCGAGCCGCGCACTCGGTTGCATTGCCATGCTGTTTCTCCAGAAGAACGCGGGATTGTAGCAACTTGCCAGATCGGGATTCAAAACAAATTCAGACACATATGACTCGCCCGAAGCCATCGAGAGATCGATAGCAAAACCAATCTACTTCGGAGCGAATCATGATCAACTTTGCAAACAACAATTACCACTCGGGCAAGAAAGCAAACAACGGCGCTGCGAAGCGCGGCTTCCTGATCACCGTGTTCTTCATCCTCAGCGGTCTCTCACTCGTCATCGCGGATCACGCTGGACACAACCTGCAGGCGCAGCGCGCAATGACGTCGCTGAAGTAATGAAAGGAAGACGGCATAAAGGGAGGGCTGGCGCCCTCCCGATATGTCGGATACTTCTTTTTTTTTGCTTCTCAGCTTGGCGAAAGGCAAATACGGACCCGCAGCCTCGAGCGCGTAGAAGATCGCTTGTCGAAGGTGTTGCTAGTATGTCAGACATTCCTCCCGATCCCACATCGCCATGAACATCCGAGTCGGCACTGCCAGTTGGACAGACCCTACTCTAATTGCCAGCAAGCGGTTCTATCCGCCTGGCTGCACGAGTGCCGAAGCCCGCCTGCGATTCTATGCGTCGCAATTTCCTCTGGTCGAAGTCGATTCCAGCTACTACGCGATGCCGAACGGGTCCAACTCGGTCCTTTGGACTCAGCGTACGCCCGACCATTTCGTTTTCAATATCAAAGCGTTTAGGCTGTTCACGGGACACCAGACAGATCGCGCGAAGCTGCCGAAAGACATCCAGGCCGCGCTCCCGCCCAGCGACAAAAAGAACCTGTACTACAAGGACACACCCGGCGAAATCCTTCGCGAGCTGTGGCGCCGATACGTGGAGGCGATTGAACCGCTGCGCCAGGCCGGAAAGCTTGGCGCGGTGCACTTCCAATTTGCCCCTTGGCTCGTGAATAACGAAGACGGCCGCGCGCACGTCGAGCACTGCGCGGACGTGATGGAAGGCTTCACGCTCGCCGTCGAATTTCGGCATCGCTCTTGGTTTTCGGAGAAAGCGACCGCATCGACCCTTGCGCTGGAGCGCGAGCGCGGCCTTGTGAATGTCGTAGTCGACGAGCCGAATACTTCTGCCAATTCGATCCCGGCGGTGTGGGAAGTCACGAACCCGAAGCTGGCTCTGATTCGACTGCACGGCCGCAACCACGAAACGTGGAATATCAAGGACGCGTCGGCGGCGTCATCACGATTCAACTACGACTATAACGAGGAAGAGCTGGCGGGATTGTCGAGTCAGATCATCAACATCTCGAAGGCGGTTGAAAGCACACACGTGGTGTTCAACAATAACTGGGAAGACCAGGGTCAGCGAAACGCGAAGACGCTGATGGGCATGCTCGGGAGGGGCGCACTGCGCCCATGATGCAGCCGGCGGCGGGCAACGAAAGAAACGGGCCCGTTATCGCCTTTCGGCATTGCGTTGCCTGTGTCATTTGAGCGGCCGCTTCGATCAAGCAACGGATTTCTCCGATCAACTGTCGTCAACCTCGCTCGCCGCAATGGGGCTGCGCCTCGGGGTATCGATCTAAGCCGTCGTTCAGAAGCGATGAGCTGGTCGCTTGCTATCGTTCTTGATGTGACTTGAGCCCGTTGCCCCAAGCGGATAAGGGGTAAAGTACGCCCATACGAACCAACATGTCGACGCCATGACCGATAGCCCGAATCAAATCTCCGTCTTTATCAGCTATTCGCACAAAGACGAGCGCTACAAGGAAAGTCTCGAAGAACAACTCGCGTCTCTCAAGCGGCGCGGAAAAATATCGAGCTGGTCAGACCGTAGGATAACCCCCGGCACTAACTGGAAGGCCGAGATTGACCGCAACATCGAGAGCGCGGACATCATTCTTCCTTTAATCAGCCCTAGCTTCATAGCCTCTGGATACTGCTACGAAAAGGAACTGGATACTGCTCTGCGCAGGCACGAAGATGATACCGCCCGTGTAATCCCCATCTTTGTGCGACCCGCAGACCTAGCCGAAGAGCCCTTAATGGGTATCCAAGGTCTTCCGAAAGATGCAGTGTCGATCTCCGAATCGCAAAACGAAGATATTGCTTGGCGCGACGTCGCACAAGGCATCCGTGCGGTCGTGGACGAGATGAGAGAGCGGAAAGAGCGACGTTGCCAACTCGGCGAGCTGAGCACCCTCCAAGAAACCTTGGAGGATATGGTAGAAGGACTCGATCGACAATATCATTCTAACGCTGATATTGGTGGCATCTCGACGGGCCTTGTTGACGTGGACAGAACAATTGACGGCCTCCACGCGGGGCAACTTATCACCATCGCGTCCCGGCCCGGTATGGGCAAGACGAACTTGTCACTCGGAATAGCAGGCTATGTAGCAGCCGAGATGGGTATGCCCGTACTTATTTTCTCGACGAAAATAGGGAAGAAGGAAGTAGGTCATAGGCTTCTCACGATCACGGGCCAAATCTCTTACTCTCGGTTCTTGCGCGGACGACTTCTCGACGAAGATTGGAGCCGCGCCGTACATGCCATACAGAAATTACAGGAGTGTCACATGCTGTTAGATGACACCACTGAGCTAAACTTAGCTTCCTTGCGGGACAGTTGTTTAGCGGCAAAGAAGCAATTCGGCGCACTCGGCTTAGTCCTAGTAGACTCCATCACGTATATAAAAGTCGACCCGGGTAACGTTGCACATGAGGACGCAGTAGCGCGTTCCCTTAAGAGCCTTGCCAGGGAACTCAATTGCGCCATTATCGTCACTGCCCCGGTCACACGGTTGTTGGAAGCTCGCCCAAACAAACGGCCCATCCGGTCAGATCTTGGCAATTGGCACGAACTAGGAGATGAGTCCGACCTGCTGGCCTTCGTTTACCGCGACGAGTACTACAACCCCGACACTCCTGATATAGGGGTCGCAGAACTAATCGTCGCCAAAAATCAATACGGTCCGATCGGTGCGGTTCGGCTGTCGTACGATCAAGAGTGCGGCATCTTCTCAAACTTTGCAGGCATTCCACCAACCACGCTAGACAAGGCCGACGAGTAACATACTGAAGTAATTATAAGGAAGACGGCATAGAGGGAGGGCTCGCGCCCTCCCGTTATGACCTTCCTTCTTTTTTTTTGGGTTTCAGCGTGGCGACAAACAAATCCGTACACGCAGCTCCAAAGGGTCGAGCCATTCCATCACCAAGGGATAGACGTCATCCCATCGCAACTTGCCCTCCCCGCATCCGATCATCGGCATGGCGATAGACCGGATCTGATACCTCTCGAAATCGCGCGCCAGTCGTTTCAGACCTTCGTCGATCCAGTGAAGCCGAGATGGGTGGGCCCAGTGACGCTTGGTCGGAAAGCAGACGATCAGTTTCCCGTTCTCCGCTTTCCATACAAACAGACCGCGCGTTGAAAACACCCGCCGGCGGCACGCATCGCGATACGCTGCTTCAAGACCTGGATACCGATGAGCGAAGGCTTTCGCTAAACCCTTGCCCATTGTACCGACTACGTTGACCGGCACAACCAGCGCCTGACAGGCAGAAGCGAAGATGTCTTGCACAGCCACCTGCTCGATCATCACCCCTCCGCCATGCGCTGAATTTCATCAACCACGTCTTCCTGCGTCTTCGCATTGCTCTGCTGACGCTTGAGCGACATCTCCAAAACGAACCGCACGATGTCTGACGGCAGCTCGAGGAACTGGACCAGGTTCAGACCGAAGTGCTTGTACACTTGCCGCTCTTCGAATCGCCGAATCTGCTCGTACAGAAGACCACCCGACGAACTATCTTCCGCCTCACGCATCGCGACCAGTGCGAGCGCGTCATTGTGCCCGGACCGCGAATGGTCGTAAATGCGGTAGGTGGTTTCGTAGCAGTCGCGCAGCGCCAGCTGCACGTCCGAGGAGTTGAGCACCGTGGGTCCGCGCTCCATTGCGGCCCTCAGGGGATTCTCGTCCTCGACTTGCTCGCCAAAGTCTGGCTGCGCGACATGCAACGGTCTTAGTTGCGGAGGGAGATCTGGCTGATTTTCTGTTCGAGCAGGGTAAAAAAAGTCTGCTCGACATTCATCGGCAACAGATGCGGGAAGCGCGGCAACTGCTTCTCTTCCTTCGTGTTCGCCGTCGGCGTAGCGATCACGGCCATCGTCGAATCATCGATGAACTTCTTCACCTCGTCGAAGTACTTGCGGCGCACCTCGTCGTTGCTGGACAGATCGTCGATGATCTTCTCGATGGTCTCACGATCAGTAATGGTCGCGGCACCCGGATGAATCTCGGCGACCCAGTGGATGTACTGACGCATGTTCGTCGCCTTGCCGTGCTGCACGATGAAGTTCGTGCGGCGCTGATCTTCCGGCGGCAACTGGAACGCTTCGTCGACCACGCGCGTGATTTCGCCGATCCACTTGTAACCGGAGATCACGTAGTCGTTAGCCGACGGCACCTTGAGCGTGACGGCGATGTGTTCCGACAACTGAACGCGACGCGGCTGGCCGACCGTGAACTCCGTCTTGTAACGCTTCACTGCATCGGCCGTCATCGTACCGCTGCCACGATGCGCCATGTGCGAGATCTGCCACGGCGTGAGTGCCTTGGTGTCCACGAAGAGGAGCTTGCCAACCGCGAGCTTCTCGCGCAGCATCTTTTCCTCGTTCGTGATCGGATCGAGGTACGGACGAGCGTACTGGAAACCGCGCGGCCAGATCGCACAAGCGAGGCCCCAGAACAGCAGCGGCAGGTCAGGCGTCTCGATCATGGCCTTGATGCGAGCCATGTCCTTCTCCTGGAGCGACGTGTCGTACACGTGTTCCATTGCGAAGTCCAGCAGCCCGCCGTTCAAATAAGAAGCCGTGTTCGCAAACGCAAGACCGTTGGTGGTGCGACCCATGACGATCTTCTCGTCCATGAGGCGACGGTTGAGTTCGAGCAGTGCGATCTCCGACGGGGCCTTGATGGTGATGTGAAAGCCCGAGTGCCAGAGCGGAACCTGGATGGTGCTACCCAGGCCGAGCAGCGCCCGAACTTGCAGGACGGCCTTTTCGCCTGTGAGCAGCTCGCCCGACACGTTCTTGAACGACATCGCACCCATGGCGAGATTGCCGCGCTCGGACTTAACACCCTGACGCCATTCGCTGCCGTCGCGATCGACCGCGGCACGCCATTGATCCTTGTTGGGTGCGCTGATCATGCTTTCGCGCATGTAGTCGACCCATTCACGACCGCTTTCCGTATCGGTCAGATCCAGGTTCGGCATCGCGGCAATCGCACGCGACGCACGATCTTGCGTGTCGGCCTGGCCGATGAGGAACGTGCCGTTGGTGTCCCACTCCCCGTCGAGCGGGAAGAACACCTCAGCGTCCTGTTGAGTGGTTTCCGATTGCGGCAGGTGACCGATGCCGGCGATCTCGACGTCTTCCTGCTTTTCTTCCGGCGTCGACACGGCCGGTTCCTGGTACTCCGTTTCGATCGTGTCCATGCCGAGCACGGCGTCTGCCGGAGCGACGTCCTGGAGAATCATTCCAGGATGTTGATGTTCTTTGTGAACACTCACAACTAACCTCTCTTCTTTCGATTACTGGGGAGCGACTTCGTCGGCCGTGGCCGGCACGCCGACGACCTGACCGACGTTCTCGTCGTTGAAGGTCACATCGGTGATCTGGTTCACGTCGAGCACAGCGGGATCGACAGCGAGCTCCGGCGCATCGCCGTTCAGTTGACCGTTTGCCGAGTGAGCGCGACCGCGAGCAAGCTCAGCCTGGTTCGTCGCTTCGAGGATGTGGTAGACCGTCGGCATGAGGACGCCGTCGTGCTTCTGCATCCACAGGTTGTACTGCTCGAAGATATGGATCGAGTGCAGGACTTCGTCCGGGTCTTCGCTGCCACCGACCTTGCCAGCGTGCAGCGCGCGCAGCTGCTGCAGCTCGTCGCTCAGTTTGCGCAGATCGCTTGCAAACAGCTTGACGTTGGTCTTGAACGTGTCCTTGTCCTCGATGAAGGACATCAGCTCGTTGTCGTTCAGCACCAGGGAAATCTCGGTGTGGCGAAGGAGCATGCCCGACATTTGCTGGTAGACGCCGGTCAGATCGTCCCAGCAGGTGTTCTGCTCGTGCTTCGGGATGTCCGCGCCCGCACGGCACTCGGCGAGGATCCGATCTGCTGCCGACATCGAGAACGAGCCATCGGCCTTCTGCGTCGGCTTGATCGGCTGGTTCACCGACATGTTTACCGAACGAGCGGCAGGCTTACGCTTGCCTTCTGCGATGTCGCGCTGAATGCGCGCTTGACTCTTCTTGGTCATAAGTGAAACGTCCTGAGAAAGTTAGTTGTACTGTTTCTGCGATCCATTATTTGACCGTTCCATTTCCCTGGCTCGATCAGATCGGGTTGGCGTCGATGGTTTTCGCTACAGCATTAATACCGTCGGTATTTTTCTATTTCGGGACTCGCCATTTATGATTGACATCTTGCGGGACTATCTGGCGGGGGCAGCCTCGCCCGAATTCACCCAAACAATTGAAGAAGCGCACGCTGCTCTGGATGCGCTGGAACTGCCGGACTACTCGGACGATTTCGTCGAGATCCTGATGACGGACGACACGACCGATCAAGGTCAGACCGTCCAGCGGATCTACGACACTACCCGAGACATTCTCGTCACGCTGCTCAAGGCAATGGGTGTCGAGCCGAATGACGAGGCACGGGTGAGTCATCTCACGACGCTGCTCTCCGGACTTCATGCGATCGAGTCGTATCAGGATCCGCACATCATCCTTCAGCACTGCGCGATGGACTTGCATCCGGAGGAGCTGCTCGCTGAAGTCCTCTCGGTGACCACCAGTCACACGGCTGAAGAGCTGTTGGTGGACATCCACGCCGTGAGTCAACGCACGATTCGGAAAATCATCGAGATCACGAGCGATCGGGTTGAGCTGGAGGAACCCGAAGATCACGCAGCGGCTCGTCAGAAGTACCTCGATGCGTACCGTCGCTTCAAGAATCACATAGGTGGCCTTGACCTGATCCTGGACCACTACATCGCAAGCGGCATCGACTTCGGCCACCCGTTCATGATCTACGCCAACCTCGTGGGCCGGGCGTTCGAAGGCATGCCGGTGCAGAACATCGCAGCCAACCTCGTGTCGATGGCGATCATCTCGACCGACGGCTTCGAGAGCCCGCGCAGCGTCATCAAGGCGCACATTGAGGACTTCATCAACGACCTCGACATCCTGACCAAGGCCGACATTGCGATCGGTGACTTGCTGCTCAAGTGCGAGATCAAGGAAACGACGGGGATCAAGCATGGACCTCAGTGACTTCGCCGACGTCCCACCCAGGACTTCGTATTGTGGCGTCTACATCATCATCCATGAGCCGAGCGGACTCATGTATGTCGGTAGCTCGGGTGATCTACACACTCGGATCCGGCAACATGAGTGGAACCTTCGAAGAGGTGCGCACCATTGTGCGGCACTCCAGGAAGCCTATCGAGAAAGTCCAGCAATCAGAATAAAGTCGGTGCTAACAGACACGCGAGAAGATGCGTACGACCGCGAACAAGAATTCTTGAATCGGTACTTCGTCGCTGGTCGTGTATTCAACGCGGGTTCGAACGCTCGGAATCCAATGAAGGGCTTGGTCCTCTCAGAAAGGTCGCTTGCGCGAATGAGGGCGTCAGCCGTTGGTCGTGGTCTCGGCGTCGCGAAATCGGCGGAACACAAGGCCAACATTAGCGAGGCCCTCAAGGGATATAAGAAGACGCCGGAACACATTGAGAAGCTGCGTCGGGCGCGAACTGGGAAAAGCCTGACTGACGATCATAAGCAGAAGATCTCCAGAGCTAACCTCGACCGGACTTACTCCGAAGAGCATATCGAGCGCATGAGGAACTTGGGTCGTAAGACTAGCCGACCGGTGAACGTGAAGGGCACTAGGTATGAAAGCCTGCGCGCGGCGTCGCAAGCTTTGAGCTTGTCGCGAGACACCGTCGACCGGCGCGCAAGGTCCGCCGACCCGGCTCATTCGGACTGGTTCTACGAATAGTGAGGTCAATATGACAAAAAGAGAGTTCTTCCTCAAGGCCATGCAGGCCGACGAGTATCGACGGCGCGCGTGGGTGATCTCTGCGTTCAGTCTGATCCGCGAAGGGATGGAGGCATGGAAGAATGATGCCTATCCTTATCGCATAGTCCAAACACCGTCTGGACATTTCTTCGTGGATCCGGAGAAAGGCAATGCATTGACGCTGATCGAGGACGCGGACCCGAAAGAGCCGCCCCTCAAGATCAAGGATCACATCGAGCTGAAGGTTGGCGAGACTCCGAACGCCTACGAGGACGTGAAGACCACCTACGGCAACGTGCTCTTCAACTTCACCGCGATCATCTGGCCATTCGGCAAAAAGGTGCCGTTTGTGACCGGTCGCGTCGATGCTGGCAAGTTGGAAGCCTACGTGATCAAGCGGCTGGCAGACGAGCCTAAGTCCGGCGATCCCGTGCCGGAGGCGGAGGCACAGGTAGCGCCGATTTACGTTAGCGAGTACCTGAAGTTCTGCGACGCCATGTTTTACCTCGCGGGCTTCACTCAGTTGTGCGTACCTGCCGTGACGCGCAAGACGATGCAAGCGCCACCCGGCCTTCTCGCGCTGCGTAAGAAGCTGCTTGAAGAGAACAAGGATCGCTTGAATGATCCGGCAGTGATCGCGGGCATCATGAAGAAGCTCATCGAATTCGACAAGGAGTATCTGAAGGACGATGAAGGTGCCAACTTCCTCATCACCAAGAAGTCCTACGACGTCGTGCGCTCGAAGCTGTTCCTGATGCACGGCGCGGAGTCGGGCCTGGGCGATGGCGTCGAAGTCGATCTCATCCAGAACTCCCTCTCCGAAGGTTGGGACATCAACAAGTTCCCAGCGATGAACAACTCGCTTCGCGCGGGCTCGTTCAACCGTGGTGCGGAAACCATGCTCGGCGGTGAGGCCGTGAAGTGGCTGCTGCGAGCGTCGTCGAACATGACGGTGACGCAAGAAGACTGCGGAGCGCGCCTCGGTCTGGAGATCCATGTCGACAACGACTCCGTCCACAAGCTGCCGGGATTCTCCGTGGTGACGCAAGACGGTCACGAAAAGATCCCGGACCTGGAGGCTGCCGGCCAGTACATGGGCAAGAAAATCCTCTTGCGTAGCTCCATGTTTTGCAAGCTGGAAAAGACGGATTACTGCGCTGTATGCGTGGGCGAGAAGCTCGCGCTCAGTCCGACCGCTCTCTCTGCTGCCATCGCCGAGTACGGAAACATCTTCTTGCTTTTATTTATGAAAAAGATGCACGGGTCCGCGCTGCAGGTGGCTCGCATGAACTACAAGACCGCCCTTATCTAACCTCTCTCCTCGAAAGGAAAGCACCATGAGCGACGCTCAAGAGAACCAGCAGGACCAGCAGGACGCAGCGGCGACCGGTACCACGCCGGAAACGCCGCCGACGCCCGCCATCACCCAGTCGGACGCCCAGCAGATGACCGGTGCAGCCACGCAGCAAGACGCTGCCGCGAGTGCTGAGAAGGCCGCCGCTAGCGCGCAAGCGGCGATCGGTAGCGCCACCGGCGCGCTCGTCTCCCCAGCTCCCGTAGTTGCACCGGCTCCGACGCCGGCACCCGCGCCCGAGGCTCCGGTTCAGGCGCCCGTATCAGTCGCTGTGGTCGGCGCCACCAGCACGGCCGAAGAAGTGAAGCGGCAGATCGAGAACCTGATGAAGGACGCCTCGATTCCGGCGAAGATCGTGCTCAACACGATCAACGAGTATCTGGACAAGATGAAGCCCGGCATGCCGATCTCCGTGAAGGACGGTACGCAACAGCAGGTCAACTTCTACCAGGCGCTTATCTCGGCGATCAACAACCTCGAAGCCGACTTCCGCCCGACGCTCACCGCGATCCTCGCCCTCTTTCATCACCATCGTGAAGGTGCGCTGCGCGAGACGCATGTGTTCCGCTTCGTGCAACACGTGCCCCTCTCGAAGGAGCATCGCAAGGGCTTCGAGAAGATCGTCACGCTGCTCAAGACGCTCGCCGATCCGAAGTCCCGCCAGGCTGTGCTCAAGCAAGTCGACTTCCAGCCGCTGCTCGCATACGGCCTGACCGAGAAGGGTCGCACGCGTCTCACGGCTTACTTCGGCAAGTAAGTCTCGCTTCAAAAGTCGCACATCCATCCTGTGACGACCTTCACTCCGGAGGCCCGACGTATTGGGCTTCTGGGGTGGAGGTTTAACGCCGCATACTCACAGGACTGGACCACCATGAGCGCACTGCCTCCGAATATCAATACCGCCAAAGCCAAACTCATCCAACGCGCACTGAACGAAAAGACGGGCGCGAATCTCACTGTCGACGGGCAGTTCGGTCCGAAATCCGTCTCTGCGCTTTGCGTCTACCAGTCGAAGAACCACCTCACGGTCACGGGCATTTATGACGTCGCGACACAGGCTTATCTGGAGCCCTTCATCGCGCAGAAGTACCTGAGCCTTGCTGCCTATCAAGAAGCCGGTCATCGGCTCGGTGTGGACGTCGCAACGGTACAAACCGTGTGTCAAGTAGAGACCTCGGGTGCAGGCTTTCTGAACGATGGTCGATGCACGATCCTCTTCGAGCGTCATCAGTTGTATCGCACGCTGCAGACCGTGATGTCGCAGACGCAGATCAACCAGCTCGTCGCACAGTATCCGAACCTCATCAACCCGGATCCGGGCGGCTATCTCGGCGGCACGCAAGAGTGGGATCGTCTGAATCAAGCGGAAGCGATTCTGCAACAGCACGGCGTTGCACCGGGTCTCGCGATGCGCTCCGCGTCCTGGGGCCTCTTCCAGATCATGGGCTACTACTACATCCAGGCCGGCTACCGGTCGGTGGAGGATTACGTGGCCGCGATGGCAGTGAGCGAATCGAACCAGCTCGACGCGTTCTGCAACTTCCTGGAAGACATGAACGGCGGAGCCATGATCACGGCGCTCCGTGCGCGCGACTGGACGACGTTTGCCAATCAGTACAATGGCAAGAACCAGCACGCGCAGAACAATTACGACGGCCGACTCGCTGACAGTTATAAACAGATCTTCGGCTAATAACTGCGGGCGCTGTCGGTCCGATAGAACGAAATAGATGCCTGGGCGATCGCCCGGGCCTTTATGCCTGCGCTCTTTTATTTAGCGCCTTAGGTAAGAGTTTTGCGAGGCGGCAACGTACCGGGAGTCAGGTTCGCCTTGACGTCTGGTGTCTCTCCACTAAGCTGTCATCAGTAGAGCAACGCCCTTTACTGAGCGTCGAGGTCCGCGATGAAAGCTCGGTTCATTCTCTTGTGTGTTGCTGCGGCCATGATAGTTGCGGTTGTGGGCTGCGGTGGCGACCAGTCGATTGCTGCCTCAGTTCCCCCCGCCACAACGAAGCTAATTACGACTATTTCGTCGTCCGATGCTGATTACGTCCCCGGGTCGATTCTGCCACTCCAGCCAGACGGAACCGTGCCGTTTCTAATCGCCGGCGATTCATCAGGTAACCCATATCTTCTCTCACTTGGAAGCGCCAACGGGGTACTTGACCGCACGAGTACGGTCGTCGCCATGGTACGAATCGCGCTCGACCTCGCGGCTATCCCCGCAGGCTTGACAGCCGACCAGATAACGAAAGCAATCCAATCCTCTTCTCAGTTCCAGGCCTTGTCCGAAAGCGCACAGCGGGATCTAGAAGCCGGCATTTCACCGCTGTCCGACAATAAAACCGTTAACGCGGCATGGGCGGTAGCACTTGATGCCAGTGCAGCAATTGCGTCTTCGTCAACTGCAAAGACAAGTGCGGTTGGCAAGACCCTGGACACGACCACACTCGTCACTACGCCACTACCGTTCTATCTTCTTAATGGAACAGAACCATTTTCGAAAATTTGGTTGACGGACGCCGGACAGAATAACGTTACGGTCAACAACGATACCTTTATAACCTGGGTAGTTTATACCGACGGACCCGAGCCGACTAAAATCCCGCCTTTGCAAAGTACGGTGGGTCAGCTCTTTGCGTACTACGGTGGGAGCGCGTCGACAACACTTGTAAAAGGGCAATCGCCAAATTTCAAGCTTAATTTAGTTCAAAACCCCGTGACACGACGCATCAACGGCGTCGCAGCGTTTGTCAAATACATGCTTTTTCTGTATTCGAGCACCGCTAAGCTCTATCCAAAACCGGAATTGACGAATTGCGTCATATCGGTGGCCGAGCGGGTGTTCAATGATCAATTCCCAAGCTTTGTCGTCCAGCCCAGCGGGACTACCGCCGGGGCGTACTTCGCAAGCGTCTTGCCGATCAGTTCTACCGGCAGCGCACCATACAAACAGTTCTCCTCTTGCGGACTCCTGCCGTCCTTCAGTACGCTGTTTGCCTCCTTTGCAAGCAAGGTCTGGCCGACCCTAAATGTGGGCGGGTTCGTGGTTAAGGCATGGACCGCACTTACCGTCGCGCAAGGACTTGTAAGCACGGTAGGCGCCGCGGCCCAGATGTTCGCATACTGGGACGAGGCAGATTCCTTCGTTGTATGCACCGGCAACGGAAGTGTCGTAAACTGCGCCGCTGCATCTGTCACGAGCACTAGTTGCACAAAGATTGCCGACAACGTCGATGTAACCAGTGGCTTCGGCGCTGGGAAGTGGGGACCGACATACAGCATAAAGGTCGAAGGACGCGGAACCGGACAGGCGACTGGCGATCAGCTTATACCCTATCTCGGAAAATTCCCTGGATGCGTTGGCTGCGCCGGACCGGGCGACGCCATGTCGTGTTCTGCCGGATGGCAAGCGACGCCTGTAGGTGTTGGCTCTCCGAGTTGTACGTTGACGGGTGGCGCTTCCTCACTCACCTACACGTTTTCAGAAACGTTCAGCAACGTCGTTGGAGACGAAGTCCCCCCACAATCCTTCCGTGCTTGTATTACTCACAACAACGATTACTACAGCTGGAACGGCGGTAATGCGGTGGGAATTCTGGATTCTTGTACTACAGTTTCGCTCGATTGCCATTGAGCACACCACTGCGAGAATTTTCGCGATTCTGAACATAGGACCCTCTCCCGCAGGGGAGAAGGCCTATGTTCGCTCTTCGCGTTTTTTGGTTCACGCGGTTACGGCACAGCACGTCTGTCCGGCTGGCACAGTGCAGTTCTCCTTGCACTGAGTCAGAGCGCGATCATCCAGGGCCGATGCAACGACTTTCACCGCTCGTCGATGGAAGTCAGCCCGCTTCTGGTCACCGCGCACGATGCACGCACCGTGCTTTCCAAACCGCGCATACTTCTCAGTATGCTGCTTCTCCAGCCTTTCGTGACGCTCTGCCTGACCAGCGTGCCAGTCCAGCAGGTCCTCCAAATCCCGCATCGGGATGTCAACCAACTTCTTCATCATTTACTCGCTTCAAAAATCTGATTCATCTTCGTCGTCATCGTCCTCGTCGTCGTCGTAGAAGTCCTCGCCTGATGTGGAGACGGTGTCCGCACGGGTGAGTAGCTTCGTGTACTTCGGAATCTCGAACGTCTGACCCTGTGTTTCAGCAAAGGCTTCGAGCCATTGGTCCAGCGTAGGCATGCCGAACATCTCGCAGGCGAACTCCACCGCATTCGTAGCACCACCGGACAGATTGATGCCCTGCAAGCGCTGCGTTCGTTCACTGACGCCCTGGATCTTGCAGAGCTCCTTGTAGGTCGTTTCCTTCGAGATGTTGAAGACGCACTCGCCGTTCGGATAACTGGCCGACACATCGAGATCCCCAACGTGTCCACGTATGTTGGTCCGCAACATGTCGTTTTCTTCGATGATGCAGAGACCGTTGTCTGCGACCAAGTGAGCCGGCAAGGTCACGATCCAGTTATTCAGCCCGAGCGTGAGATCGTCCATCTCGGTCTTCATCTCATCCGACGTGCTGCCAATCACACGCTTCTCTTCTGCCTCTTCCAGGCAGTAGTAGTGAAGTTTGTCGACCAGTCGCCGTGGCTGTGAATTGAAGTTGCAGAAGTCCGTCCAGCCCGCGAAACTCGGCATGGTCAGCTGCAAGTCCTTCGTCGCCTCATCGAGCAGTTCCATGGACACGCAGTCGAACGCGTTGTAGATCACGTATTCGAGCTTGTAGTGCTTCTGCATGAACAGGTGCCAGTCGATCCCGCGCAGGTGAGCACCCTCTTCGAACTTGAGCTTCCTGATCTTGTCCTTGAAGGTCTTGCGCAGGATGAAGTCCAGCGAGTACGACGGATCCTTCCCCTTCTGGCTTCGCAGGTTCCAGTAGACGCACATCGCGTCGATGAAATAGAAGCTCGCGGGACAGAACACGGTGTGCCACTGAGCCTGCGGCGGAATCGGACTCTTCTTGCCTGAGGCCGTCACCTTCATGTTCGGACCCAGCTTGAAGTTGAAGTGCCGGTAGCGAATCGGCACGGCCGGATCGCTGAAGACGTCTTCCGGCCGATAACCAGCCTTCTCCAGGCACTCCAGGATCTTCTTCATGTCGTAGGCGATGTTCCAGATCGCTACGAAATCAGGCTTCCATTCGTGGGCGCGCTTAAAGCACTCAAGAACGATGTCGACGGGACGCTCGACGATCATCATTTCCCACTTGATGTTGCGATCGGCGTACACATCACCGATGTGGTGATCGAACTTTTGCCGTAGCTTCTCCTCCGCCTGATGGAGGTTGCCGATGTAACGCTTCTGGATGGCGGTGAAGACACGATCCTTGAACGAGAGTGTCGCCATGATGATGTCGTTCTCGCCTTCAACCACGTCCGCTTCGATGTCGAAGCACGCCACGCTGTATTGCGTGTTGAGGTCCGGGAACTTGTCCATGTACATCTTCTTGATGACGCACGTGGACAGGATGTCGCTGCCGTACAGATACGGGGACCGCTTCATCACACGCGGATCGCCCTTCATGCCCGCCATGCCGAGCGCCTTCGCTATCGAAAAATTCAGCTCGGACTGCGTCGACTGGAGCTTGTCCAGCCGCTCGATCTTTTCCCACTCCTTCTTGTCCTTGTGCGTGCGGTAGCCCTTCTTCGTCACATAGAAGTCGCGCTTGTAATCCTTGAGCATCCGGACGTTGGGCTTCGTCGTGCCGTCCTTGAAGTGGATGATTTCTTTCACGAGGTGGTAGTCACCGCGTTCGTATTT
Organism: Caballeronia arationis; assembly: GCF_001544975.2. Classification (GTDB taxonomy): domain Bacteria; phylum Pseudomonadota; class Gammaproteobacteria; order Burkholderiales; family Burkholderiaceae; genus Caballeronia; species Caballeronia arationis. Next base: position 57,319 of record NZ_FCOG02000034.1, on the reverse strand, counting down.
CGGAGGCGGGCAATAGACGACGTGCTTGCACTCGTAGCCCTTGATCTCCTGCTGATTTGCTGCGTTTGACATGGTGGCGGTGCTGGGAATTCGTGAGGGAAAGCCCAGTAATCACTATGACCACTAGCGACTCCTGGCTGAATACACAGCATGAGGAGCCTAGGTTAGTTTTCACTTCCCTCTTTAAGGACGCACGCCATGTGGCTTAAGAACCGCACGCTTGCGATCGCTGTGGAAGGCATCGACTTCCAGTCGGGCGCCTTCTTCCGTGAGTTGACCGGGATCTTCACCGAGCTGAGCGACCTAAGCGCGGAATCCCTTCCGGACCATCCGGCAGCGCAGCAGCTGTCGTCGCTGATCGCGCACTACACCGGAATGAACGTTCGGATCATGTGGGGCGATTCGGGTCCGGCTGTGATGCCGCCGTTCATCAACAAGAACAATCCGGTGCTCATCCGCTGGGCGGACTGGGTGCGGCAGCAATACCTACCGAACACCGACGGTGACAAGCTGATCGCGGATGCGAAGGTGCGACCGCTCGGCCGCGTGGACCGCAAGAATGGTCGTGTATCCGGCGTGTTCAGCAACGTCGAAAGCACGATGTACATGCCGGTTGACACGTTCTTCCGCAAACGGTTGACGCCGGCCGAAATCGCATCGACGGTCCTGCACGAACTGGGACATGTCTTCGGCTACTTCGAGCTGATCAGCGCCACGCTCTCGACCAACCAGATCCTGGCGGGCCTTTCGAAGAAGCTCGACCAGTCGGGCAACGTGAAAGATCGTGAAGCTGTGCTCGTGAAGGTGAAGGACGCGGCCGGTCTGAAGGACCTCGATGCTGAAGCGCTTGCCAAGTCCTCGGACAAGAGGGTGATCGAGACTGTCGTGGTTTCGAACATCGCGCGCGAGATCGAATCGGAACTCGGCACGTCGCTCTACGACATGAACAGCTTCGAAGTGCTGGCTGACCAGTTCGCTGCTCGCCATGGTGCTGGTCGCGACATCGTCACGGCCCTCGACAAGCTCATGCGTGACTCCGGCCACATCCAGTACCGCAGCACGGTCTCCTACCTGTTCACGGAAGCCGTGAAGCTCGCCATGATGGCCGCCGGCCCACTCACCTATGGTGTTAGCTGGGTCCTGTGCTTCCTCATGTGCGCGTCGGACTCGCTCGAAATGGAAGAAGACGTCTACGCGCTCTCCAAAGTGCGTTTCGGCCGCGTGCGCGATCAGCTGGTCGAAGCGATGAAGAACAAGAAGCTGACGGAAGAACAGATCACCTCGTACACCGAAGACCTCACGGTGATCGACGAAGTCATCGCGGGCGTGAAAGACCGACAGCAGTTGCTCGGCTACGTGCGCGATTTCCTTTCGCCGGTTCGCCGCCGTCGCATTTCGCAAGAGAAGCTGCAGCGCGAGCTGGAGACCATCGCGAACAACGACCTCTTCGTACGAGCCGCATCGCTTCGGCAGTTTGCCTAACCACAACCACGAGCTGACATCATGAAACCGCAATTCATTTCTTTCTACAATCGCGCAGACACCGCCATTTCGTCGTTGGGCGATCGCGGCCGTATCATCGGCACGGCCGTTGCGCTGGCTGCATCGCGACTCGTGTCGATCCCCTCGGCGCCAGTCGACGCGCCGAGCACGCACTACAACTTCACCGTGCTGCCGCAGGTGATGGAGCTGATCGCGGGCTTCAACGAGCAAGTCGTCTTCGACGTGAAGCACGCGCTCGCCCAGGTCCGCGAGTTCTGGTTCCTGCGTTACCACGCAGTGCATCCGTGCGGCCAGGTGATCATCGACCTGGACCTCGGCTTCTACGACAACCTGCTCGGCGTCGCTGAGTGGGTGGATGGCGACAGTCACCAGTTCAACAACGAACACAAGGTCGAGATTCTCGCGCTCGCGCAGCTTGCTTTCGATCTTATGAACGGAGCTGTCTGATGTTCAATCAAAGTCTGAACGCGGGTTTGGACTTCGACACGGATCTGGAATTGGTGCCGCAGATCGTGGAAACGATCGGTACGGGCGTGGCACCGGAGTTCGACGAAGAGGTGGTCGAACTCTTCTCGATGGAAGAGCGTGTCGAGGACTTGCTCGTCTTGCGGCGTGAAATCGAGGAGCAGCGTGGCATGAGCCAGGCGCTCGCGATGGAAGGCCTGCGCATCTTGCCGGACTTCGGTGGGAAGGCGCCGGTTGCCTACTACTCGGTACAGCCGACCTCGACTCGTCTGAAGGTGTCGCTGGAGTCGATCGGCAAGGGGATCTGGATCTTGATTGCGGCGGGCATCGCTGCGGTGATCGCCGTCATTTACAAGATCTTCAAGTGGCTCTCTGGGGACGACAAGCCGACCGCTGAAAATGCCGAAGCGGAACTGGAGCGCAAGGCCAAGCAAGCAGAGAAGGCGGCCGAGGAATTCGAGAAGGCATCGAAGGAACTGCGCACGGCCATGCATGCGTTCGAGAACCGTCCGTATCGCATCAAGCCGGATAGCGAGTACGCGGGCGAGGACAACGAAGGCATCTTCACGATGCAGAGGGTGATCGATACGTTCTTCAGGCAAGAGGCGCGCGACCAGCGAGTGCTCATGTTCCTGAGTCAGCGTGACCCGGTCTTTCACGACATCGTCAGCAAGGGCGAGTATTCGCAGGAGATGACGCGGGTTGCACCGCTCTTCTCCGCCTTGAAGCTCGTCATGCAGCAGCGCATCGCGTTGCTCCAGGAGATCGCTGAGCGAGACTTGAAGCAGCCGAACTTCGCCATCGACAAGATGAAGAACGTCGCCGCGTTGAAACCACTGCTCCAGCCGATGGAAGTCGAGTACGATGGCCGGAAGATGACGCTCAACGCCCTCTCCTCCGAGATCACGAATCTGCGTGCCTCCGCGGAGGGAAAGCAAGCTCACGAGGATCTGAACTTCGACAAGCTGTTCGGGGTGATGGAGGAGGCCTTCAAAAGCGCGAATGTTCCGAAGCTGTTTCTTGAGATGCGCGCTGTTGTCACGCCGATGGCGACGATGCGGGAACATCTGACCCAGATGGAAGTTGCTGCGAAGCGCTTCTCAGTCGATGGCGCAGAAGGTGCCCATTCGACGACAATCGGTTCGGACTTGCGTCATGCGATCTTCGTGATGGGCAAGGACTTGGCAGACCTTCAGGCGATCATGGCTCAGGTGCAGTATTACACCGGTCACTTGTCCTATCTCGCTGTGCAGGCGGTCGCTTTCGCCGAAGAGGTGGCAAGGAAAGTCGTCGCTCACCTCGAAGACGAAGACAAGAAGCCACCGGCGAGCTGGAAACAAGCGGTCGAGCAACTCAGGTCGTACCGCAAGCGTCTGCAAGAGCTTCGCTGACCATGCGTCATAAGCGCCAGGGAGGGCTCGTGGCCTTCCCTGGCGTCTATGCTGTTTGTTAGCTGGTCGCCACGTTGTACGCGACGAAGCTGACGGTGACTGCTTCCTGCACCGTGAGTGACCCATCGGCGTTCGCCACCAACTGCTTGGCGATGCCCAACTGCGTCGACTGGTCGAGCAGCGTCATGGTGTTCAGGTTCAAGCTTCCGGCCAGACCCGACTGCACGAAGCTCACCACATCGCTGCCGTACACGGCCGTCAGTGCTGCGTTGATCGACGAATTGGATACGACGGTGTTCTTGAGCTGTGCCGCGATCGTGGAGATCGTGGTCGCCTGCAGTTGCTGCTTGAGCGCATCGTTGTTGAACACCGCGGGCGGCACGAGGCACGTGACCGTGAACTTCTGACCGGCATCCACGTTGTAGATGAGGCCATCCGGACCATACACTCGCACCGTACCCATGTTGGCCACCGGGTAGTAGTAGAGCGATGTGTTCTCGAGGAGTTCCTCGTTCATCGTCTCGAACGCCCCGGTGAGCCAGCCCACCACAGTCGTGACAAGCTGCTGCACGTAGGTGGCCGCGACGCTATCCGTTGCGAATCGGTAAGTCGCATCGATCATCATGATGTCGAGCTGCTGACTGACGCCGCGTGGGTTAGTCGGAATCGGGTTGTTCGCCCCGTCCAGAATCACGTCGCCTACCTTGTGCTGATAGCTCGGTGTGCCATCCGGGTTGAGCACCGGATCGCCCTTGTGATGGAGGATCGTGAACTTCGGCACGCCGTTGACGATCGAGATCGCGCTACCCGTGGTCGGATCGATCTGGTAGATGTCCTCCTTGTAGTAGTACGGCACGTTCGTCTGGTACGTCTCGTACTGGATCGTCGAAACGACGCTGCGGCTGCGCGACCAGAGCGTGTTCAGATACTGACCGAGCTCGATCACCAACTGCTCGTTCGTGATACCAGCAGCATTGGACGGCACAAGGAAGTGACCCACCACCTTATCGACTGCGCCCTGTGCCCAGGTCGTCGGCATGTCTGCGCTCGTCGAGTACACCACGTCGAACGTCGTCGTGAGGTTTGCACCCGTCAGACGCGGCGTCGCGTTGTACATGAAGAACTTCGTCAGGAACATGTACCCACTCGAATTGATGTTGAAGTTCGTCGAGAGATCAAATTCGAAGAGTCGTTCTCCGGCACTCGTCTTTCCAGCGAGCGTGCCCTGCAGATACGCCCGTGCCGTTTCGCCAGGCGGGATGAACGAAAGCTGGCAGTACACTTCCGTGTCGTTGAGCGCCTGGTACGCTGCGCTCGAGGTGGTCGCCAGCGTGAGCTTGTACCCGGTGTCCGTCGTGACCAGACTGTACGTGTTCGTGCTCACCTCCAGACCCGTACTGTCGTTCTCGCCGACCCACAGTTTGGTGACGACCTTCGGTGCCGCCAGATAGTACGGACGGAAGGCCAGTTCACTCTTCGTCATGTCGACGACATAGTGGAACGGGCTCCACAGGTAATTGCCCGCACTGATTGCCAGCGCCTTGTTGCTGACCGTCATCGCGTTGAGCTGGTTCAGCACGGCATCGGTCACCATCGTTACGACGCCGTTCTTGTTCTGATACAGCATCTTCGGCGTGAACGTGATGCTCGTGCCGTTGTCGATCACCGCACTGTTGGTCACCGCCTCCGAGACCGACGTCGTCACCGTCTCGATCGTACTGTTCGCTGCCGTGATCAGGGTCGAGTCCGTGGGCTGCGGCATCGGCGCCGTCGCGAGGAAAGTTCGGTCCGTGATGTTGTCGATGTTCTTCACCACGCCAAAGCCCTGCTGGTTCAGGACGTCGGTGATCTGGGCCGGTGTGATCGGCAGAGACTGCGGCCCGACCGAGTTGTCGATGACCTGCTGGCGCAGCGTCGCAAAGTCCACTGCGTCCGTACCACCGAGCACCACCTGATCGGAGTACGTGATGAGCGACTGGAAGGTGTTCACCGGCGCGGTGTAGACCGTGGAATCGTTCGAATCGATCGCCAAGAACGTCGCAGCAAAAGCGCTGCTGTCGTAGTTGGAGAGATTCATGTTGAGCGGACCCTTCGTCTCGTACAGATCGATCCGGATGTTCTGGTTCAGCATCCGAGTCGTCGTATAGACCTGCGGGATCATGACGGTCGCTTCCGTACCACCCGTCTGGGTGTTGGTGTCCAGCGTGATCACTGCCGTCGGCGTCAACGGATCGTAGACCTCCGTCGAGTACGTTACCTCCAGCTCGTTCCAAAGCTTGGTGGTCGGATCCTGCGAGTACACACGGCAGTAGTAGAACTGGTCGCTGACTGGAATCGTCAGGTTGAACGCCTGCGCCGGCGAGCACGTGCCGTTTCGGGTGATGATGTCGAACTGCTGAACCGGGAACTCCAGGTACACCCAGGTCTGATCCGCAGCCGGGCGATACGACCACTGCACGAGATTCGACGAGAGCGTTTGCAGTGGCGAGGTCGTCGTGGTGTCGTAGGTGATGCTCAGGCCACCGTGCGCCATCTGCTGAATGACGATCGGGTATTGAAGGCTGAACTGGACATCGCCCACCGTGAAGAAGGTGTTGCGCGGAATCACCATCTTCTTGAGACCGGTCGACGGATCCAGCACGAGCTTACTCAGCAGTTCCGTTTCCCCAATCAACATGGACCAGGTGGTCGTTGCTGGCGTGGCGAATCGATTGACGTAGTCGGTATCCGACATATGCAGATACAGGTCGCTCATCGTCTGGGCCGCGACCACGTACCGCTTGCGTGTCAACGCCTGATTCTGCTGCAGGAACGCCGCGGTATTCACCGCACTCGTCTCCATCGCGTGCACGTAGGGGTTCGTCGGGTCGACGATCGTCACCGAGCCGTTCGTCACTTCATTCAAATAGTTGAACGCCACCTGGTTAATGCCGGCAGGGTTGTACTGGTAATCGAGGATGTTATCGATCAGATCGGCGATCGTCGGGCTGCCCGAGGGGACGCTCGTAATCGAAAGCGAAGTCGTTGTCACGCTGATTGTTCCTTAGGCATTGTTGGTCGAGCTGGGTGTCGCTCGGATGGCTGTTCCCGTCACCGTTGGATTCACAGTTGGTTCGCTATGCGCGGTATAAAGCGTGTTGCTGCTATCCGTCGATTGGTTGCCGTTGCCGGCCGGTGTCGCGCCCGTCGAGAGCGTGCTGGCGCTCGGGACCACCTGTTGATATGTTTGGTTGTTCACTTGAACCGTTGTCGTGCTCATCCATGGCAGGAAGCGCTTGTAGACGTCGTTGTCGACCCACCATTCCAGCTCCCACGTATCCGGATCGATGCGCGGATAGCCTTGGTTGTTGAAAATACCGAGCGCGCCCATCGACACCTTCGTGTAGTGCGAGCTCCGATACTGGTCCGCCATCGTGTCGTTGAACTCGCAGACCGTGCGGTTGAAGGTGTACAGCAGAATCGGATCTTGATAGACCACTCCGAACGCCTGGAACGGAATGCTGATGTCATCGTTGGATTGGTTGTACGGCTTCTCATGGTCGTAGTTGAATGAGACACCGCCGATCGGTGATGCAGTCGGGAAGGCTGCTCCGCACGCAGCGATCTTCTGGACCTTGGTCTTGGTCGGATCCAGCACGAGGCGATAGATCCGGGTCTGATAATCGATCTCGTTTTCGATGATCATGTCGGGATACGGTGTCATGTTCCCCTGATACACGTTCGACATGTAATGCGCCCAATACAGGAAGAGCGCAGTCACCGGATCGCCTGGAATGTTCCGGAAATTGGCCGTTATATCGTATGTTCCATAGAACTCGGTGACTCCGTCAACGAGTCCAAACACCTCCTTATACACGCCCTCGTGGGACGTTGCGTAAGGCACGATGACATCAGGCCAACCCGAAATTGACTGTAGCGTGTTCGTCAGAATCGGGATGAATGCCTGCTGAGGATCGACCATGGGCGAAAGCACCGACGCTTGACCGGCATTGCCGCCTTGGTTGCTGCGCGGGTCGAGGTAGCAACGAATAATTCTTTGAAGGCTGTACTGATTCGTGGTCGTTAGCGGATTGAACAAGCGCACCGCGCGCAGGTTCCCTAACGTCAGGTTCAGGTTGGGCCGCGTAAAGAACGTCAAGCCAAAGACGTCTTTATTTCTCGGAATGGCTGCGGGCGTCTGACGATGGTTGATGCCGTAATAGGCACTCGCCAAGGCTGCGGTTCCTCGCGTCGTCTGCGGTGTCCCCAACAGCACCGAATCCACTGCATCGGCGGGAGTCACTCCTGCTTTTGCGAATACGTCTGTTAAATCAGGCGCTGCAGGCGTGCCATTCGGGTTGGATGTGCCGTCCGGGTTCGTACCGTTAGCCATACTAACCTCTTGTTCTGGAAAAAAGGAAAATGCGATGAGTGCCGACGCGCCTATCAACGCTACTCGAGTTGGGATCAGTGCCATCAAAGCGGTCGTCGATCGCGCGCAGATGCTCAACAACCCCAAGTACGACTCGCTTATTTCGTTCTCGCAAGCCGCGCGCGTGGAGCCGCTGGTGTTGGTCGATACGGACGTTTTGTTCGTCGACGAGCTGCACGATGTGATGCAGTCGTTGCAGTCCATGTTTGCGGGCTACTACCTGCAGGCCGTGGCCCTGAACTCGACGATCGGAAACGTCAAGGTGATGGACACCCTGGACAAGTTTGCGACGAGCCGCGATGTCGGCCGTGCGCAAGGCAAGCTGATGAGTGAAGCTACGTCGCGTCTGACCCACATGCTCGCCAAGGAGTCGTATCAAGACCGACTGCCCGTGCACTGGGAGCAGTCAGTCGCGATGGAGTCGGACGGCGGTTCGCAAGGTCGTCAGATCGATCCCGACGAGGCAGTGAAGAACGCCGAACGCGCGCACAAGGTCTGGAGGATGAATCGGGAGCAGGAAGGCGCGAAGCGAGACGACGCGCGCCGCGCATCGGATGACAAGCACAACGACCGGAAGCGCGAGCGTGAGCAGGCTCAGACGGAGCGTGAAGACAAAGCGCGCGAAGACGTCAACAAGGCATTCGATCGCCCGGCGGGGCAGACCCGAGAGTTCCGTGACGAGTACGCGCACCACTACAAGCAGGACCAAGAATTGGCGCGCCTCGAGCGCGAGCAAGAAGAGCGAGCTCGCGTGGCTGCGTCGTTCGGCCGCGACACCGTCTCCGAGATCAAGGAGAACTCGAACCTGTCCGTGGGCAAGATGCTGGAAGTGAACCTCACGCACAACGGCACCACGTACACCGTACCCGTCTCGATCCGCCTGATCGCGAACACGATCCCGACGGCTAAGCTGGTTCATATTTTATCCCTCGCCGACGAAGAAACGTCCTCGAAGGAGCGCTACCACGGCTGGAAGTCGGGCCGCCTCGCGTTCTGGAAGGACCTCGTGTTCTGTCGCGACCTGATCGACGCCCATCGCAAGAACTTGATGGCCAACGGCGACGCGCTGTACATGAACATCCTGGCGAAGGAAAAGAAGAACACCCTCGCGGCGCTCTACAGCGGCAATCCGTCGGTCGCCGCAGCCTCCAACATGGTCGTGACCTCGACCAACGCCGTCTCCGAGCTGGAACTGTCCCTGGGTGGTCAGTTCGATCATTTCGCGACGCGCCAGAAGGTCTTCGAGAAGACCTCGCTGATGATCGTTGCGGTGATCGACAAGGAATGGTCGCGGGTGCGCTTCTATCACCGCGGTCTGCCGGAAGCCACCGACGTCAGCTTCCGTGATCTGAAGAGCGCTTCAAAATCGGGCCCGGATGTCTCGGACATTCTGCGCGCTTATCAGGTCGGCCACAGCCCCTCGCTGTAACAGACTCCTTTCCATACGCCCACGCGCCTAGCTTCGGCTGGGCGTGTGGGTTATCACTGGGTTAGTAAAAACCATGAAGATAGAAGCATACCTCGCCAGTCTGTTCCCGACGCTGCGTAAGGATCAAATCCTCGACGACGTGCGCAACACGCGCGTCGAACTCCGCGAAACCACCGTTCCCGCCTATGAAGTCGCCACACCGCTGCTCGGCAAGTGGAAGTGGAAGTCGGAAGAAATGAAGGGCTTCGCAAGCTCGTTCTCGCGGCTCGTCAAGGGCGGTAACATGATCGCCCTCATCGATGCAGGCCTGAAGGAAACGATCGGCACGCTCGCGGCGGCCGAAGGCTACGTGATCAAGAGCTACAACGAAGAAGTTGCCTCGGTCGCCCTCACCTACAAGAAGGCGAACGTGCTGCAGTTCATCGAAGCGGTCGCGTTCGTGTCGAAGTTCGCGCGCAAGTTCATCAACTACGCGTTCGTCCACGAAACCGCACTCATTGCGGACAGCGACACGTTTGTCAAGGACGCCATCACGCCGGCCGAAGAGAAGTGGATCAGTCAGAACTTCATCGCATTCTGCACGGCATTCGCCAGCGTCGCACAGGCCGTAAAGTCGGTCGAGGACGCCATCGAGAGCATTCCGGAAATCACGATCAAGTCGTCGGATCCGCACGCGCTGCGCGAGACGCTCGGCGAGAAGCGCCTCGACCCGTTCAAGTTCGGCTTCATCAACGCGAAAATGAATCCGTTCTACTGGTGGGGCAAGTGGAGCGCAGAAGGGGAAGTGGCGCGTTACAACGCGGCGAAGGAAGAACTGCGCCTCGTGCAGCTGCGCAAGCTGAACCTCGAGAAGCTCAACGAGCGTAAGCCCGACGCTGCCCTGCAAAACGAAATCCAGTACATGGAGAACCGGGTGCAGGGCCTGAACGCGAAGATCGCGACGATGGAGGCGAAATATGCCTGAAGTCATCGCCGCTGGGCTTCGGCTGTACCCGCGGGGATTCTTGGGCAAGGTCCTGCCTCCCCGGCTGGTCGCTAAGCCTCGCCCGTACGAGATCCGCGTTCGCACGACGACCTCGGTCGGTATCGTGACGCCCCAGCAGAACACCGCCGACGCGAACCCGGTCGTCGAGACGCTGTACGCTCAGTACATCAAGCGTGCTGCCTCCACGATGTCGTTCGACTTCCGCGAGAAGGTTTTGATCGCCGCGCTCGACGCGTTCGGTGACAAGAACTTCTACAGCTGGTGCAAGACGCAAATGCAAAGCCCGGCTGTCGGAGACGTGCACCTGCGCTTCCTCGACGACGTGCTGCGTTTCATCTCCACTGGTCGACGCCAGATGAGTCTGGAGACGTGGGCGAGCTTCCTGCAGATGAACGATGCAGGTGAGCGCCCGCAAGAACTCACGCCGACCGCTAAAGAGTTCTTCCAGATCTACAAGGACGGTGTGTACCCGTCGCTCGCGCAGTACTCGATGGCCAACGTGATCCAGCGATGGCTGTCGCAACCGGGCGGGATAGAAGACCTCCTGGGCACGCTGCACCTTCTGTTCGGCAACCTCTGAGCCGGCCGTCCCCGCCAATAGTATAGCCGCCTCATAACGCATGGGGCAGCTAGTACCGCGCGGGTACTGGTTAGTCATCCTCTCATTTACCTATTGCAATAGGAGCAGTAACATGCGTCGCATTTCTCACCGTGGTCTCGTCGCAGCGATGGAAGAAGAAAACCTGCTGCCCGAAGAAGCCGAAACCAACGAAGTCTCGGACCTGGCCAACTCGCAAGAAGAAGGTCTGACCGACATTGCTGAAGACGAAGCCGGCCTCGCCGAGCACGATGCGCTGACCGACGAAGCCGTCGAAACTGCCGAAGCGCTCGAATCGATTCGTGACGACCTGAAGGCAGCGCTGGAAAGCGGCGGCCTGGAACAAGGCGGCGCCGCCATCCTGCGCACGTCGCTGAGCCACATGTACGGTCGCGTTGGCCTGCGGACGAAGCGCGTGTCGCCGGCTCTCGAGTCGTTCGGTTCCATTTCGCGCCGTGAAGACGCGACGAAAATCGCGCTCGAAGAAGTCAAGGAAAACGTCAAGAAGATGTGGGAGACCATCGTCGCCGCGATCAAGAAGGCGATCGAGTGGGTCAAGAACTTCGTGACGAAGCTCTTCGACAACAACGCGAAGATGGTTGCGCGCGCGAACGAGCTGAAGGAAATGGCTGGCAAGGTCGAAGGCGAACCGAGCGTGAAGGAAATCAAGAACGCGGGCATCGCAGGCGCCGTGCACGTCGGTGGCAAGGTGGACGGCATCGCTGCAGCAGCACAGCTGCACAAGGCCGTCGAAGGCGTGGTCGGCAAGTACGCCGACTGGGCGAAGATGCTCGAGGGCCCGATGTCCAATCTGGGCGACGCTGGTGCACTGTCGAAGGCCGTGAACTACGGCGCGCTCGGTCTGGCCGACGTGCATGACGCAGCTTCGCAAGGCATCCCGGCTGGCGAAAACGCCAAGGTCGGACGTTCGGTCGAACTGCCCGGCGGCAAGGCGCTGGTGGTCGTGATCAGTGGCGATCCGTCGCAATCGACGGCCGGCATCATGCCGTTCAACAAGAGCTCGGCCGAGTTCAAGGGCGAAAGCGCACCGGTCCTCGTCAAGGAAGCGATGATCAAGGTCGCTGACGAAGTGATCGCAATCGGCGCAATCATCGAGCGCTCGAAGCAAGCCGTCGCGGAAAGCGAGCGCGGCAAGGGCGAGCTGATGAAGGCCGTCGAACAGGAACAGGGCAAGGAAGAAGGCGCAGGCGAAGCGATCAAGAACGCACGCGCGATTCTGAAGCTGGCCGACACGCCGTTCGTCGCTCTGACCTCGTACGCCGTGAAGTCGGGTCGCTCGCTGAACCAGCTCGTCGAGCAGTCGATCAAGGCCTACGGCGCGAAGAAGGAAGAAGCCAAGCCCGAAGCCAAGCCGGAACCGGCAGCGGCCTAACGGATCGTGCGGTGACCTAATACGTTCTACACGTCTTGGGTAGGACCTGAGACTCCGGGGATGCATTCCTGGAGTCTCAGGTTTTATTCCTTCATCTGAAAGGTTCAAGCAATCATGCGCAATTTTTTTCCTGCACTGGAAGCAGTCCAGGATGAGCCGCGTCCGTTGATTTCGCTCGAAGAGGAAATGCTCCTCATCGACGAGAACGCGCGCGATGAAGCACGGATTCAGAAAGACCTCGGCGAAGTTAATCGCGGGATCGATCTGGCCGATGCTTTGGAAGACCTCGCTGTCGTGGCGGCCAACGTCAAGGACGCCAGCGTCGAAGAGACCCAGCTGACCGAGATCTGCGGTCAGATGGCAGCAGCTGGTACCGACGTCGCGCCGGAAGAGATCATCCCGTCGATGGAAAGCTTCAAGGATGGCACGATCGCCACCGAGAACTTCAAAGAGACGGCAAAGAAGATCTGGGAAAGTATCCAGAAGTTCCTCGCCCACGTCTGGGACACGATCGTCAACTTCTTCAAACGCATCTTCGCGCAAATCCCGCGTGCGCGCTATCGCCTCGAGGAACTGAAGAAGCAGATCAAGTCGATCGACAAGTCCAAGTCGAAGCAAAAGGAAGGCAGTCACGTCGGCGTCTTCGCCGTGGTGGCGCACAAGGACGTCACGGATCCGGCCCAGTATATCCAGGCGAACAAGACGTTTACCTCGATCGTCGATTGGGTGTATTCGAGCTACGCCAAGTACGTGCTTGCGATGGGCGAGAAGGCGAAGGCCGGCATCGAAGCATTCGACGCAGAAGATCCGCAAGCGTCGGCCAACAAGCTGCGATACGCGCTCCAGGGCGTCAAGCTGGGGCGCCTGCCGGGCGTGGTGAGTACGAAGAAGGTCGGTCAGGTCGAAACGCAGTCCACCGACGACCTGCTGCACAACAAGATCCTGATCGTGTCCGACTTGCAGAAGGAAGGCGACGTGACGACGCTCGGCGTGCTCGAAAAGCTGCGCACCCACCACGTGCAGCTCGCTGACTCCGTCGGCGGTCGCAGCATGGAAAACGGCTCGGGCGAAGTCCACAAGGGCAAGCCGCTGACCGTCGAGCAGATGGAAGAAGTCGTCAAGGAACTGGAAGCCCAGCTCGATGCGATCGAGAAGTTCGACAAGTCGAAGAACGAAGGCGACTTCCAGCGCGTGCGCAAGGATCTGGCTGCTGCATCGAAGAAGGCCGAGAAGTCGCTGAGTGACCTGGATCACAGCGAGACATCCGGCCATTCGAAGGTGGTCGAGACGTACTACCGCGCGATGCTCGCGTTCAACGCGGCCTTCTGCCACTGGATCAACCAGCCGTTGCTCCAGATGACGAGTCTTACGCTCACGAACCTGCGCAGCGGCATCGCCCGCGTTCAGGAATCGATCAAATGCTACGACCTCGAGCACGTGGTTCAGAAGGAACGTCACGGCGTACCGGTTCCCGAGCATCCGCTCCTCCCGGCCTAATACGCCCGACAAAGAGACTCGTGGCGCGTGCGCCGCGAGCGCTCTGGCCATGGGTCTCTTTTCAAACGTAAGGTAGACAATAATGCGACGACATTTCCTGGCCCTCGAGGCCTTCGACAACACCAGCACCGGTTCGCCCACGGACGCCGAAACTGCCAAGCCGGACGCAGCGGCTGCACTGGATGGTGACCCTGCTGCTAGCGCCTCTGCGCCGTCAGCGGGCGCACCGGTGCCTGCCGAGCCCACTGGCGCCGGTACCAACCCGGAGCCGTCGGAACCCGACGAAGCGAAACCCGTCGATCCGGCTGATGCTCCTGCACTTCCCGCAGAAGCGGGCGTTGACCCGGCGCCGATCGCGCAGGACGCGCCGACGCCCGCAGAAGCTCCTGCAACACCCGCTCCGGCCGTGCCGAGTGAACCGACCAACGCATCGACGGATTCGGGATCGGCCGAGGGTGGCGAATCGACTCAAGGCGAGGCACCGTCTGCTTCGACGGCGGACGAACCTACGGCTACCGAGCCGGCTGACGCTGCTGGTGCGGCGAGCTCGGCCGAAACGCCGGTGGACGGTGCCGATGACCAACCGACGCCCGCAGGTGGCGCACCGGAAGCCGACAGCGAAGCGATGGAGTCGATGCGCGAAATGCTCGAACTGTCACACGCAATGGAAGAAGCTGCGTTCGCGATGGCGGAAGGCGGTGAAACGGCAGCCGAGATCAACCACGATCTCGCGGAATCCGAACGCGTGATCCAAGTGTCGGACGCGCTCGAAGACCTTGCGTTCGTGGCCAGCACCATCAAGACGGCCACGCCGGCTGAGGCTGCGCTGATGGAAACGGCAGGCAACCTCGCAGTCGCAGGGACCGACGTGGAACCCGACGTGATCATCCCGGCGATGGAAAGCTACATCGGCACGACCATCGCGACCGAAGGTATCAAAGAGACCGCGAAGAGGATCTGGGAAGCCATCGTTCTCTTCGTCGAAAAGATCTGGGGCAAGATCCGCGGCTTCTGGCGCATTCATGGCTCGATCCCCACCTGGCGCAAGAAGATCGAGGCACTTCGTAAGAAGGCGTCGACGGTCGGCGATGAGGCCGTTGTGCCCGAGGCAAAAGTCAGCGTGGATCTTCACGGCCTCGTGATGGGCTCGGGAATCGACAGTGACTCGTTCACGCAGCATATCGAGCGGGACTTCGCGGACTTCGCCAAAACCATTCACGGTGTGTTCGCGAACTACGCGAATGGTGTTGTCGAGCGCGGTCATGCAATCGTGAAAGCAATCGGGGAGTTCGATCCGAACCGCCCTGAGAAGGCCGTGAACGACCTGAAAGGCAAGCTGGTGGGCATGCACCCCGACGGTATGACGCCGGGCGAGAGCAAGAAGCTGCTTGGTAACGCCAAGCTGGAACTGAATGTCTACGAGCCGCATCCTGACGAGCCGGTGGACCAGGCGCTCGAGCGGATGCGCGCCTCCGGGCTCAAGCTGGTTCAGGGCGATGTTCACGTGGCCGCGAAGATGGCGCGGGCACAGATCGCGCTGCGTCCGGGTAACAAGTCGCAATGGGTGCAGCTCCTTAGCCAGTGCGATGACCTCGTGGGTTCGCTGGAGCACTTTTACAGCGGTCCTTACCACGAGCTCGACAAGATGGCGGATCAGGCAAAAGCTGCATCGAAGAGCGCGACTGCTGCAATCGGTAAGGCAGGCGAAGCGGCCATGGGCGAAGGCAAGGCACTGCACCACTATCGGTCCCTGTTGAACTTCAACAAGGCGTTCGCGGACTGGTCGTACCAGCCGTTCGTTCCGCTGTACAACTACGCACTGCGTACGTTGCGCTCGATCCTTGCGGTCATCGACGCAGCGCTCACGTGCTTTGAAGTCACAGCACCGAAGGGCGGCAAGGCAAAGCCGGCAGCTGCTTAACACTGGCTGCGTGCATAAACGGGAGGGCTTCGGCCCTCCCTTTATGCCGGTTTGTAATTCGGTCGATTTTATGTAACCCAGCATAAGGCGACCGATCATGCCGAAACTTGTATTGCCTATCCCGGAGACGTACGACAGCGTCACGCGTCCAGTGGTCTATGACGTGGCTCGTCGTCTCTTCAAGCTGACGGGTCTGCCTGACAACACGCCGATTCTCTACCCGTCCGCGCACGGTAACACCATGCAACCGGGCTCGACGCTCCATCACGATCCTGCTGACAGCGAACTTGCCTACTACGATCAGGTCACGATTGAAGTCGACGAAGTCGTCGACCAGGACCGTCTTCTGAGCACCGCCGTCCTGTATCCGGACAACCTCTTCATCTTCCACGATCCGCGTGTCGAGACGATGCTGAAGCCCGTGTACTCGTCCACCGAGATCACAGTCAACTTCAAATACCGCGCGATCGACGAGGTGAAAGCAAAGCGCTGGCGCGAGCAGATCCGCGTGCGCACCTCCCAGATGCGCGACGTGCAGGTGATCGATGTCCGATACGCCTATCAGATGCCACCGGTCTCTATGGTCATCCTCGAGGAGATTTACACGCTGATGGAGAACGTGGCTGGCTACGGTGACACATTCGCTCAGTGGTTCAAGAACAGCGTCACGTCCCGTGCGACCGTCGAATCGAACTTCAGCGGTTCACAACTGCAAGTGGCGATTCCCGAGCATCAAGGACGCATCGTTGGGTATTGGGACTTCGAAGGCGAACCGGAGATCGGATCCAAAGAAGACGATGCCGATACGTGGACGATCAGCTGCGCGTTCAAGTTCAAGTACGACAAGCCGGTCTCTGTAGTGATGGAATATCCGCAGATGATCCATAACCAGCTCATCAAGTACCGCGAAGATAAGCTGCCGTTCAATCCGGAGCAGGTCCAGAAGAGCTTCTCGCTGTCGGCCTACTACTTCGAACAGTTCAATCGAACCCGGGCACTCGACGGGTGGTTCAACGGCAATGAAGGCTTGCGTTTCCCCGAGTGGGACGAGTTCGTGCCGAACAATCAACCACCATTTTATATCCGCATTTTCAGCGGCATGACGGCACTCGACCTCTCAGCCGATGGCAATCCGAACCTGCTGATGAATCTCGACGAGCTGTCCGAGGGCTGGTCGATGGATGACCGGATGAAGGAGTTCGTCACGGGAGAGGCGCCCTACATCACCCAGCTCTACAACTCGGTCTTTTCATGCAACCTGTACGGGGCGAATGACTTGCAGGCTGACGGCACCATCCGGGTGGATAGTGACCTGAATGTGCTCACGACGTTCGCTCCCAACCCCCGCGCGCGGTTCCACGTCTGGTTTGGCCTCTGCTACAACTGGCGGCTTCTCAGCCCAGCTGCCATGGGGCGCCTGCTCGCTAACTACGACATCCTTGTCCGCTTGATCGGTGCAATGTGGCCCGCACTGCCGCGGGACCGTTACCCGAAACCGATCGGTAACAGCAACCAGACCTCTCGCAATTCCATGCTCGGCTTCATGAGTGCCGTGCCCAGTCAGACGGGTTTCAAGTCCGTCGAGACGTTCTATGTTCAAGCCGTGGAGAACACACATGCCGCTCGTCGATAAGGCTACGACGCCGCCGCTTCCGCATCGCGACAAGATCCGCGTGACGGATCCGAAGTACAAGGGCATCGTAATCGACACACGCTATGTCCCGACCACCGACCTGCTCACGCATGTCGAGGGTAGCAGCTGGACCGTCGACTACTACAGCCAGGTCTTGGATCAGGACAACGGTATTGCGGGTCAGGCAGTCAACAAGCCAGCGCAATTTCAGCAGTATCGTCGTATCCGCAAGATGGAGTTGAAGGTCACGCAGTCGCTCACCGCATCGCAGGACGCAGCCAGCAAGAAGATGTCGTATAAGGGCGGCGCCAACGTGTATCCGGTGCTGATCCCGAACCAGGGTGACATGTTCATCGCTCAGGTCGATGACGGCCGGATGGGCATCTTCACGGTGACGTCGAGCGAGCGCAAGTCGTTCTACAAGGACTCGGTCTTCGCGATCGAGTACGAGATGGTCGACTACGCAGAACCCGAACGATTGCTGGATCTGGAAACGAAGTCCGTCCAGACCCTGGAGTTCGTGCGCGACTATCTGCAGGCCGGACAGAACCCGCTGGTGGAGAAGGACGAGTGGCAGCAGATTGCGAAGCTGCATAGCCGCTACGAATCCATGCTTGCGACGTACACCAAGCAGTTCATGAGCAAAGAGTTCATGACGATCATCGCACCGGGTCAGCCCTACCCGACCTACGATGCTTGGCTTGTGCGCGCGCTCACGGAGATGTTCGAGAGCACGGATACGCCGGAGCTGCTTCGTATGCGGCAACTCGATTGCGACGACGATCCGTCGATGAGTTGCACTCAGCTCTGGAACGTGCTGTTGCAGAAAGATCCGCAAATGCTCAAGTTCGCCAATAAGCGAGCCGGGCTCGTGTGGGTCAGCCGCTTCACCCGCAACCCGATGCTCAATGGCATTCGCTGGAGCGGCATCAACCTCGTGGTCTATCCGCGCGACGTTGAGCTGACAGTAGACCAGGAGTTCGATGGCATTACGCCGATCACCGAGGCAAGTCTGCAGTCCGTGCCGTCGCGTAACGGCTGTCTGGAAGATCTGATCGAGAACACCGCGCTCGCCGGTTTGCCATACGCCAGCGCTCCGTTGATTAACCCCGTGCTGATCGACGATCACTACGTGTTCTCGCAGGCGTTCTACAACAACCAGCCCGGTCAGTCGAAGCTCGAGCTGGCTGTCCGCGACTACCTCGAAGATCGCGCCATCAACAAGGATCTGCTCCTCGCCTTCTGTGACACGTATCACGGATGGGGCGGGCTGGAGCGTCTTTATTACACGCCGATTGTGCTGATGCTTATCCGTGCAGCGATTCGGCGAACCTAACAATCTGAACAAGGAGTTCCGACATGAAACAGCGAGTGCCGCGCGCCACGCCGGTGCAAAGACCCACGGCCACTACGTGGTTGCCGCCCGAGCAACGCGATCCGGCCTGGTACCTCTTTCACAAGCTCTTTCTTTGTCGGGTGCAAGCGATTCAAACGGTGTCGATCGAGGCGATGCGCGAGTACGGCACACCGACCTCGGGAGATCCGGATTTCGACAAGCAGATGCAGAACGAGCGCGTGGACCGCGCGTTGACGATTGCGCAGATGGTGGAGTATTGGGAAGCGGGTGTGACCATTGGGGTGGTCGATCAGAAAGACACCAAGACGATCTATGAATTGATCACGGATCACCTGAATGTGTGGAAGAACAAGCTGGAGTACGACCTGAACATCCGCAATGCACCGATCGACGAACTCGTGAAGCTCGACAAGTTCGCGAACACCGTCTATCGCCACGCCAAGTATCAATTCCCGGAGGATTACGTGGAGTCGATCCTGCACCGGAAGCTCTCGGGCGCGATGCGGGTGCCGCGCGGTCAGCTCCTCAAGCCGGTGGCGCCCCAAGTCACCACCATCAATGCGGAAGTCTCGCAAGAGCCGGAAGGGAAGACATATCCCGAGCGCGTCAGCATGGCCGACGCCTTCACACGGGGTCGGCTCAACGGACCTGCAAATATTCGCTGGAAATAAGAGGGTCCCATGGAACTCGAACAATCGGCCCTGATGATGGAGGTCGAGCAGGTCGTCAATGACGGGGCAAAGCCGGTGCACTTCACAGTGCGGGCGGATCTGCTCGTCTTGACCACGGGCATGTACGTCCAGCCGCTGAAGGTCACGAGCATCGATTTGGTGCGCAACTACCTGGACTCCTACTCGGACGAGCTCATCGTCGAGATGCAGATTCCGATGGGTGTGTATGCGCATGAAGTGTATCCCTACAAGAACGCCATCGACGTGATGTTGACCTACACGCCTTTGAAGGAAATGGGCGACACCACGGACCAGCAAAGCGTCATCAAGTCGGAACTCTTCACCGGGACGCTCATTGACAAAGGTTCGCCGCTGCTCGAGCAGAATGGATTCAACTCGCCAAGCCGGATGAACCTGGACCTGACCGACATTGCGACGGTTCACTTCCAGTGTGTGAACAAGGGCGTGGAGCAGATGCGGATGATGTCGGTCGGTCAGATCTTCCGCAACACGACGGTGGACGACGCGATCAAGACCATCCTCACGTGGGCGTCACAGCAGACGAAGGTCAACGGCCAGCGACAGGTCCAGGGCGTGACGATGGTCAAGTCAGCCAACCCCAAGCCGCGCGAACACATCGTGATTCCGCACGGTACTCGACTGATGGACGTGCCGCAGTATATCCAGAAGCATTGTGGGGGCGTGTACAACTCGTCGATGGGCTACTACGTTCAGGGGAATCAGTGGTACGTCTACCCTGCGCTCGACACGACGCGCTTCTATAGCGAACCCTCTACGCTCACGTTGATCAACATTCCGAAGAACAAGTTCCCCCACATCGAGCGGACCTACCGTCAGTCGGCCGGGAACTTGGTGGTACTGGCGACAGGTCACGCGAAGTTCCGTGATCCGAGCAACCATCAACAGTTGAACCACGGCAACGGCATTCGCTTCACCGATGCGTCCAAGTTCATGGGTGGCTTCGTCAAGCTGCTGATGAACACCGCACTCGCCTCGCGCGGTGGGAACGCCAACGAGTTCATCGCGACCAAGCGTCCGAACGGCAACAACAACGTTCAACTTGCACCGCAACCCATCACGTCCAACTCGCTCGAGCAGTATTCGCATCTGTCGCGCGCGATGGGTTCGACGATCTCGCTGGAATGGCAGAACTCGAACCCGGATTTGATCACGCCCGGACTGCCGTGCCAGGTGCTCTATCTGGATACGGACCAGATCAAAACACTCACGGGCGTTGTCGTCAGTGCTCACCACTACACCCACATGCAGGGTAAGGGCATGACGGCGACGCGCCATGTAACGAATAGCGTGCTGAACATCTTCGTTCAGCCGCAGGACCTTTCGAATCAACCGACCAGCACGCCCTGATAGGAGCTTTTCATGTCTTTGGATTTCACGAAAGCCGGCCCGGAAGTTTTGGTCGATCAGATCAATGCGGACAATCCTGCCGCAGCCATGACGACCGCGATGGTGAGTTTCAGTGCGCCGTGGAAAAACATCGATCCGACAACCAAGGCCTCGTACAACACGGTCGTCGAAATCACGCCGGTGCTGGGTCAGGGTTTCACTGGCCCGATGACGTATCCGTATAACCGTATCGATCTCGCATCGCTTTTCAACGTGAGCAACAGCACGTATGCGGTGGGAAGTGCAGTAACACTGAGCGATCTGATCGACCAGATCAATACCGCGCTTGGCATCAAGCTCGTGAGTCCGATTGTCGCCGATCCGTCCAATGGGGCTCGTGCCGTAGCGGGTGACTTCATCGACATCACCTTGCCGCAGCCGACAGCGAAAAAGCCGAGCATCAATTTCGTGCTGACCGCCGACCCGGCGTCGCTGGTCTATACCGGCAGCGCAATTCTCACCCTGACAACCACGGCGAAGGATCTGGCAGCGACGATCGCCGTTGCATCGACTGGCCTAGTTCACGCGTAGGTAAATGATGAGCACGCCCTCCCTCGTGCTGGACTTCACCCAGCCAGCGGCGAGCGTGATGCTCGCCCAGATCAACTTTGACAACGGTACGACAGTGACCGGCGATCAGATTCGATTCGGTCAGGTCGCTGAGCTGCCGGATGATGACCCGAGTGGCAAGAACACGCTCGTCTTTGTGGCAGCGCTTCAGGGCGCGAGCTTCGAGGGACAGGAGTACTTCCGCTACGACCGGATCGACATCAGCACAGTGCCCGGCACACGGTCGACACTCTTCTCTCGCAGTCAGGCACTCACCGTCTCGGACATCGTCGGAATGATCAACCAGCGGCTCTCGTTGAATCTCACGCAAGCGGACATCGTCGACGGCGATCTGCCGATTCCTGTCGCCGATCAAGCTGTACCGTTCACGCTCACTATGGCACCGGACTCCTTGCTTTGGCGAGGCTCTGTCGCGCTGTCAATGGCGAATTGAGGTGTGGCATGACTCAACAGATCACTTGACCACGCCAAATGGACTTACGAGTGAATCCCCGGTCGGCTTTGAATTGGATCCCGGGCCATCGCGATGACCTTGATCGTCATGATTGCTGTGACCATCGTGATCGTCGTGATCTCCCGGTACAACCGCAATGTTAGCAATCCCTTTGAGCAGTACCCCTTGCGTTCGATTTTTTCCATCACTCAGCAGAGACCGCTGTCCAGTCAACTGGTTCACCCGGAAGACTAACGTTCCCGCTAGCTCCTGAATCGTTGCGTTGCCGGTACCGACGACTAGCCTTCCGGACTTCTCCACGGCGAGGCCGTTAAGGCCGAACCCCAGCGGTCCTTGCTTGGCGTCATCAAAATCGCTGAGCACGGTACGCTTACCTGTTATCGGGTTAATCCGAAAAAGTAGAGTCCTAGTGACTGTGCCAAAATTCGGAGTCGAATTAACCAGAATTTGGCCGGAGCTCTCAATGGCAATGCCGGTTCCGAACTGGAAGTCAGCAACGTCGGTACCCTGAGCCCCGTTGGTGAAATCGCTCACAAGCGTTCTTTTCCCTGTTATCGGGTTGATCCGATAGATCCCTGATGCCCCACCTGCGTTGTTTTCCGTGGCGACGAAGATCCCGCCGAGGGGCCCCACCGTGAGATCCTGAATATAGCAACAGGTTATCGCAGCTCCCTGTGTCAAATTTGAGAAATCCGTGACGAGGACGCGATGGTCGGAGCGCGTGTCGACGCGAACTACATAGGTCGGCAGCGAAGTCGTCGCGAGGGGTACTACGACGCTCCCGCCGACCTCTGCGCCCATGCCATACCAGAGAAATCCGTGAATTGCACCCTTAGTGATGTCGGTCACCAGAGTTCGCTTTCCGGTGCGGGGGTCGACGGCGAAGATGCCAACGAAGAAATCGGTGACGAATATTTGCCCTCCCGTGACGGCAATGCCCCCGAGGGCGCCGAAAGGAAATCCTCCGTTTCCGGGTCCCTGCGAAGGGTCGCCGAAATCGCTGACCACAGTGCGTGCGCCAGTCTCGGGGTCCACCTTAATCAGCGCGTCGACATTCGGGTCGGTGACCAGAATGTCGCCCTCTTTGATCACCGCGGCCTGGGCAAGTCCCCCAGCCAGCGCGAAGACACCGAGTAGCCACAGACAACTCCGGAGGAGTCGCCGACAAGCGAGGCGATGTGCTGCGCTTCGAGATCCGGACGGGAAGATGTGAGCGAGCATGAACCAGCTTTGCGGGCTTTTCATCACGGTGCTCCTTTTGTTGCTCTTGTCGCGTGGTCGCAAAAGAATCCGACCGGAGGGATTCAAAACGCGCGAGACCGTCACGATCAGGAGAGGTGCTGATAGGAGCAGAAAGCCTGGAGTGGAAACGCGCTTCTCCGTGAAAGCGACGACAAGTAGTGAAGCTCACACGGCAGATATATTTTTATAGACCATTGCGGTGACGTCTGCTCGGAAACTTCTTCGCCAACGAGCTGCGCTGTCCTCCTGTTGGCTAACGGAACTTGTCCATTTCAACGAGCCGTTACAACAGTCGCAGTAAAAAGTGGTGCGTCAGCATTCTATGAGCGCGCGTTAGCCTCTGCTCAAGCGTATCGCCCCGGTACACCTCTTACCATCTCGCTCCACAAGGATCACCCATGCGTATCTCCGCCTCTTTGAGTGCAGTCGGCAACCTGCTCGCACTCATCGTCGCCTCGAATCCGAAGTTCTCGGTCATCACCGAAGACGCGCTGAAGGTTCAGTCGGTTGCAGCCATTGACGCTGGTGCCGACGGCGTCAACAGCTCGGTCGTCGTTGCAGCTGGCGGCTACGCCGACACGCAAGTCTTCACCTACAAGCGCGTCGCCCTCGCTGACGCTGCTGGCGTCTCGACCTTCTCGCTCGCACCGGCTGCGGATGCGCAAGCTGCTGATCTGGTCGCTGGCGTGGCTGCTTCGTACGGCCTGCTCGCAAGCGAACTGTCGCTCATCGACGGCGACGCAGTTGTCGCCGGCGCTGCATCCTCGGTGACGGTCGTCGCCGCTTCGTCGTCGGTGGTTTATGCACCGAGCACGATCGTCGTCGCGCTGACGTGGCCGGCCCCGGCACCGGCACCGGCCCCGGAGCCCGCAGTGGATCCGGCACCGGTTGCACCCGTGACGCCGTCGATCTCCTCGCTCGTCGACAACAGCGCGCTCGGTGGCTTCGAAGGAGCTGACGTTGCTGCACAGGCCGCACCCGCACAAGCGGATGCGTCGACCGATGCAGTTCCGGCTGCTGACGCACCGGCTGACGCTGCTCCGTCGTCGACCGAACCGAACGTCGCTGCTACCAACTAACCTCTGCGCCGAGCGCGCAAGTTAGCCCTGAAGTAAATGAAAAAGAACCCGGAGGGATACCCCCGGGTTCTTTTTTATGCCCGCCAGAAACATCATGCACATCGATCCCTCCCTCACCGCAGAAGAGAACATCTTCGAGCTTGTGACCAATCCCGCACTGGGCCAGCCAACCATACCCGAGCTACGGGCCTGCGCCGAGCCGGTTCCCTTCAACCGGTCAACCCTAAACGAATTCACCGGACCGGGCCTGAACGTCGATGGGCCAAACAGCAACACGCAGGTCATCGTTTATCTCCGTCCCGATGTCGACGATGTCTCAAATGACGGGATCAACCAGACGATCATCTATCAGCGCAAGACGCTGGCAGAAACCCTTCCGGCGAATCCGACAGTGGTTCTCCATGGACCACTAACCTCGAATGAGCTGGTCGATGCAATCGCTGCCCGCTTCCGTCTGGTGGCAGAAGAAATCCTGTTGCTCACACTGTTGAATGGTGAACCCGCAACCGTCCAGATTGACTCAATCAACTCCCTTCTCTATCTCCAAGGTCCGGTGACCGTCACACTCAACTGGTCCTGAGTTGCCAACCGACATATAGCCAGTGCCTCGGCACTGGCTTTTATGCCGTCTATTGGGATTCTAAAAAAACTCAAACATATATTCCTGGCGTGAATCAAGACCAGTAAAGGAATTGATTCTTTCTCAATTAACCAACTAGAAAACAACACCATGATGAACTTTCTGAAGATGGCATTCGACGCAGCTCAAGAAACCGCAGAGAACGCAGAGACGCAATCGTCTCAGGAACCGACTGAGACCCAAATGACGGTGGCCAAGGTGGCCCTCGCCGCCGCTGGCGTCGCTGTCGCTGGGGCGGTGGGTTATGGCATCTACCGCGGGGTGGATTACATGATGAACCGCGAAACGGATGAGAAGAACCCGGAAGCGAAGAAGGATGAAGTGAAGACGGACGAAGCGAAGAACTAAGCGCTGACGGCATAGCGGTGCGGGGAAACCCGCGCCTATGCGCCCTTGCGCTGAATCCTTTTTTTACCACTTCCCTTGAAGGTATGGACCAACCATGAAGTCGATTCTCATTTTCGCCACCGGCATCGTCGTCGGCATCATCGTCTGCGACAAGATTCATGAATGCACCGCGGAAGCCAACAAGAATGCTGCGTGACCATCTGCCTATCACGATGGCGCGCCGCTTTATGTCCCGCCTGAAGCAACGCATCAACCGCAACAAACAACCCGCGCTCGCAATCACCTTGCTCGAACCCAACTCGATCTATGCCTCTCACGGCATGGTGTTTCTTCGTTCGATCACGGACGGCCGTGAAGTCGAGTACGAGTTCAAGGTGAACCGCCCGGAGTTCTTGAGCATCCTCGACGGGCAAGTCACGCAGATCATTCGCAAACAGCTCGCCTATCTCGGCTACAAGCTCGACCACCTCGTCTCCTATCACATCCCCGGCTGGCAGTAAGCCGATCATCGATTTCCGAATACCACTTAACCAATAAAGTAAGGATACCAAATCATGAGCATCATTGATCGCTTGATGAACCGTGCGCCGCGCTTCGAACGCAACGAGCTGAACGAGATTGACGTGCGGTTCCACAAGGAGGCCAACCACCACACGATCCACGGCTACCTGATCGTGACGCACCGCCAGCTGGGCGTCCGCGAAGGCGCTGTGGCGTTCTCGTTCCCGAACTTCTCGGACGCACCGGACCTCGACCTGCGTTTGATGCTCGACCTGTTCGAAGCGGCCAAGTCGCAGGGATTCATCCCGCACCGCCTTGCGGCGTACGGGGCTCTCCAGCCGATGCCCGAAGCACAAGGAGCGTCGCCTGCAGCACCGGCAGCGGCACCGACGCTCTGGACCCCGGAGAACAGCACCTTCGAGCGACGCCTTCAGTCTGTTCCTGCTGTGGTTCGCAAACAGGCGATTACGAAGGCATCAGAGCGTCCACAGTCGTCGCTGAAGTTCCTGACCGATCTCCATGCAATGTGGGCTCCGCGCGTTCAGGAGCTCAGTGAGCAGGACCGTGAAGCCCTTGAGATCGCGATCGACCAGATCATGAGCAACGGTCGCGCACTCAAGTACGACAACGAGACCTTGATGCTGAAGGTACAGGAAGCGTACGAAAAGGCAGTCCCTGACACGATCCCGGGAACGGAAGAAGCTGCTGCCGCACTGAAGCTTCAATTCCGCCGCACGAATGGCGCCGCGCCCAACGCAGGCGAAGCAAGTTCCCATTAAGTAGTTCTCGCGCGGGGAGCTTCTGCTCCCCGGTATGACCAATAACACTAAACCAATTCAGGAAAGAAGATGATGAATTTTGGCTTTATCGACAACGCAGTTCAGGTCGGCATCAACCCCGCGATGGACCCGGCTCAAAGCCACGGCACCATCACCGTGCTTCAGCCCAACGGCGGCTACGAAGTGGTGCACTATTCGGTGGATCGCCCGAACGTTCTGAGGCACCCGACGATGGAAGTCATCGCGGACATGTACCAGCAGTTCCAGCAACTCGGCTTCCGTCCGGCCGCAATCGAGGTTCGTCTTGGCCGTCGGGCTCAGATCTATCGGACAGACACGCTGCACTAATCGGCGATCAACGGAAGTCACCCTCGCGGGTGGCTTCTCTTTTTTTTGTCCTTTCGGATGAGAAAAGATTCAAATTGAATTCGGACCTATATCACTTTGTAAGGACATAGCTTCCACGAATTGTTCTGGGCTTTTTTACACACGTGCACATGCTGTGTACGGCCATCAGTAGTCATCCGTGCGTCTTTCATCCTGAGGAACTGTCATGTCCGAATCCACCAAGCTCCCCGCGAAGATCAGCAAGGCTGAACTGCTGCAAAAGCTCAAGATTGACCCGATCGCGTACGCGCGTGCATTGGGTAACGCGAAGATCGTCAAGGGCAAGCGCCCCGAATCTCACACGCACATGCTCGCTTGGCAGCGCAGCAATCTGCACGACCAGAGCCTGTACGAGCAGGCGACTATCGACGTCTTGCTCGAGTACATCCTGATGCTGGAAGACCAGCTCGTGATCGAAGCGGGCCAGTTCCGTGACACGTCGATTCAAGCGTTGATCGATCAGTCGACGCTCAACGGCTTCGACACCAACTAAGGACGACGCGACCCATGGCCCATCTCGTCCATTCGTGGTTCTTGATCGCAGGCGCCACCATCGGGGTGGGTCTGCTCACGATCGGGACAAAGGCGGTCTACGACCACCTGAAAAACAGAAAGAAGAAGCTCAGCGATCTGGTTGACCAATCGGCGCTCGGCGGCTTCGACAAGCTGTAACACAACAACCACAAGCAATAAGCAAAAGGAAAGCAATGTCTGTCGCTCAACTCCCGCAATCAAATATCCCGAGTTCATCCTTGCACTGGACGCCGAGTATAGATCTCGCGCAGACGATCGAGAACAACATTCTGCGCGAACTGCAGGAAGAGGTCGTAGTCATCGATTCGATGACCGGTGAGGAAGTCCACATCGGGACTCTCGTCGACGAGGCCTCGCTCGCTCCGCTCGGCTTCATCTACGACACGTCGAACGATGTCGGTAAGTACCATCTGGCAATCGTCAACTTGGTCATCGTGCCTAGCCACATGACCGTCATGAAACGCGAGAACGTCCATTTCGACGGGCCGGTCCTGACGATGCCGAGCCTGCTCCCAGAGATCGAGAAGTACGAGAACTGGTCGCAGATCATCGCAAAGTCCCTCCACGACGGGATGAAGCTTGCTGCCGAGAATCTGAAAGCGGCTGCGGACTCGCTCGGTGAATGGGACGCGGTGATGGCCAGCCGGAAAGCAGTCGAGTCGCAAGAAGTCGCACTCAGCGCCGCGATGGGCGACGCAGCAAAGCAGTAACGCGACGTCGAGATGCGTTCCGGGTGGTGCGCAGCGAATGCTATGCATCATCCGGGGGCTGTCTATCGAGACAGCAAAACGCAATAAGACATTCTCGAGAATTGTCGTGAACGTAATTCCAATTTCCGAACTTCCTCATGGAAGGGAGTTCAATCGCCGTGTTCGGCTGCTCCTGCGCCGCTCACGAGGCGTGCAACTGGTCTGGGACTTTGAGCGGGATAGCGCGGGCCGGTGTGTTCTGCTGGTCTGGCAGTTACCGAGTCGCCTTCGACTCACGCCACGCGTTCTCAGCGGCATCCGCAGCCTTCTCCAACCACAGTTCGTCATCTCGGACATCGACGTGTTCTGCGTCGGGGAGACCACCCTGTTCGACGAAGACGAAGACGACTCAGCGCTCGATGCGCTCGACCATGAATCGAGTTCGCGCTTCGACGCCGATCGCTTCTACAGCCAAATTTAAAAACATAGCCATGATTGTTCCTGGCCTCACAGACATCATCCGAACAGCCTTCGAAAACAACAAGTTCATGACCAACGGACAACCGTTGCCTGACATCGACTTCGAACAGCCGTTGACCTTCGAGATCACGGCGGTGGACTCGTTGAATCTCTATCCATTCGTGGAGTGTGATGGCGAGCACGTCACCGACTTCGGACAGCGATTCGAGCGACAGATGTATCTCCAAATGACGCCGGACTGTAGTTACGCCGACGCCGTGATGGAGCTGTTCAATCAGTTCCCGGCGCTCAAGCCCTTGGCCGAATTGTTCGGGAGCGTTCGGAAGGTCCGGATCTGCATCAAGCATTTCTCCACCACCGCAACGCCTCAGGAGCTTCGCCAGCGCAAGGTGTCGGCCGCAGTCGTCGAGCAGTGCGTGGCGATGTTGTTGGGCGCCACTGCCGCTGTGTGAAGAACGCGTCTGCCTCAGGACGTAAGAAAAAGGACAAGCATGAATCAAGAAGAATTCCCGGGCGCATTGATCACGCTCGAAGGGCCGGACGCTCGGGAAAAACAAGCAACGTGGATTACCTCGCTGAACAGATCCGGGCGCTGGGCTTTGAGGTAGTGCTCACACGCCAGCCGGGTGGCTCGCTCACCGCCGAGCAAATTCGCCATGTGTTGGTGGGCATGCCGCACACCGAAGAGCCGATGACGCCGATAGCGGAAATCCTGCTATATGCGGCGAGCCGCAATCAGGTGATCGAATCGGTGATTAAGCCGGCATTGCGCGAAGGGAAGGTTGTGATCTCGGACCGCCACTACGATTCTTCGTACGCGTACCAAGGATGGGGCCGCGGCTTTCTGGAAGAAACCATCGCCATCGAAAGAATCGCGAACCAGGACTTCCAGCCGGACTTCACGCTCTTTTTCGACGTGTCGTTCGACACCGCGCTCGAGCGTCTGCAAGCTCGCAAGAAGGAGTTCAATCGCCTGAATGCGGAAGATGTCGACTTTAGACAGCGGTGTTTTGACGGCTATCAAGAACGGTACAACGCGGAACTGCACCGGATGTACCGCATTGACGCGATGCAGACACCGGAAGAGGTGCGCAACCAGGTTCGCACCTTCTCCCGCAACACCTTCCTCCCGTGGCTCGTCCGACACGTTGGCAAAGTCACCGGCATGGTCGCAGAGGGCTGAGGTAATCATGGAACAGAACGAAAACCAAGGATTCGCAGCAGGCTGGCAGAACCGGGTAATCGTACCCGTCTCACAAGCACACCTGCTCTAAACAAGTAGATCGATCATGAAACAATATCTGGACACATGCCGGATGATCCTCGAAGAGGGTAGCTGGCAAGACAATCGCACGGGAATCCGTTCTATTTCGGTCCCGGGCGTCTCGATGCGCTTCAATCTAGCGAAGGGCTTCCCGGCAGTCACCACGAAGAAGCTTGCGTTCAAGTCGATCGTGGGTGAGCTGATCGGCTTCATGCGCGCCGCGCGTAGTGCCGCCGACTTCCGTGAACTGGGCTGCAAAGTGTGGGACGACAACGCGAATCATCCGGGCAAAGAAGGCTCACCGAACGCCTGGTTGAGCAATCCCTTCCGGAAGGGCGAAGACGATCTCGGAGAAGTTTACGGCGCGATGTGGCGCGAGTGGCCGGCTTATAAGGTGCTGGACACGAGCGAAGACGACATCGTCAATCACTGTCTTCGTAGCGGTTGGGAAGCAGTAGGTGCCATGTCGTACGGTCGGGAACACTGCGACGAAATCGTTCTCACCAAGACGATCGACATGCTGGGCGATTGCATTCGCAAGATCATCAAGACGCCGACCGATCGTCGCATCCTGTTCCACGCCTGGAACCCGGCAAAGCTGGACGAGATGGCGTTGCCGCCTTGCCATCTCCTCTATCAGTTCCTGCCGAACGTCTCGACCGGTGAGCTGTCGATGTGTTTGTACCTGCGCAGCAATGACGCATTTTTGGGGACACCGTTCAACATCGCCGAAGGGGCGTTGTTGCTCGAGCTAGTTGCTCGTCTGACGGGATTCAAGGCTAAGTGGTTCACGTACTTCGTGGGCGACATGCACATTTATGAGAATTCGCTGGATCAGGTGAAGGAACAGCTCACCCGGGAACCGCACCATTTGCCGCGCTTGGCGATCAGCGAAGACGTGCCGACCTACGAACATCTTGTCCTGGCGACGAGCCGTTTATCGGCCAAGTCTACGGAGCTGATCAACGTTCGCGACATGGCCGCAGAGCGCGCTGTGGAGTGGCTCAAGAAGGTCGAGCCGTATCACTTCTCGCTGCAGGGGTACGAGCACCACGCAGCGATCAAAGCGGAGATGGCGGTCTGACAATGCCTGCAGTTCCCGTTACGCGCAATCGTATCGTGGGACTTCTCAGACGCCAGGGCCGTGGCCTGACAGCGGTACAGGTTGCCGCTTTCCTCGAGATGAACGAGCACACCGTCAAGAGCGCGATGAATGTTGCGCGCCATTTGAAGGGCCACAAGCGCGTCCTCTATGTTTCCCGTTGGATCCGACACCTCGGTCGCAGTGGCCAAATGACTCCTGTTTTCCGAGCGGGTCGTGAAGCTGACGTACCGAAGCCCGCAGTCAAGGTCCGGAAGGAAGCAGTGGACCGCTACAACGCAAGGCGGTACGCCCTCGAAAGGCAAGAGAAGACCCTCGAAAGACTCAAAGGGACCACCGATCCCTGGGAACGAATGATGTTGACTGTCATGAATCCCCTAACCCCGATCGATCTGCCGAGTGTCGTCACGACGCGGCACCTGAGCTGGTCCGTTGACTAATCCATTCACCCCAAAAGGCTTCCCTCCTCCCCTGAGGTCGGGAGCGTTTTTTATGCCGTCAAAACACCTCATGAAACCAGCATTCCGCATGCATACCGACCTTAGCATTTCCGAGCGCCTCGCGGTCATCGAGCAGGAATACCTCGCCATCGAAGCCGCAGTGAATAGCGGGGAGACCTTCGATGGTCAGGACGTATCTCGGATGCGCAGGCTGTCGCAGAAGCCGAACTCTCTGCGTGACCTGGACATCATCCGTCATCCGGAGGTTACGGCCACCATGCAGGCGAAGAAGTGGGCGATGTCTCACGCACGCGTCTCCCAGATCAAAGCCACTGGCAGTGCACGCATTTATCAGTTCCCGAAGCACCAATAAGGGCGCCAGTAAGTTTTATTTGATCAGAACAATTGAGTAGAGCCCGAACACATCGAAGGAGAAGGCAAGCAATGAGCAAGAGCAAGGGCAATACCCCCAACGTGGAACTGCGTCGCCGCAATAACAAGTCCCAGGCATTCGCGCCGGCGGATGAACTGAAAGAAGTGCTGTCCGGCGAGCCGAAACCCATGGAGCAAGCAGCTGGAGACGGAGCACAGCGCCGTCCGTTGCTGGATATGGGAGACGGCACTTACATGAGCGATGCTGGCACGCTCGCAGAAGTACAGGAGCAGTACAGGGACGGCGACGTTGTCAAAGCTGCCGAGCCCGGCGAGCGTGTCGGATCCGAAGCAGCCGAACGAGAGTGCGTCCTGAACGAAGGGTACCGAGCAAAGAACTTGATTCTTATCGTTACGCGACTGGCGGGTAGCCTGTCGTCGGAGTTGAACGAATCGATCAAGTCGACGCTGGAACTGTTCCCGCACGTCATTGAAGGTGCGGCACGCGGGTTCACGATTAACTTGGATTCGAAAGCGGTGTACGAGCCGATTGCATCCTCTTTGCGCATGACGTTCGACGAGCGCGCCGGTCGCGCAATCGGCAAACTTTTCGAAACTTGGGGCCGGGAGATCGGACGCGTAGGCGTAGGCGCGCATACGACGGTGGATTTCATGCTGGTCGAACCTGATGCGACGGGTCGACTTGTGCTCGATGCATGGAACTGCCGCTCGATGTTTCCGGAGGGAATGACAACCTGCCACGGAGGCCGCTATCTCCATGGGACGCGCGATTACGCAGACGCGTTTGAAGATGGGTGCGAAGGTGCGACTGCGGGTCGATGAAGATGGCGAGACGACGTTCATTTCGGCAGTCGTGGCGGACGTCAGTTGGTCCAATGCGAACGGTGTGTCGTACGCACTCGCGTTGCCCGCGACGCCGGACGGTGAGTTCTACATCGTTAGCGACGGTTTCTCCGGGCACGGCATCCAGCTGCATGGAGTCGAGTCCGCGGAAGCGTCGGGCATCTACAACGAGCTGGACTTCGAGATGTACCTGCGTCAACGCCACGCGTCGCGTGTGGCGAATGCCCGAACGAACCTCTCGCTGGTGACCGCAGTCATCGGTGCCCAGATGCAGCACGAGGAACGGGAGCAGAAGGAAGCATCGCACGCGTAACACAGTGCCGACATAAAGCCCCTACCACTGGCAAGTCACGCGGTGGTAGGGGTTTTTATTTGCCGGTCGAATTTCAGAGAAACATAAATGACCACACGAGAATCGCCGCGCAAGCATCCGTACTATCCGCGCTGGAAGCAGATGAATAACCGTTGCATCAATCCGAATAACAAGGACTTCGCGACCTACGGAGGCCGCGGTATTCGAATCTGCAACAGCTGGCACCAGGATAATCCGAACGGCTTCTACAACTTCTTGGTTTGGCTTGAGACCAAACTGAAAAAGGCAACGGACGCGGAGAACTTTGTGGTCGGTCGCAAGGACGTGACAAAGGGCTTCACTCCACGAAACTGTGAGATTCAAACTCGAATCACCTCGAACCAGCACAGGCGACACACGCGACTCACTCAAGCGATGGTCGTCGAAGCACGCAAGCTTCTGAAAGAACAACCCGAATTGCTCGTCAAGGATCTCCAGGATCGCTACGGCTTCGGGACCATCGCGATGTGGTCCTCTGCCCTCCTGGGCAGGAGCTGGGTGAACGTCAACGAAATCGAAGCCCCCATCGAGCCCCGTCCCGCTTTCCGTGGCCTGCACTACGCCCGACAGGCCAAGCGCCCTATTGAGGCAGTAACGAACTGAGTACCGCTATGACTGAATTTCAATACTCCCTGGAGTGGATAGGGGGCATCCTGCTCGCCACTCTGGTAGCCACCGTTGTCTGGACCCTCGCATACCTCTATTGGCCGCACCGCCGAATGGTGGATGAAGACGGTGAAACAGTGCCCGCCAAGCGAAGCCTGAAAGCGATGTTCCATCCCTGGCTTAAAACCCATCGGCTGAGGGACCAGAAGGAACTGCTATTCATGACGGGCACGGAACGCAATTACCGGTTTCACTTCCACTCAAAGCAGCAGCGAACGGAACGTGTAATCGGGAGCGCCATCCGGCATCCGGACGGTTTGATACACGTCGTGATCGAGCCGGGCCGACACCATCACGTTATCCGCTACATGAGCTCACTCAAGCGCGCTGGTTTGGGGACCACGCGAGATCAGGGGTTCATCACGAATCAAGGACGCTACGTCTCTCGACTCGAAGGCCTGGCGATCGCGCAACTCGCAAAACAGATCAAGCGCAAGACGCCGCCTGCTCACAAGCTGTTCTCGGAAGACCTGTGGTGACCAATGGGGGCGTGGCGATTATTTTTTCGCTGCGAATCAATGGAATGAACGAAACATACACGCAGTAGGCGATAAGGATAAGACATGAAAGAGATTCTCCGAGCGTTGAGAGAACCGTCGGCCGGCATGGGTGCCGAGTCGGTCGCCGCGACAGTCGGTCATCGCGCAACACCTGGACATGCTGCACCCGGAAAAGAAAGGATTGTTCGGCGCCCTCTCGAAGCGTCTGAAGGGTCAGCTGGACACGCTGCGACACATGGGCAGCGACACCCCCATGGCCGTATTTTCCGGTCGCGGTCCCATCGCGCGGAAACTGCGTGACCACGTGAATGCACAACGCTTCTTCGAGATCGTCGATTCACCGTTCGACGTCCACCCCGACTTCAACAAACTCGAAAGGAAGATCGAGAAGTACTTCAACTTCCACCCGACGACAGACGAGGCGATGCTCGACGAGCTGGCAGCATTCGTCAAGTTCACCTTTCCGCTGATGAGCGGTGCCGCACTCGAAGGCCAGGAGTTCGCGGACATGCCTGTCGAGGCGCATCTGACCGAGACCGAGTCCGGATTCTACGTCGATCGCCGCGGTCTCGTGCCGCTGCATCTGATGCTCCTGCGTGCACGTGTGTCCGAGCATGGACCCGACGTCCTCTTCATCCTGCCGAACGGCGAACAGGACGAGAAGTTGATGCTCTACCACCCCGGCGAAGACGCGCTGTATCCGTCGGACTTCAGCTTTACCTTCCCGGGCCTCGTTGAGAAGCTGAAAGAAGAGCTAGCGAAGCTGCTGGATCCGCTGGGTCTCTCGCTTGAGCCGGTGAACCTCGCGGTGTACGAGGAGACGATGCATGACATGGTCCGGGCCATCTTCGACAACGAGGAGCACATCAAGCCGTCGCAACACGGTGTCTACTTCCGTAGCGATGAATGGTCGCGTATCACAATCCCGCTGGGCGCAGGGTACTCGTGGATGTTCACCAACACCCGCGGTCAATATCCGTCACGCAGTGCGGCTTTCGTCCGCTCGGTAGGAGGAACACTTCAGTCGACCTCGATTGCGTCGCTTAACGAGCTCTCCCGTCAGGGCATGTTCAAGTTCGTGTTCGCGGAACTTGAGAAGGTCGTGGGTCTGATCGGCGCCGCGGAAGTCAGCGAAGCCGCATGAGGAGCCGCAATGAAGCAGCATGGGCAATACCTCGCATTCTTCCACGATAGCGACATCCTGAGCCACTGGCATCGGTGCGAATTCACGTACATGAGCTTGACGTTCAACCACGTCGAAAAGTTCATGATGTACGCGAAGGCGAACATGTTCAAGGACATCGAGACCCGAGACCGGATCCTGAAGACAGACACGCCGATGGCCTGTAAGAAGCTTGGGCGGCAGGTGAAGGGGTTCGATCCGGCAGTGTGGGACAAATACAAGTACCGGATCATCCTCGTTGGCAACCGCGAGAAGTACAAACAGAACCCGGGTCTCGGCCGCTTCCTGCTCGACACCGACCCGAACATCCTCGTCGAAGGCAACCCCTACGATCGGATCTACGGCGTCGGACTGCACAAGGACGACCCCGCCATTGGCGACCCCGCCAACTGGCGCGGCGAGAACCTCTGCGGTCGCGCGATCATGGAAGTTCGCGAGGAACTGAAGGAGGGGCAGCAAACCCATCCTGGGGTTTTCACCCACCTGCTCAAGAAGGTTTAAGCAGGTGGTTTTTTTTTTGGCTTCGGAGGTAGCAATTGGCACGACTAATGAAGACTTTTGCGGATGGGTTGGTTGGCGTAGCGATTCTTCTGCTCATTTTGGATGTCACGAGTGTTTGCGCGTGGGCCAGAGACGAGTGCTCCGCGCGGCGAAGACATCGTCGAGCAGATTAATCCAGTCGACCGGTTTGTTCATACCGCCCGCAAGCACCCACTCAAGTCCGACGCAATTGAGTACAGCCCGTCGATGCAGCACCCTGCTTTGCTGATCGCGTAAGCGAAAACAATTCATCAAACAAGACGACAACAAAATGAGCAACGTACCCATGACCCTCGAGCAGTAGTGGGCCTTCCTCGGTCGACGCGTGCGCGACATCGTCGGGATGCACTACGAACGCGTACAGCGCTTCGGTTTCAAGCCGTTGAAGAGCGACCAGTATTACGCGGCGAGCGAGTTGGATGCGGCATTCGATGGACCGATGACCAGCCCGACTGTCACCGCCCTGCCCTCCGTCGCGCAAGCGAAACAGCCAGACACCGCGCCTGAAGGACGGACCTTTAAGTGGAAGGGTCTGCC
Organism: Caballeronia arationis; assembly: GCF_001544975.2. Lineage (GTDB taxonomy): Bacteria > Pseudomonadota > Gammaproteobacteria > Burkholderiales > Burkholderiaceae > Caballeronia > Caballeronia arationis. The sequence continues at coordinate 21,114 of NZ_FCOG02000034.1, read as the reverse complement.
CACTCTCGATGAGTCGGACCTACAGGACACGCCAAATGAAGAGCCATCGGCGTCGGACATGGAGGTTGCGATCGAGCATCTCTCGGCCTCGTGCATGAAGATTTCCGATGCGTTGAAGACGGCAAACCTCAACGACCAGCAGGCAGTCGCCCTTATCGAAGTCTTGGTCGGAGGGGCGCTTAGGCTTGCCGCGTTGACCGGTCACGTATTGACGGTCGAGACCCGCCCGAAGGCGAAGTTCGCGATGGGTAGCTACGACACCGTCGTCGACATTCGCGAAAGCAACAAGGTCTATCGCGAGCGTTACCGCCGTGAAGCCGAGGCGAAGGAAGCGATTCGGCAATCGAGCGCGGGCCCGGTCGTCCTGGGCCATCCGGTGCCGGAACACGTCCCCTCACGCAAGCGGACGGGGGTTTATGCCGCGAAGGTGGACATTATGCCAATAATGTCAAACTACCGCCGCCCCGTCGTAGGGAATCGGGCGCGTTACGTTGTATTACTGGTGGCCCCCGGACGGCCCTCGGCTCGCGGGAGACAAAGAAAGGGGACCTTGGCCGATTGACGATATCTACGCGTCGTCAAGCGACAAGTCCCCCTCGTAAGCTTGAAGTACATTTTGGTGTACTCAAGCGAGGCCAACGATTGAACTGTGGCAAATTCTCAGTGCGTAATCCTTACGGAAGACCGAGATTTATCATTGGACATAAATCCAACCGATAAAGGCGGTATCGAAAAGGTACTAGTGAACAGCAGAGATGACGTGACGGCGGCGTCGCCTTTGGTTCCATCAATACGACGGTCGATAGTGACTAAAGTCGTGCTGGGCGAGGCGGCACTCAAAATGCTGCTGCGAGTACTTTGACTAATATCCGTGTGCGGCCCAATCAGTTTCAGCGCCAATTGGAATGTTAAAGCATCCGAGTAGGGCGTGGCGTTACCCATAGCGTCATACACAGATCCGGATAGAGGGATCCGACCCGATGCCGCGATAGACGTGGGCAATTGACTGGCCTTGACGCCAGACAGATTTATGTCTTGCGCGTCACCAAACGCGACGAGAGTGACGCTTTGACAGGAATCAAAGCGGATAATAGTTACAGATGCAACGTTGCTCGCGTTTTGATTTAGGTTCCTGGACCCTAGCGCGGAGACCTGTAGATACACGTCCGTGGATATGCAACCATCGAAAGAAGAACCCGTCGCCGTGCCGCTAACACCGATCATTGCCGTTTCGCTGTTCGTCGTCGCATTCGCGCTCACGATTGATCCGAAAACGACCAGCGCAGCGAATGCAGTTCGGGCGTAGGGCTTATTAAAGACGGCACGCAAGTAAGGCAAGGAATGGCGCATAATAGCCTCCTTAAGGGATAGACCGTACGCAGCTTCGCGATCTCCTGAAAGGGCTGAATTTGGAGGCTTGATCGCCAATTAGAAGCATAGGCGCGATCTCGATAAACACCAGAAGAAACACCACAATCGCAGAAGTTTATTTCGGAAGCGAAAATTTTCGATTGTCGCTTAATGGTTTCGTTTAGATCGGCGCTGAAAGACTATATAAATAGATAAGTCGTGTTCGTCGACGAGGCGCGTTGATTCCAAGAGCCACAATTTGTCCTGTGGACCTGCCGCGAAGTCGAAGCGTAGTTCGAATACCTTGGAGGGAAGGAGGATCGAACTCCCGACCTCCGCGTTGCGAACGCGGCGCTCTCCCAGCTGAGCTATCCCCCCGACGCACCAATCGTATCACCACGGGCCGCGACCCGACCAATCCCGGAGCCGCTAATAGGCCCAGGGCCCGACAGGTCCTGGGCGTTATGCCGCCCCTCGTTTTTTGGTTTGCATCGTATGACGTCTTTGTCAGGCACCAAAAATTGGGGGAGTAAGCATGTCGAGTACGGATCCAAGCATCGCCGCCGATGTCGCAGAAGCCGGCGCTGCGGCCTCTTGGGCGGCGAAGTCTGCGGTCGCCGCTTCTGCCTATGTCGCTTTGGCTTCCCAGTCCTCGAAGGATGCGGCGAGCAGCGCGAGCGCCGCGACCAGCGCCGTAGCGAACGCCGCGAGCGCAGTCGACGCAGTGAACGCAGCTCTCGCGAGTCTTAACAGCCGATGGCTGGGGTCTCATAGCACACCGCCGACGGTGGATGGCAACAGTGACCCCCTGCAAGCCGGGGCGGAGTATCAAGATACGAGCCAGACGCCGCCGGTCCTAATGATCTATTCGGGAACTGCCTGGCAGCCGACCGATGGGTCGACTTCTGCAGCGTCGCAGAGCGCGACCCTCTCCGCAACCCAGGCCGCCGCCAGTGCAGCCGCAGCAGCCACTAGCGCTACTCAGGCTGCGGCCTCTGCGAGCTCCATGTCGGGCAGCGTAAGTTCGTCAGAAACTTTTTCCCAGTCGGCCTCCGACAGCGCAGTACTCGCGCAAGCCTGGGCATCGCAGGCGGCAGGAACGGTCGACGGGACCAGCTTCTCGGCTACGTACTACGCGACCCAAGCCAAGAACTATTCACAAGCGGCCGCGGCGTCGTCTGTGTCATCCGCCAGCTCAGCCGTCACCGCGCTGAACAGTGCGAATGGTGCGTCCAGTTCTGCGACCGCAGCCGCCGCTTCTGCGACCGCGGCGGCCAGTGCACTGACCAGCATCAATGCCGTCGCCCTGAAGTACCTCATCGCGATTGATCTCCAGGGCACGCTCACGGCTGGGGAAGTTGTTCGGCATAAGGTGGCGATCGCAATGACGCTACCGGCTGGCCTTGCCGGAACGGTTGCCGATGCGAAAACCGCCGCCGCCGCTATCTGCACACTGACGCTCTACAAGGTCTCCGGCGGGACGTCGACCGCGATTGGAACCCTCACGTGGGCCGCTAACGCCAAGACACCAACGATTGCCTTTGCAACTGCCGTGAGTTTTGCCGCTGGGGACGTCCTCGAAATGACTCCGGGGACGGCGGACGCGAAGCTTGCTGACATCGCGCTGACATTCGTCGGTCAAATCTAAAAAACGGAGGGAATATGGCATTGCTTTTTTGCGACGGCTTCGACGCGTACACAAAAACCTCGGAGCTGAGCGCGAAGGGATGGCAGGGCGGCACGGGCACCGGGACAATCAGTGCCATCATCACTTTTGCTCCTGCAGCTGGCGCCTACGGTGGTGGTGCCGTCATGGTCGGACCGACCAACGGGAACGGCGGCATGTTCAAGACCAATCTCTTTACGTACGCGGACGGCTACACCCTGAACGTCGGCGAGTACTGGAAACAGAATGGGATGCCCAGCGTGGCCCCGGTGTCGACCACCAACACCGGCGGACTTCTGATGCTCGGGTATGACCTCGCCACTTTGGGGAGCTCGAGTTCCTACTTGATCATTGGACTGAATCCAGCCGGCAAGCTGGTGTTCTACCCGTTCGGTAGCAGTACCCCCGCGGCGACGACCGGTAGCATCAATATCTGCGACGGCGTGTACCACTGGATCGAAATCCAGGTTGTCTTAACCTCGACGATGAATGGCTCGATCACGGTAATCGTCGATGGAGTGGTCGATCTGCATCTGACCGGCATAAAAACGGTGAGTAGCGGGACACCGACGGGTCACGTAGGTTTCGGAGATGCATCGAGCAACGGCACCTTTACCGTGACGAACTGGGTTGATGATTTTATCGTCTGGGACAACACGGGTTCTTCGTTCAATACCTTTCCGCTTGGTCCGAAGCGCATCTATACGGGCACGCCCAACGGCGCCGGCGCCAGCGGCCAGTTCACGCCGAGCGCCGGACAGAACTACGCAGTGGCGGCACAGGCGTACTCAGGGACCGGAACACTGACGGCAACGGCGGCGGGTCAGCTGGATCTCTACCAGACGACCGGTCTAAATGGCGCCACGCCGGGGCAAATCGATGCCGTGGTGGTGAATACCTATGCCAATAACCCCGGCAATGGCCTTCGTAAGCTGCAGGGTGCGTTGCAATCCAAAGGCACAGTGGTGACGACGGCGGCGCAGCAGCTCACGGCCACACCGACTAGCAGCCAGACACCCTTTTATGCGGATAGTAGCGGAGCTGCGTGGACGACTGCCACGGTCGCCAGCATGCAGGTCGGCATGGAGTCAGCTTAATGGCTACGGATTCCACAGTCGTCACGAAAAGCTATGCCGAGACCATCGCTGCATCGTCGCTCACATACAGCGCGGCGACTCGGAAAGTGTATGCGGAGACGCTCACCCCGTATGGCTATTTTCCGTACCAGGCCGGCGGTCTCAAGGTGTATGCGGAGATCATCGGCGACGCGCAATTACTTGGACGCCGTCGTTTGGTGACGGCTTTGGTCGTCCAGGCACGCAGTTGATATAGCCGGATAGTAGCCTGGTGCCGGTACTCGATCGCCGCCATAAGCCAGAGGGAGCCATCTGTCCCCTCTGGCGCTTATGCCGTCAACTCATTTCCTTTGGCATGTTATGACTTGACTTCAACGATTAGGAGCACTATGAGTATTGCCGATCAACTCAGTGCCGCTACAGCCGAGCTGGCAGCCAAGATCAGCGGGATGGCACCGGCGTTTTCGGACATCGGCCAAGACGTGCAAGAAGCTGACACAGATGCGGCTACTGCGTCTTCTGCAGCGACCAGTGCGAGTGCTTCTGCCACCACGGCCAGTAGTGCTGCCACGGCGGCACAGACGTCCGCCACAAACGCAGCAAACTCCGCCGCGACAGCGAGCACGAAGGCGAGCGACGCGAATGCCTCGGCACTCGACGCGAACACCTACGCACAGCAGGCGCAGAGCAGTGCTTCATCGGCCGCCTCCAGCGCCACGCAGGCTCAGAACTCGTTAAGTGCGATGAGTGGACGCTTCATTTCCCCGGTTGAAACCAATGGCGGACAAGGAGCGGTTCCAGGGGCGAACGGGACGCTGCGGATCGACGCGAATTTTACCGCGCCAGTGGCCGGACATGTCTTTGCGTTCGGCGCGGTCAACTACAGCAACATCGCCCAGGCCGGGATCAACGTCAACCTGTACGTCAACGGTGCATCAGTGTCCGGCGATACAACCAACGTCTCGCAGCACCACATGGGCGTTGTCGCCCTCGCAGCGGGACAGGCTTGCGACATCGAGCTTCTGCTTACCACGACAACCGATCCCCAGATCGCACTCACGATGCGCGTCGGCGGGTTCTTCATTCCAGCCTGAGAGGACCGATCATGACGGATCAAGTTGATACGGTTGCCCAGGCGGCGGCCGCCTCTGCTGCTGCTTCAGCAAGTCTCGCCGCGGCATCGGCCCAGAGCGCGACGAGCGCGTCGACCAGCGCCAATCACAGCGCTGCGACCGCAAGCAATGCGGCTGCGACCGCAACCAGTGTAGCGAGCACGCTCCAGTCGTCGATTGCCTCGCTCAACAAGTACTGGCTCGGGGGGCACAACACTCCTCCTACCTCAGACAACAACGGCGACGTGTTGCAACTCGGCGCCGAGTACGAGGATACGAGCCAGTCGCCCGCTGTGCTGATGGTCTATACCGTGGACGGCTGGATCGTCGATACTGGAACGTCGAGCAGCGCGAAGCTCGCAGCAGTGCAAGCGGCTGAGAGCGCCACCCAAGCGGCGACGGCCCAGGCAAGCGCAGCAGGGTTCGCCGGTGCTGCCTCTGCCTCTGCCGATAACGCTGCGGCATCGGCTGTCCAGGCCGCCTCGTCGGTTACTCAGGCGCAGGCCGTGGTGGCGACGGGGAGCGCCGTCATTGCGGGGGCGCAAGCATGGGCGAGTCAGACGACAGGCAAGGTCTCCGGCACTGACTACTCAGCGAAGTACTACGCGATTCAGGCGTCGAGCTACGCAGCCAATGCGCAGACGTACATGAACAGCGCGAGTCGGTATGCGACGAACGCCAGTAACAGTGCCAGTGCTGCCAACGACAGCGCGACGACGGCCATCAATGCAGCCAAATCCGCAACGGCATCTGCCTCCACGGTGAATGCATTTGTGGGTGGTATCGAGACCGACGCGGGAGCGTTGAAGAGCGGTGATCTCTTGGGTGTGGCGCGCGGAGGTCTTCTTTACTCGACCACGCTCTCAACGCTGACAGGCGAGATCCAGTCGGGATTGCTGAAGGCGAGTAATAACCTGAGCGACCTGGCGAACGACGTCACTGCGCTGAGCAATATCGGCGGGGCTCCGATTGCGGGCTTCCTGTCACAGCTCGTGACGGCAGCAAGCACCAGCTCACTCACGGTCTCCACAACCTTCAGCTTTACTCCGACTGTCAGCGGCAAGGTGGCTGTCATTGCCCAAGGCGGCGCTTATGGCTACACCACCGGCGCCCTATCCCAGGAATTCACCACTATCGACGGCGCAACCGCCATCGCTGCGCAGAGCAACGTCGCAGGCCAGTACCTAGCTAACACCTCCGGACAGTTTTCAGTGACGGCCGGCGTGCCGGTGACGCTCACGCTGACACAAACCGCGCCCTCCGGAACCAGCAGCAGTCAGCTCGCGTCGCTGTTCATCTTCTTGCCCAACTAAGGATGTCGTGATGACACTCACCTATTTCTTCACCCCAGATGGTGGAGTCGGGCTGTCACCTGACGGCACCATTCCGCCCGGGGCCGTGATCTGTACGGAAGAGCAATACCAGAAGCCTGATCAATACATCATCAACTACTCGACGACGCCCTTCTCGATTGAAGCGATTTCGGATGCGAGCGCGTTGCAGATCGCGCAGTCGACGCAAATTGCGAAGCTATCGGGCGAATGCGCTGATTTGATCTATACGGGCTTTCCGTCGACGGCGATGGGCCAGGCGTATTTGTATCCAGCCAAGACCACTGACCAGATGAACCTGCTCTCGTCCCTGATGGATGCGGTGCTGGGCTATCTACTGGCAGACGCATGGACGCCTAACACCGCGGTCGTTGCCGATCAGTACGTGGTGGCGAACAAGCAGCTTTACGTGGTGACGGCAGATGGGACCACCTCTGGCACCCCGCCTAACTGGCCGACCGTGCCTGATGCGCCCGTTCTCGACGGGTCCGCACAATGGGTGCTCTGGTCAACCCCCTTCTGGTGTGCAGACACCACAACCAATCCTCCGGCCTGGGCGTTCCGTGACCACAGCTCAATACAGATCTTCCGGGTCGGCAAGGATGCCAAAAAAGCGGTTCTCTCGCTGATGGGCGAGAACCAGTATCTCGCACAGAAAATCTTGGCAGCACTTTCCGTCGCTGCAGTGGAGGCTATCGAATGGCCGTAAAAATCGCTTTCTATAAAGGCTCTGGCTCGTTTCTGGACAAGGTCATTCGTTGGTGGGAGATAGGTCGATATGCACACTGCGAGATGATCCTTCAGGAAAACGACGACGGCACATACACCATCGCCTCGGCAAAGCCCGGTGTCGGCGTGCGAATCGCTGAAAACCAGTCATTGCCCGACAGTGACTGGGACTTCTTGACGGTACCCGGCGACGTGTCTCAGGTCCGAGCATGGTTCGTAGCTCACGCCGGTGAGTCGTATGACTACGTGGGCCTGCTTGGTTTCATCTTGCGTCCGGTCACGTTCTTCATCCGCAAGAAGTTCTTCTGCTCGCGAGCTTGTCTTCGCTCGTTGGGCGTCAAAGGTGCATGGCGTGTTGACCCCAACGGCATGTACGACTTCATGAGTTTCTGCGCGCAATTCGCGCGCTAAGCGACGGCTACCTGGTCTTCGGACTGGGTAGCCCTTATTCCCTCTCCTATCTGAACGGGCATTTTATGACCGTCTTTACGATTGATTTCGGATAGGAATTCAGGATGACCACTCAAGACGATGCGGCCGCTGCGTCTGCGAGCGCTACAGTAGCCCAAAACGCAGCGATCGATGCAGCAAACTCGGCACTAACAGCTGCGACTGCTGCGATCGGCGCTTCGTCGAATGCAACAACGGCCAGTTCAGCTGCCATTAAAGCGACGAACGCTGTCGATACGGCTACCGCTTCGATTAGCGATGCGAACGCAACTCTGGCGACAGTCCAAACTACCCTCACCCGGGCGAACAGTGTGGCCGCACAGTTGCAAGGCCAGCTCAGCTCGTTTAAGCGATTGTGGCTGGGCGAGTTTCCCACGGATCCGATTGCGGACGGCAACGACCAGGCGCTGGTCGACGGGGCGCAGTATCTAAACACCACATCGGATCCGCAGCAAGTACGCGTGTATGTAGGTGGTGCCTGGCAGGATCAAGATCCCGACGGTGAGCTTGCGTCGCGATCTGCACTGCTCGCTGCTACCCAGGCCGGGACTTCCGCTACGAATGCCTCGATGTCGGCCGGTAACGCCGCTAGCAGTGCGGCAGCTGCCAGCACCTCTGCGTTCGGCGCCGCCGCGGCGGCTTCATCGGCGTCAAGTTCAGCCTCGGCAGCGAATATCTCAGCGCACGATGCAGCCAGCGCTGAGACATCGGCTGTGGCCGCTGCTCACAAGGCTTCGGACGCCGCTGTAAGCGCTCAGGCGTGGGCGTCGCAAGCGGATGGTACGGTGGACGGTACGAATTTCTCGGCGGCATATAGTGCCGCTCGAGCGACCACAAGCGCTAACGCAGCCGAGGCTTCAGCAGGATCGGCTGCGCTGTCTGCGGCCGCGGCGGGTGCCTCTGCTGACAGCGCCGCTATCAGCGTCACTCAGGCGGAGACCCATGCCACCAGTGCCGCGGCGAGTGCTAGTGCAATTGGGGTGAGTGCAGAAAGTGCGGCGGATAGTGCGGCGGCGGCTCACACGAGCGAAACAAATGCGGCGAATGCGGCTTCGGCCGCGGCCAGTTCGAAAGTCAATGCTGCAGCTTCAGCCAGTTCGTCGAATACAGCGGCGGGCGCGGCGGGTGTCTCAGCCAACGATGCTGCAGTCTCAGCGTTGCAGGCGGACAGCAGTGCTGCGACGGCGCAGGCGTGGGCGACGCAAACCAGCAGCACGGTGGATGGCACCAACTATGGTGCGAAGCATTACGCTCAACAGGCTGCTGACTCGAATGCTAATGCTCAAACCCAGGCAACGAACGCCGCTGCATCCGCTACGGAGGCTGATACCTCGGCTGTAAGTGCGGAGTCGGCCGCAACGCTCGCTCAAGAGTGGGCGAGCCAGACATCGGGGCTGGTGAATGGTCAGGATTATTCGGCTAAGTACTATGCTGCGAATGCAGCAAACTCTGCAACTCAAGCACAGACGGCAGCGACGATAGTAACGGGCCGGGCCGTTGTAGTGGCGACGAATGCGGCTTTGGCTCAAGCCTGGGCCGCACAGTTGACGGGGACGGTTGGCGGGACAGCTTACTGTTCTGCGTATTACTACGCTCAACAAGCCGCGGCATCGGATGACGACGCGCAGAGACAAGCGTCGGATGCGCAGGCGAGTGCTGCCGATGCCGCGACCAGTGCCTCGGAAGCTGCGACGTACGCAACGACGATTCAGGCGGCGCTGCATTCCTTTAATGCCTTGTGGCTGGGTGCTCATAGCACACCACCGACGGTCGACGGAAATGGAGACGTCCTCCTAACTGGGGCGGAGTATGAGGATACGTCCCAGACTCCACCGGTGCTGATGGTGTACGACAGTAGCGGCGGATGGGTTGCGCAAGATGGGAGCGCCTTGATGGCGTCGTCGAACGCGCAACTGGCCGCGATGCAAGCGGCCGCATTGGCGTCGAGTGCGTCCGGGAGTGTAAGCGCAGCCGCGACCTCGGCAACGCAGGCGCAGACCGCGTCTGCCAATTCCAGCCGATCGGCGATCAGCGCAGGTAATAGTGCAGCGGCGGCTGGCGCGTCATCGATCGATGCAAGTAACAGTGCTTCGACGGCCACGACCGAGGCAAGCAAATCCTCGGCTTCGGCGCTCGCGGCTGCGGCGAGTGCAGGGAGTGCCGCGACCAGCGAGACGGCAGCGTCTGCGTCGGCGGCCAATGCTACGACCAGGGCTGCCCTCGCCCAGGCATGGGCAAGTCAAGGATCGGGTGTGGTCGATGGGACGAGCTACTACTCGGCCTATTACTACGCAACCCAAGCACGAGTCGCAGAGACGGATGCCAGATCACAAGCCAGCGTAGCGAGTGCGTCCGCCTTGCTGGCACAGGCCTGGGCCTCACAAGCCATGGGGCCGGTCAACGGCACGAGCAATTACTCGGCCCTCCATTACGCCAACGAAGCCAGCGCCAGTGCAACAGATGCAGCGGCCAGCGCGATGGCGGCATCCGACTCAGCCATGCGCGCGTCGAATGCAATCCTCCAACTAATGGCGACGGTTCAGGACTTGAGCAACAAGCTTGATGCACAGGCCCTTCTCATCGCTCAGTTGCAGGCGAATCAGAAATAGAACGGCATGGACTCCATACCGATGTTTGGATCGGTAGAGGGTCCGCGTTCGTCTTTAATGATCCGGCAAATTCAATGACGGGTCTCTAAATCTCTCTCTCTTCCACGAAAGGAGTGGGCTGTGACCAATCCTCAGCAACAAATCGCATCGCAAGTCACGGCGCTCGCTAATGAAATCAGTGGCATGGCTACGGGCATTCATTCGATCGCGGCCGACGATCTGGACGCCCAGGCACAAGCGAGTAATGCCGCAGCGTCTGCGGCGGCGGCCGCCACGAGCGCGGATGCAGCTGCAAGCAGCGCTACCAATGCCGCGAACAGCGCGACGGCGGCTAGTAACTCCTCCACATCCGCCAGTGCATCTGCGAGCACTGCCACGCTGAACGCAAACGCCTCGTCGGCCAACGCGGCGAATGCCCAGACATATGCGAATGCGGCGCAGAGTTCGGCGACCGCTGCCTCGGGTAGCGCGACCACGGCCGCGTCTGCTTCAACCAGTGCCGGCAATAGTGCCACCAATGCCAGTACTTCGGCGACGGCGGCCGCCGCCAGTGCCGCTGCGGCGAGTAGCTCGGCGAACTCGATTCCCAAAATGACCATTTCTTCGTCGGCACCGAGTGGCGGGAACAATGGTGACCTCTGGTACCAGATCTAATCATGAGCGCGTCCAGCAACCAAAACGGCACCTGGGATACGGTCCGGAACATCTACGGGAAATCCGCGGGGACGTGGACTCGAGTCAAGAGGGCTTTCGTTAAACAGAACGGCACGTGGACCCAGTTTCATGGCGGCAATGTGTTTGAGGTGTACTCGCTGGGCCTCGAGCAAAGCGTGGTGAGCGCATCGAACCGCGGATTGTGGGCGAACGGCACAACGGGGTTCGCAGGAAATCGGTCCTATGTGCTGGTCACGTTCGACCAATACGGCAACATCTTGACCTCCAACGTCTACGATGTCTTCGGCGATTCGACTAACTACGCCAATGCCAACAGCGCAACTCAGTACTTGATTTCGGCATTGGGTTCAATACCTGCTGGAACGCCGTATGTCATCTGCTCCTACGACGAACCCTCGACGAATGCGAACGCGCTGACGAGCGCGGTCTCGAACTTGTTCGGCGGCATCCCGTCGATCATCGCCTCCACGATGCCTTATCGCGGGGCGTATCTCGCGATAGGACTGGCGAATCAGGCACCTGTGCTGGAGACGTCTTGCGGGACGTTCATGAACTCGGTCTCGAATCCCTCGGCTTCATCGCCTGCCAGTGATCAGGGGTGTCTCGATGCGATTCTCGATTACACGTTCCGAGTCTACAACGGTCAGATCGTCAATCTAGTCCAGCAACGGATTGGTTCGAACGTGGTGAGTAACAGTCACGCCGTGGGTGCGGTCACGATTGCGGATTTGGTCTGAACGGAACCAGGATCCCCTGCCTTCGGGTGGGGGTATATGCCCGCCTTTGTACCAGGGGGTCGTCGGAATCCTATGAAGGGTCTCTTTATAGGAATCGGCCATGAGCGTCGTAGACGATCTTAATACGCAGTTAGGAACTCTCGTTGATGTCATTGAGGGAATGGGCGCCGCATTCGACGAGATCGAGCAGGACGTCGCAGAAGCCGATGCAGATGCAGCGAGTGCCTCCTCGTCTGAAGCTGCTGCGACGGCCAGCGCCGCCGCGGCGGCCACATCAGCCACTGACGCTGCGAGTAGCGCAAGCGCCGCCGCAGCAACGGCCGCATCGGTACTGGACACGGCGAACAGCATTTCGTCGCAATTGGACGCAGCACAAAGCTTTCTGAGCGTCGTACAGACAGCGGATGCGGATGCCAAATCGCAAGCGAGCGCAGCAGCCTCATCTGCGCAAGCAGCGGCAGCGTCTGCTGAAGCGGCAGCCGCAAGCGCCGCGGCTGTCGGCGGAAATCTGAGCGACACGCTCACGCAGGTCCAGGCCACGCAAGCGAAGCTGCAGGCCCTGATACTAAGCTTCGGCGCGGTCTGGCTGGGCGAGTTCGCCGAGGATCCGGATGTCGATGCCAACGACAATGCCTTGGTCGATGGCGCGATGTACATGAACACCGCTACTATCCCGCCAAACATTCGGATCTATCTCGGAGGTGTCTGGCAGGATTGGGATGAGGCTGGCGAACAGGCGAGCGCCAACGCCCAGCTGGCTGCAACGTCAGCAGCGAGCTCGGCGCAGGCGGCGGCAACATCGTCACAGCAGGCTGCAACCGCGGCGAACAACGCGACGTCTGCTCAGCTTGCGGCTGTCGCATCGGCAAGTGACGCAGACATCAAGGCGAGCGCCTCATCTGCATCGGCCGCGCAAGCCGCAGCGAGCGCGACAACGGCTACGCAGCGTTCCAATGATGCAACGGCAAGCGCACAACTCGCTCAGGACTGGGCTATCTCAACGTCGGGCAATGTCGCCAGTTCGGGGTATGCGTCTGCGATGGTGTACGCGCAGGCAGCAAGCAGCTCCGCGATTGCAGCGTCGACGGCGGCAACAGGATCGTCGAATTCGGCAACCAGCGCCGGGAGTTCAGCGACTGCGGCTGCTGGTTCGGCGTCGGCGGCAGCGTCGTTTGCAACGCAAGCGGCAAATAGCAACACCGCTGCAGCCAATAGCGCAAGCGCGGCGGCCAGTGCCGCGACTCAGGCCGGCAACGCTCAGACGAGCGCGGCTGGGTCCGCTGCGACGGCCGCGACCGCGGCGTCTCAGGCAGGTACGTACGCGACCGATTCAAGCAATAGTGCAAGTGCGTCCGAAGCGTCGGCAACTGATGCGGCGGCAAGCGCGAGCTCGGCACAACAGTTCTCCCAGCAGGCAGCCGGTCTACTCCAAGATGCGACGACCACGAACGGCAGTGCCTCTCAATATGCCACGTTGTCACAGGCATGGGCCACGCAGTCGAGCGGTACCGTCGACGGCCAGAACTACTCGTCTTACTACTCGGCTTTACAGGCCGCGGCGTCAGCGGCTACTGCGTCAACAGCAGCGACCAGCGCCGCGTCATCAGACGCCGACGCAACAGCGCAAGCCAGCAGCGCAGCCGCATCAGCCGCCACTGCGCAGGCTTGGGCAACGCAGGGCTCGGGCACGGTTGGTGGCGTGGACTATTCAGCGAAGTACTACGCCAGCCAAGCGTCGGGATATGCCGCGAGCGCAGCGGCGAGCAACTCGAACTCCGCAGACTCAGCCGCACTAGCAAGAGCATGGGCTTCTCAAACATCGGGAACGGTGGGAGGGACGGTCTACTGGTCCGCCTATGTCTATGCCCTCCAGGCCGCTGGCTCTGCAAACAGTGCCGCAGACTCGGCAACCGGTGCGTCGACCTATGCATCAAACGCCGCCACGAGCGCAAGTAATGCCGCGACCTCCGCGGGTAACGCCGCGACGACGTTTTCGCAACTCCAGGCAGCGCTGGCTGCGTTCAACGCCACGTGGTTGGGTGCCCACAATACGCCGCCGGCAGTCGACAACAACGGCAATCAGCTAAATGTCGGTGCGCAGTATGAGGACACGAGTCAGTCTCCACCGGTCATCATGACGTGGGACGGAACTCAATGGAACGCACCGAGTGCATCGGATTCCACGACGTCCGCGAACGTGGCGCTCGCCGCGTCGCAAGCGGCAAGCTCTGCAAGCGCGGCGGCGACCAGCGCGAGCAGCGCCGCGACCAGCGAAGCGAACGCTGGAGCGTCGGCGGATATGGCCTCCTCCGCGGCTGCTGGCGCGTCCACGTCCGCGACCAACGCGGCCGGTTCCGCGGCAGCGGCTTCTGCTTCTGCAAACGACGCGAGCAATAGCGCACAGTCCGCCGCCGTTTCGGCGACCGCGGCAACGAGCGCCCGGACCGATGCTCAAGGTAAGGCAGATGCAGCTGCCGCTTCGGCGGACCTCGCGGCTCAATGGGCATCCCAGCAGGACGGTGTGGTCGACAATTCGCAGTATTACTCGGCGGCATATTACGCTGCGCAGTCAGCGACGAGCGCCCAGGATGCTTCGATCAGCGCGACCGACGCAGACAGCAGCGCCAGTGCAGCAGCAGCGTCAGCGGCCACCGCGGCGGATCTGGTAGCGGGTCCCTCGGGATCGGCTAACTATTATTCGCAGCAGGCTGCTTCGTCGGCCAGCAATGCATCGGCGGCAGCGACTCAATCGGCAACAAGTGCAGCAGCAGCGGCACAATCGGCCGCCAACGCTGCAGTCGCAGTGAGTCAGGTGACGAGCGGAGTTAGCAGCGCTAGTACTCAGGCCAGTAATGCTGCCGCTTCCGCCAGTGCGGCTTCGGTGAGCGCGAGCGCGGCCGCCACCTCCGAGAGCAACGCCTCCGGCAGCGCAACTGCCGCGGCGACGCACGCGACCCAGGCTTCGTCCAGTGCAGCTCAGGCTTCCGCCTCGGCGACGAGTGCGGCTGCTTCGGATGCCGACGCGCAGACGCAGGCGAGTGCCGCTGCGGCGAGCGCCGCCGCTTCGCAAGCAGCCGCGGCATCGGCACTCGTTAACGCACGGATCGTCTGTTGTCTAAACGGTAATCCCAATCTTTTCCAGGAGGTCCGGTATCCGTTCACCGAGACCTGCACGTTCGGAAGCAATTGGAGTCCCTCCGTGGCGAACTGCGTGTTCTATTCCGGCACGACCGCAGTCGTCAATGTGATGGCATACACCAGCGCTCACCCGAGCGGCATCCAGGTCGGGACCATCACGTTTACTTCGACCGGGAACGGTCAGCAAGGTAGCGGGGCGTTCAGTTCTGTCAATACCAGCACCGTGTTCAACGCGGGCGATCAGCTTTCGTTCCAGTTCAACACCACCAATCTTTCGCAGATGTCGGTGGCGCTGCGCGGAAGCTACAGCTAATCGAAGGAAGGGGAAATCATGAGTGTAGCGGCCGAATTTATTGCCGGTGCGGAAGGGCTGGACGTCTATCCGGCAGGAGCCATCGGAAACGCCTTTCCTTGGTACCAGACCAACACCGCCTATCAAGGCCAAATTACGCAGAACGCAGGTGCGTTCAATGGTAACGCGCTGGCGTTCGCTGCCTCGGCGCAGAACCAGTCGGGCATGGAGTATCAGTTCGCCTCCACGATGCAGGTGCTTCGCAGCTTGGCCGCGGCCGGCGGGTCGGGGGCGTTTGGGTTCTGCGGATGGATCGAGATCGGGACACCGGTGGCCAGCGGCACGGATGTACTCGTGGCACTTGGTAGCAGCACGGCGGCGGGCCCTGCCCTGCCCCTGCTCGGATTGAGCTATTCGGCAACGACCGGACTCAATCTGGTTCTTCCCTCGACCACGACGGGCCTTACCAACGCCCCCCATTACTTGGCGGTGCAGGCGGGAACGTATGTCTGGGTAGGGGTGTATTTCTCGTATGCACCAACCGGCGCGCTGATGGCAACGCTGTGTCTTGCGGGCAGTCCGATCTTCAAAGACGTTGCCGTTACGTTCAGTACCGATATTTTCAGCGCGGGGCAGATTGCAAACCGACTGAAGTTCTATTCCGCGGTCACGGCTCCATGGCAGTTTGATGACCTGATCGTTCACGCGGTGTCGAGCGCAGATACCAACTGGCCGGCTCCGGCGACGTTGACCCCGGAGCTCATCGCTCAGTTCACGCCGCGACAGATCTCGTTTGCGACCGCCGTTGGAAATGGCTCGGTCACCCAATTCTCAGCTTCAGGAAACGAGCCGAACTGGCAGTCAGCCACGGATCCGACTGGCGCGAACTCTGTCGTCTCCACCGCAGCGAACCAGACCGACCGGTACAAGTGGACGACTTCCGCGACGGACATAAAGGCAGTGATTTATCGAGGAGCGAGCGACAAGTACACACAGCTGACAGCCGTGCAGGCGGTGGGTGGCGTGCAGACGAATATGGGCGTCACGATGTCAGGGCCGAACGAATTCATCGGAATATCCGAGAGCGACGGAAGCGCTGCTTGGACGGCAGCCTCGGTCAATGCTGCCGAGTTCGGTCAGAACTCGCACAACTAGGAAAGATCATGACGTTGCTTTTCACAGAAGGTTTCGAGTCTGTCGTCGATGACACGGACATCACTCGACGCGGTTGGATGCGTGCATCTGCGACGAATTTGGCGGGCGCGGGCGTGTTGGGATTGCCGTCGCGCACGAGCTTATCCGGCCGAGGATTGATGTTGCGGGGGCCGTACTCCAGCGCAGCTGGGTTGCCCAACTCCGGCACAACCGTCGCCGACTTCGGGATGATCAACACGAAGCAGAGCGTGTACGGCCTTTGGCAACTGGGTGGCTTCTCGTTCGGCACATATGCAACCTTTAACAAGGCTAGCGTTTTGCAGATTGCTCCAGGCGACACGATGCAAATTGCCTACGACGGCGCGCAGTATTACTGGGCGATCTGCATCTTGGCCAGCGGGACAATCGGCGTTGCTTACTCTACCGATTTGATGAGTTGGACAGTCACGGGGGCGACGCCATCCGGTCAGAGCATCAATAGCACCATCGCTGTTGCGGGTAGTGGTTCGAGCGCCACGATCATTGTCTCGAATAAGAGTGGCTCGACGAGTTCATCCGCCTACTACTCGACGAACATGGGTGTCACGTGGACAGCGATGAGCGTCACCGGGACCTCACAGAAAACTGTAATTCCCACCGGGATTAGCGCCGCGCCGTATTTGGCTGTCGGCTATTCGAGCGCTCCAGGTTTCCGCATTTTCTATTACAGCTCGCTCTCGGCGGCGCCGACGATGGTCTCCGGCGTTAACATGACCGGCTCCGGATACGGCAGCGCCTGGTGCAAGATTAGCAACGGCTATTTCATTGCCACGGCGACGATCTCGGGAGGCGCGACTACCCTGCCGATTTCCGGAACCACCTCATACGCCTTCTATTGTCCAGTAAGCGCCGATCCCACGGTAGCGGCAAATTGGACCGCATTGCCCAGCTATCCGGCATTTATCAACGACATGGTCCGGTTCAAGAACAACTGGGTCGGGGTCGGGTACGGCGGTATCTACATCAACGGCAGCTCGACCAGCAACGCATGGGTTGTGGGTAGCGGCGTGAGCTGGAGCACCACGACGGTTTGGAGTATCGCGGCAAACGGAAGCATGCTCGTTGCGGTCGGCCAAGACCCGGTGTCGCCGGCACTCGGGGCCATCTATACATCCGCCGATGGCCTGAGCTGGACCAAGCAGAACCGATTCATCCTGTCTACGCCGAGCGCGTCGAACGGAAACGGCTTCTCAAACGTGACCTGGGACGGACAACGCTTCGTGATCACGGGCGCCACCAGCAACAATGTCGTGGCAACGTCGACAGATGGCATTGCGTGGACACCGGTCTACTATCCAGACCACGCTGAAGCGACGGGCGCGAGTGCTTCGATGTTGGCACTCTTCTCCGGGTCGCAAAGCGCGGCCGGGGTGTACACGCCGTGGGGCACGGCCTCCGGGAACTGCGTCGGTGCAGGATTTGTGGCCGGCGCCATCTCTAGCAACAGCAGAACGATCACGGCTTACACCATCGCCGGCAATGCAGCGTTGACGAACTCGGGCACCACGTCGATTGCTTTGCCCACTGGAGGTAGCGCGAATGCTCCGGCGAGTTCGCTCACTCACTTCTACGAACTCATCGCAACAGCGACCGCTACTCCGAACACGTTCACCGTTCAGTGGGCCCTCGACGGTGTGATTCTCGGAACTATTGGCACCCTCCTCCTCGCGCCAAGCACGGACACAGGCGCGTCGATGCTATTCATCAACCTTCCTCGAACTGGTAATTGGGTGATGATCGACGACCTCTATTTGACGTCGATGGCTGGCGGCAACAACGCTGGTCAGCTAGGCCCGATCAACGTCCTTCCCTGGGTGATTACGGGTGACGCGCAAGTCGCTATGACTCCTAGCACAGCATCGACGAGTAACGCTGCCCTTTCCGGTGGTCCTCTTTCGAACTCCGAGGGTTACGTCTCCTCGCTGGTCACAGGCGCCCAGGACGTCTATAACGCGAGCGTTTCAATTCCAGCCAATTACAGTGTCTGCGCAGTGCAAGCTGAGGCCTACTTTACCAAGAACGGCATCGTCAGCGCGCAAGGCAAGGTTGGGGTCGTCAACAACGGAAAGGAGGCCGACTCGAGCACGGTCACCGCGTTAGCGACGGGCGCCCCTACATTCGCGTCGGTATTGCTGGAAAACGACCCGAACACAAACACAGCGTGGACGAAGAGCGGAGTCACTTCAGCACACATCGCTGTCACAAAAGCAAACTGACGACGAACTATGACCTTACAGTACATGGAAGGGTATGAGTCGGTCATTGAGACTTCGGACCTGACAAGGCGGGGCCGGGCAACAAGCCAGCAGACGAATGTCAACGGCAACACCGTATGTACGGTTCCGTCTCGCTCGGGCGCAGTCGGGCGCGGCCTGATGTTGAAGGGACCGTACTGCAACGTCTCCGGTATGCCGCTGCCCAGTGCGCCGTATCCTAATTTCGGGATGGTCACAACACGCGCACAAGGTCAGGTGGGACTGGTCAGCGGAACGGTGGAAGGTGACGGTGCCGCGGTGAGTGGCTTAACTGCAACACCATCGTTCGCGAGCCGCCTCCAGTCGGTGGATCCGAACACCAATCAACCCTGGACCCTTTCCGGTGCGAGGGCCGTGAAAGTTGCGGTTGCCAAAGTGACATAAGGAGGCCGTCATGTCCACAGCAGTATCGGTGCAGGCGGCAGCAGTTCACTACATGGTGGACACGCCCTCAAACCTGGGCGTCCAGGGCGTCGTCGGCCAAGTCGTCGTTAAGGCTCCTTCGAACTTAGGCGTTAAAGGGGTGACGGGACAAGTCGTCCTCAGACCGCCTTCGAACCTGGGCGCCCAAGCCGTGATGGGTCAGGTGGTTGTCAAAGCGCTCAAGGACTGGTCTGTCGCACAGGTGACGATGGAGGTCATTGGGGGCGTGCCACCACACATGCCAGTGTCCGGCGTGTCGATAGAAGTGATCGGTGCGGGATTCAGACCGCCTCTTGCCACGCAGGTGGTCATGGAAGTGATCGGGGCGTCTACGCTGCCCTATCAAGTCCCCGGGCATACGGAGACGTGGTGGTCCTCGTGACGCGGGTCTGTTTTTACCGCCCTGCTTCATCGTCTGGACCCGGAGTGACTTTCACGGTCCAAACCTCGTAAACATCGCTTCAAGCTCGCATCCTCACGGGTGCGAGCTCTTTTTCCGTTAACGCACATGAGCACGCCTGACACGATTATCCTGGACCTGAACAAGTCGGTCCGGGCCCTGCACAAGCGCATCGACCGCGAGAGCGGAGACAGCGACGGTTACCTGAACCATGTCATCGAAGATGTGGTTCAGTGTCTCTCTCAGGAGGCCAGCGCCATGTCCAGTCTCATGACGTACGCCGAAGCCGAGCGTTATCGCCACGCTAGACAAGGCACGCTCTCCGAGGCGGGGAATGTCGCCTGGGACATCTTGGAGTTCGGTCGTGATCTCTTTGACCAGCTCAGGTCGTTCGGCATTTATCAGCATGGAGACCTGTCGTATGTCTTCACGGGACGTTGTCGCACGGACAATCTGATCCTTACGCGCGTTCAGAATGATCAGTAGTGCGATCCTAGAAAATCTCAACCATATATTCCAACCGTGAGATTGAACCAATGAAATCTCTGCAACACCTCTTTCCCCTACAGTGACTGAGTGGTCAAGGGGCACTCGTCACTAATTCGATAACCCCTTGACACAAGGAAATGTCACAAATGAAAAAGAACTTCATCGCTATCTCCGCTTTCACTGCTGCCCTGCTCGCATCGGCTGTTGCTCACGCTCAATCGAACCCGGCTGCGGGTGCGCTCGGTGTCGTGCAAGTCGGCAACAGCATCAGCGGCTCGGTCAACATGGTGAACGGTGGCAGCAGCGAATCGAAGGCCATCAACACCCAGACCGCCGCAGCAAACCTGAACGCAACCACGTCGACCAACGTGAACGCGGCCGCCGCTGGCTTCACCGGTGTCACGCAGACGACCGGCGCCGGTCAGGCATGGAACTACTCGACGGGCTCGGGCACGGGCACGGCGAACTCCAACGGCCTGTCGGCAGCGGGCGTCGCTGGTGCAGCGAACATCGCGAACATCGGCATCACGGGCATCCCGGGTCAAGCGCAAGCTGGTGTCCCGGGTGACCTGGCCGGCGCGGGCGCGCTGTCGGTCAAGACGCAAGATGCCATCAACGCATCGACCAACCAAGGCGGTGTGTCGGCAACGTCCTCGTCGGGCTCGCTGCAAGTTGCACTCGGCGCCTCGACGGTCGGCGGTCCCATCACCACGGGCATCAACGACAACAGCAATGTGGTCAACGGCGTGGCAATCACGTCGAGCCATACGGCTGACCTGTCGGTCTCGGGCGCTTCGGGCAGCGTGAACCTGAACACCGGCGTGGACGCAGACGGAAAGGCCATCACGACGACGCTCGGCACCGCAACGACCAACACCAACGGCAACGGCAACTTCAGCGCATCCGCTTCGGGCGGCGCTGCAATAGCCACGGTCGGCGGCACGGTCAATGGCATCGTTCAGGCCATCAACCCGGCGGCAGCTGAAGTCATCAAGTCGGACGCAATTGCGACGCTGGGCGCAAATCTGTAAGCAACATCAAGCGAAGTAATTGAAAAGAGAGGAAATGTGGGCGCGCTTCGGCCGCCTGCATTCCTCTCTTTTCTTTTTTTGGATCGTCGGGGGAATCTATGGGTGAATTATTGTGCGCGGCTAGCCAAGTGAAGCTCGATTCCGATACTGATAGAGC
>NZ_FCOG02000068.1 GCF_001544975.2 Caballeronia arationis | reverse complement strand
TGGAGCGGTAGTTCAGTTGGTTAGAATACCGGCCTGTCACGCCGGGGGTCGCGGGTTCGAGTCCCGTCCGCTCCGCCAACAAGCCTCGCGAGTAGTAGAGAATCCGGCTGATGAGCCGGTTTTTTTTCGCCGCAGGCGATACGAGTTTTCCTGTCCCCTTCGTCTAGAGGCCTAGGACATCACCCTTTCACGGTGAGTACAGGGGTTCGAATCCCCTAGGGGACGCCAGTCTGCTGGAGCGGTAGTTCAGTTGGTTAGAATACCGGCCTGTCACGCCGGGGGTCGCGGGTTCGAGTCCCGTCCGCTCCGCCAGCAAGTCGTTTCAAGAAAATCCGGCCATGCGCTGGATTTTTTTTTGCCCGTCGATTCCGTCGCTTTTTGATCCGTCTCACGCCCGGTATTGCGAAAACCGGTTTTCGTGAAACCCGCCATTGCCACGCCCGGCGCTCTGACTTAGTGTTGAAGTCTTGTTCCCCGTGCCCTTGGCCCGCGCGATGCTCGATCCCACAGAAGATCTGCCGCTGTATCGATTGCGTCAGGCGACCATCGACGATTTTCCTTTCGCCGAATCGCTCACGCACAAGAACATGGACGGCTATTACCGTCGACACAATCTCGTCTGGCGCGGCGATCTCTTCCTGTGCAGCTGGCGCGAATCCGAGAATTTCGTGCTGGAGGTAGACGGCGCGCCGGTCGGCGTGATGCGCGTCACCGAAGAAAACGACTCGCTGCATATCCGCGACGTACAGATCGCAGAAGGTTGGCGCGGACAGGGCGCGGGGACGTTCCTGCTCAATACCGCGCACCGCTGGGCACGCGCCCGCGGTCTCGCCGAATGCCAGTTGCGCGTGTTCGTCGATAATCCGGCGGCGCGGCTCTATATCCGCATGGGCTACCGGCCGGCGGGTTCGCGGCTGGCGCAGCTCGGCGCGATTCGGCACATGGCGCGGCGCGTTTGATCTGCGGGGCGCCATCGCTTGCAGGTGCGCGTTTGGCGTTCACCTCGCATCGCCGCTTGCGGCTTCCTCCGCCACACCCCGTCCGTCGCGGACGAAGAACGCCCGCGGGCTTTCACCGAACGCGCGCCTGAACATCGCGGAAAACGCACTTTGGCTCTGATAGCCGAGTTCGCGCGCCACTTGCGCAAGCGGCCGCCCCGCGCTCAGCAGCGGAATCGCGCGCGCGAGCACGGCCTGCTGGCGCCATTGCGAAAAGCTCACGCCGAGTTCACGCCGGAAAAGCCGCGCGATCGTGCGCGTGCTCGCGCCCGCTTCGGCCGCCCAGGCTTCGAGGGAATCGGCGCGGCCCGGGTCGGCGAGCACCGCTTCGCACAGCGCGCGCAGGCGCTTCTCATCGGGCATCGGAACGGAAAGCGGCAGCGGTTCCGAACGCGTGATTTCGTCGAGCGCGAGCGTGCCGAGCAGACGCTCCCGATGCTGCGAGACACCGCGATCGTCGAGGGCGGCGATCACTTCGCGCAACAGCGGCGACACTTCCACGACGCGGCACGCGTCGAGTCCTGGCGGCACGACGCTCGCATCGAGATAGAGCGTGCGCAGGTACGCATCTTCGACGATCACGACCTCGTGCGTCACGTTCGGCGGCACCCAGATCGCGCGCGAGGGCGGCACCATCCAGGTCGAGTCGACCGTGGCGACGCGCAGCACGCCGCGGGTCGCGTACGCGAGTTGCGCCCACGCATGCGTGTGCAGCGCGATCCGCACGCCCGCCGGCACGGGACGCGCCCGCACGCAGATCGGATGCGCGTGCGTCGGCGAGTGCTCGACGGGGATGTCGAGATCCTCGACGGTTTCGGCGGGAGTGCTCATTCGATTGCAGACATCGCGCGGAAAACTTCGATGGTAATTTGATTCGCCGCAATCCGGCGATGCGCGCGGCATAATCGCAAAGGAATTAACAGCAATTGGCTTGCATGAGACCAGAGCAAGGCGACAGCGCCAACTCTGGCCGACAGCGAGGACGGAGCGTTCGACCGATGCAACACGTATTCATCTACGGCACACTGCGCGCCGGCGAGATCAACGACATCAACCGCGCGGCGGAGCGCCACTGCATCGCGAAGCCGGAATGGCTCGGCATCGCGCATGTGCCCGGGCGGCTCTTCGACTTCGGCCGCTATCCGGGCCTCGTGCTCGATGCCGAAGGCGAGCCGGTTCGCGGCGACGTCTACCGCATCGACGACGCACTCGTGCCCGTGCTCGATGAGATCGAAGAGGTGTATCCGGGCGTCGAGGGCCTGTTTCGCTCGCATCGGCTGCATGTGATGGTGGATATCGAAGGCACGGAGCAGCACGTCGATTGCCTGCTGTATCCGGTGGCCGCCCATTCGGTCGACGGTCTGCCGCGTATCGAAGGCGGCGACTGGGTCGAGCATCGCGCGCGCAAATGAAAAAGCCGCTCCCGGCCGGGGAGCGGCTTTCGTCAACCCGAGACAGACTCAGATTTCTTCGTAGAGCGGCAGCGTCAGAAACTCGGTGAAGTTCTCCGACGTCGACATCTGCTCGAAGATTTTCGCCGCGCGCTCGTAAGGCTTCGTGTCGCCGCCGACCGCGAGCTTCACCTTCTCCAGTTCGTCGATGGTGAAGTCGCGCACCATCGCGGCGGTGACCTTGCGGCCGTCGTCGAGCTCGCCCTTCGGGGAGCGAATCCACTGCCACACTTGCGAGCGCGAGATTTCCGCCGTCGCCGCGTCTTCCATCAGGTTGTGGATCGGGACGCAGCCGTTACCCGTGAGCCACGAGCCGAGATAGTGGATGCCGACGTTGATGTTGTTGCGCACGCCAACTTCGGTAATCGGCTCTTCCGGGCGGAAGTCGAGCAGGTCCTTCGCCGTCACCTGGACGTCGGTGCGCTGCTTGCCGATCTGGTTCGGCTTGTCGCCGAGCACCTTCACGAACTCTTCCATCGCGATCGGCACGAGGCCCGGATGGGCGACCCAGCCGCCGTCGTAACCGTCGCCGGCATCGCGCGCCTTGTCCGAGCGCACGCCGCCCATCGCCTTGTCGTTTGCCGCGGGATCGTTCTTGATCGGAATCAGCGCGCTCATGCCGCCGATCGCCGGCGCGTTGCGCTTGTGGCACGTCTTCAGCAATTCGAGCGCGTAGGCGCGCATGAACGGCACGGTCATCGTGATCTTCGCGCGGTCAGCGAGGCAGAAGTCCGGGTCGCTCTTGAACTTCTTGATCGCCGAGAAGATATAGTCCCAGCGGCCGGCGTTCAGGCCCGAGCTATGTTCGCGCAGTTCATACAGGATTTCGTCCATCTCGAATGCGGCGAGAATCGTCTCGACGAGCACGGTCGCGCGAATCGAGCCGCGCGGCACGCCGACCGCTTCCTGCGCCGCCACGAAGATCTCGTTCCACAGGCGCGCTTCCAGATGGCTCTCCAGCTTCGGCAAGTAGAAGAACGGGCCGACGCCGCGCGCAAGCTGCTCCTTTGCGTTGTGGAAAAGGAAGAGCGCGAAATCGAAGATGCCGCCGGAGACGCGCTGGCCGTCGACGGTCACGTGCTTTTCGTCGAGATGCCAGCCGCGCGGACGCACGATCAGCGTCGCGACACGATCGTTGAGCTTGTACGACTTGCCGTTCTGTTCGAGCGAAATCGTGCCGCGCACGGCTTCCTTCAGGTTGATCTGGCCGGTGATCTGGTTGTCCCAGTTCGGCGTGTTCGAGTCCTCGAAGTCAGTCATATACGCATCCGCGCCCGAGTTGAGCGCGTTGATGATCATCTTGCGCTCGACCGGCCCCGTGATTTCAACGCGACGGCAAAGAAGCGCCTGCGGCAGCGGTGCGATCTTCCAGTCGCCTTCGCGGATCGACTTTGTGTCCGGAAGGAAATTGGGACGCTCGCCGGCGTCCAGACGCTTGGTCCGTTCGACGCGTGCCGCGAGCAGTTGCTGGCGGTGCGGCTCGAACTGCCGGTGCAGCTGGGCGACGAGTTCGAGGGCTTCGCGCGTGAGGATCGCGTCGAAGCCGGGCTGCATGTCGGCGGTGATTGCCATGCCCTGCGGCAGATTCAGCGATTGGGCCATGTGGTTTTCTCCTTGGTCGGTCAGACGGTTTTGCATATTGCGTTGGATAGCGATGGCGCTCAGGTGCCGGGGGCCTGGCGCATCCGTGCCGGGCGTTTCGCGGGGGTGGGGGAATCCTGTTGCTGGCAGCCGCCCTCGATGAAGGCGACGAGGTCGTTCATGCCGCGTCCGGTGCCGCGCGGCGCGACGCCGAGTTCCTCTGCGGGAAGGCCTGCGCGGTTGATCCAGAACGTCGTGTAGCCGAACCACGACGCGCCCGCGACGTCCCAGCCGTTCGACGAGACGAAGACGAGCTCGCGCGCCGCGCAGCCGAACGCCTGCGTGCCGAGCGCGTACGACGCGGGTGCGGGCTTGTAGGCGCGTACGGCATCGACGGAAAGGACGTGGTCGAAAAGGCCCGTCATGCCGGCGCTTTTCACCGCGATGTCGAGCATCTGCGGATTGCCGTTCGAGAGGATCGCAAGTTCGCACCACGTGCGCTCGCGCAGCGCCCTCAGCGCGCCGACGACATCCGGGAACGCGGAAAGACACGCGTATTCGTCCATCAGCCGTTTTTCGGCGGCGCTCGACAGTGCGTCGGCGAGATTCAGGCGCGCGGCGGCAAAGCGCAGCGCGTCGAGCGTGATCGCCCAGAACGGCTCGTAGAGCCCGCCCGACGGATCGGCGAGCGTGCGCAACTGCGTGTATTCGATCTGCTTCTGGCGCCACAACTGGGAGAGCGCGTCGCCTCGGCCGGGGAACAGCTGCTCGGCGGCAGCGATGACGGAATGCACGTCGAAAAGCGTGCCGTAGGCGTCGAAAATCACTGCGCGGGGAGAGGAGTGTGTCGTTATGGCCGACATAGCCGTGCGCTCCGTGTAGAGGTCGAGATGGATTCTATTCGTGATCGATATGCATAAAAAGTCGCTTCGAATCACTTGATCTTTTACTTTTACGTACGTAATCTTTTCGCGTGGGGATTGAAACAGGAATATCGCGCATGGATCGCTTCAAGCAAATCGAGACGTTCGCGGCCGTCGCGGCGAAGGGCAGCCTGTCGGCGGCGGCGCAGACCGAAGGCGTTGCGCCCGCCGTGATCGGCCGGCGGCTCGATGCGCTGGAAGAGCGCCTCGGCGTGAAACTGCTCGTGCGCACGACGCGCCGGATCACGCTGACCTTCGAAGGCTCGGCGTTCCTGGAAGACTGCCAGCGCGTCATCAACGACATGCAGAACGCCGAGGCGAGCGTTTCGGCCGGCGGCGTAAAGGCGAGCGGGCACTTGCGGGTGTCGGCGCCAGCGGGATTCGGGCGGCGGCATGTCGCGGCGCTCGTGCCGGAATTCACGACGCGGCATCCCGACGTGTCGATTTCGCTCGATCTCACCGACCGCATGGTCGATCTCGTCAACGAAGGCTTCGATTGCGCGGTGCGGCTCGGCGAACTGCCGGATTCGTCGCTGGTGTCGCTCAAGCTGGGGGAGAACCGGCGCGTGT
The DNA here is from genome assembly GCF_001544975.2 of Caballeronia arationis. GTDB lineage: Bacteria > Pseudomonadota > Gammaproteobacteria > Burkholderiales > Burkholderiaceae > Caballeronia > Caballeronia arationis. Next base: position 28,869 of record NZ_FCOG02000068.1, on the reverse strand, counting down.
GCGTTGCCTCGCCGGTTTATCTGCAACGGCGCGGCAAGCCCGCCGATCTCGCGTCGCTCGCGGGGCACAATTGCCTTGCGCTCGGCGCATCGGCGAATCAGCAGCGCGGCTGGATGTTCCAGCACGAGGACAAGGTCGTCACGATCAAGGTTTCCGGCATGATGGAATGCTCCGACGGCGCCGTGCTCCACGACTGGTGTCTCGCAGGCTACGGCCTCGCGTGGCGCTCCTGGTGGGAAGTCGGCGACGACATCGCGGCCGGCCGCCTCGTCACCGTGCTCGACGATTTCGCCGCGCCGCCGATCGGCATCCACGCGGTCTTTCCGCAGCGCCGCCATCTGCCGCTGCGCGTGCGGCTCTTTCTCGACCTGCTCAAGCATACTTACAGCGCTCCGGGATACTGGGGCTGATCCATGTGGCCGATCAATCAAGCTGATTAATCGGGCCGAATGAGCGATGGCTGTTACTACAATGAAAGAGCGCAACGACGTTCCAAGGAGGACGCCATGTTCAAGCACATCCTGGTTCCGACCGACGGCTCCGAGCTGTCGCAAAAAGCAATCGATGGCGCGATCGACCTGGCGCAATCCGTCGGCGCGCGCATCACGGCATACGCGTGCCTGCCGCAGTACCCGTACTCGCCATTCGCGGACGTCGCCGTCGAACCGCCCGACGACTTCCACGACCGCGCCGAGCGCGAGGCGCGCGAGCATCTGCGCGCGGTCGAACGCGCGGCGGAGGAAGCCGGCGTGCCTTGCGACAGCGTGACGAGCATCGATTCCGCGCCGTACATCGGCATCATCGAGGCGGCGGTATCGGGCGGCTGCGATGTCATTCTGATGGCGTCGCACGGACGGCGCGGGCTCGGCAGCCTCCTGATCGGCAGCGAGACGCAGCGCGTGCTCACGCACACGAAGATTCCGGTGATCGTGTATCGATAAAGCGGCAATGCTCAAAACGAAGCGCGCTGTCCGGGAAACCAGACCCCGGGCGGCGCGCTTTGTTTTTGGTGGCTCGCGCCGACCGGCTGGAGACCGGACGGCGCTGCCACACTATTCACTGCGCTCCCTGATTACGCCTTTCTGATTACGCCACTTTCTTGTCGAAGAACTGCTCGTCTTCGGTCGAGCCGTGCAGGGCGGTCGTCGATGCATCGCGCTCGACCGTCTGCGTGACTGCGTCGAAGTAGCCCGTGCCCACTTCGCGCTGATGCTTGACCGCGGTGAAGCCCTTCTCGGCAGCCGCGAATTCGGCCTGCTGCATCTCGACGAACGCGGTCATCTGGTTGCGGGCATAGCCGTGCGCCAGGTTGAACATCGAGTAGTTCAGCGCGTGGAAGCCGGCGAGCGTGATGAACTGGAACTTGTAGCCCATCGCGCCCAGCTCGCGCTGGAACTTGGCGATCGTCGCGTCGTCGAGGTTTTTCTTCCAGTTGAACGACGGCGAGCAGTTGTACGAGAGCATCTGGTCCGGGAATTCCTTGTGGATCGCGTCCGCGAATTTCTTCGCGAATTCCAGGTCCGGCTTGCCGGTTTCGCACCAGATCATGTCGGCGTAAGGCGCGTAGGCGAGACCGCGCGAGATCGCCTGCTCGAGGCCCGGACGCGTGCGATAGAAGCCTTCGACCGTGCGCTCGCCGGTCAGGAACGGCTTGTCGTTGTCGTCGATGTCGGACGTCACGAGATCGGCCGCTTCCGCGTCGGTGCGGGCGAGCAGAACCGTCGGCGTGCCGCAGACGTCGGCAGCGAGGCGCGCGGCGGTCAGCTTCGCGATGTTTTCACGCGTCGGCACGAGCACCTTGCCGCCCATGTGGCCGCACTTCTTCACCGAGGCGAGCTGGTCTTCGAAGTGCACGCCCGCGGCGCCCGCTTCGATCATCGCCTTCATCAGTTCGAACGCATTCAGCACGCCGCCGAAGCCGGCTTCCGCATCCGCGACGATTGGCGCGAAATAGTCGATGTAGCCTTCATCGCCGGGGTTCTTGCCTTCGGACCACTGGATCTGGTCGGCGCGCGTGAGCGTGTTGTTGATGCGCTTCACGACGAGCGGCACCGAGTTCGCCGGATACAGCGACTGGTCCGGATACATTTCGCCCGCGACGTTGGCATCGCCCGCCACCTGCCAGCCCGACAGATAGATTGCCTTGAGGCCGGCCTTGACCTGCTGCATCGCCTGGTTGCCGGTCAGCGCGCCGAGCGAGTTGACGAACGGCTCGTTGTTCACGGATTCCCAGAGCTTTTCGGCGCCGCGCTTCGCGAGCGTGTGCTCGACTTGCAGCGAGCCGCGCAGACGCACGACGTCTTCAGCCGTATAGGTGCGCTTGATGCCCTTCCAGCGCGGATCGGTTTCCCATTGCTGTTGGAGTTGCTGTGCTTGTTGTTGACGTGACATTGCGATTCTCCTTGAGGTCCTGAACGACGAATGGTGTTGAACTGTCCCGAGCGACTTGAGCGCGATGCCGCGTTTCGGATTCGGCGGCGTTTCGTTTGCTCAACTCTTATATAAGAGTCTAGGCAAAGTCGGTCTTGGGAAATAGCCCCGTCAGCGGCTTTTTCTGAGAAATATTTCTTTGTTAATTCAATGCGTTGAAAACGAAATTTCGCGATGAGAAATGGCATTTTCTATCTTGCAACGCTGTTCGTTGTGCCGCGCAGCACAGACTTTTGCGACGCAAAAAGCCTTTCCGCATCGTGAAATATGGGGCGTGGGCGAAAAAAAACCGATGCGCGAGGCATCGGTTTTTTCGGTTGCTCCCGCTGGAAGGCGATGCAGCGTGCCTTCCGGGGTCAGCGCAAGCGCTGCTTAGCTGCCGCGGCGCGGAGCGCGCGGGCCGTCGCTGCGGCGCGCGCTGTAGCCGTCGCGCGAACCGCTGCCGAAGCCGCTGCCGCCGTCACGCGAACCACCGCGATAGCCGCCGCCATCGCGCGAACCGGCGCCTGCCGACTTGTTGCCCCAGCCGCCCGGCTTGCCCGCGCCGCCGGTACCTGTGCCGGTGCCACTGCCGCTACCGTAGCGACGGCCACCCGACGAACCGCCGCCCGGACGACCGCGTCCGCCGCCGAAACCGCCACGGCCGCCGCTCGGCGCCGACTTGCGCGGCTCGAAACCGGCAATGACGTTGACCGGAAGCGGTGCGCGCACGAAGCGCTCGATGCGCTTCAGCGCGCCTTGCTCGGCGTGATGCACGAGGCTCACCGCGATGCCGCTGCGGCCCGCGCGGCCGGTACGGCCGATGCGGTGCACGTAGTCTTCGGCGAACTTCGGCAGGTCGTAGTTGAAGACGTGCGTAATGCCCGGGATGTCGATACCGCGTGCTGCGACGTCGGTGGCAACCAGCACGCGCACACGACGCTCGCGCAGCGCACGGATCGTGCGGTTGCGCGCGCCCTGCGGCAGGTCGCCGTGCAGCGCAGCCGATTCGAAGCCGGCGTCCGCGAGGCGGATGGCGAGCTGGTCGGCGTCGTTCTTGGTCGCCGTGAAGACGATGGCCTGATCGAGTTCCGCATCGCGCAGAAGGTGATCGAGCAGGCGATCCTTGTGATCGCGGTCGTCCACGAAGTGCACGGTCTGCGCGATGTTCTTCGCTTCGAGCTTCTGGACGATCTCGATGCGCTCCGGATCCTTCAGGAGGCGGCCGGTCAGCGAGCCGATCTTGCCGTCGATGGTTGCCGAGAACAGCAGCGTCTGGCGCGAAGCCGGCGTGGCGGCGACGATGGTCTCGATGTCGTCGATGAAGCCCATGTCGAGCATGCGGTCGGCTTCGTCGAGGACGAGCATGTTCAGGCTCGACAGGTCGATACGGCCGCGTTCCAGGTGGTCGAGCAGACGTCCCGGCGTGGCGACGAGGATTTCAGGGTTCTTCGCGAGCAGCATCAGTTGCTGGCCATACGCCACGCCGCCGAGAATGCTGACGGTGCGCAGGCGGCGCAGGTGCTTGCCATACGTGGTCGCGGCGGCCGTGACCTGCATCGCGAGTTCGCGCGTCGGCGTGAGCACGAGCAGGCTCGGGCGCGCGACGGGTTGCTGGCGGCGCTGCGGGCGGGCGTTCGGGTCACGCGGCTCGCGCGGCTGCGAAGCAGCCAGCTTTTCGAGTTGCGAGAAGCGTTCGATGGCGGGCAGCATGAACGCTGCGGTCTTGCCCGAACCGGTCGGGCTGGAAACGAGAAGGTCGCGTCCGGCGAGCGCTGCGGGAATCGCGCGCTGCTGCACGGGCGTCGGAACCTGATAGCCGGCGGCCGTCAGGGCGGAAACGATGTCGGCGGAAAGGCCGAGCGATTCGAAGCTCGGGCCGGCGGGCTGTGCCGGCTGCGTGGTTTCGGCGGGCGTGTCGGCGCCGAGTGCTTGTGCTGCAATAGTGTCCAACGGGCTTTGGGTCATGCTCGAAGTCATGTCGATCCTTGAAACGGGAAATGAGGCGTCGGCGCCAATCGGCATACCCAAGTCGTCGGATTCAGCGAGCGAAGAAGCAGCGAGCAAATCGAAAAACGGGGGCAACTCGCGACAATGAAGGCGAGCTTTTTCGTTAGAAGCTGTATCGGATACGGCAGGCCCGGCGGGCGCTGTCGTCAGCCTGGTGCATGACGGGCCAAAAACGGCCTAGCAAGGAGGGGACAGTTTCTAAACTGGATTGGAGCAAAACGCTACGAGACGCTGCGCTGCGAACTGGCGGGAATTCGGTTGGGATCCGAACCGCGCGGGCCACAGTGAAGCGCAGACGATAGTATATAGAGATTTGTTGCACTGCGCCAGATATTAAGATGAATCCGGCTTATGAATGAAAGGAAGCGAATGGGCGCGACCTGCGTTGCGCCCGCAAGCGCATTACGCCGATGCGCCGCTTTTCAGCGATTCGACGAGTTCCACATACTGTCGCTTCGCATCGTCGGGCGGCGTGCCTTTCAGGGCCGACCACGCTTCGTATTTGTATTTGCCGGCGATGTCGGCGAAACCCGGCTTGTCGCCTTGCACGTCCCCCACGCTCGACTGCTTGAAGAGTGCGTAGAGGCGCAGGAGCGTCAGATTGCCGGGCCGCTCGGACAATTGCGTGACGTCCGTCTGGGCTTGCGCGAATTGCGCGTCGATGTCGCTCATTCTTCCTCCTTTTTTAAGACGAACGATCATAACAAGCCGGTTCGGCGCGGCTCTGGAGGGATTCTTCCAGTCGCTCGCGCGTGGCGCTTGCGTTTTGCCGCCTCGAAGCCGCCCGGCGACGCCGCGTTTTTCGTGTGACGTCCCGCATTACAATGTCGCCTATGACACGCACCGTACTGCTCGCCCTCGATACTTCGACCGAATTCTGCTCGGTTGCCTTGCTGCTCGCCGATGCCGCGCCGTCGGCCGGTGCCGTCGCTGCGCACTACGTTGACGCTTCGACGCAGGCCTGGTTTCGCCACGAAGCGACGGGCGCGGTGTCGAGCACGCGGCTTTTGCCTGCCATCCGTGAACTCTTCAACGACGCGCGCCTCGCACTCTCCGATTGCGACGCGATCGCGTTCGGTTCCGGCCCGGGCTCGTTTACAGGATTGCGCACCGCGACGGGCGCGGCACAAGGGCTCGCATTCGGGCTTGGCGTGCCGGTCGTGCCGGTCGGCACGCTGCTCGCGTGCGCGGAGTCCGCGCGTATGAGAGATCCGGCGGTGTCGCGCGTGCTGTCCGTCCTCGATGCCCGCATGGACGAGGTCTACTGGGCCGATTTCGCCTTCGACGCCGACGCTGGCGACTGGCAGACGATCCGCGGCGCGTCGCTGGATGCGCCCGGCGCGCTCGTCCTGCCCGGTGCGCCGTTCACGCTCGCGGGCAACGCCGCCGCCGCATTCGGCGACCGGCTGCCCGCGCTGGCGGCGGCACGGCGCGTCGATCGCGAGGCGCTGCCGCATGCGCTGCCGGTGGCGCTCGCCGGCCTGCGCGCATTGCGCGCCGGACGCACCGTGCCGCCCGATCAGGCTGCCCCGGAATACGTGCGCGACAAGGTCGCGCAGACCACCGCAGAGCGCCTTGAAGCGCGCGCGGCCAAGGATGCGAAGGGCGCGCAGGGAACGCCGGCGACCCACGAGGAGCCGGTGCGGTGAGCGGGGTGCTGCTCGCCGACCGCTATCTGTCGCCGATGACGGAGATCGATCTCGACGAGGTCGCGGCCGTCGAAAAACTCGCCTACGAATTCCCATGGAGCCGCGGCAATTTCCAGGATTCGCTGCGCAACGGCTATTTCGGCGTGTGCATGCGCCATGTCACGGGGACGCTCATCGGTTATTGCGTGCTGATGCCGGTCGTCGACGAGATGCATCTGCTCAATCTCTGCGTCGCGCCCGCCGCGCAGCACTCGGGCGCAGGGCTCGCGCTCCTGCGCGAAGCGGTGCGGATCGCGCGCGCGGAAAAGCTCGACGGCATCCTGCTGGAAGTGCGGCCGTCGAATCCGCGCGCGATCCAGCTCTACGAGCGCTTCGGCTTTACGGCCATCGGGCGCCGCAAGAATTACTATCCCGCGCGGCACCGGTCGCGCGAGGACGCAATCGTCATGCGTCTGACGTTTTCGAAGGAGGGCGCGCATGGCGCTGCATGAATCGATGCTGGAAGAGTTCGGGCTCGGGCCCATCTGGGTGCGGCGACGCGCGCGTGAGGACGGTGATTCATCGAATGCTCGTGTCGCTGTAGAGCCGGCTCCGCCGCGCACGGAAAGTACTGTTGTTGCGCAAGCCGCCGTGCCGCGCGCCGAGAGCGCCGGCGCTGCCGAGGCGAACAACGCCCGCGACACGCAGCGTCCTCCGACGCCGCCCGTCGAAGCCGCACCCGCGCGTGTGCGCGAGCCGCAGCGTCAGGATTTCGCGCCCGAATCGCGTGACGACGCCGAGTCGTTCGAGCCGCGACCTTCGGGCCGCCCGGGCGCATCGCCAGCCACGACCGCCGCGCACGACGCCGACGATCTCCCCTGGCTCGACGACGCCCCCGCGCCGGCCCACGCGCACGCCATCGCCGATACCCCCGCCGACATCCACACGCTCGACTGGGACACGCTCGCCGAGCGCGTCGCGAACTGCGAGCGCTGCCGCCTGTGCGAGCGGCGCACGAACACGGTATTCGGCGTCGGCGACCGCGAAGCCGACTGGATGCTGATCGGCGAGGCGCCCGGCGAAAACGAGGACAAACTCGGCGAACCTTTCGTCGGCCAGGCCGGGCGCCTGCTCGACAGCATGCTGCGCGCAGTGACGCTCTCGCGCGAATCGAACGTGTATATCGCGAACGTGATCAAATGCCGGCCGCCCGGCAACCGCAATCCGGAACTCGACGAAGTCGCGCGCTGCGAGCCGTATCTGCAGCGGCAGGTCGCGCTCGTCAAGCCGAAGGTGATCGTCGCGCTCGGCCGCTTCGCCGCGCAGAGCCTGCTCAAGACCGAAGCGAGCATCGCGTCGCTGCGCGGGCGGGTGCATCGCTACGAGGGCGTGCCGGTGATCGTCACCTATCACCCGGCGTATCTGCTGCGCAGCCTCCCCGACAAGGCGAAGGCGTGGGCCGACCTGTGCCTCGCGAGGGAAACCTATCGCGAGTCGCTCGACGCGCTTGGAGTCGTGCCGGGCGGCCACTGATGGCGGACTCCGCCCGCCCCGCCGATCACGCGGTCCATCGTCTGGTCGACCGATTTGGCGACGTCACTGTCCGCGATCTTGCGTGGCTGCTGTTCGCGCCCGACCTGCTGCGCGCGAGCCACGCGGGCGCGCCGCTTGCCCGTCCCTTCGAAACGCCCGCCGAGCGCGAAGCGACGCTCGCCTGGCTCGACGAACTCGATCGCGATCCGCAGCCGCTGCACGCGCGCTCGCGCAATCCCAAGCTGACGCGGCTTGGCTTCTACGCCGAGAGCCTGCTCGAATTTTTCCTGACGCACGGCCCGGCCGCACGGCTCGTCGCGGCGAACGTGCCGTTGAGGAAGCACCGGCGCACGATCGGCGAATGCGACTTTCTTCTGCAGACCGCGTCTGGCGCGCGCCTGCACTGGGAGCTGGCGGTGAAGTTCTATCTGCACATCGGCGACGGATCGGCCGATGCAGCGCGCTTGTCGGACTATGTCGGCCCGAACCTGCAGGACCGTTTCGACCTGAAGCATGCGCGGCTTCTCACGCACCAGCTCGCGCTGAGTTCGCGGGAGGAGTTCGCGTCGCTCGGGTTCGGGAGCGCGTGGACGGCGCAGTTGTACATCAAGGGGCGGCTCTTCTACCACGGCGCGGGCGTGACGCCGGCGCCCGAACTCGGCGACGATCATCTGCGCGGCTGGTGGCTGACGGTTTCGGAGTGGAGCGATGCGCACGGAAAGCCGACGCTCGAAGAAGAAGCCTGGGTCGTGCAGCCGCGCCTCGCGTGGCTGGCTTCTCGCCGGCTCGCCGCGGCCGACGCCGGCGCGCTGCTCGCCGATGCCGCCGCGATCCACGAACGCCTGGAGAGCGCCGTCTCGCCGACGATGATCGCGTCCTACGCGCGCGACGCCGACGACGGATGGAGCGAGCGCTCGCGCGGCTTCATCGTTCCGGACGACTGGCCCGAACGCGCGCGCGAGTACGCGCTCACCACCATCTGAAGAAATGATGCACGGGCCCGACGCCGTGTCCGACGTCGAGCCGCGCGCTTTGTTCGATCGCGCCCGTCAGATAGCGCTTGGCTTCGGCGGTAGCGGCGGCGAGGCTGTCGGTTTGCGGAATCAGCGCGGCAATCGCCGACGAGAGCGTGCAACCGGTCCCGTGCGTGTTTTTCAGCGGCACGCGCGCGCCGCCCAGCCTCACCGCTCCCGTCGATTCGACGAGCCAGTCCGGGCTATCGGCGGAAGCGAGATGGCCGCCTTTCATCAGCACTGCGCGCGCGCCGTGGGCGATGAGCGCTTCGCCCTGGCGGACCATCGCGTCCTCGTCGGCGGCGGCGGAGGTGCCGAGCAGCGCCGCCGCCTCCGGCAGGTTCGGCGTCACGAGCGTGGCGAGCGGCAGCAGTTCGTCGCGCAACGCGTCGACCGCTTCCGGCGCGAGCAGCGCGTGATTGCTCTTCGAGATCATCACGGTATCGAGCACGACGTGCTTTGGCCGATGCCGCCGCAGCGCATCCGCGACCGCGCGCACGATATCGGCGTTCGCGAGCATGCCGATCTTCACGGCGTCGATGCGGATGTCGTCGAACACGGCGTCGAGTTGCGCGGTCACGAACGACGCGTCAGGCGTGTGGATCGCGGTGACGCCGCGGGTGTTCTGCGCAGTGAGCGCGGTGATGACGCTCGCGCCGTAGGCGCCGAGCGCCGAGAACGCCTTCAGGTCGGCCTGGATGCCCGCGCCGCCGCCCGAATCGGAGCCGGCGATCGTGAGGACGTTGGGAATCGGTCTGGTCTGGGACATGGCGTTCGGTGCTCGATTACGGTTGGGCGCGCGAAATCGCTTCGCGCAGCCGGGCGGCGGCGTCGCGCGCATCCGGCGCCTTGCAGATCGCGGATACGACCGCGAGGCCCGCAGGCTTGGCGCGCATGACGTCGGCGGCGTTGTGCAACTGGATGCCGCCGATGGCGACCGTCGGATAGCGCGACTGCGAACACATCGCAGCGAGGCCGTCGATGCCGCACGGCGCGGACGCATCCGTCTTGGTGGGCGTCGCGAAAACGGGACCGGCGCCGAGATAATCGATCGTGTCGCCGAGTGCGTTCGCTTCGTCGACCTCGCGCATCTGCGACACCGACAGCCCGATCAGCGCGTCAGGCCCGAGCAGTTCGCGCGCGACGTGCGCGGGCAGGTCGCGCTGGCCGACGTGCACGCCGTCGGCGCCAGCGGCGAGCGCGATGTCGAGATGATCGTCGATGATGAGCGGCACGCGGGCCGCGCGAGTCAGCGGCAGCAGGTCGCGCGCGAGCGCGAGCCACGCGCGCTTGTGCCACTCGGGCGCGCGCAATTGCACGACGGTCGCGCCGCCTTCGAGCGCCGCGCGCGCGACATCGAGCGACGCCGCATGGCCGCCGCACTGCACCGGATCCAGCACGAGATAAAGGGAAAGATCGAAGGCAGGGCGCATGTCAGGCGGCCGCGATGTCGCGTGCAACGAGCGTAGCGGCGAACGCGCCGGCATCGAGCGACGCCAGACGATCCAGATACGCGACGGCGAAGCTGCCGGGCAACGCCGCGTCGCGCGCGGCGAGTTCGCCCGCGATGGTCGAGTACGCGACGGCCGCGACCGTCGCCATCCAGTGTTCTTCCGGCCCGCTCGCCACGCCGACGAATGCCGCGACCGTCGCGGACAGCGCGCAGCCGACGCCCGTCACGCGCGTCATCAGCGGCGAGCCGTTCGAGAGCGCGACGGTTCTGCGGCCGTCCGTGATGTAGTCGGTGGCGCCCGTCACGGCGACCGTCGCCTGCGTTTTCAGCGCGAGGATCTGCGCGGCGTCGAGCGCGGCGTCGGTGGCGGCGGTGCTGTCGACGCCGCGTCCGCTTGCCGTGCCGCCCGACAGGCTGATGATCTCCGACGCGTTGCCGCGAATCACGGCCGGCTTCGAATCCAGCAGGTCGAGCGCGAACTCCGTGCGAAACGCGAGCGGCCCGACCGCGACCGGATCGAGCACCCAGGGCTTGCCGGCGGCGTTGGCGGCATCGACGGCGACGCGGATCGCCTTCGACTGCGGCACGTCGAGCGTGCCGAGGTTCACCGAGAGCGCGTTCGCGATGGCCGCGAATTCGCCGGCTTCCTCGCGCGCGACGACCATCGCGGGCGCGGCGCCGATCGCGAGCAGCACGTTCGCGGTGAAGTTGGTGACGACGAGGTTCGTCAGGCAGTGAACGAGCGGTGCGTGCTCACGCACGCGCGTCGCGAACGAATGGAGATCGGCGTGCATGGTCGGCTGAAAGTGGAAGAGCGGCGGGGAAGACACCGCGTGAATCAGTGCCGCGCCTCGCCGATCAGCGCGACGGAGTCGAACGCGCGCTGATTCGCCTGATGCCGGCGCATCACGAAATACATCATCAGGCAGACGAAGGAGCCGAACAGCACGATCACGAACTGGATCGGCATGTCGAGCCAGACGAGCACGGCGTAGAGGCACAGCATCACGAGGACCGAGAGGTTCTCGTTGAAGTTCTGCACGGCGATCGAGTGGCCGGCGGAGAGCAGCACGTGTCCGCGATGCTGGAGGAGCGCGTTCATCGGCACAACAAAAAAGCCCGACAGCCCGCCGACGATCATCAGGAACAGGTACGCGATCAGCAGGTAGCCCGGCATCCGCATTTCGCCGATCTGCAGGCCCCAGCCCGCCGGGAAGAGATCGCGGGTGTAGAAGGCCATCAGCATGACGGCGATGCCCATGATGATGCCGACCGGCAGCACCGAGAGCGAGCGCTTGAGCGGCACGCGCGCCGCCGCGAGCACCGCGCCGACCGCGACGCCGACCGCGATCACCGCCTGCAGGATCGCCGCCTGCGACAGCGACATCCCGAGCGAGACTTCCGCCCATTTCAGCACGATGAACTGCAGCGTGGCGCCGGCGCCCCAGAAAAGCGTCGTGACCGCGAGCGAAATCTGGCCGAGCTTGTCGCGCCAGAGCGTGAGAAAGCAGTCGGCGAAATCGGTGATGAGCTTGACGGGCCGCGTTTCCTGCTTCGGATAGCGCGCGCCGGTGTCGGGAATGCGCAGGTTGAACATCGCCGCAATGATGTACATCACGACGATGATGATCATCGCGGCCTCGGCGGGCGTGTGGATGCGCGGAATGTTCAGGCTGAGGAGGTGTCCCGCGATATGCGGACTGATGAGCGCGCCGCCCATCACGGTGCCGAGGATGATCGAGCCGACTGTCGTGCCTTCGATCCACCCGTTTGCCGCGACGAGCCGGTCGGGCGGCAGCAGTTCCGTGAGAATCCCGTACTTCGCGGGCGAATACGCGGCGGCCCCGAATCCGACGATGCCGTAAGCAAAGAGCGGATGCGCGCCGAACAGCATCGTGAGGCAGCCGACCACCTTGATGGTGTTGGTGACGAACATCACCTGGCCTTTGGGCCGGGAATCTGCGAAGGCGCCGACGAACGCGGCAAGTACGACGTAGGACAGGACGAAGAACAGCTTGAGCAGCGGCGTCATCCAGTTCGGGGCGTGAAGATCTTTCAGCAGTGCAATAGCAGCGATCAGAAGGGCATTGTCGGCCAGCGAAGAGAAAAACTGCGCGGCCATGATGGTGTAAAAACCTTTTTTCATCTGATCCGAAGCTTTCCTCACTGCGGGTGATCCGCCCCGGTCGCCGGGGGTGCACTCGGGCTTATTCCGTTCGAAATGGGTTGTGTGCACGGCTTTATAACACGAAAATAGGCGCATTCTGACTAGCAGTAATCTCGATTCGGTGTTGCAAAACACACGACCGTGCTGCTGGTCCTTCATAAGATACTGATTCGCAAGGCGTCTTGAACCGTCGTTGCGCTTTGCGCTCCAACAGCGTTTTAACCCGAACTCTCATGCCGCGCCCCCTTTCCGCCACGATCCACACCGCCGCACTCGCCAACAACCTCGCCGTCGCGCGCAAGTACGCGCCGAAATCCAAGATCTGGGCCGTCGTCAAGGCCAATGCCTATGGCCACGGATTGTCGCGGGCGTTCCCCGGATTGCGCGCAACCGACGGCTTCGGACTACTCGACCTCGAAGAAGCCGTGAAGTTGCGAGAACTTGGCTGGGCGGGCCCGATTCTTCTGCTGGAAGGCTTTTTCCGGCCGACCGACATCGACGTGATCGACCGCTACAGCCTGACGACGGCCGTCCATTGCGATGAGCAGTTGCGCATGCTGGAAATGGCGCGCCTTTCGAAGCCGGTCAACATCCAGTTGAAGATGAATAGCGGCATGAACCGCCTGGGCTACGTGCCGGAGCGTTTCCGCGCCGCGTGGGAGCGGGCGCGCGCGTGCCAGGGCGTCGGCCAGATCACGCTCATGACCCATTTTTCCGACGCCGACAGCGACCGCGGCATCGCCTACCAGCTCGAAGCGTTCGAGCGCGGCGCGGAGGGCATCGCGGGCGCGCGCAGCCTCGCGAATTCGGCCGCGACGCTCTGGCACCCGGCTGCGCACTTCGACTGGGTGCGGCCCGGCATCATGCTGTACGGCGCGTCGCCGTCGGGCGTGACGGCCGACATTGCCGACACCGGCCTGCGCCCCGCCATGACGCTCAATTCCGAACTGATCGCCGTGCAGTCGGTCGATCCGGGCCATACCATCGGCTACGGCTCGACCTACAAGGTGGGCAAGCAGATGAAGATCGGCGTGGTCGCGTGCGGCTATGCGGACGGCTATCCGCGCATCGCGCCGGAAGGCACGCCCGTGATCGTCGACGGGATTCGCACGAAGGTCGTCGGGCGCGTGTCGATGGACATGCTCACCGTCGATCTGACGCCATGCCCGACGGCGGGCGTCGGAACGCGCGTGGAACTGTGGGGAACGCATCTGCCCATCGACGACGTCGCGCAGGCCTGCGGCACGATCGGCTACGAGCTGATGTGCGCGATCGCGCAACGCGTGCCGGTGCGCGCGGAATAATTCAGACGAATAAGACAGTTCAGGCAATAACGAGAAGAATCGGGAACACGCGTGGCGAAAGTAGCGAAGGCGAAGACGCTGTACATCTGTAGCGAATGCGGCGGACAGGCGCCGAAATGGCAGGGGCAATGTCCCGCGTGCGGCGCGTGGAACACGCTGGTGGAGTCGGTGGCGGAAACGCCGTCCGCGCACCGTTTCCAGGCGCTCGCGAAAAGTTCGCCCGTCAGGCGACTCTCCGAGATCGAGGCTTCCGATGTGCCGCGCTTCACGACCGGCATCGGCGAATTCGACCGGGTGCTCGGCGGCGGGCTGGTGGCGGGCGGGGTAGTGCTGATCGGCGGGGATCCGGGCATCGGCAAATCGACGCTGCTGTTGCAGTCGCTCGCCGAAATCGCCCGCGAGCGGCCCGCGCTCTATATCAGCGGCGAGGAATCCGGCGCGCAGATCGCGTTGCGCGCACAGCGGCTCGGGCTGCTTGGCGGGGCCGAATCGGCAGCGCCCGATTTGCAGCTTCTCGCCGAAATCCAGCTCGAGAAAATCCAGGCGACGATCGATGCCGAACGACCCGAAGTCGCCGTCATCGATTCGATCCAGACGGTCTATTCCGAAGCGCTGACGTCCGCGCCCGGCTCGGTCGCGCAGGTGCGCGAGTGCGCGGCGCAGTTGACGCGCATCGCCAAGCAGACGGGCACCACGATCATCATGGTCGGCCACGTGACGAAGGAGGGCAACCTCGCGGGGCCGCGCGTGCTGGAGCATATCGTGGATACAGTGCTGTATTTCGAAGGCGACACGCATTCGTCGTTTCGCCTCGTGCGCGCATTCAAGAACCGCTTCGGCGCGGTAAACGAACTCGGCGTCTTCGCGATGACCGAACGTGGCCTGCGCGGCGTCGCCAATCCCTCGGCGCTTTTTCTCTCGCAGCACGCGCAAAGCGTGCCGGGATCGTGCGTGCTGGTGACGCAGGAAGGCTCGCGGCCGCTGCTCGTCGAAGTGCAGGCGCTGGTGGACACCGCGCACGTGCCCAATCCGCGGCGGCTTGCCGTCGGGCTCGAACAGAACCGCCTCGCGCTGTTGCTCGCGGTGCTGCACCGGCACGCGGGCATCGCGTGCTTCGATCAGGACGTGTTTCTGAATGCCGTCGGCGGCGTGAAGATCACGGAGCCTGCCGCCGATCTGGCCGTGCTGCTCGCGATCCAATCGTCGATGCGAAACAAGCCGCTGCCGAAGGGCCTGATCGTGTTCGGCGAAGTGGGGCTCGCGGGCGAAATCCGGCCGTCGCCGCGCGGACAGGATCGTCTGAAGGAAGCGGCGAAGCTCGGCTTTTCGATTGCGCTGATTCCAAAGGCGAACGCGCCGAAGCAGCCGATCGACGGCCTGGAGGTGATCGCGGTCGACCGTATCGAGGAAGCGATCGACCGCGTGCGCACGCTCGAAGGATGACGACGGACGTTCCGTCCCTTCGTAATCTTGCGTAAAAGAATCGACGGCGCCTGTAACCCAATCGCCGCGTGGTTTTCATATGCTTGCACAGCTACAAACGGCTGCAGTGCACGAGCAAAGGACCACGCCTTGAAACACTCAGATCACTCGATTTCTGCCCCGACGTTCCAGTTGCGCGGCTGCCGCGTTTCGGCGCCGATTCTGCAGCCGTGGGGCGGCGGATGCCGGATCGTCGAATGGATCGACGCCGAAGGGCAGATTTCGCGCCGCGTCGTGGCGGCGGACGTGACGGAAGACGAAGTCGTCGCGACGATCCGCCATCACGTGACTGGCCGCAAACACATGCTCATCGACGATGAGCGCATGCCGCGCCAGACCTTGCCCCGCCGTTAGCCCTTCGCAAAAAGCGGATGGGCGGCCGCTTCGGCGGGCGTCAACACCGGCGCCACGCAGCAGTTGAGCGGTTCGAGGAGCGCTATCCATTCGTCGCGCGTGCGCTCGCGGAAAATCGCCGCGAGCGACTGCGTGAGTTCGGCGGCCTCGGCGCCGCCGATCGCCTGGCCGAGGCTCCAGTGCCGCGCCGCCCATTCGGACCGGCCGAGCGCGTGGCATAGCGTTTCCCAGAACTTGAGTTCCAGCGCGCCGAGTGCGACGAACCGGTCATCGCGTGTGCGATAGACGTTGTAGCAGGGCACGCCGCCGTTGAGCAGCCCGGCGCCCGCGCGCGTCGTGGGGTCCGCCCGGTTGGCGAGCGCGATGTGGGCCATCACGTTGTGGGCGTGCGCGGCGTGCGTCATCGATACGTTCAGGCATTGGCCGTCGCCGCCGCGCGCGACGTGCCACAGTGCCGCGAGAATCTGCGTGACGGCGGCGAGCGCGCCGCCCAGCAAATCCGCGATCTGGAAATTCGGCACGATGGGCGTGCCGTCGTTCGACGCGAGCTGGTCGAGCACGCCCGCATACGCTATGTAGTTCAGGTCGTGACCGGGTGTGTCGACGAACGGGCCGTCGGCGCCGAATCCCGTGATCGCGCAATAGACAAGCTTCGGATTTGCCTCGCGCAGCACGTCGTAACCGACGCCGAGCCGCGCCATCACCGAAGGGCGGAAACTCTCGACGAGCACGTCCGACTCTCGCGCGAGGTCGATCAGTTGAGCGCGGCCCGCCTCGGTCTTGAGATCGAGCGTGAGCGCTCGCTTGCCGCGATTCACCAGCCGATAGAACGCGCTCGGCGTGCCGGCGGCGCGGTCGGCGTCGCTTTGCAGCATCGTGCGGGCGTAGTCGCCTTCGCCGGGCGCTTCGATCTTCAGCACGTCGGCGCCGAGTTCCGCGAGCCGCAATGTGGCGACCGGGCCGGGCAACAGACGCGTGAGGTCGAGCACGCGCAGGCCATCGAGTAACTGTGTTTGCGACAAGTCATGCCCTCCGTGGTTGGACGCTTCAGCCGATCTGCTCCAGTTCGTCGTGCGCTTCGAGCCATTCGTGTTCGAGCGTGTCGAGCCGCGCGTTCACATCGGCCTGGCGGCGGATCGAATCGGTGAGCTTCGTTTTCATGGCCGGCTCGTAGCTTGCCGAATCGGCGACGAACGCATCGAGCGCCGCCTTCTCCTTATGGAGCGCGTCCATTTCCTTCTCGATTTTCGCGATCTTCGATTGAAGCGGCTTCTTCAGATGCGACAGCTTCTGCCGCTCCTGCGCTTCCAGCCGGCGCTGCTCCTTGCGGCTCTGCGAAGAATCCTGCCCGTTTTCGGACGACGCGTTTGCTTCCCTGGCCGCCGCGCGCGCCTCGGCAGCGTGCTGCAGGAGCCAGTCGCGATAGTCGTCGAGATCGCCGTCGAACGGCTGCAGGCGATGCTTCGCGACCAGCATGAAGATGTCGGTCGTCGCTCTCAGCAACGCTCGGTCGTGCGACACCAGAATCAGCGTGCCTTCGAACTGCGCGAGCGCCATCGTCAGCGCGTGGCGGGTTTCGAGGTCGAGGTGGTTGGTCGGCTCGTCGAGCAGCAGCAGGTTCGGCTTTTGCCAGATGATCAGTGCGAGCGCGAGCCGCGCCTTTTCGCCGCCGGAGAAGGGCGCGATCTTCGCGGTCGCCATCTCGCCGGAGAAATTGAAGCCGCCGAGGAAGTCGCGCAGTTCCTGCTCGCGCGTGTCGGGCGCGAGGCGCGCGAGATGCTGGATCGGGGAATCGTCGGGGCGCAGGGTTTCGAGCTGATGCTGCGCGAAGTAGCCGATGCGCAAGCCCTTGCCCTGGCGCACGGTGCCCGAGAGGGCGTCGAGCGTGGCGGCGAGCGTCTTGATGAGCGTCGACTTGCCTTGCCCGTTCGCGCCCAGGAGCCCGATGCGTTGCCCGTTCTGGATCGACAGCGTCACGTCTTCGACGATCGGCACCTCGCCGATTTCCGTGTGGTAGCCGCAGCGCACGTCGTCCATCACGATCATCGGATTGGGCGCGGCATCCGGCGTGCGGAACTCGAACGTGAACGGCGACGACGCGTGCGCCGGCGCGATCAGTTCCATCTTTTCGAGCGCCTTCACGCGGCTTTGGGCCTGTTTTGCTTTCGTCGCCTTGGCCTTGAAGCGGTTGATGAAGCTCTGCAAATGCTCGACCGTCTTCTGCTGCTTCTCATACGCGCTTTGCTGCAACGCGATCTGTTGCGCACGCAGGATCTCGAACTGGCTGTAGTTGCCGCCGTAGCGCTTGATCTGCCGGTTCTCCAGATGCAGCGTGACGTTGCAGACCGAGTCGAGGAATTCGCGGTCGTGCGAAATCACGATCAGCGTGCCCGGATAGCGATGCAGCCAGTCTTCGAGCCAGACGATCGCGTCGAGGTCGAGGTGGTTGGTCGGTTCGTCGAGCAGCAGCAGGTCGGAGCGGCACATCAGCGCCTGCGCGAGATTCAGGCGCATACGCCAGCCGCCCGAAAAGCTCGCGACCGGCTCGCGCGTTTGCGCGAGCGTGAAGCCGAGCCCGAGCAGCAGCGCTTCGGCGCGCGCGGGCGCCGTGTAGCCGTCGGCGTCGGCGAAGGCGGCGTGTTCGTGCGCTTCCGCCGCGCCGTCGTGAGCCGCCGATGCGGCCGCGATGCGTGCTTCGATCGCGCGCAATTGCGCGTCGCCGTCGAGCGTGTAGTCGAGCGCGGTGCGGTCGACCGCTGGCGTCTCCTGCGCGACGTGGGCGATCTGCCACGACGGCGGCATCGAAAAATCGCCGCCATCCGCGTGCAGGTCGCCGCGCAGCACGGAGAAGAGCGTCGACTTGCCCGCGCCGTTCGCGCCGACGAGACCGGCCTTCTCGCCCGGATTGAGGGCGAACGTGGTCGCATCGAAAAGCGGCTTGGTGCCGCGGGCAAGGCTGAATTGGTTGAAGCGAATCACGACGTGACGACCGGGACTTTGGAGGAAAGCGCTATTTTAGACCGATGCGTCGGCGTCACGCGCTCGGCCTCTTGGCCTATGCCATCCGGACAGATGTCGTGCGCGGAGCTTTTCGCTTAGACTGGATTTTTTCAGGCGGGCAGCAAATGGAGAACGCGATGGACACGCTCTACGGATTCAAGGCCGAGACGCTCGACGGCGAGACCGTCGGCCTCGACCAATACAACGGCAAGGTGCTGCTTATCGTCAACGTGGCGAGCGAGTGCGGTTTCACGCCGCAATACAAGGGCTTGCAGGACCTGTACACGCGCTACGCGGCACGCGGACTCGAAATTCTCGGCTTTCCGTGCAACCAGTTCGGCAAGCAGGAACCCGGCGACGCGGCGCAGATCGGCAGCTTCTGCGAAAAGAATTACGGCGTCACGTTCCCGATGTTCGCGAAGATCGAGGTAAACGGCGCGAACGCGCATCCGCTCTACAAGTATCTGACGGAGAAGGAGCCGGGCGTGCTCGGTATCGAGGCGATCAAGTGGAACTTCACGAAGTTCCTGGTCGACCGCAAAGGCAACATCGTCAAGCGTTTCGCGCCGATCACGAAGCCCGAGTCGATCGCCGACGACGTCGAAAAGCTGCTGTAGCCGCTCAGAGGATCGGGGAGAAGAGCCGCGCGACGTGCATCGCCATGCGCCGCCACGCGGGCGAGCGGCGGTAGTCGTCGGGGCCGATTTCGTCGGCGAGCGCGAAGTCGTCGAGCAGCATGCTTTCCACTTCGCCCGCGAAGCGCCGGTCGACGGTCAGCACCATGATCTCGAAGTTCAGGCGAAACGAGCGGTTGTCGAGGTTCGCGCTGCCGATCGCGGCAGCGATATCGTCGACGAGCACGACCTTCTGGTGGAGGAAACCCGGCCGGTAGCGAAAGACGCGTACGCCGGCGAGGATCGCGTCGTAGGCGTAGAGCTTCGATGCCGCGAACACGACGTGATGGTCGCGCCGGCTCGGGATCAGGATGCGCACGTCCACGCCGCGCATGACCGCGAGCCTCAGCGCGGAGAACACGGCCTCGTCGGGGATCAGATATGGCGTCGTGATCCAGATGCGTGTGTGCGCCGCGTTGATCGCTTCGACAAAGAAGAGCGAGCAGGTTTCCTGCTTGTCGGCGGGGCCGCTCGCGAGGACCATGCAATGCATGTCGTCCGGGCAGCGGGTGCTCGGGCCGACTTCCGGAAGGCGCTGGGTCGCCCAGTACCAGTCTTCGATGAAGACGAACTGGATGCTCGAGACCGCCGGGCCGCGCACTTCGACGTGCGTGTCGCGCCACGGCGAAAGCCGCGCATTGCCGCCGAGATACTCGACACCCACGTTGTGGCCGCCAACGAACGCGCGCTCGCCATCGACCACGACGATCTTCCGGTGATTGCGGAAGTTGATCTGAAAGCGGTTGACGAACACGCGCTTGGTCGCGAACGGATGTATTTCGGCGCCCGCCTGCTGCAGCGCGCTCACATAGCGATGCGGCAGGTCGAAGCTGCCGATGCTGTCGTAGAGGAAATAGACGCGCACGCCCGCCTGCGCCTTCGCGATCAGCATGTCTTTGAGCAATTCGCCGAGCGCGTCCGCGCGCACGATGAAGAACTGGACGATCACGTAGTGCTCGGCCTTTTCGATCGCTTCGAGGATTGCGGAGAAGGTCGCGTCGCCGTTGATCAGCACGCGTACGGCGTTGCCGCGCAAAAACGGCATGCCGGAGAGGCGCGTGAGCGTGCGGATGGCCGGATGCCCGAGATATTCGGCCGGGCCGGGCGCCGCCACGCCCCGGGCGCTGGAGATATCGGGCAGCGTACCGGTCTCGGTCGCGTCGCCCGATTCCCACTCGGCAGGGTGCGAGCGGTTGCGCAGGATTTCGTTTTCGAGACGCCGCTCGTCGATATAGCCGGCGAACTTGCTCCGCCCGAGGAAGAGATACGGGATGAGCGTGAGGTACGGCATTGCGACGAGCGATACCGCCCATGCGACCGCGCCCTGCGACGTGCGCGTGTTGATGACGGCGTGAATCGCGGCCACCGCGCCGAGCACGTGGGCCGCCATGACGAAAGTGCCGAGGTGGAGCCAGTCTAGTTGCATGGATGCGCGCGGCCGAGCGTGGCGATCTTGTGGCGATCGGGTGCCGATGAGCCGGAAAACGGCCGGCGCAGACTTGCAATCCGAATCGCCGGCCGGCGATGCGTCATCTTACCGAAGGCGGCGCTTTCGAGGCCGTCTCAATAATGCCGGCCCGCGCGTACGGGCCCCACGTCAGTCCGGCAGGTCGGCCGCCTGGATCAGGAAGACGTTGTCGTCGCCAGCGCTGGTCGAAAGCCACACGAGATCCAGCCCGCCGAGCGACGCCTCGACGTTCTCCCGCTCGTTGCCGATCTCCACGACGAGCACGCCGTCCTCGGTCAGCCACTTGCGCGCTTCGGCGACGATCCGCCGCACGACGTCCATGCCGTCCGCGCCGCCCGCGAGCGCGAGTTCGGGCTCGTGGCGGTATTCGGCCGGGAGGTTTCCCATGGCGGTGGCGTTCACGTACGGCGGGTTCGTGATGATCACCTCGTAGCGAGCGCCCGGCAGCGGCGCGAAGAGATCGCCTTCGTAGAGCGCGATGCGGTCGTCGAGGCCGTATTCGTCCACGTTGCGATGCGCGACTTCAAGCGCGGGCGCCGAAATGTCGACGGCGTCGATGTCCGCGTTCTGGAACGCCTGCGCCGCGAGAATCGCGAGGCACCCGGAGCCGGTGCACAGTTCGAGCACGTGCGAGACCTGGTCCGGATCGGCGACGTACGGCTGCAAGCCGTCCTGCAGCAACTCGCCGATGAACGAACGCGGCACGATCACGCGTTCGTCGACATAGAAGCGGTGTCCGTGCATCCACGCTTCGTGCGTGATGTAAGCGGCCGGCACGCGATCCTTCGCGCGGCGCTCGATCACCTTCATGACGGCATCGATTTCGGTGTCGAGCAGGCGCGCGTCGAGGAACGGATCGAGGGTGTCGAGCGGAAGATGCAGTGTGTGAAGAATCAGATACGCGGCTTCGTCATACGCATTCGACGAGCCATGGCCGAACGACAGTCCGGCCTCGGTGAAGCGGGACACGCCGAAACGCAGCAGGTCGCGCACGGTGGTGAAGGGCAGCGCCATCGCAAGGCTCCTTTGTTCTCAGGCGATCAGTTGTTCGAGCACGCGCCGGTACACGTTCTTCAGCGGCTCGATAAATTGCACTTCGATGTGTTCGTCGATCTTGTGGATACTGCCGTTCGGCGGCCCGAATTCGACCACCTGCTCGCAGATGCGCGCGATGAAGCGGCCGTCCGACGTTCCACCCGTAGTAGACAGCTCCGTGCGCACGCCGGTTTCATCGAAGATCGCCTGTTCGAGCGCGTTCGAGAGCGAGCCGCGCGGCGTCAGAAACGGCAGGCCGCTCACGGTCCAGGTGAGGTCGTAGTCGAGTTCGTGCCTGTCCAGAATCGCGTGGACGCGGGCTTGCAGGCCTTCCACCGTGCTCGCCGTCGAAAAGCGGAAGTTGAACATCAGTTCCGCATGGCCCGGGATCACGTTCGTCGCGCCTGTGCCGCTCTTCAGGTTCGAGACCTGCCACGTGGTCGGCGGGAAGTATTCGTTGCCTTCGTCCCAGTGTTCGGCGACGAGTTCGGCGAGCGCGGGCGCGAGCAGGTGAATCGGATTCTCGGCGAGATGCGGATACGCGATGTGCCCCTGCACGCCGTTCACGACGAGCTTGCCCGACATCGAGCCGCGCCGGCCGTTCTTGACCATGTCGCCGAGCGTCGCCGAGGAAGTCGGTTCGCCCACGATGCAGTAGTCGAGTCGCTCGTTGCGTGCCTTCAGCGCTTCGACCACTTTGACGGTGCCGTCGGTGGCTGGGCCTTCCTCGTCGCTCGTGATGAGGAACGCGAGCGAGCCCCGATGCGCGGGATGCGCCTTGACGAACTCCTCGCTCGATACGACGAACGCCGCGATCGACGTCTTCATGTCCGCCGCGCCGCGGCCGTAGAGCCTGCCGTCGCGATGGGTCGGCGTGAAGGGCGGCGAGTTCCATTGTTCGAGCGGGCCGGTCGGGACGACGTCGGTGTGGCCGGCGAACGCGAGCAGTTTGCCGTCGGCGCCCGCGCTGCCGCGCTTCACTGCCCACAGATTCGTGACGCCGCCCGATTCGATGGTCTCGCATTCGAAGCCGATCGCGCTAAGCCGCTCGACGAGGAGCGCCTGACAGTTCTGGTCGTCGGGCGTGACGGACGCGCGCGCGATCAGGTCTTCGGTGAGGAGGAGAGTGCCGGACATTATTCGAGCCACTTTCAAATAAAAAATGCCGGCGCGGCGGCCGGCAGTCGGATTAATCGGCGCAATCGCGCTTCAGTCGAACAGCGTTTCGTACTGCTCGGCCGAGAAGCCGAGCGTCTTCACGCGTCCGTTCACGACGACGACCGGCCGCTTGATGATCGACGGCTTGTGGATCATCAGTGCGATCGCGCCAGCGGTCGTGCCGGCTTCGGCCTTGTAGGTGTCGGAGAGGCCGCGCCACGTCGTGCCGCGCCGGTTGATGAGTTCGTCCAGCGACACGTCCTTCAGCCAGTCCTGCAACAGCGCGGTCGACACGCCGGCCTTCTTGAAGTCGTGGAATTCGAACGGCACGCCGTGTTCTTCCAGCCACACGCGCGCTTTCTTCACCGTGTCGCAGTTCGGGATGCCGTAGACGACCGTCTTCTTCGCCACGATCAGTCGCCTCGCAGCAGCTCGTTCAGGCCGACCTTCGCGCGCGTCTTGGCATCGACTTTCTTCACGATCACCGCGCAATAGAGGCTGTGCGTGCCGTCCTTCGAAGGCAGGTTGCCCGCGACCACGACCGATCCCGCCGGAATGCGGCCATACGTGACCGAACCCGTTTCGCGGTCATAGATCTTGGTGCTCTGGCCGAGATAGACGCCCATCGAGATGACCGAGTTCTCCTCGACGATCACGCCTTCCACCACTTCCGAGCGCGCGCCGATAAAGCAGTTGTCTTCGATGATGACGGGGTTCGCCTGCAGCGGCTCCAGCACGCCGCCGATGCCGACACCGCCCGACAGGTGCACGTTCTTGCCGATCTGCGCGCACGAGCCGACGGTCGCCCACGTGTCGACCATCGTGCCTTCGTCGACGTAGGCACCGATGTTCGTGTACGACGGCATCAGCACGACGTTCTTCGCGATGAACGAGCCGCGGCGCGCGATGGCCGGCGGCACGACGCGAAATCCGCCCGCCACGAAGTCTTCGGCGGTGTAGTTCGCGAACTTCGACGGAACCTTGTCGAAAAACTGCGAGTAGCCGCCGGCCGGCATCGGCGCGTTGTCTTCCAGGCGGAACGACAGCAGCACGGCCTTCTTCAGCCACTGGTTGACGACCCAGTCGCCGTCCTTTTTCTCGGCAACGCGCAACTGGCCTTTGTCCAACTGTTCGATGGCGTGGGCGACGGCGTCGCGCACTTCTGCGGGCGCGGCTTTCGGCGACAGCTCGGCGCGGTTTTCCCAGGCGTTATCGATGATCTGCTGAAGTTGTTGCGACATGTCGGTGGTATCGGTAATGAAGGATGGATTTAGGCGGCTCGCGCGAGCGTGCGGCAGAACTCGACGATGCGGCGCGCTCCCTCGACGCATTCGTCGACATCGGCGACGAGCGCGATGCGCACGAACCCCTCGCCGGGATTCGTGCCGTGCGCGGTGCGCGCGAGAAAGGAGCCCGGCAGAACCGTCACATTATAGTCGGCGTAGAGACGCGCCGCGAACTCGGTGTCCGAGAGGCCCGTGCGCGCGACGTTCGCCCAGAGATAGAACGCGGCATCGGGCAGGCGCACATCCAGCACCTCGGCGAGCATCGGCGTGACGGTAGTGAATTTTTGCAGATACTTCGCGCGGTTGTCGCGCACGTGCGTTTCATCCTGCCATGCGGCGATGCTCGCGGTCTGGAACACCGTGGAGAGCGATGCGCCGTGGTAGGTGCGGTACAGCAGGAAGTCCTTAAGGATCGACGCGTCGCCCGCGACGAAGCCCGAGCGCATGCCCGGCACGTTCGAGCGTTTCGAGAGGCTCGACAGCATCACGAGGCGCTCGAAGCCGCGGCCGAGCCGGTGCGCCGCCTCGAGACCGCCGAGCGGCGGCGCGGCTTCGTCGAAATAGATCTCGGAGTAGCACTCGTCGGAGGCGATCACGAAGCCGTGCTTGTCCGACAGCGCGAAGAGTTCGCGCCAGTCGTCGAGCGTGAGCACGGCGCCCGTCGGGTTGCCCGGCGAGCAGACGTAGAGCAGTTGCGTGCGTGCCCAGATGTCGGCGGGGACGGCCGAGTAATCGCAGGCGAAGTTGCGCGCCGGGTCGCTGTTCACGAAGTACGGCTCGGCGCCCGCCAGGAGCGCCGCGCCTTCGTAGATTTGGTAGAACGGGTTCGGACAGAGTACGATCGGCGGTTCGGCTGCCTTCGTCGATCTGCTGTCGATCACCGTCTGCGCGAGCGCGAAGAGCGCCTCTCGCGAGCCCGACACCGGCAGCACTTCGGTGGCGGCATCGACGGCGGGAAGGTGGTAGCGCGTCTTGACCCACGCCGCGATGGCCTGCCGCAGCGGCTCGCTGCCCAGAGTCGCCGGATACGACGACAGGCCGCCGAGTGCGTTCACGACGGCATCGCGAACGAGCACGGGCGTCGGATGCTTCGGTTCGCCGATCCCAAAGCTGATCGGCTTGACGCCGGCACGCGGCTCGATGCCCTTGAAGAGCGCGCGCAGCTTTTCGAACGGATACGGCTGGAGTTTCTGCAGAAGAGGGTTCACGGCGAGGTCTTCGGGACGGCGGCAAATGAGGACTTGGCACGGCTCGCTTGGCGACTTCCGGAACGGCCAACAATGGGATGTCGCGGCACGGGACCGGGGAATCGGCGGCAGCGGGCCGCGGCTCGGGAATACCAGGAAAGCGCTCCCGCGGATGACACGGGAAAGCGTTCGATTATACAGCGGTGCATACGGGCCATTCGGCCGCCGGGCCGCGCAGGAAGCGTCTCGCAGACAGTCAGCGATGTCTGGGAATGAATGATGGAGCAGTGAATGCAGTCGATTGAAGCAAGAAGCATCGCGCCGGGGGCGGCGCAGAGGCTCATGGTCCGGGAGACGGTTGTGACAAACGAGTGCGTGCAAGCGGACGTGCCGGGCCGCGCCCTGCACAAGGGTGAGTCGCAATGAGCCCGCGCCTCTCGAACACGCTGCCCACGCTCGCGATCATGCTGGGCGCCTCCGTCTGGGGCCTCGTCTGGTATCCGATGCGCATGCTGGCCGCGCTCGGCCTCACCGGCACCGCCGCCAGCGCGACGACGAGCGCCGCCGCCTGCCTCTTCGTGCTGCTCGTGAGGCGCCGGGCGATCGCCTCCATGTCGTGGCACTGGCTGCTCCTCGCGCTCGCCATCGCGGCCGGCGTGACAAACATCGGCTTCGTGTGGGGCGCGATCCACGGGCAGGTGATGCGCGTGCTGCTGCTCTTCTACCTGACGCCCGCCTGGACCGCGCTCTTCGCGCATTTTATCCTGCACGAGCGGCTCACGCGGTCGGGCGTCGCACTCGCGGCGCTGTCGCTTGCAGGCGCGATGGCGATGCTCTGGTCGCCCGAACTCGGCATGCCGCTGCCCGCGAATCCAGCCGAATGGGCAGGACTCGTGGGCGGCATGGGCTTTGCGATGAGCAACGTGCTGATCGTCAAGGTGAGTCGCGTGCTGCCGGACCTGAAGCCCGAAATGCGCACCGCGACGATCTTCGGCGGCGCGGCGATCGTCGCCGCGTTCGCTACGCTCTTCGAAGCGATGCCGAACCCGCCCGCCGCGTCGCAGATGGGCATGGTCGCGTTCATCGTAATCGGGCTTGGTGTCGTGCTCGCGTCGAACAACATGCTGGTACAGATCGGCCTCGCCAAAGTGCCGGCCAATCGCGCGTCGATCATCATGCTGTTCGAGCTCGTCGTGACGGCGCTTTCCGCGTGGCTTTTCGCGAACGAAGTGCCGGGCCCGCGCGAATGGGCGGGCGGTGCGTGCATCGTCGTGGCATGCGTGCTGTCGAGCTGGGTGCATCGCGAAAATGCGCCCGTCGAGCCAGCCGGCGAAGCCGTCGCCAAAAAGAAATCGAGACGCGCGATGGTATGATTGTGACCGCTCGCCGGGCCGTGCCGACCAGTCAATCGGACGATTCCGCAAAGCGGTTCTAAGTCGTTGATTGCACGTGTTTCGCCCGACGGCAGCGCATCGACCGCACCCTTGGCCGTCCATCAGGCCCGAGAGCAATTCGACCGGCGACGGCCACGCCGCGCATGATGCAACGTGCGCGAGAAGGCCCCGCCGGCCCCGTATCAGAGATACGCCAAGCATTCTTTTCCAACAGCGATATCGCCGTGCGTCTGACCTCGATAAAACTCGCTGGCTTCAAGTCATTCGTCGATCCCACGCATTTCCAGGTACCCGGCCAGCTGGTCGGCGTCGTGGGCCCCAATGGCTGTGGCAAGTCCAACATCATCGATGCCGTGCGCTGGGTGCTCGGCGAATCGCGCGCCTCCGAGCTGCGCGGCGAATCGATGCAGGACGTGATCTTCAATGGCTCGACGGCGCGCAAGCCCGGCAGCCGGGCCAGCGTCGAACTGATCTTCGATAACGCCGACGGCCGCGCCGCCGGCCAGTGGAGTACTTACGGCGAAATCGCCGTGAAGCGCGTGCTCACGCGCGACGGCACTTCCAGCTACTACATCAACAATCTCCCGGCGCGCCGCCGCGACATCCAGGACATCTTCCTCGGCACGGGCCTCGGCCCGCGCGCCTACGCGATCATCGGGCAGGGCATGATCTCGCGGATCATCGAGGCGAAGCCGGAAGAACTGCGCGTGTTCCTCGAAGAAGCGGCGGGGGTGTCGAAGTACAAGGAACGGCGTCGCGAAACCGAGAACCGTCTGCATGACACGCGTGAAAATCTGACGCGCGTCGAAGACATCGTTCGCGAACTGAGCGCGAATCTCGAGAAGCTCGAAGGGCAAGCGGTCGTCGCGACCCGGTACAAGCAGTTGCAGGCCGAAGGCGAAGAGAAGCAGCGCTTGCTGTGGCTCCTGCGCAAGAACGAGGCGGGCAACGAAGCGGAGCGCCAGCAGCGCGCGATCCGCGACGCACAGATCGAACTTGAAGCGCAGACCGCGCGTCTGCGTGAAGTGGAAGCGCAACTGGAAACGCTGCGCGTCGCGCACTACAGCGCGAGCGACGCGATGCAGGGCGCGCAGGGCGCGCTCTACGAAGCGAATTCCGAAGTGAGCCGGCTCGAGGCGGAGATCCGCTTCATCGTCGAGTCGCGCAATCGCGTGCAGGCGCAGATCGCCGCGCTGAGCGCGCAACGCGAGCAATGGCAGATGCAGGCCGAGCGCGCGCGCGGCGAAATCGAGGACGCACAGGAAGCGCTGACAATTGGCGAGGAGAAGGCCGCCATCGCGCAGGAGACGGCGGCCGCGAAGCACGACGAACTGCCGGCGCTCGAAGCGCGCTGGCGCGACGCACAGACGCAACTGAACGAGGAGCGTGGCGGCATCGCGCAGACCGAGCAGGCGTTGAAGCTCGAAGCGGCGCATCAGCGCAACGCTGACCAGCAACTCCAGCAGTTGCAGCAGCGTCACGAGCGGTTGAAGTCCGAAGCGGGCGGGCTCGACGCGCCCGACGAAGCGCAGCTCGAAGAACTGCGCATGCAGCTTGCCGAACACGAGGAAATTCTCACCGAAGCGCAGGCGCGTCTCGCGGACGCGCAGTCGACACTGCCGCGCCTCGATGGCGAGCGTCGCACGGCGCAGGAGCGCGTGCAGGCCGAAAGCGCGCAGATCCATCAGCTCGAAGCGCGGCTTGCCGCGTTGAAGCAGCTTCAGGAGAACGTGCAGACCGAGGGCAAGATCCAGCCGTGGCTCGACAAGCACGAACTGGGCGGCCTGCCGCGCCTCTGGAAGAAGCTGCATATCGAAGCGGGCTGGGAGACGGCGCTCGAAGCCGCGCTGCGCGAGCGGATGACGGCGCTCGAAGTCTCGAATCTCGACTGGGTGAAGGCGTTCGCCACCGACGCGCCGCCCGCCAAGCTCGCGTTTTACGCGCCGCCGCCGGCTGGCCGGCCGCTGGAAACGCCGCAAGGCCTGCGGCCGCTGCTGTCGCTCGTGCGCATCGACGATCCGGGCATCCGCGCGGTACTCAACGACTGGCTCGGCACTACTTTCATCGCCGACGACCTCGCAGAGGCCCTCGCGGCGCGTACGCAACTGCCGGAAGGCGGCGCGTTCGTCGTGAAGGCAGGACACATGGTTTCGCGCGTCGGCGTCGCTTTGTACGCGGCCGATTCGGAACAGGCCGGCATGCTCGCACGCCAGCAGGAAATCGAAAACCTCACGCGTCAGGTGCGCGCACAAGCGCTTCTCGCCGACGAAGCGAAGGCCGCCGCCGTGCGCGCCGAGGCCGCGCATACGCAGGC
>NZ_FCOG02000174.1 GCF_001544975.2 Caballeronia arationis | reverse complement strand
GTGGAAACCCTGTTCTTTTTGCCGTGGAATCGGCATTCACTTTGCCGTGGAATTCGTGTTCTTTTTGCCGTGGAATCCTTGCTTACTTTGGCGTGGAATATTCATGCTGGCGTACGTCAGACGGAATTCGGCCCCCTCCGCCCGAGGGTGCCCGAGGGAGGGATCCTATCTGTGAGTGCGGCAGAATGCCATCTCGCTACGTTGAAGTGACCGATTGCGCCCAACTTGTGGGGCGCGTCGCTCGTTCGCTTGCTGTTGGCCGCATCGCACGCGGCAGGGATAGGCAGATCCGAATCCGGAGCCATGGTGCAGGAACGGGTGGCGGGAACGGTTGCGCAATATAGCGTCCGGAAAACTGACGCGTCGTCCGCGAAAGCCAAGCGCAGCGTCGCAAAGCGCGAATGCGTTATAGCAGGGTCTACACGGCGCGCCCCTATGCCGGCACGGGTATCGTCGATGGTTTGATGTGGGGTCGCGGACGACCAGAAACCTATGAACCGGCCGATGCGAGTTTCACAGACCTTCGCTACTTGTCGCTCGTGGCCTCTAGCACTTTCATCACTTCCGCTGCCGTGTGTTCCGAATGTTCGCGTAGTAACCGAGAGAGACATGCGCCGTCGCGCTTGGACAGTGCCTCCAATATCTCACCGTGTTCGCCAAGAGACTCGACCCAGCGCAGCACATCTGCATTGGCCGCACCTCGCGCGCGGTGGATTTTGCTCATCAGCGAAGCGTACAGATCGGATAGAACAGGATTGCCGGCGACATCGACGATGTGCTGATGCACTTTCTGGTTGGCGCGGTAATAGGCCGTACGCTTGCCCTCGCGGTGATAGGTCTCCATGGTGCGATGGCGCTCCAGCAGCACCTTCATCTGCTTGTCGTCAATACGCTGCGCCGCAAGCCGTCCGGCGGTTTCCTCCAGTCCATGCAGCACTTCAAAAATGGCAGCAATCTCGTCCTTGTCGATCGGTGCGACCTGATAGCCCATGTGCTGCCGGTGTGTCACGTGCCCCTCGGTCACTAGCGTTTTGAGCGCTTCGCGTACCGGCGTTTTGGAGATGTCGAACTGTTCACACAGCGCTTTCTCGTCGATATGCTCGCCGGGAGTCAATTCGCCTTCGAGGATCATCTCGCGCAATCGCTCCGCGATCGCGGCGTACATGCCCGTGCCGCGAAGGCTGATGCGCTTGCGTGTATCAGTCGGTGGTGACTTCATGTCCATGTTGCCTCTGTTTTTGTGTTGACTCTTCCCGTTCTGCTTAATTGTCGTACAGGTTGGCCCGCAGCTCCAGAAAATTAATATGTCGTAAGTTCAAGTACTTACGACGCTTGTAATTTATAATTACACATCATATACTGCCCCTGCGCATACGGCGCACCGGGACGCGAGTGGTCCCGGTTACAAAACTGAAACCCGAATGCCATTTCAGGCACAACGGAGGAGACACAAATGCGAGTCGTAGATGCAGCCGAGCAGGCTGAGGTCAGGACCGGCGTACGCTGGAAAGTATTCCTGATCATGTTGATGCTGATTTCGATCAACTATGTGGACCGGGCCTCGCTGTCCGTCGCCATGCCCCTGATCGCAAAGGAGTTCGATATTGCCCCTGCAATGCAGGGACTGATTCTCAGCTCGTTCTTCTGGACCTACGCGTTCATGCAGATCCCGGGGGGCATGCTCGCTGACCGTTTCAAGCCGCGCATCGTGATCGCGTGCGCCACGTTGTTCTGGGGCTTTTTCCAGGGCATTGCTGCAGTCTGTTCAACAGCAACTGCGCTGATTCTCACCCGACTCGGTCTGGGGCTTGCCGAAGCACCGATCTACCCGGCAGGCGGCAAGCTCAACGCAATGTGGATGACGCGCCATGAACGCGGCCGCGGGGCGACCCTGCTTGATGGTGGCGCCCCGTTGGGGGCGGCACTCGGCGCGGTGATCATCTCCGGGCTTATCAGCGAGTTCGGATCCTGGCGCACCTCCTTCGTGGTGGCCGGTGTTGGCACGATGCTCGCCGGCCTGTTTGCCTGGTACTACATCCGAAACAACCCGCGCGAGCATCCGGCAGTCAATCAGGCCGAAGCAGACTATCTCGAAGCGGCCCTGGAGGAAGAACACCGCAGCGAGCCGGTTCATGCGAGCGGGCGTAGCCTTGATTTTTTCCGGTACCGCTCGGTGTGGTGCATGTTCTTCGGTTGGATGTGCTTCAACTCGGTGTTCTACGGCTTGCTCACCTGGATGCCGAACTATCTGAACAAGGTCCACGGCTTCAATATCCAGCAGATGGGCGGAGCCAGCTTCGCGATCTTCTTTAGCGGCTTCGTCGGTGAACTTGTCGGCGGATGGATCGCCGACAAGTGGAAGGCGGCCGGTGGTTCGCCCAACCGCGTGATGCGCACGCTGTTCGCTATCGCCGCCGTAGCGGCCACGGTATCGATCTTCTCGGTGGCTTATGTCGGGGATCCGGTGACGGTGGTGGTGTTGCTTGCATCCACCTTGTTCTTCCTGCGCTGGTGCGGTCTCTATTGGTGCCTGCCATCCATCCTCGGCACGCGCAACAAGATCGGCTTTCTCGGCGGCTTGATGAATCTGGGCGGCAATATCGGCGGAGTCCTCGTTCCGATCATTGTTGGCCTGATCGTGCAGACCACTGGATCCTACTTTCTGGCCCTGATGTTTTTCGCTGCCGCAGGCGTGGGGCTCTTCGTGTGTTCGACGCTCATCGACTACGAACGCAAATTGCCGGTCTGAGCCGGACTCTCTTTACCTTTCACAACTGATTGCTGACTTGATTATGAGCAAACGCGTCCTGCTTGGCATGCTTACCCCCTCGTCCAACACCGCGCTCGAACCGATTACGAGCGCGATGGTTGCCCGGTGTCAGCGCCCATTTCTCGCGCTTTACGGTCACCGAGATCTCGCTGTCCGAGCGAGCACTTGGCCAGTTCGACACAACCAACATCATTCAGGCCGCCAGGCTGCTCGCCGACGCCAAGGTCAATGTGATCGCATGGAATGGCACCTCATCCGGCTGGCTCGGTTTCGAGACCGACCGCCGCCTGTGTCGCGAGATCGAGGAGGCGACCGGCATTCCCGCAACCACCTCGGTGCTGGCACTGAACGAGATCCTGGACAAGACCGGCGTGAAGAAATTCGGTCTGGTCAGTCCGTACCTCGAGGAGGTTCAGCAGAAGATCGTCGCCAATTACCGCGCTAACGGCATCGACTGCTCTTCCGAAAGCCATCTTGGCCTGAAGGTGAACTTCCAGTTTTCTGAAGTCACCGAAGATAGGCTCCGCGCACAGATCAGCGAGGTCGCGATGCACCGCCCGGAGGCAATCGTCACCTTTTGCACCAACCTGCACGCCGCGCATCTGGCCTCAGAAGTGGAGCAGCAACACGGTATTCCGCTCTACGACACCATCTCCACCGTGATATGGAAGTCGCTGAAGCTTGCCGGCTACGATACGACCCGACTCGCGGGATGGGGTCGGCTGTTTTCCGAAGCTGCGTGAGAGACCTGCCATGACATCAATGTACGACCTGGTAATCCGCAATGCCGACGTGGTAACCGCGTCTGAGCGCTTTAACTGCGACATCGGCGTGAAGGACGGCATCGTCGTCGCGCTGGGCCGCGATCTCGTTGCAGGCCGGCGCGAGATCGACGCCACCGGCCTGCTGGCGTTGCCCGGCGGTATCGACGCACACTGCCATCTCGATCAGCCAATGCCTGACGGGTTGAAGATGGCGGATGATTTCCACAGCGGTACGCGTGCTGCCGTGTGCGGCGGCACCACGACCGTGATCCCCTTCGCGGCGCAGGCGAAGGGCCAGTCGCTCCAGGCGGCCGTCGACGACTATCATCGCCGCGCCGACGGTCGCGCGGTCATCGATTACGCGTTCCATCTGATTGTCTCCGATCCGACGCCGGAGGTGCTAGAACGCGAGTTGCCAGAACTGATCTCGGCTGGCTACACGTCGTTCAAGATCTATATGACCTACGATGACCTCAAGCTCAGCGACCGCGAGATACTTGAGGTGATGGATGTTGCGCGGCGCAACCAGGCGCTCGTCATGGTGCATGCCGAGAATTCTGACTGCATCGCGTGGTTGACCGACAAGCTCACCGAAGCCGGCAAGCACGCGCCAAAGTATCACGCGGCATCACGGCCAGCAGTGGTCGAGCGAGAGGCGACGCATCGAGCGATCGCCTTTTCCGAGCTCGTCGACGTGCCTATCCTTATCGTTCACGTGTCGGGCGAGGACGCGATCGAGCAGATTGAATGGGCGCAGCGACGCGGCCTCAACATTTACGCCGAAACCTGCCCTCAGTATCTGTACCTGACCGCCGGAGACCTCGGCCATGAGGACGGCTACCACGGCGCAAAGTGTGTTTGCAGTCCGCCGCCGCGCGATGCGTCCAGCCAGAAGGCTGTGTGGAGTGCGCTAAAGCGTGGTGTTTTCAGTGTGTTCTCGTCTGACCACGCGCCATTCTCATACAACGATCCGCAGGGCAAGAAGCCCGGTGGCAACGAGGTGTCCTTCGAGCATATCCCGAATGGCATCCCCGGCATCGAGACCCGGCTGCCGCTGCTGTTCGATGGTGTGAGCCACGGTACGCTTTCACTGAACAAGTTCGTTGAGCTGACGTCCCTGAACCCTGCCAAGCTGTATGGCCTCTACCCGCGCAAGGGTACGATCGCGGTTGGCGCCGACGCCGACATCGTGCTATGGGACCCAAACAAGCATGTCACCATCAGCAATGACGCGCTGCACCACAACGTGGACTATACGCCCTATGAGGGCCGAACTGTACAAGGCTGGCCGAAGCACTGTCTGTCACGCGGGGAACTGCTGGTCGATAGCGGCCGCTATCTCGAGCCGGAGGCCGGTCGGGGTCGCTTTCTCGCCGCGGGCAAACCGCAGTTCGTCGACCTCTGATATCGGAGCACAACATGAAGATACTGGTGATCAACCCCAACATCTCCGAAAGTGTCTCGACGCTGATTCATGCGGAGGCGCAGCGCTGCGCCTCGCCTGGTACAGAAATCGAGGTCGCGACCGCACCGTTCGGAGTTGCGTACATCGAGACACGCCTTGAAGCACTGGTTGGCGCGTACGCGACCGCATGCGTGGCGGCCGAACGTCATGGAACTTACGATGGTGTCGTGGTTGCGGCATTCGGTGACCCAGGCCTCCAGGGCATCAAGGAACTGATCGACGTGCCCGTAGTCGGCCTGACAGAGTCATCACTCATGACCGCGGCAATTCTCGGGCAGCGCTTCTCGATTATTGCGATCTCGCCCCGAATCAAAGCGTGGTACCGCGAGACTGTCGAACGCAGTCATCTGGCGGGCCGGCTCGCCAGCATCCGCGCGCTCGACGAACCGTTACGCGATATCGGCAGCGTGCAACAGGATTACGCCGGAAGACTGAAGACGCTGTGTAAGCAGGTGGTCGACGACGACGGGGCCGACGTGATCATCATCGCCGGCGCTCCACTCGCGGGGCTCGCGCGTGAGATCCGTAACGAATTGCCGGTGCCGGTGGTCGATGGCGTGTCGAGCGCGATTATTCAGCTTGAGGGCCTTATCCAGCTACGCCCCAAAAAAGCAACGAAAGGCAGCTTCACCCATCCGCCAGTCAAGCCGAACTCGGGCCTGCCCGAACCGCTTGAACGGTTGCTGAACAATGGACAGAAGGATTAATCCAATCCCTCTTCGGACGGATTGTTCAACATTCATGCGTGAGAGTTGCGGCGTGCCGACGCTTGCACCTCACGGCATGCGCGACTAAGTCAGACGCGGCCGTTGAGCGTTGCGGTTGTTACATTCATGGAGGGCCCGTCGTTTCGCTGATTCAACAGCAACGACCGGCTTATGCCGAGGAGACGTGATCGTGGAAAAGCAGCACAAGCATCTTGCCAAACTCGACCCGACTGGTCGGCTCTACAACGAAGACCTGGCGCCCGCCATCGAGCGGAAGTGGACTTCTTACAGCTTCTTTGCTGTCTGGATGTCGGCGATCCATAACATTGGCACCTACACGTTCGTTGCAGGGCTGTTTGTTCTAGGCCTGACGGGATGGCAGGTACTTGCGGCGATTCTGATAGGAACGGGCATTCTGTTCTTCGGCATGAACTGGGCGGGACGGATGGGAGCGCAAACGGGGATTCCTTTTCCCGTCATGGCGAGAATCAGCTTCGGCGTCTGGGGTGCCAACGTACCGGCGCTGATCCGCGCCGTCATCGCAATCTGCTGGTACGGCATTCAGACCTACCTTGCATCGACCGCAGTAGTCGTGCTCCTTCTGCGAATGAACCCAGGGTTGCAGCATTGGCAGGATCAGAGCCTGCTCGGCCTTTCATATCTGGGTTGGGCCTGTTTCGTGTTTCTCTGGGTGATGCAACTGCTAGTTATCACACGGGGCATGGAGGCGGTCCGTCGGTTCCAGGATTGGGCCGGCCCCGTCGTGTGGGTTGTGATGCTTCTGATGGCTGTCTGGCTCTTCGCAATGGCCGACTGGCATATTCCGATGAATCTATCCGTCAAGCCGCTATCGGGTAGCGGGGCGATCCAGGGTATCCTGACGGGCGCATTTCTGCTTGTTTCGACATATGCAACCATGTTGCTCAACTATTGCGACTTCACTCGGTTTGCAAAAACGGAACGCGCGGTGATCGTGGGAAATTTCTGGGGAATCCCAATCAATTTTGCAGCCTTCGCGGCGATCAGCATCACGATGACAATCGGCACCGTGGTGGTCTTCGGTAAGGCTATCACCGACCCGGCATTGATCCTTGCAAAAGTGCCGAATACGTTCGTACTGGTGGTCGGTGCGTTGATGTTCGTCGTTGCGACGATCGGAGTCAACGTCGTCCTCAACTTCGTTTCGCCGGCCTACGATTTGGCAAACGTGTGGCCCAAGCGGATTACGTTCCGTCGCGGCGGGATCATCAGCGCAGTACTTGCACTTGTGGTCATGCCCTGGAATCTGTACTCGAATCCCGTCGTCGTGAACTACTTTCTGGGTGGGCTCGGCGCTTTTCTCGGCCCGCTCTTCGGGATAATGGCCGCCGACTATTTCCTGATTCGGCGCGGCGTGGTCAATATCGATGACCTGTATCGGTCGGACGAAGGCGGTGAATACTTCTATCGCAATGGATTCAATACTAGGGCACTGGCCGTGTTCGTTCCGACCGCGGGCGTGGCTGTTGCGATTGCGCTGGTTCCCACGCTCTCCGCAATTGCAGCATTTGCGTGGCCGATTGGCTTTATCGCAGCCGCTGTAGTGTATTTTCTGGCGATGGGCGGGATGGCGAACCGGTCCATCACGCACTCGGGGAATAAGAGGGAACTAGGCGCCTTGGAGTAGCCGGCAGGAGCTAAGGGCGGCGCGTCGCAAAAACGACGCGCGTGCCGAGTTGCTCTGCTATCTCGGGTTTGCCCAGCTCGTCTCTACGGCTCGAAAGTGCGAATGGCTGCGCACCGATCATCTCGTTGGATCGTCGCGAATCCGGTTGAGGGCGAACGGAACATGATGCGAATGGCCCGAGCGTTCTTCAATCGAAACGGTGTGGCACGGATCGCACCGGTGTGGAGCACTCCGCCGATTCAACGTCGGACCGGATTCGGACCGTTTCCAGACGCAATGTTGGTGAGAGCGCCTGGAGATCCGTCGCGCTGCATGCTCG
This sequence comes from Caballeronia arationis, assembly GCF_001544975.2. Taxonomy (GTDB): domain Bacteria; phylum Pseudomonadota; class Gammaproteobacteria; order Burkholderiales; family Burkholderiaceae; genus Caballeronia; species Caballeronia arationis. Next base: position 2,493 of record NZ_FCOG02000174.1, on the reverse strand, counting down.
CCACCTCATGGCTGTGACGAGGTCACCGCCATGAGGTGGCGCAGGGAGCCACACGTGACTGCCAGCTATTGCCTGTGCTGACCGGACGCTCGCGCCTTGGAGGCGCTCAATGGAATGATGGTACCGAACAGTCCGTTGGTCTCTTTGTTAGGAGCTGCCGAGAAGTACAGTGTGTCCGAGTCCGAGTTGCGGCCGCCACCGAGAGTGAGAGCCCACAGGCCGTCGATAGCCAGTGGATTGCCGTACGCATCCTCAAGGAGATCGAGGAACCTGCCGTTATCGTCGAAGACATTGATTCGGCCATTGCCAAAATTACCAATCAGAATCTTGCCGCTGAAGCGCCCGAACGCAAACGATGCGCGCGTGATTCCCCACGGCGAGTCGAGCGACCCTCGGCTGGCAAAGCGGCGCAGCAGGTGACCGTCGGTGTCGAATACATCGACGAATCCGTGACCGTTACCTGCAACATCGTCATGCTTCTGATCGTTCTGTTTCGCATAAGTTACGAAAAGGTCGCCGTCGATGTTTGCGATACCAAACGGGGCGTAGCCAGCCGGGATGTCATGGTCCGTGAAGGCGCCGTCTGTCGGCGCGGGCGTGAACAAGCCGTTCGTACCGCTCGGCCCGAATACGTCGATCCGACCCGACCGGAAGTTCGTCGCAAACAGAAATCCTCCTTTCGCGTTGACACCGAAGACGAGACCCTTGTAGACGGCCCCGCTGGCGGCGGATGGAGAGGACGAGTTGTCCACCGCGATCACGGCGTTGTTTGCCGGATTCAACCCACCGGCCCAAGCGGAAATCGTGCCGTCCTCGGTCGCGAAGATGAATACGGCCGGGATCTTGGTACCTGGCACGAGAAACGCGGCTGAGGGGTTCCACACAATTCCGGTCGGCGCCGCGGGCGTGGGATTCGGTGGATTGTTGGGAAAGACGGGATGACAGGCGCCGGTCGGTATGACATTGCCAGGCAGCGGAATAGAGACCTGCAGCGCCACCTTTGCCCCCTCACCGTCATATAGCGTCGAGCAGCCTGTCGCATTGTCGTTGATCCAGAACGGACTTCCTGCCGGACTAAAGGCAATTCCCCAGGCGTTCTGCAGTACCCCGTCGACCTTCGGGGCAGCGCCTGCCAGGTTGGACACGAGTGGTGCGACGACGTAAGCATCATCGTCAGCGGCATGCCCGATTGTTAAGCCGGCGGCGAGGACGATCGTGGCCGCCGCTTTGAGACCCCAAGAGACCTTCGACATGACTACCCTCCTCAGTCTGACTGAGAAATTGCTCCGCGAGTTGTGCCAGAGAAGAGTAAACGACCGCCGTACTCCGAAAATTCCACTGCGACCCGGGACAAATGGCAGGATAGGGGCGACCGCTACCCTTTGGCTCGATTGAAAGAGCAATGTGCCTTAGGCAAGCTACTTTGAGGGGGCACGACAAATTACGCGGTACTGTTGACGGGGATAGACTTACCTTGTGGTCACGAACTTAACGGTCGGGCGGAGGCGGACAATTCACCGCTCAGTTCAGCACCCTGTATTACGTGGACGCGCCCGTCGTCTTCATGACCCAGCCGTTCCACGGCGACTTCGCCGAGTGCTCACATACTTCGCCGCGTCAAACCTTTCGGCCGCGGCTGTCGGTCCGGCCCTCACGCATCGGGCTCGCCGTACTGACCGTCCTTGGCCCAGACCTATGGCGCGATGCTCGTTAAGCAGCCGTCCTTCACACCGATGCTCGACCTTTCGGCCCCGAAAGGCTAATGGCCATTCGACTTTGCGGATTCAACCGGTCGATGCAATAGATTGATGAAATCGCTCAGCCGGTGTATCAAAGTTTAGAGTTTTCCTTGGACGTTCGTTGAGCCGCCTGGCCACGGCATTGAGTTTTGCCTGCGAATACGCAGAGAGATCGATTCCTTTGGGGAAATACTGTCTCAGGAGCCCGTTCATGTTTTCGTTCGATCCGCGTTGCCACGGGTTGTATGGATCACATAAGTAGACCTTGATGTCGGTTGCCACGGTGAAGCGTTTATGGTCAGCCATCTCCTTGCCCCGATCCCAGGTCAGCGATTTGTACAGTTCGTCAGGCAGTTTCCCGGCATGCTGCAGAATCGACGCCGTGACGTTTTGTGGACTTTGCTAACTACCAATCGGCGAAGCAAAGGAAAGGTGGCCGCAATTCTTTGAAAGCAACCGCTGTCTCTGCATTGGGTCTAAAGCTGCTCAACGTTATGTGGGGCTGCACGCTATTTGCATAGCTATGAAATGGAATCTCAGCCGAATCAAGGAAAGTCGTCTTACGCGCAGATGGCGGATTTTTGTAGCGCGCAGGTAACACACGACTTTCGATTCGGGGCCGGGAAAGCCACACCAACGCCTGAGCCGGTGCTGCAGCAGGCTTCGAATTTTCTACATCCGGGTCCGTCGACAACACCACAAATCTCGATCGTCCAGTTGCCGAACACGGTTTTAACGCTGGGTGCGCAACCGC
>NZ_FCOG02000456.1 GCF_001544975.2 Caballeronia arationis | reverse complement strand
AACGACACCGCTGCGCCTTATCCGGAGCATCTGTGTATCCATCAGCTCTTCGAGCAACAAGTTCAACGCACGCCCGACGCAATCGCGCTGGTCTTCGAAGACGAGTCGCTCACCTATGCGCAACTCAATGCACGCGCCAACCAGCTGGCGCATCATCTGATTGCGCTGGGCGTCAATCCGGAAGACCGTGTGGCGCTGTGCATGGAGCGCGGCACCGGCATGATCGTCGCGTTGATGGCGATTCTCAAGGCTGGGGGCGCTTATGTGCCGCTCGATCCGGCCTATCCGGGCGAGCGTCTGAGCCACATCCTCACCGATGCCACACCCCGGCTGTTGCTCGCCGATGCCGCGGGTCGCGAAGCGCTGGGAGATACCGGTGCGTTGACCGTGCTCGACCCCAATGCATCGCTCGATGGCTCGTTGCCACAAGACGATCCGCGAACGACTGTCGCCCCGCAGCACCTCGCCTATGTGATCTATACCTCGGGTTCCACTGGTATACCCAAGGGCGTTGCGATCGAACACCGGAACGCCGTCAACTTTCTGACCTGGAGTCAGGATGTCTTCACGTTGGAGGAGCTTTCGCAGACTCTGTTTGCGACCTCCCTCAATTTCGATCTCTCGATCTACGAGTGTTTCGCTCCTTTGACACGAGGCGGTACGGTTCACCTGGTCGACAACGTCCTCGCACTCGTCAGGGATCCGCACGAGGTGAGCCTCATCAATACGGTGCCATCGGCCATTACTTCGTTGCTGGATTCTGGCACGTCGTTGGCATCCATCCAGACGATCAATCTCGCCGGCGAGCCATTGAAGCTCGCGCTGATGAAAAGAATCTTTGCCGAGACCGACATTGAGCGCCTGTGCAATCTCTATGGACCATCCGAGACGACGACATACTCGACCTGGATTCAGATGCAGAAAGGCGATCATTTGACGGAAAGCATCGGTAAGCCGATCGCCAATACGCGCATCTACCTGCTCGATGCACAACGTCAATTGATGCCTCCGGGCGTGGTGGGAGAGCTTTACATCGGCGGTGCAGGCGTGGCGCGTGGCTATCTGAATCGGCCCGAACTCACCGCCGAGCGCTTCCTCGACGATCCGTTCGTTGCAGGCGCACGCATCTACCGTACGGGCGACCTCGCACGTTATCGCGCTGATGGCAATCTGGAGTTCCTCGGCCGCAACGATCATCAGGTCAAGATTCGCGGCTTCCGTATCGAACTCGGTGAGATCGA
>NZ_FCOG02000506.1 GCF_001544975.2 Caballeronia arationis | reverse complement strand
GGCAAGTCCGGGTGCTCGATACGCACCCGACTCTTCTCTCGTAACTCCGCCCAGAACTCGGCGAGCACCGACGCCGGCGTGCTCATGGTGCCGCGCCGGACCAGGTGGTAGAGGCGATTGGCAGTGGGCGGAACGCCGAAGCGGAAAAACAGCAGAGCGCACACCTCGCGATAGAGTTCACGCGTCTTGGGGAACTCGGCCTTGAGGCGCTCGATATCGGCCGCGAGGCGGGTTTCGTCGGAAAGAACGTCGGACATGAGCGAGCCAGAGCGGGGAACACCGACAATAGTACAACGTATTTCGATATTTATCTAACCCAATCGACGGCTTGATTTGACATTAGTGCTATAATGTTGATTCATTCGTGTCGTACCGACCTCGAAACCGCGTGACACTCGATGCCCGCTCTTCAGCCACCGACATCCGTTGCACTCCAACCCGCGCCCCTCGAATCCCTCGTGATTCCGTCGACGCTCGACGGTAGTGTCGGGGCGAATCGCGCGACGGACGGTCGTGCGCAGATCGCGGCCAACCATGATCTCGATGCGATTCGCGCGTGGCTCTCGCGCTTTCACGACACCAAGACCACCTTCGAGAGTTATCGCAAAGAGGCCGAGCGCTTGCTGCTCTGGTCGCTTGTGATGCTCGACAAGCCGCTCTCGTCACTCACCCACGAAGATTGTCTGCGTTACCAGCAATTCCTGGCCGATCCGCAACCCACCGCGACTTGGGTCGCCGGCGGTGGTCGCAAGCACCCTCGCCACGATGCACGGTGGCGGCCTTTCTATGGGCCCTTGTCGCCCGCGAGTCAGCGTCAGGCGATCGTCATTCTCAATGCGTTGTTTGCGTGGCTGGTGCAGGCGGGGTATTTGGCCGGCAACCCGCTTTCGCTCTCTCGGCAGCGCACGAAACAAGCCGCTCCTCGCATCACCCGCTATCTCGAGCC
>NZ_FCOG02000349.1 GCF_001544975.2 Caballeronia arationis | reverse complement strand
CTTCGTGCGGTCCCGACCCACGAACACGAACAAATTGCCCGAGGCAGGCTTCTGGGCCAGCAGCGGTTCGACCAGATGGGACAGCGTGTCGATCGATTTGCGCATATCGACCGGCTCACGGCAGATGTAGGCCCGAACGTCAGCCGCAATCAACACCGCGCACCCCCGAGTTGTCCGAGCACGAAGCGCACGATGCGCTCGGCATGTGCGCCGGTCAGTTCGATGCGAGCACCGGCGAGCGACATGGTCACGCGATCACGTGACGACGACGCATCTGCCGACGTCGATGGGTGCGTCACGACCGGCTCTGGCTCACCATCTTCACGGGCAACAACAAACGTCGCATCCGGGGTCACGGCGAGCGGGCTCGTCCGGGCAGTTGTCTCGCCCGCGAGCTTCTTGCGCCACAAGCCGAAGGTGCTGACTGCCAGCCCTTGCTCTCGGCAGAAACGTCGTGCGCCAAGTCCGCTTCGTTTCCACGCCATGACCATCTCGCGCCAGAATGCCTTGCCTTGCCGAGGACGCCGCGATGTCCTTGGTCCCGCAGTCTCTTCGGTTGGGTCGACCATCGCAATGCTCCGACGTCACGATGGCAATACCTTCGCACCGCACGCACCTGTGTTCAAGACGGGATGCGCTGACGCATACGATTGTTCTTTGCGCCGGCCGCCATATCGGTGTCCATCACCCCGGCCTGAACAACGTTCACGGTGATGTTGCGCCGACCGAGATCGCGTGCCGCCCCCTTGCTGTAGCCGATGACAGCGGCCTTCGTTGCCGCGTAGTCGGTCGTCCCAGGAAATGCGACTCGCGTGCCAAGGCCCGAGCCGACCGAGATGATACGTCCTCCCTCCGGCAACACCTTGGCTGCTGCGCGGATATTGGCGATCACGCCCATCGTGTTGATCATCCACTGGCGATTCATCGCCGCATTGTCGATTTCCGGATCGTCAATGGTCTTGCCCTGCCAGGCGACAGCGGCGTTGTTGACCAGGATGTCCAGCTTGCCAAAGGTCGCGACCACCTTCCGGATCAACGGCTCGGATGCCGCGGGATCGCCTTGATCAGCCTGCACCGCGACAGCACGCACGCCCTTCGCCTTGAGCCCTTCGACAACGGAGGCCGCCTTTTCCTCGGACGCGACATAGCTGATTGCGACATCGGCCCCCTGGTCCGCTAACGCCGCTGCGATTGCGGCGCCCAGACCGCGCGAGCCGCCAGTAACGAGGGCCACCTTGCCCGAAAGTGTCTTGCTCATCGTGAACTCCTTTGTATTGAAAGACATATGGCGCCCGCTGGCGATGAGGCAGTCACGCTCGATCGCGATCCCTTCGCTAATGGATGTAAAGACCTCGTTTCCAAATCACCACCAGCGGACCGATTCATGTTCCTTGAAACGTCTCTATTCGCAGAAATACAGTAACGTTCGTTACCGTAACGAACAGTATGTTATTGCGCGATGTTCGTCAAGAATTTTATAATGATCGTTCTTGAAATATCGTGCGATGCGACGGGGGTGCTATGGGGCGACGCAGAGAATTTAATGAAACTGAGGCACTTGAAGCCGCACTATCTGTGTTTTGGCAGAAAGGCTATGAGGGGAGTTCGTTTGAGGATTTGACAGAAGCTACGGGTGTCGCGCGCCCTGGTCTCTACTCGGCTTTTGGCAACAAGGAAGCGCTTTTCCGGAAAGCGCTCGATCTCTATGAAAGCAAGCATATGGGCTTCATGGCTGACGCCATGGACGAGCCCACTTCCTTGAAGGTCGTGGAGCGTATTCTGCGAGGCTCTGCCAACGTGCACACAATGGACTCAGCTCATCCCGGCTGCTTGGGGATAAATGGCGCTCTCGCATGCTCCGACGATGCCGAGCCTATACGGCAGGAACTTGTTCGGCGTCGCGCTGCGACGCAACTGGCATTGCGGCGGCGGTTGGAGCGTGCACAGCGCGAGCGTGACCTGCCGTCATCTGTGAATAGCACCGATCTGGCATCCTTCGTGATGGCTGTTTCACAGGGTATGGCGGTTCAGGCAAAAGCAGGGGCGTCCAGGAAGGTTCTTGACGGGCTTGCAAACTACGTTCTTAGCACGTGGCCCTCCCCGCCTCGCTGACAGGTGCCGCAACGTTCACCCGCTGATCATGAGCGTCGGGAAAGGATGAACGCTCGCAATGCTCACCGCTATGGCTGGGGACAGTCCAGCAGGCATTCGTGGCTGGAGAACTGTCGTTCTGTGGCCCACTTCTGAAAGCGTGCAGGCTCCGTGGAGTGCATCTCAGTGTTTACGAGACTTCGAATCGAGATGTACGGCGGCTTTCTGACGTGAGGCAGACGTTCGTCTGTCCGTTGCTATGGATAGCCCGATGACCGTTTTTGGCCCAGACCGTGTCAAAACGCGTAGACACTAGATTCCTTGACTGAATTGATCTTGTAGCAGTCGAGTCAAGTTTCTACGCGGCGATTTTGACCTGATCGCACCAGGTGTTAACGGCCTTCTCAGCGGTGCGGAAGCTGCGCTGCAAAG
>NZ_FCOG02000016.1 GCF_001544975.2 Caballeronia arationis | reverse complement strand
CTGCTTTCTTTGCTTACTTTCTTTGCAGCAGCAAAGAAAGTAAGTCCCGCCCCGGACAGGGGCAGAGCTAATAGACCAAGACCAAAACAAGTTCCATAGAAGTGCCTCAAGACCGAAGGTGTTCAACGCAACGCAACGCAGCGCAGCGCCCCCCGCGAGCGAACAAAAAAAAAAGCCACCTCCGAAACCGAAGCTGGCTTTTTTCCAAAACCGCAAACCGAAGGGTGCGAAATCAGGCCGCTGCGTCCTTCAGCTTCTTCAGCGGGCGAGCCTTGATGCGAACGCTCGCCGGCTTGGCCGGGAACCAGCGCTCCTGACCCGTGAACGGGTCCTTGCCGAAACGCTTCTTCTTCGCCGGCACGATCTGCGCCGAGATCTTCAACAGGCCCGACAGCGTGAATTCGCCCGCGCCCTTCTTGTGGACCGAGCCGAGGATCGTGTCTTCGAGCGCAGCGAGGATGGCCTTCACTGCTTTCACGTCGACCGTCGCGCGATCGGCGAGGTGCACTGCAAGCGATGCCTTCGTGAACGTATCCTTGATCGGCGACAGCGAACCCGATGCCTTTGCTGCAGCCTTCTTGGCCGCGACGACGGGCTTCGCGGCAACCTTCTTGGCTGCTACTTTCTTCGCCGGTGCGGCGGCGGCCTTGGTGGCGGCCTTGGTGGCGGCCTTCGGTGCGGCTTTCTTGGCAGCGGTCTTTGCGGAAGTCGGCATGTTTCTCCTACCTGTTATGGTCAGTGTCTTGAGAATACGTGCGCGTCAATGCACGCGTATCAAGGCCGGATTCTACATACGCCGCGAGCATTCGTGCGAGTCTTTTGCGATTTTGTACCGCAATTTAAGGGGTTTTCTGTAGCGCCGGAGTCACGAAGCCGTATACGGGCATCGCTTTATGCTCGTAAGGGCTTCGCTTCAGGCCGTCGAAGTGAAGTGCGCGATGAGCGGATAGTGGTCGGATGCGATGCGCGAAAGCGCCGTTCGATGCACCCCTACACCGATCAGACGCTCGCCCGGATGCACCCAGATACGGTCGAGCGCGAAGAGCGGATAGCGCGTTGGAAACGTGCGCGGCGCGGCCACGCGATAGAAATGCGTGACGAGCCGTCGCAGCGTGCGGCCGTGCACGAACCACTCATTGAGGTCGCCGAGCAAGATCACAGGCATCGCGGGCGTGTCGAAGCGCTGCAGCACCTGCTCGACCTGCGCGCGCCGTTCGCTCGACGCGAGCCCGAGATGCGTCGCGACCACGCGCCATACTTCGCCATCGCAGTCGATGTCGGCATCCAGCGCGCCGCGCGGCTCGCGGCTCCTGAACGAAAGGTCGAGCGTGCGCACCGCGCGCACCGGAAAGCGCGTCAGCACCGCGTTGCCGTAACGGCGTGCGGGCGTGTCGAGCGTCGGACCTTCTACCGCCGTAAGTCCTGTCATGCGCTGCAATGTTTCGAGCACGTTCGGCGCGCCGCTGCCGCCAAGCGGCACTTCCTGCAGCGCGAAGATGTCGGCATCGATCTCCGCGAGCACTTCGCCGATGCGCTCCGGCGCGAACCTGCCGTCGATGCCGACCGCGCCATGCACGTTGTACGTGGCGATCTTCAGCTCGCGATGCGCCGCCGCGGATGCGGTCGGCGTGCATGCGGCAGGATCGCTCTCGCGCATCGGCGTCATGGGTTCACCTCGTCGGTGCGCTTGCCCTTCTGCGCGCCATGCGCGCCGCCGCCCGCCACCACGGTGGAATCGTCGCGCGGCGGCGTCGTGGTCTCGCGGTAATCCTGGGCTCGCGCGGCTTCGTTGCTTGCCTTCTCCTTCTCTTCATCATGCGCTGCAGCTTCCTCGCGCGCCCGCTCGGCTTCGTCTTCGCCTGGCTTCGGACGGCCGAGAAAGCGCTGCAACAGCAACGAGACGCCCACGAGCGTCACGCCGATGCCAATCAGAATCGCGAACGAGCCGGCCGTCGGATGGCGCAGCGAAGCCACGAGCTGATGCGCGAACGCGACCGTCAGCAGGATGCCGGGCCCCATACCGAGCAGCGTGCCGAGCAGGAAATCGCGCAGGCGGATGTGCGAGGCGCCCGCGACCAGATTGACGATCGAAAACGGCGCGACCGGCAGGAGGCGCAGCACGACAACCGCGACGATGCCGCGTTTCGCCACCCGTTCGGAGAGCTTGTTCACGCGCGTGCCGGCGACGCGCCGCACCATGTCGCGGCCGAGCCAGCTGCCGAGCAGATACGTGACGGCCGCCGCCGCCATGGTGCCGACGAGCGCATACACCGCGCCCCACAGCGCGCCGAACACGAGCCCGGTCGCGGCGATGAGCAGCGTCACCGGCACCGAGACAACGGCCGCGCTCACATAGCAGAGCACGATCCAGAGCGGCGCGAGCGGCAACGATTCGATATGGCGTGTCGCACGCGTGAGCGACTTGAGGTTCACGTAATCGGCAAGCGGCGTCCAGTGCCATAGCCCCGCGAGCCCGACGATCAGGAGCGCGAGCGTGCCGAGCAGCGCGAACCGGCCGATCAGCGGACGCGCCTTGTCGACCGGCACGAACTGCCCGACGAGTTCGTTCGGCGCGACGGGCGCCTCGGGATCGATCAGCGCTTCTGGCGGGATCAGCTGATCAAGATCGGGCGAGACCGTCGGGTTCAGCCGCGCGAGCGTACGATGCTCGTCCGCGTTCTTTTGCAGCGCTTCGATCGCCGCATTCATGCCGTCGCGCGCTGCACGTTCGCGCGCGACGTCGTCCACGGTGCAGCCGAGATGCTCGGCGAGCAGCGTGTCGCGCATGCGGGCGATCGCCGACTGGATGCGTGGATCGCCGGCCGCGTCGATGGCGATGTTGCATTCGGTGTCGAGCACCATCGAGCGATTGTTGAGGTTCGCCGAGCCGACGAGCAGCAGGTCGTCGTCGACGATCATCAGCTTGCTGTGCACGTTGACGAAATGCTCGCCGAGCCCCGGCACGCTCGGCGCCATGATGCGATAGCGATCGTGCTGGTCTGCGGCCGTGAGCAGCCGATGCAGCCGCGCGCGCAGCACGCCCATCGTGACCTGTTGCAGCCAGCCGCTCTGGTCGCGCGGCACGACGATCGCGAGATCCGGGCCGTCCGGCTTCGCCAGCGACTGCCCGAGCGCCGCGCCGATCGTGCCCGAGGTGAAGTACTGGTTCTCGATATAGATGCTGCGTTTCGCGCGGTCGATCGCGTCGAGATACTGCGCGCGGATCTGTCGCACGGCCGGGCGCCCGGCGTACGCGGGCTCCGTAAGCGAGATGGCGAGATCAACATCGGTGAGGTCGACTGCGCGCGACGGCGGCCACGGATCGCTCTCCTGCGTTGCCCGGTGCGCCCGGATCGCGAAGCGCCGGCCGCACGCGCGCTGCCAGCGCTCGCGTGCGAGCAGGCCGATTTCGCGGGCCGCGTCGCCGTCGAACATCGTGTGGACGTCGTGAAAGGGCGCGTAGGCCGCGTCGTTGGCATCGCGGCGCAGCGGATTGTCCGGCGCGTGCTCGGGCGAGTCCCAGCGCGAGCGCGTGAGATCGAGACCGCCGACGAAGGCGAGCCTATCGTCGATGACGACGATTTTCTGATGCTGCGAGCCGCCGAGCGGATGCTTGCCGTCCATCTGGAATGCGATGCGCCGGTGGGTGCGCCAGCCCATCTTGTAGACCGGCAGCCATTCGCGCTCGAACGCGTAGAGCATGGCGAAGTCCCACGCGAGGATGTAGATGCGCAGGCGCCGGCGGCGGGCCGCGATTTCGTGCAGGAATTCGCCGAGGGCGGCGGGAAGGTCGTCCGGGGCGCCTTCGGGCGTGAGTCTCATGCGGCTGTCGATGTCCCAGCCGAGGATGAACACGGTCCGCTCGGCGCGGCTGATTGCCTCGCGGAGCACGCGGAAATAATCGGACCCGTCGATGAGCAGGCTGAAGCGGTCAGCGTGCTGCACGGTGGCGCAGTTCTCTCCGGGGACGGAGAACGGAGCCTCGGTCACGGATGGCGGCGGGTTCGATTCCCGCGGGGCGGTTTCATTCTGGTGCGTCCTTGGCTTGGGCATTTCGGTTTCCATCGTTCCGAAATGCTTTTGCAAGGCGCATGCCCGGGCGCAGCTCTATTAGTGTTGTGCCTGTTGAATAGTCCGGGCAATATCGGCACTGACTGCACCAATCCCGCGATTGTGCGCATCGATGAGCGCGTCATAGCCGCCGGCGGAAACCGGCTCATGCACGACGGTACGCCCGGAAACCGTAGTTCCCTTCGGCGGCCGCACCGACCAGAGCACCGCGATGCCCGCCATTGTCCCCGGCGCGGACTCGAAGCTCTGCACATCGACCGACACGCGATACCCCGCCCCGTCGTCCGGGCGCTGCGGAAACACCGACACCCTCGCCCCCGGCACGAGCCGCATCAGATCCTCGGCGATCACCCTCGGAATCTGGCTCTTGAGCGGCTCCGCCCAGCGCGCGTATTCGTCGATCTCGACGCGCGTCGCGTCCACCCGCACCACCATCTGGGGACGGTCCACCAGCTCCGGCACCGTCACCCATTCGATCGCGATCGGCACCGGGGAAGCGGAAGCTGTCGCAGTCTGCAGCGGCCCGACCGCACTCAACGTATAAAACTTGGCCTGCGGCGATCCCGCGCAGCCGGCAATCGACATCGACAGCGCCGCGGACAAAATCACAATGAAGACGCGCATCACTTCGAATCCTCCGGCTTGCCGCGAAGCAGCGCTTCGGGATGACGCTCCAGGTACTCCGCGAGCGTCCGGAACGCAGCGGCGGTGCGCGCCAGTTCGCGCATCGCGTCGGCGGCGTTCTGCTGCAGCGGCGAGTCCGTCTGCATCACGCGATTCGTCGCGTTGAGCGCCTCGCGTGCCTGCACGAGCGCGCCGCGCGCCTCCGGCGCCACCTGGGTATCGAGCGTCGTCACGAGCCGGTTCGCCTGCTGCAGCGTCGCGCGCAGATCGTTGCCGATTCCTTCGAACGGAATCTTGTTGAGCTTCGCAACGAGACTCGACACCGACTGCTGCAGCGACTGCAACTGACCCGGCACGGTCGGCAACTCGGGCGGATCGACGTCCCAGTTCATCGATGCCTTCGGCGCGGTCGGGAAGAAATCGAGCGCGACGTACAGCTGTCCGGTGAGCAGGCTGCCGGTTCGCAACTGCGCACGCAGACCGCGATCGACGAGCCATTGCGCCACTTCGCGCCGGTTCTGCACGACCCGTCCCGCCCGCTTGCCGGACTCGTAGCGCGACGTGAAGCGCTCGGGATAGAAGCGCACCTGCACCGGGATGCTGAACTCGCGCGTCACCGGGTCGTAGCGCGTATTGATCGCCGCGACCTCGCCCACGACGATCCCGCGGAAATCGACCGGCGCACCCACCGTCAGCCCGCGCACCGACTCCTTGAAAGCGAACACATAGGTGTCGACGATGGTCTCGTGACGTTGCATCGCCTCGGTGCGAGTGGGGAAGAGCTGGAATTGCGCATGCTCGGACGCTTCGGCGATGTTCTTCGAATCGGGCGGACTCTGGAACGCCAGGCCGCCGACCAGGATCGACACGAGCGATTCGGTGTTGATCTTCACGCCGGTCGTATCGAGCACGACGTCCAGGCCGCTCGCCTGCCAGAAGCGCGTGTCTTCCTTCACGTACTTGTCGTAGGGCGCGTTGATGAAGACGCGCATCGTCACGCCCGAGCCGTCCGGATTGAGTTCGAACGAGGTCACCTGCCCGACCTGCAGCCGCCGGAAATAGATGGGCGAGCCGACGTCGAGCGAGCCCAGGTCCTCGCTCTTCAGCACGAACTCGCGCCCGGGCACGCCGCTCGCGAACACGGGCGGTATCTCCAGTCCGACGAAATCGCGCCGCGGCTTTGCCTTCGTGCCGATGTCCATTCCGATGAACGAACCCGACAGCAGCGTGCCGATCCCCGAAACGGTCCCGCCCGAAATGCGCGGGCGCACGACCCAGAAGCGCGTGTCGTCGACGAGCATGTTCGTCGCCTGCTTCGAAAGTTCCGCGGTCGCGATCACCTGCTTGTGATCCGGCGAGAGCACGACGCTCTGCACCACGCCGATGTCGACGTTCTTGAACTTGATCTTGGTCTTGCCCGCTTCGAGGCCTTCGCCGGTCGAGAAGCTGATCTTGATCGTCGGGCCCTTTTCGAGGATCGCCTGCACCGCGAGCCAGCCGCCGACCAGCACCGCGATCAGCGGCACGAGCCACACGAGCTGCACCCGCCAGCGCGACCGGGGCGCAGCGACGGCTTCCGGAAAGCCCGGCTCGTCGGGAGGTCCTGGCGGCCTAGCCATGATCGGCCTCGTTTGCGTCCCAGATGAGGCGCGGATCGAACGACATCGCGGCGAACATCGTCAGCACGACCACCGCGCCGAACGCGATGGCGGCCGGTCCCGCCTTGATCGTCGCGAGCGCGTTGAACTGCACGAGCGCGACGAGCAGCGTGACCACGTAGATGTCGAGCATCGACCAGCGCCCGACGAACTCCACGATCCGGTAGATCATCGTCCTCGGCCTGAGCAGCCCGCGCGAGCGCCGCTGCGCGGTCACCACGAGAAACACGAGCGCCATGATCTTGAGCATGGGCACCGCGACGCTCGCGATGAACACGATCACCGAGAGCGGCCACGCGCCCGACGTCCAGAGATACACCACGCCGCTCATGATCGTGTCGCGCTGCGCGCCGAACAGCGAACTGGTGTCCATCATCGGCAAGGTGTTGGCCGGGATATAGAGGGTGATCGCGGCGATCAGGAACGCCCAGGTCCGCGCGATGCTTTCGGGCTTGCGAAAATGCAGCGCGGCGCCGCAGCGCGGGCAGCGTCCCGCATGGGCGCGCGGCGCCGCCTTCGACAGGAGCCCGCAATCGTGGCACGCGAACAGTCCCGCGCGCGCGGCTGTCGGCGCCGACGCGAACGTCTGCGGCTCGGCGCGGCTCACGCGTTCCCAGAACGAGCGCGGATCGAAGGCGGCCGAGCTTGCAGCCAGCGCCAGCATCAGCGCGCCGAACGCCCACAGCGCGATGCCCGGCACCACGCCCGCGATATGCGCGAGCTTCACGAGCGCGACCAGCACGCCGAGGATCAGCACTTCGGTCATGCCCCAGGGCGCGGCCAGATGCAGCAGGCGAAACACGAGGTCGGCGCGGTACGGCACGCGCCCGAAGCGCAGCGGCACGAGCAGGTACGCCATGCTCGCCATCTGCAGCATCGGCATCAGGATCGTCGTCACGAGCACGAGCCCGGCGATGGGCCACATGCCATCGTGATAGAGCACGTCCACCGAGCCGGCGAGCGACGTCTCCACGAGATTGCCGCTCACCTTGAGCCCGACGATCGGATACGCATTCGCGATCGCGAACAGCACGAGCGCGCCGAGTGTGAAGGCAAGCGAGCGGTTCAGGCTGTCGGGATGATTGCGATAGAGTTCGGCGCCGCACCGCGTACACCGCGCGATGCCGGCACCCGGCAGCACGGTCTCGCGCTGCAGCAGGTCGCATTCGTGGCACGCGATGAGCGGTGCGCGGTTCACGGCGGCGGCTCCTGGGTGGTCGGGACCGGCCCGCCGTTCGCGCCGTACATGGTTGCGCTCATGCGCTCGGCGTCGGTCACCCAGCCGCCGCCCATCGCCTTGTACAGGTTGACCATCGACGTGAAGACCGTGCCCTGCGTCTGCGTGTAAGTCAGTTGCGCATTGAAGAGGCTGCGCTCGGCATCGAGCACTTCGATGTAGCTCGTATAGCCGCCTTCGTAGCGCAACCGCGCGAGCCGCGAATAGGTGCGCAGCGCATCGACCTGGCGTCCCTGCACAATGAGCGCATCGCGCGACTTCTGCAGCGTGACGAGCGCGTCCTCGACTTCCTGGAACGCGACCTGGATCGCCTTCTGGTATTCGAGCAAGGCCTGCTGCTGCTGCGCCTCGGCCTGCTTCACCTGACCGGCGATGTTGCCCGCCGTGAAGATCGGCATCGTGACGGCGCCCGCGTAGGACCAGACGCGCGCGGGTCCCGTGAAGAGCGACGAGAACTGTGCGCTCGCGGTGCCGAAGAGACCCGTGAGCGAGATCGACGGGAAGTAGAGCGCGCGCGCCGCGCCGATCAGCGCGTTGGCCGCGATCAGGTTCTGCTCGGCCTGCCGCAGGTCCGGGCGACGCGTCAGCAGTTCGGACGGCAGGCCCACCGGCACGACGGGAATCGAGAGATCGTCAAGTTCGCGGTCGCGCATGATCGGCTGCGGATTGCGGCCGAGCAGCACCGAGAGCGCGTTCTCCTGCTGCGCGATCTGCTGTTCGAGCTGCGGAATCGTCGCGAGGGATGCCTCGTATTCCGACTGGCTCTGCGCGAGTTCCATCTGCGAGACTTCGCCGTAATTGAAGCGCAGCGTGAACACATGCACCGAATCGGCGCGGCTCGCGGTCGTGGCCTTCGCGATGTCGAGTTGCCGGTCGAGCGATACGAGACCGATATACGTCGATGCAACCGACGCCACCAGCGTGAGGATCGTCGCGCGCCGCCCTTCCTCGCTCGCGAGCAGGTTCGCGCGCGCGGATTCGGTCTGCCGGCGCAGCTTGCCGAACAGGTCGATTTCCCACGAAGCGGAGAGCGTCGCGTCGAAATTGTTCGCCACGAGGCCGGTGCCCTGCGGCACGACCGTGCCGAACGGCAGGCGCTGGCGCCCGGCGTCGAAGCCCGCCGCCACCTGCGGGAACAACTGCGAGCGCGTCGTCTGGAACTGCCCGAGGAACTGCTCGACGCGCGCCGCCGCGATCTTCACATCCTTGTTCTCGGCGAGCGCCACGGCGATCAGGTCGTTCAGCGCCGGATCGTTGAATTGCTCCCACCAGAGCGTATCGACGATCTGCGTCGCCTCGGTGCTCGCGAAGCGATACGAAGGCGGGGTTTCGATGGCCGGCTTCTCGTAGTTCGGCCCGAGGAGGCAGCCGCCGAGCGCGAGCGGCGCGATCATGAGGACGGTTCGGGCGAGCGTGCGCATGTCAGTCGTCCGCAGATGCGGTGGGCTGGGTTGCGGGAACTTCGCCCGGCTTCTTCTTCGAGCCCCCGAACTTCGCCGAACCCGTTTCGATCAGGTAGTAGAACATCGGGATATAGAACGCGGCGATCGCCGTCGCAGCCAGCATCCCGCCGATCACGCCGGTGCCGATCGAATGGCGGCTGTTCGCCGAGGCGCCCGTCGCGATCGCGAGCGGCACGCAGCCGAGGATGAACGCGAGCGACGTCATGATGATCGGGCGCAGGCGTTCGGTGGCGGCCGTCATCGTGGAGTCGTAGATCGACGCGCCGCCCTCGCGGTTCAGCACCGCGAACTCGAAGATCAGGATCGCGTTCTTCGCGGCCAGCGCGACGAGCATCGTCAGGCCGATCTGGAAGTACACGTTGTTGTCGAGCCCGCGCATCAGGATCGCGAGCAGTGCGCCGAAGATCGCGAACGGCACCGCCATCAGCACGCCCACCGGCAGTGACCACTTCTCGTACTGCGCCGCGAGGATCAGGAACACCATCACGAGGCCGAACGCGAACACGAGCGTCGAGGTGCTGCCCGCCTTCTGCTCCTCGAACGCCTCGCCGCTCCACGCGATGCCGAAATCCGGTGGAATCACGCTCGCGCCGATTTCCTCCAGCGCGGCGATCGCCTGGCCCGTACTGGAGCCGGGTGAGGGATTCGCCGTGATCTTCACCGCCGGGAAGTTGTTGAAGCGCGTGATGAGATCGGGGCCGGTCACGTACTTGGTCGTGACGACCGACTTGAGCGGCACCATTTCGCCATTGCGGTTGCGCACGAAGATGCGGTTCAGGTCGTCGGGATTCAGGCGATACGAAGGCTCGGCCTGCACGATCACCTGCCACAGCCGGCTCGACTTGTTGAACTGCGACACGTAGAGCGAGCCGAACATCGTCTGCATCGCGCTATAGACTTCCTCGATCGGCACGCCGAGCGTCTCGGCCTTGTCGCGGTCCACTTCCACGAGCAACTGCTGCGCGGCCGCGTTGAAAGTCGATGTGACACCGGCCAGTTCGGGGCGCTCTTTCGCCTTCGCGAGGAAGTCGTTGACCACGCCGGCAAGCTGCGGAATGGTCGCGTCGCCCTTGCTCTGGATCCACATCTCCATGCCGCCCGTCGTGCCGAGCCCCGGAATCGCCGGCGGATTCACCGGCACGATGATGCCCTCGCGCACCTTCGAAAGCGTCTTGTAGGCATCCACCAGCACCGCGCGCGCGTTCTGTGTCCGGATGTTCGCGGACGTGTAGCGTTCGTCGAAACTCTTGAAGCCTACGAAGAACGTCCCCGCGTTGTTCTTGTTCTGGCTGTCGAGCAGGCTGAAGCCGTCGACCACGGTGATGTTGCTCACCGCCTCCTGCTTCATGAAGTAGTCGGTCACGTGCTGCGAGACGTCGCCCGTGCGATCGAGGCTCGCGGCGTCGGGCATGATGACCGCGCCAAGCAGATAGCCCTGGTCCTCGGGCGGCAGAAAGCCCGTCGGTATGGAACGCATCATCATGACGGTCAGCACAATCATCCCGCCGAAGAAGAGCAGCGCGATCAGCGAGCGCCGGATCAACGCCGCGACCCACGTCGCATAGCCGCGCGTCATCTTTTCGAACGATCGGTCGAACCACTGGAAGAATCTGGGCTTCGTGTGATGCCCCGGCTTGAGCAGCACCGCCGCGAGCGCGGGCGAGAGCGTGAGCGCGACGACGCCCGAGATCACCACCGAGATCGCGATCGTGATGGCGAACTGCTTGTACAACTGCCCGGTGATGCCGCTCAGAAACGCCACCGGCACGAACACCGCGCACAGCACGAGCACGATCGCGACGACCGGCCCCGCGACCTCGTCCATCGCACGTTTGGCCGCATCCTTCGGGTTGAGCTTGTGCACGTTCATGTTGCGCTCGACGTTCTCGATCACGACGATCGCATCGTCCACCACGATGCCGATCGCGAGCACCATGCCGAACAACGTAAGCATGTTGATCGAGAAACCGAGCGCCGCCATGCCGATGAACGTGCCGACAATCGACACCGGCACCGCCAGCACCGGGATCAGCGTCGCGCGCAAGCTCTGCAGGAACAGATACACGACGATCACGACCAGCACCAGCGCCTCGAAGAAGGTATGGACCACGTCCGAGATCGACGCGCGCGTGAACTCGGTCGTATCCATCGCGATGCTGTAGTCGATGCCTTCGGGAAACGACTTCTTCATCTCGGCGAGCGTCGCGCGGACCTGCTTCGAGACGTCGAGCGCGTTAGCGCCCGGCTGCTGGTACACCGCGAGCACGGTCGCCGGCTTGCCCTGATAGCGGCTGCGGATCGAGTAGTCCTTCTGCCCGAGTTCCGCGCGCCCGATGTCCTTCAGACGCACGATCGCCGCGCCCCCGCTCTGCGCGCGGATGATGATGTTCTCGAACTCGGCGGGATCGGTCAGTCGCCCGGTGGTCGTGACCGCGAACGACTGCTCGACGGCGGTGCCCGTCGGCGACTGCCCGATGCGGCCGACGGCGAACTGCTGGTTCTGGTTCGCGACGGCCTTCTGCACGTCGGTGGCGGTGATGCCCAGTTGCGCCATTCGGTCGGGCTTGATCCAGATGCGCATCGCGTAATCGGGCGTGCCGAAGATACTCGACTGGTTCGCGCCCGGAATGCGCTTCAGCGCATCGAGCACGTACAGGTTGGTGTAGTTCGCGATATAGGTGGAGTCGTAGCGGTTGTCGGGCGAATAGATGGCGATGACCATCATGAACGCCGACGACTTCTTCTGCACCTGGATGCCCTGCGCCTGCACCGACGAAGGCAGTTGCGGCAAGGCGAGGTTCACGCGGTTCTGCACGTCGACCTGCGCGAGCGACGGATTCGTGCCGATCTCGAAGAACACGTTGAGCGTCATGTTGCCCGTCGACGAACTCGACGAGTTCATGTAGATCATGTTGTCCGCGCCGTTCACCTGCTGCTCGATCGGCGCGGCGACGTTGTTCGCGACGACATCCCCGCTCGCGCCAGGATAGGTGGCCGACACGGTGATCTGCGGCGGCGTGACGTCAGGGTACTGCGCGATCGGGAGGCCCAGCATCGCGACCGCGCCCCCAAGCGTGATCACGATCGAGATCACCGATGCGAAGATCGGGCGGTCTATGCAGAAGTGGGAGATGTTCATGGGCGCGGGAGCGGTTGCATGAGCGGTTACTTGGCCGCCGTGCCGGAGCCGGCGCTCGCGCCGGCGGCGCTGCCGGTGCCGGTGCCGGTGCCGGTGGCGCCGGACGGTCGCGCGATCGCATCGCTTGCCGGCGGGGCGAGCGCCGCATCGCCCGTCACCTTGATCGGCAGGCCCTGAGCCACGCGGATCGCGCCGTCGACCACCACGCGGTCGCCGGCGCGCAGGCCCGCGGTCACGAACCAGTTGTCGCCGTACCAGTCGCCGACTTCGACCACCTGCTCCTTCGCCGCCTTGCCGTCCTTGTCGACGAGCCAGACGTAGTGACTGCGCGCGCCCTGCAGCACGGCGCGCTGCGGCACAAGGATCGCGTTGGGTCGCGTCGCGCCGTACACCCGCGCGCGCACGAACTGGCCGGGGCGCAGGATGCCCTGCGCGTTCGGCAGCACCGCGCGCACGAGGAACGTGCCCGTCTCCTTGCTGTAAGACGGATCAAGGAAGTTGATGCGGCCGCGCTTCGGAAAGACCGAGCCGTCGGCGAGCACCACTTCCACCTCGAAGTCGCGATCGCCGGGGAACTTCAGTTGCCCCTTCGTTTCCTGATCGCGATACCGGAGGACCTCGTTTTCGGACAGGCTGAAGTTGACCCAGATCGGATCGAGTTGCGCGACGTAGGTCAGCAGGCCCGATTCGCCCGGCGTCACGTAGCTGCCTTCCTGCTTTCTCGCGTAGCTGGACAGTCCCGTGAGCGGCGTGGTGATCGTGGTGTAGCTCAGGTTGAGCTGCGCGGTCTGAACCTGGCCCTGCGCGGCGATCACGGCGGCTTCGGCTTCCTTCTCGTTGCCGACGGCGTCATCGAGATCCTTCTTGCTGACCGCGTTCTGTTCGACGAGAGGCCGCACCCGCGCGAGGTTCGCCTTCGTCACGGTCAGGCGCGCCTGCTGTTGCGCGAGCTGCCCCTTCGCGGTCTGCAGCGCCGCTTCGAACGGACGCCGGTCCATCTGGAAGAGCGTCTGCCCGGCATGCACGAGCGAGCCTTCGACATAGAGCCGCTTGTCGAGAAACCCCTCCACGCGCGCGCGGATTTCGACTTCGCGCGAACTTTGCGTCTGCGCGACGAACTCGAAGGTGACGGGCGTATCGTGGGCGCTGACCGTGAGCACGGTCACGTCGGCGGGCGCGCGCTCGGGCGTCGCGGGCGGCTTCTTGCACCCGCTGACGAAGCACGCCGCGACGAGCGCGGCACCCGTCACTGCGACTGTAGCGATCGTTTTAATCGTTGCCATCGTGATGATCCGCGGCGGTGAACTCACCATGAAGGGCTCCTGCGGGAGCCGGGACGTTGACCAGTGTCTTGTCAGGGCGGCGTGCAATTGCCGAACACGACGAACGCGTCATCGCGATTGACGAGCGAGAGCGTCATCGAGCCATCGGTTTTGTCGACGACCATCGTCCAGGCATAACCGAGTTCCGTGCCCTGCATCAGGATCTGATTGCCACTCTTGTCGATCTCGCCGATCAGCGTCGCGCGCTTCGGGCCTGCAATCGTCTTGCGCTCGAAGTCGACGCGCATGAAGCGCGGCAGGCCGAGGTCGCCGGAGAGGCCGCGCAGGCAGATCTCGCCGGGATCGCACGCATGCGTTTCGATGACGGCGCACAGAAGCGGTTTCGAGCCGTCGAAATCGGCGGCCGAGGCGGGAGTGAACGCAGTGGCGCAGGCCGTGACGCACACGCTGCCGCCGAGCCACGCGGCCGCCAGGGCGATTCGTCGAGATGTCGTCGGCATGGGTCGGTCTCCGCTTGGGTGTGTGCCGGTTTCCGGATTGGGTCCGGCGGCCCCGCCTTCTTACTGGATCGTGTATCCGCGGCCCGACATGCACGCGGCAACCGCGCGGTTATAAGTGGCCATCTGCTGCGACGTCTGCTGCTGCATCGACTGCTGCTGCGCGCTGGCTTCGCGCTGGCCGCGCCGCTGGCGCGAACCGCCGGCGACAGTCCCCGTGACCGCACCGACCGCCGCGCCCTTGCCGGCATCGCCCGCGATCGCGCCGATCGCCGCGCCCGCCGCCGCGCCGCCCGCTGCACCCCGCACGCGTTCGCCCTGCGGCCCGGGCGGGGGCGGCTGGTTGGCGCTCTGCTGCGCGAGCACGGCCGGATCGACGCCCGTGTTCTGCTTCGCCCAGAGCTGGCACTCGGCGGTATCGGAATTTTGCTTCTGCGAGCTCTGGCCCTTCGCGGGATAGATGATCGGCTGCTGCGCGGCCGCCGCGAAAGCAAGCATCCACGCGACCAGCCCGGTACCAAGGTGCCACTTTCGTTGCATGACTCGAACCTCATGAAGGATCGCAGGCGATGCGCCCGCGTGCCGTCTCGGGGCTGCGGCGCAGAGCGAATCCCTCGCCGGACGCCGCCCGATTCAGTTCGAATAGTGGTTGCTGTGTATGCCTAAAACAATTGGCCTTTGGTCCAATAGAACAAGCTCGGGCGCGCCTGCGCGCGCTGCGTCAGGGCGTCGCGCCGATGGCCGCGCGGACTGCGTCGATGAGCGTCGCGTCGTTGAAAGGTTTGGTGATATAGGCAGTTGCGCCCGCTGCAAGCGCCTGTTCGCGGATGCCGGGTTCGTCGTGCGCGGTGATGAAGATGACGGGGATGCCGCTGCCCGCGAGTCGCTGCTGCACCTCGAGTCCGCCGATGCCCGGCATCTGGATGTCGAGCACGATGCAGTCCGGCCGGTGCAACGGCGTGGCATCGCAGGCATCGAGAAAGTCCTCGCCCGCCTTGTACGTTTCCGACGCCAGCCCGATGGAGCGCAACAACCTCTTGATGGCGCGACTCACCGATTCGTCATCGTCCACCACTGCGACGAACGGCTTGGCTTCGGTCATGGCGAATATTCCCCGCACAGGCGAACACAGTACGCAAACGCGCTTCGACGCTTGTTGCAAGCCTATGACAGCGCGCCGCCGCGAGATATTGGACTTTGGTCCAAGCGAAGAGGCGGACGCCCGGTCGGCGATGGGCGTCCTGATATCCGATGCCTCATAGGAATCCGTACCGGAAATCGCCCACTCATTTGTACCGGTACTGTACAGATGACCGTTGCTACACTCGACGCCAGAGCGATTACCGACTCGCGACCCCGAGCCAAGGAGCATCACCGCCATGCCAGCCGAACTGATGAGCGCCCTCCCCGCTGCCGTGCTCTTTGCGCTGGTGACGTCGATCACGCCCGGTCCGAACAACACCATGCTGCTCGCCTCGGGTGTGAACTTCGGCCTAAAGCGCACAGTGCCGCATCTGTTCGGGATCAGCGCGGGCGTTGCGTTCCTGATGGTCGCGGTCGGCCTCGGACTCGCCGAAGCCTTTGCGCGCTTTGCGTGGCTCTACACGGTGCTCGAAACCCTGAGCGTCGCGTATCTGTTGTACCTGGCGTGGAAGATCGGCACGTCGTCGTCGGTGCAGATGCGCGACGGCGAGCGCCGCCCGATGCGCTTTTACGAAGCCGCCGCATTCCAGTGGATCAACCCGAAAGCCTGGATGATGGTGCTCACCGCCGCCACGACCATCCACCTGCACGCGAGCCTTTCGCTCAATGCCGCGCTGATGGCGCTCGTGTTCATCGTGGTCGGTTTGCCCTGCATCACGATGTGGGCCGCATTCGGCATGTCGATGCGCCGTTTTCTCAGCCGTCCGCGCTGGCTGCGCATCTTCAATCTCACGATGGCGGCGCTTCTCGTGTTTTCGCTCTATCCGATCGTGCAACGCGCGTTCGATTGACCGCGCGGCGCGTAACGGCCGGGACGTCGGAAGCAGCTTCGAAAACAATACATACGACGAACTGTCACACGCCTCTTTATCGGTGCCTCGGACCGGTGCATACTGGACTGTGCGCGCCGGCCAAGCAAAATATGCAGTCCCGTTTGCAACTTTGGGGCTGCATTTTTCCCCTGTCGTTCCAATCATCCGTTGATGCCGCTGGATGCGGCCCTTCTGCCGGCGTGTACAACCCTTGCTTGCATCGTTCATTCGCGCCGTCCTGGCGCGGCTTTGAAATCTGTTCAAGGAGTACGCCATGTCTGGAGCCAATCGCCCGTCCGGTCCCGCAACACGGAAGTCCCTGGATCTCGCCGATCAAATCGAACGCGATGAACTGGAGAACAACCTGCCGGATGCGCTGAACAACGTCGACGATGACGATTTCGACGACGAATCCGACTCCGATAGCACGCCGGGCCGCTAGCCCGAGCATAAATGCGCGCCCCGGGGCGCGCCGCTCCGCACTGCGAATAGCCGCATGAGCCGCGAGGCCGTGCGGCTTTTTTGCGGGTTTTTCTTCGGCATGCTTCGGGATGGGCGGCGCGCGCTCGTCAGGGCGCCAGTCGGGCACACACGTTGCTTGGTGCTTGCGTGCCGCCGGTTCGCGCGCGGCACAACTGATAGACCGATGCGGCGACGACGTCAGCCAGCACGCGAATCAAACCGACAAATCGACCCTGTGGAGGGCTTCATGCTTCGATACGCAGTCATCTTCTTCATCATCGCGATCATCGCGGCATTCTTCGGCTTTGGCGGCATTGCGTCGGGGGCGACGGAAATCGCGAAGATCCTGTTCTTCATCTTCATCGTGATTTTTCTCGCGACGTTGCTGCTCGGCGTGTTCAGGCGATGACGATGTGAACATTGGCGGCCTGCGGTAAGCGCTGCCATCGGGTTGAAAAAAAGCGCGAGGGGACTCGCGCTTTTTTCTTGTGCTCCCTGCTTATCGGAAGCGGATTTCGGCTGCGTCGATCGCGCGGATCGGCAGGCCGAAGCTGCGGATATTGCCGAGCGTCGCGTTTTCGTGCGCGCGGATCTGCGCGCCAGTCGCATGCGCTTTGTCGAGCGTCGTGTGCGCGTCGGCGACGAGCGTTACCGCGAAGCCTTTTGCCGCCGCCGACCGCGTCGTCGTATCGACGCAGAATTCGGATGCGTAGCCGCATATGAACAGCGCGCGCGCATCGAGCGACGCGAGCACGTCGTTCAGATCCGTGCGCAGGAACGAATCAGGCGTCGGCTTGCGAACGCGAAGATCGTCCGGTCGCGCATCCAGCCGGGCTTCCAGCTCTCACGTCGTCGCTCCGAACGCGAGCGCGCTGTCCGGCGCCTCGTGCTGGATGAAAATCACCGGCACGCCCGATTCGCGCGCCCGCTGCGTCACGACGTTGATCCGGTCGACCACGGCGTCCGCCTCGAACGGACGCGGCGCTGCGTCAAACAGCGCGCGTTGCACATCGATTACCAATACTGCTGCATTCATGCCTTTCCACTCCATTCTCAAACCCACTTCCTTAAAAACGCCCACAGCGCATCGTCGCCCGAATACGGCACGTTGAACCGGAACCACGCGCTCGCGGCATCGCCGGGGCGAAAATACGAACCCGGCGCGAGCCAGATGCCGTCCGCGAGCGCACGCGTCGCGACTTCAGCCGCCTGCTGCGGTTCGATCGCGAGCCGCGCCCACACGAAAAGCCCCGCGCGCGGCCGGTGAAACAGTTCGAGCCCGAGCGAATCCATCCGCTCCTCGACGAGCACATGCGCTTCCTTCAGCTTTTCGCCGACGAACTCTACGTGCCGCGCATAGCGCCCCTCGGTCAGCACCTTCTCGACGATGCGCTCGGTCGTCGCCGACGACGTCAGTCCCACCGCCATCTTCGTGCGCGCGAGTTCGCGCAGCACGTCGCGTTCGGCGACGACATAGCCACAACGCAGCGCAGGCGTGATCGTCTTCGCGAAGCCGCCGACGTAGACCACGCGCTTGAGCCCCTCCATCGCCGCGAGCAGCGGCGCACCGGGCGGCGCGAGTTCGCGGTTCACATCGTCCTCGACGACCCACAGGCCGTGCCGTTCGGCGATCTGCAACAACCGGAACGCCGATGCCATGCCGAAGGTCGCGCCCGTCGGGTTCTGCAATGTCGTGTTGAGAAAAACCGCTTTCGGCCGATGCTCGACGACGAGCCGCTCGAACACGTCCGTATCGATGCCCGCCGCCGTGCGCGGCACGCCGAGCACGGTGAGCCCGGCAAGCTGAAGAATCTGCAGCAGATTGCAGTAGCCCGGATCTTCGACGACGACCGCATCGCCCGGGCGCAGCAGCGTGCGCACGATGAGATCGAGTGCCTGCGTCGCGCCCGCCGTCAGCAGCACGTTCGATGCGGCGTCGACCGGCAGGCCGTGCCGGTCGAGATGCTCGGCGATCCGCTCGCGCAACGGCGCGAAGCCATAGGGATGCCCGTAGTCGGCCATGCGCGCGGCCGGCACGCGGCTCACGGCGCGCAGCGCGTGATGCAGCCCGCTTTCGTTGATCCACTCGTTCGGCAGCCACCCGCAGCCGGCCTTGATCGGCACCGAATGATCGGCGAAGACGTCTGACAGCAGCCACGTCGCGTTCAGGCTCGGCGGCTGCCATTCGACGGCCCGTGTGCGCTCCGCCTGCAAGCGCGCTGCCACGCGATACCCCGAGCCGCGACGCGCGACGACGAGCCCCATCGACACCAGCCGCCCGTAGGCCTCGGTGACCGTGAACGTGCTGAGTTCCTGCGCCTCTGCGAACCGGCGCACGGACGGCAGCAGCGCGCCCGGGCGCAGCGTTTCTCCCTCGATGGCGGCGGCGAACGCCTGCACGATCTGTTCGACCAGCGTCGGCGCCTGCGCGCGGTCGCGTTCCAGCGTAAGTTCGATCATGAAGTCGAGAATAGCGTCGTCAAATGCGACTTGCCAATACAGTTTGCAGCATTTTGCCAGCACAGTTAACAGCGCAGTCGCTCGACTGTCTATGCCGCGGGAAATTGTCGCGGACTAGAGTGAGCGTTCTTTCCTCCGAGGAGACCTAAACCATGAACGCCCGCCCCGTCATCGACGACCTCTCGTCCTTCTGGATGCCCTTCACCGCCAACCGCCAGTTCAAGGCCGCGCCGCGCCTGCTGGAGAGCGCGAAGGGCATGTACTACCGTTCGACCGACGGTCGCGAGATTCTCGATGGCTGCGCCGGCCTCTGGTGCGTGAACGCGGGACACTGCCGCGACGAAATCGTCGAAGCGACGCAAAAGGCGCTCGCCACGCTCGACTTCGCGCCGACGTTCCAGATGGGCCATCCGCTGGCGTTCGAGGCGGCGTCGCGGGTCGCGGGCCTGATGCCCGAAGGGCTCGACCGCATCTTCTTCACGAACTCTGGTTCCGAATCCGTCGATACCGCGCTGAAGATCGCGCTCGCCTATCACCGCGCGCGCGGCGAAGGCCAGCGCACGCGCCTGATCGGCCGCGAGCGCGGCTATCACGGCGTGGGCTTCGGCGGGATTTCGGTCGGCGGTATCGCGCCGAACCGCAAGACGTTCTCGGGCGCGCTGCTGCCGTCCGTCGATCACCTGCCGCATACGCACGACCTCGAACACAACGCGTTCTCGAAAGGCCAGCCCGCCTGGGGCGCGCATCTCGCCGACGAACTCGAGCGCATCGTCACGCTGCACGATCCTTCGACGATCGCCGCCGTGATCGTCGAGCCGCTCGCGGGTTCGACCGGCGTGCTGGTGCCGCCGCAGGGCTACCTGCAGAAGCTGCGCGAGATCTGCACGAAGCACGGCATCCTGCTGATTTTCGACGAGGTCATCACCGCGTTCGGCCGTCTGGGAAAAGCGACGGCGAGCGAGTACTTCGGCGTCACGCCCGACCTCATCACGATGGCGAAGGCCATCAACAACGCGACCATCCCGATGGGCGCCGTCGCCGCGCATCGCAACGTGCACGACACGGTCGTCGGCGCGGGCGCGCAGAACGCGATCGAGCTGTTCCACGGCTACACGTATTCCGCGCATCCGGTCGCGACTGCCGCGGCCGTCGCGACGCTCGATCTCTACGCACGCGACCGGCTGTTCGAGCGCGCGGCATCGAAGGCGGAGAAGTTCGAATGGGCGGCGCATGCGCTGCGCAGCGCGCCGTACGTGAAGGACGTGCGCAATCTCGGGCTCGTCGCGGGTGTCGAACTGGAATCGCGCGAGGGCGCGCCCGGCGCGCGCGCATATGAAGTGTTCGTCAAGTGCTTCGAGGCGGGCGTGCTCGTGCGCTATACCGGCGACATCCTCGCGTTTTCGCCGCCGCTTATCATCGAGGACGATCAGATCGATCATCTCTTCGGAACGGTTCGCAAGGTGCTCGAGAGCGTGAAGTAAGGCATTTCGAGCTACAACGAAAAATGCCGTTCGGCCTCGCGCTGAACGGCATTTTCTGTTTGCGGGCGAGACCGGCCGCTCACGCTCCGATCAGAACCCCTGTCCTGAACGCCCGCTCGCCGGACACGCGCCCCATCGGCGCGCCGGCATACGCGAACCTGATCGCGCGACGCATGTAGAACACGCCGTCGTTCTTCGTGGTCACCGTCGTGACCGCATCCGTCAACGGATCGACGATATCGAACACGGGATCGCCCGCCTTCACGAAAGCCCCGACGCTCGCCCGATACACCACCACGCCCGCCACCGGCGCGACGAACTGCTCGCTGCCCGCAAGCGGCGCCGCCGGATGCAGCAACGGCGGCAGCGCACGCGCCTCTCCCTCGATCACCCAGCGCCGTACCAGAAACTCGACGATCGCATCCGCATCCTGTTGCGCCGCCTCGTACGAGACGTCACGCTGTCCGCGATGTTCCAGCGTCACCGCGATGTTCGGCGCCGCAAGCGGCGTCTCGCCGAGCAGCGTGCGCACTTCGTTCCAGAGCAACGTGTGGATCTCGTCGAAGGACTGTCCGCCCGAATCGGTCGCGAGCAGAACGCCGTTCGCGCCGATATAGCGCGCGAGCGGTTCGACGGCGGGCCAACTCGCCGGACTCGTATAGAGATGCATTGTCGCTTCGAGCGAGCAGTGCAGGTCGAGGACGATGTCGGCATCGGCGGCGAGCGTGAGAAGCGTCAGCCGCAGCGATTCGAACTCGTTCCTGGCGACGCTCTCGGCGAGCATCTCGCGCACCGCGCGGCGCAGGAGTCGCGTGTTCTTCTGCGCGTCGCCGGTCCATGCCGTTCCGACGCGCGCGATCAGCGCCTCGGCCGCCGGCATCGGAAAGCTGCGGTTGAAGTTGTGTCCGCTATTCGCTTCGAAGCGTCCGAGAAACTGGCCGAGCACATGCTGCGACAGTCCGACCGGATTCGCCACCGGCACGAGCACGACCTCGCCGCGCACGCGCCCATCGGCTTCGAGCGTCATCAGGCGCTGCTTCAGTTGCCATGCGGTGAGCATCGCGGGCGTTTCGTCGGCATGGAGCGACGCCTGCACATACACCTTTTCGCCCGCACCCGGCGTGCCGAAGTGAAAGCTGACGAGTTCGCGGTTCGTGCCGAGCGTCGTCGAGACGAGCGGCGTGAGTTGGGTTTGCATCCGGTGTTCCTTGAGTCGAGGCGTTCAGTCGCCGTACACGTCGAAGTCGAAATACTTGCGGGCGATCTTCTGATAGGTGCCGTCGGCACGCATGTCCGCGACCGCGCGATCGACCTTCGCCTTGAGCGCCGTGTCGTCCTGCCGCAGACCCATGCCGACGCCGTGATCGCCCATCGAGAGCGGCTCGCCGACGAAGGCGAAGCCCGTACCGCGCGGCGTCTTCAGGAAACCGTGCTCCGCTTCCACCGAGCCGAGCAGCGCGGCATCGATGCGACCTGCCACGAGATCGTTGAACACGCCTTCCTGGCTCTGATACGCGACCACTTCGACGCCGCCCGGCTGCCAGTTCTTGAGCGCATAGGTTTCGAACTGACTGCCGCTCTGCACGCCGATGCGCTTGCCGCGCAGGCCTTGCGCGCTCGCGGTGAGCGGCGCGCCGTTCTTCGCGATCAGCCGCGATTTGAACTGGAACAGCTTGGTGGAGAACGCGATCTGCTTCATGCGCTTGTCGGTGATCGCCATCGACGACATGATCCCGTCGATCTTGCGCGCCTGCAGCGCCGGGATCATCCCGGAGAATTCGAGTTCGACCCATTCGCAATGCATCGCGATGCGGCGGCAGATCTCGTCGCCGAGATCGACGTCGAAGCCGGCGACGTGGCCGTCGGGCGTCTTCACGTCCATCCGCGGATAACCCGGGTCGATGCCGAGGCGCAGTGCGCTGGCATCGCGGGCAATGGCAGGCGACGCGGCCAGCACCGCGGCGATCCTGAGAAGCGAAGCGAGTCTTTTCATGGGCAGGCGGGAAGGTTCTTTTCGAGAAAACGTCTGCCGATGGTACGGGCGCAAAGCGCTACAAATAAGGCGCGATTTGCTTATCATGATCACTGTTTGAGATCACTGGACAACCCCGTGGAACTGACTCTCACCCAGTTGCGCATGTTTATCGCGGTTGCCGAAAGCGGCAGCCTGCGTGCGGCCGCGCGCCATCTGAACGTCGCGCAAAGCGGCGTGACGCAACAGCTGCGCAAGCTCGAAGCGAGCGTCGGCGGACCGCTGTTCGAGCGCGGGCATCGCGGCGCGCGGCTCACGTCGGTCGGCGAACGCCTCCGGCTGCGCGCCGACGTGATCCTCGGCGAATGCATTCGCACCGAAGAGGAAATGCGTCAACTGCGCGGCGAATCGACGGGACACGTCGCGCTCGGGCTCGCCGCAGAAGCCACGATGCGCCTCTTCCCCGCGCTGCTCGCGAGCTTTCGCGAGCGCTGTCCGCGCATCGAGGTGCATCTGACGAGCGCTACTTCGCGCGTGCTCACTTCATGGGTTCGGGACGGGAGCCTGGACTTCGCGCTTGCGCTGGTCTCGCACCAAGCCGACGTCCACGACCTGGAGACGACGCGCCTGTTCGATTCGGAAGTATCGGTGATCGCCCGGCGCGATCACCCGCTCGCAAAGGCGCACACGCTCGCCGAACTGCGGGAGTGTGAATGGGTCAGCACCCGGCCGCGCCGGGCCGTATCGGCGACGAACCGCCTCTCGATGCTCTTCGATGCGGCCGGGCTCGCGCCGCCGCACATCGCCGCCACGACCGAGGCAGTCTTCGATACGCTGCATTGCGTCGCGCACTCGGACTATCTGGCGCTCGAACCGGCGCGGCTCGCGGATCACGCGTTCTTCCGCGACTCGCTCGTCATCGTGCGGATCGCGGAGCACGCGGCGCTCACGCCGGTGTGCCTCGTGCGCCGCGCGGGCGTGCCGCTCACGCCCGCCGCGCAGGAACTCGCGACGATGGCCGTCTCCTTCGCGCGGATGCTGCCCGATTCCGTGCGAAGCCGTCGTTGAAAGCCAGGACGACTCAACGCGCCGCGTGACGCGCAGCGGCGGCCTTGCGGCGCGTCGCCCAACCCTTCTTCGCGGCGGCCGAGCGGTCAGCGGCGGAACGGCGGCTCGCGCTCGCGTGCGACTGCCGTGACAGCGCCGTATGCGACGCGGCCTTCGTGCTTTCGCGCTTCAGTACGCGGGTCGAAACGGCCGAGCGCTTGCTCTTCGACTCGGTGCTCGCGCTCTTCTTCGTCTTGTGCTGGCCAGCGGCCGAATCCTTGGACGCCTTGTTGCGCGTGGCTTCGGACGTAGTGCCCTTCTTGGGCGCCTTCGCCTTGACACCGGCGCGCCGCGCCTCGGACAAGCCGATCGCGATCGCCTGCTTCGCGGACTTCGCGCCGTGCTTGCCTTCGCGGATGTGGTCGATCTGTTCCTTTACGAACGCGCCGGCCTGGGTGCTCGGCGACTTTCCTGCGCGCTTCGCAGCAGACGCGCGCTCGACAGTTTTCTTCTCCGGCATGTCGACTCTCCTTCAAGAGTTCAAGTGGACTTGCAGAGAGTTTTTAGCAACCGACGTGCCCGCAATGCACGCGTCGTGCATTGCGGGCACTGCTTTCATTGCGTCAGGCGAAGCACGCCGAGGTTGCCGGCGATCTGCTGGAAGATCGCGTCCAGGTCGTCGTTGGTCGGCGCGTGGAAGTAGTCCCCCGGCGACGCGCAGTTCTGCATCACCTGCTGCGCGACGCCGCTCGACGCGTCGGCGCCGAAGGTGATCGCGTACACCACGATGCCGGCGTTCTTCATCGCCGTGCAGACGCCGAGCTGGAACGCGTTGATGTCCGTCACCGACGACATCGATCCGTTGACGAGCGACGTGCCGTTGGTCCGCTTGAGCGTCGGCGCCTGCAGCACGTTGTTCGCGACGCCCGAGAGACCGTTGAACGAGGGCATCGGCATGATGCCGTTCGCGGTGCCGGGATCGTTCTGGCCATCGGTCAGCACGATCGCGACGCGCTGCAATGCCTGCGTGGTTTCCGGCCGCGGCATGCTGGGGTCGGTGGATATCCAGCCGTTGCCGGCGCCCGCCAGGTTGTCCGACCAGTCCGACGAGAGCATCCGCCAGCCCCAGAGCAGCCCGGTCGGAATGATCGTCGAGCCGCTTGCCTGCATCTTGTTGATCGCGGTGGTGAGCGCGCTCGAATCCTGCGTGAGGAACTTCGCGGGCTGAATCCCGCAAGGTCCGTTCATCGTGCCGGTCGAATTCGTGTTGCCGTTCTGGTAGATCGTCGTGATCGTGGGCTTGTCCGTCTTCGGCTGGCCCCACAGGTTCGCGACCGTGGCGCCGTTCTTCGTGCCGCAGTAGGTCAGCGAGCCGTTGGTCTGGTAGCTGAGCGGACCGCCCATGAACGACGTCGTGGCGGTCACGTTGCACTTCGTGCTGTTGTCGTAGGTCGTGACCGTGAAGCCCGCCTTCGGCACGTTGTAGTAGAACGGCGTGAAGGCCGGGACGTTCTTCGGCGCGTAAGCGCTCGGATAAAGGTTGCCCGACGCGTCGCGCGGCTCGACGGCACAGCCGCCCCACCCCGACTGCGTGATCGACGAATCCGGCGCCATCGATACGTTCTTGGGGTTGTAGGTGAACTTCGGCGTCATCCAGCTTCCGCTCGACTGCAACGCGCCTTTCACGTTCACCAGCGTCGTGAACGGCACGAGCCCGATGTACGAATCGTGGCCCGACTGGCCGAGGATGCTCGACACGAGCCGGGCCGCCGCTGTTCGCAGCCCGGCGATCTTCGTGCCCTGCGTCTTGTCGCTGCTGGCGTAGTCCGCCATCGAGCCGGTGTTGTCGAGCACCAGCACGAGTTCGAGCGTGCTCTTCGGCAGGCGCAGCGCCGCGTTGGAGGCCGTAACGGTCGAGACATCCGGCGTGTTGCCCGACCCCGAACTGGAGCCCGAGCCGCTGCCTGTCGTGTTGGTGCCGAAGAATACCGGCGCGAGCAGCGGCATCGAGCCCGACGCCGAGAGCTTGATCGTCTGGCCGGCGGCGGGCGTGCCGCTCACGGTCGCAGAAAACTTGTTGTCGGGCATCACGAGGTCGAGATAGCCCGTCGGCATGTTGGCGTCGTAGTACGCGCGGGCGTCCTTCTGCCAGTTGGCGAGATCGCTGCCCGACGTGCTCGCGTAGTGCGAGAGATCGGCGCCGGCCGAGAGCGTCGCGACGTCGAGCGCCATCTGCATGCGCGCCTGCGTCATCTCGTAGTGGATCGTGTCGAGCGCGGTGCACATCGCGCCGATCATCATGCTCGCGCAGACCGCGAGGATCATCGTGACCGCGCCCTCATCGCCTTTCACGAGCGCAGCGGCGCCGCGCCCCTTGGGCGTGAAGCGGCGCCGGGGTGTCATGTCGGTACTTCGCATCATGAGGCGGCCTTGAGCAGGAGTGGCTGCCCGTCGCGCTGGCGCACGTAGACGCGCTGATAGATCGTCTGCTTGCCGGGCGCGTTGGTCCAGAACGGCGCGGTCATCGAGAACGGCGTGTACGAATAGAACACTTCGACGATGACCGCCGAGTCGCCGCTGCGAAACGGCCAGGTCTTCGGCAGGATACTGGTCTTCGTGACGAGCGAGGTCATGCCCGAAGCGATCCACGGCGCCTTGCGCTGCCATGCGATCTGGGCGGTGCCCGCGCCCCAGGTCTGGCTCGGCGGCAAGATCGGCGTGGTGCAGCCGGTGCTCTGGTCGCACACCGAGGTCACGACCACGCCGCCCTTGGCCTGCAGCGTGTTCGGCATCGCGAGCACGGCTGCGGCGTTCCAGATCGAGCCGAGGTTGTTCGAGTTGCTGGTCGTGTTGTCGTCGATGACCTGCTGCATCTGGCCGATCGAATCGGCGAGCGTGAACGCCGTGTGCTCGACGATGCTCACCGTGCGCATGTACAGATAGAGTTCGGTGAAGCCCAGCAGGACGAGCAGCATCAGCGGGACGATCACCACGAATTCGATCGTCACGCTGCCGCGCTCCGAACGCCACAGGAGCTCCAGTGCCCCTCTGGCTCCGACAGGTCGCCGGCGTGCGGCAGGCTTTGCGTCAGGCGTGCTTTTCATTTTTCGTTCTGCACGATGTAGTTGCGTTGGAACGTCATCGACTTCACCCCTAAGAGCTGGGGAATGCCCGAGAAGCCGGGGATCGTCACGGCGATGTTGTACGCCACGACGTCGCCGAAATTGCCCATGTTGGACTGGAAATTCGTGCCGCCCACGTTGTTATAGCTGCCGTAGTTCAGCGTCGTGATGCTCACGGAGCCGCCGATGTTGCGCCAGCGGCCCAGAATGTTGTTCACGACCGTCTGCGCCTGGTCGGCGCGCGTGCCGCTCGCGGGGTTGGCAGTCGTCAGTCCGATGCGCGAAGCCTGTTGCGCCGCGATCTGCACCGATGCATCGACGATCATGTCGAGCGCCATCTCCAGCGTGCCGAGCACGAGGATGAACACGACCGGCGCGACAAGCGCGAATTCGATCGCGGACACCCCGCGAATGTCACACCAGAGGCGCGCAACGAAGCACTTGCCTCGGCGTTTGCCCCTGCGCACCCCGGCGGCGGCGAAGCGACGAGTCATCGCAGGCTCGCCGCCTGGATCGGCGCGGTATGAACCGGTGCGACGCGGGCCGGCGTCGTGGCCGACGACACCGCATTCGCCGCATTGCCGGCCGGCTGGTCCATGCGCGCGCGCTGGATCTCGTAGTAGCGCAGGTTGTCCTGCACCGACGCCTTCGGCAGATCGCGCGAGAGGATTTCCGCCGCGGCTTCCGTATTGCCGAGGAGGCCGTAGGCCAGCGCGAGATTCTGGCGCGCCTGTGGCGGCGCCGCCGGATAGCGCGTCACGTCGAGCAGCACGTTCGCGCCTTCGCGCGGATTGCCCGCGAGAATCAGCGAGAGGCCGAGATTGACCGACAGGAGCGGATCGCCGGGATTGGCCTTCAGCGCCTGACGCAGCAGGGCCTGCGCACCGGCATGATCGCCGCTCAGGTCGAGCGCCGCGCCGAGGCCAGCAGATGCGAGCGGATCGTTTGGCGCCAGCGCGAGCACGCGCCGGTAGGTGGCGGTCGCGTCGTCGAAGCGGCGCTGATGGATCGCCACCCGCGCGATGCCGATGAGCGGCGCCGTTGCGTTCGGATCGCCCTGGCTTGCGCGCTGGTAGTAGACGTTCGCGCGCGTGAAGTCGCCGACTGCGTACAGCGTGTTGCCAAGCCCCGTCAATCCCGCAACCGATTTCGGGTCGGTCTGCACGGCCTTTTCATAGAGGCTCGTCGCGAGTTCGAAGTTGCCGGAGTCGAGCGCGGTGTCCGCGATGCGCAGCTCGCTCATCGTGCTCGGCGCGGTGTTGCGCATGACCGGGCGCGTGTCCGTGACCTGGCGGGTGGTCGTCGTGCACGCCGTGGCTGCGAGCATCAATGCCGCGCCACAGGCCGTCGTCACGATACGGCGGATTGCTTCGGTTGAGTTCATTTCGATTGCCCTGCGATAAAGGCGAGAAGTTGAATGACGGCGGGGCCGGCTGCGATCGCGATGATCGCGGGAAGAATGAAGAGCATCATCGGCACGACCATCTTGGGTGCGAGCTTCGCGGCCTTTTCCTCCAGCGACACGATGTGCGCAAGCCGTTCCGTGCGCGAGAGCGTGCGCAACGCCTGCGTGATCGGCGTGCCGTAGCGCATCGATTGCGTGAGCGTCGAGATGAGCGCGCGGATCGACGGCAGGTCGATGCGTTCGGCAAGACCATGCAGCGCACGCGTGCTGTCGCCGGAGAGTTTCAGTTCGTCGGCGGTCAGCGAGAATTCGTCGGAGAGCGGCGGACAGATCGACTTCATCTCGTCCGCTACGCGGCGGATGCTCACGCCGAGGCTGTTGCCCGCGTTCGTGCAGATCACGAGCAGGTCGAGCGCATCGGGCAGGCAGCCGGCCATCGCCTTGCGCCGCCGCGACGCGCGAAACGCGACGACGTACTCGGGAAGGATCATGCCGACCACGAACACCATCAGCATCGCGATGCCGCGTCCGGCCGGATATTCGCCGACGATCGGAATGTGCGAGCCGAGCATCACGGTGAGCGCGGCGCACACGAGGCCCACGCAGAACTTGACCGCGAGCAGGATCGACACCGCGACGCTGCTGCGATAGCCGCTGCGCACCATTTCCTTTTGCAGCTTCAGGCGATAGGCGGCGTCGAAGAGCGGAATCTTGTCGCCGATTCTTGCGAGCCGGCGCAGCAGGCGCGTGCGGAAGCCCACCTCCTCCTCTGCGTCGTCCGCATCGGTCCGGTCGTTGCGATGCGTGAGCGCGGCAAGACGCGCGCGCTCGGCGATGCGGCCGCGCCGGCCGCCGTGCTTGGACGCCCACCAGATCGCGATCGCCGCGAAGAGCGCCAGCAGCATCAGCAGGTTGATGAGCGTTTCGGCGTTTTCCGGAGTCATCGCGAGGTATCCAGCTTCGACATCTTGTTGATCACGAAGAGGCCGATGACGATCGAGATCACGCCGAACGTGAGCAGCTTGTGGCCTGCCTCGGTATCGAAGAGCACCATCAGGTAGTCGCGGTTGGTCGCGTACATCGACAGCATGATGACGATCGGAATCGCGGCGAGGATCTTCGTCGTGATGCGCGCTTCGCCGGTCAGCGCCTTCGTCTTCAGGCGGATCTCGCGGCGCGTGCGCACGATGCCCGCGAGGTTTTCGAGCGTCTCGCCCAGTTGGCCGCCGGTTTCGCGTTGCAACAGCAGACAGACGCTGAAGAACGAGAAGTCCGCGATTTCGATGCGTTTCACCGCCACGGCGAGTACTTCCTCGAGATCGAGACCGACCTGCAACGAATCGCCCATCAGCTTGAACTCGGTGCGCAGCGGTTCGGGACATTCGCTCGCGGCCGAGCCGATCACCTGCGTCACCGGCACACCGGCGCGCACGGCCCGCACGATCAGGTCGATCACGTCGGGGAAGCCGTCGAGAAAGCGCTTGCGAAAGCGCTCGACGAGAAACCGGTAGGCCTGCATGGCGCCGAACACCGGCAGCCCCAGGATCAGGAGCGGCCCGGCGAAGGCCGGCAGCGGCATGAAATGCGTCATCAGGAGCGCGACGATCTCGCCCGCGACCGCCACGCCGCTCACCACCTTCAGCCCATGCGTGGACGCTACCGTCCTGAGCCGCACGATCTTCGGCCCGAACCAGCGGCTCACGAGGTTGTCGCTGCGGCTGACCCTGAACAGGTCGGTATCGCGCCGCGCGCCGTCCTTGATACGCACGACCTGCTGCGAAAACGACTGCTGCATCCGCGCGTGAATGCGCGCATGCGGCTGGTGATTGCGCATGTCCTGCACGGTCAGCAGCATCACGCCGACGAGCAGCACGACGACAAACGAACAGATGGTGATGAGGTTGACCATGTTCATGGCGTCATCGCCTCGAGGAGCGCGCTTTCGAGGCCGTAGTAAGCCGCGCGCTGCGCAAACGCCGGCCGCACCGCCGCCGATTCGTACGTGCCCTTCACTTCCTCGCTGTACGCGCTCGCGTCGTAGCGGAACGTGAAGAGGTCCTGCGTGATGATCACGTCACCTTCCATGCCGACGAGTTCGGTGATGCGCGTCACGCGCCGCATGCCGTCGCGCATCCGCTCGATCTGCACGATCAGGTGCACCGCGCTTGCGATCTGGCGGCGGATCGAGAGGAGCGGCAGGTTGCCGTTCGCCATCATCACCATGCTCTCCAGACGCGTGATGCCGTCGCGCGGCGTGTTCGCGTGGATGGTCGTCATCGAGCCGTCGTGGCCCGTGTTCATCGCCTGCAGCACGTCGAAGGCTTCGGCGCCGCGCGTTTCGCCGAGGATGATGCGGTCAGGGCGCATCCGCAGCGCGTTGCGCACGAGGTCGCGCTGCGTCACGGCGCCGAGTCCTTCGGCATTCTCGGGGCGCGTTTCCAGGCTCACGACGTGCGGCTGCACGAGCTGCAGTTCGGCCGCATCTTCGATGGTGACCGTGCGCTCGCCGAGCCCGATGAAGTGCGAGAGCGCGTTGAGCAGCGTCGTCTTGCCCGAGCCCGTGCCGCCCGACACGATCACGTTGAGCCGGCAGGTGCTCGCGAGCTTGAGCACGTTCGCCATTGCCTGCGACATGTTGCCTTGCTGCGCCATCCGGTGCAGCGTGATGTTGCGCTTGGAAAACTTCCGGATCGAGATCGAGGCGCCGTGAATAGCAAGCGGCGGCAGCACGACGTTGACCCGGCTGCCGTCCGCGAGGCGCGCGTCGACCATCGGGCTGCTTTCGTCCACGCGCCGTCCGACGCCCGCCGCAATCCGCTGCGCCACGTTGATCACGTGCGCGTTGTCGCGGAACTTGCATTGCGTCAGTTCGAGCCGGCCGTGGCGTTCCACGTAGACCTGGTCGGGACCGTTCACGAGCACGTCGGTGATGGTTTCGTCGGCGAGAAGCGGTTCGATCGGGCCGAGGCCGAACATGTCGTTCAGCAGTTCGCCGACGATCTGCCCCTGCTCCGAGAGCGTGACATTCAGGCGCTCGCGCTCGGCGACTTCCAGCACCAGTTGCTCGACGCCCGGCTTCATCTGTTCGCGCGTCTTGCCGACGGCCGCCGACGCGTTCATCGCGCCGAACACGCCATTGCGGATCAGTTTGAAGAGATCGGAGCGGACCAGCGTCTCGCTGCTTTCCGGAGCCTGCGCCCGTGCCGGCGCGGGCTCCGCCGGCTTCGGCGCGAGCGCCGTCACGGTGGCGGATTCGGCGGCCGGGGGCGCTGCGTCGTCGATGGCGACCCGCGAACTCTGCTTCTGCCCGAACATTACTTCCTCCTCAGCCTGAACTTGTGGAGGAACGTGCGCTCGGCGGCCGCATGCTGCCCGGTCAGATCGCTCGCGATACGTGCAACGGCCTGGTTGAAACCGGTCGGCGATTTTTCGATCGGCGCCTCGCCGAGGTTCTCGGCCGTCGCGATCGCCTTGGTCTCGAACTGCACTTCGTGCAGCACCGTGCGTCCGACCGCCGACATGAAGTCCACGACCTGCACCTTGCCGGAACTCGCCGCGTTCGGGTTGTTCAGCAGCAGCGAGGTCGGCGGATTGTTGTCGCGATCCTCGATGAAGCGCAGAAGTCGAATCGTCTCGCGCGTCGAATGCACCGAGCGGTCGACGACGAGATAGACGCGCGATGCCTGGTCGAACGCCTCTTGCGCAAGCGAGTCGCCCGGATTGCCCACATCGAGAATCACGTAGTGAAAGCTGTCGCACAGCAATTCGATCACGCGCTTCAGGGCGCCCGGCTCGAACTGCTTCTCCGTGCCGTAGTCGAGATCGGCGGACAGCACGTAGAGCCGGCTGCCCTTCGCCACCAGCGTGCGCTCGACGTACTGCGGGTCGAGCCGGCGCACGTTCTGCAGCACGTCGACCAGACCGTTGTTGCTCGTCAGGCCGAGCATCCCGTTCGCCGCGCCGCCGCACATGTTGAGGTCGACGTAGGCGACGCGCCGGTGCGTGTCTTCCGCGAGGTGGCGCGCGAGGTTGAGCGCGAGCGTGGTCACGCCGACGCCGCCGCGCGTGCCGGCGAACGCAATCGTCTTGCCCGCGCGCGCGAGCGTCACCGGGCTCACCTTGCCCTCGGATACATTGACCGTGCGCTTGAGCAGTTCGACCGTCAGCGGCTTCACGAGATAGTCGCGCACGCCGATCTTCAGCAGGCTGCGGAACAGGCCCACGTCGTTGCGCTCGCCTAGCGCCACGACCTGCACCGACGGTTCGCACACTTCCGCGAGGCGCCCGAGATCCGACAGCGGCATCACCGAATTCTGCAAATCGACGAGCAGGAAGAGCGGCGAGCGTTCGATCTTCGACAGATGCGCGATGGCATCGTCGACGCCGCCCATTGCGATATGCACGTGCGGCATCGCCTGTTCGAGGACGAAGCTCCTCAAAACCTGCTCGGTCTTGCGATCGGAGACGAATGCGATGAAATCCGCAACGCGCACACCGCTCTTCGGCTTCAGGAAACTCAGTTCTGTCGTGCTCATGGCTTTCTTCTTCGAGAGTGGCGCGTCACTTGGAATCGCGCGACGTCGTGGTGTCGAGCTGGATCACGCGGCCGGACTGGTAGCGGCGCACTGCGCTCGCCGCCACGGCTGCATCGGCGGGGCCGAGCGTCTGCGGCTTGACGGCGTCCTCGGGGTGCGCGAGCTGCGCCGCGAGATTCGTGTAGGTCGCGCAGCCCCATTCCATGCTCGGGCGACGCAAGCCCGCGTCGGTCAGGAGCGACGGGCGCGAGAGGTTCGCGCAATCGGGCGGCACGACCGCGTGGCCGTCGTAGCCGATCACCGATTCGTTGGGCATGTTGCGCGGCGGCTTGAAGCAGCCGCTCGCGGTCGCGGCGAACGCGCAGACGAGGGCAAGGGCGAGAATTCGTGAGTGGTTCATGGCATGGCGCTCAATAGACATATCCGGCCGCGCCGACAAGACGCGGCTGGCCCGGCGGCGGCTCGTCGCCGGACTGGCGTTTGAAGCTGTATTCGACGTCGCTCGAGGGCGAAATCAGCGAGTCGAGCGGCGAGCGCAGCTTCGCCGGATCGGTCGGTTCGACGAGATACGGCGTGACCATGATCACGAGTTCCGTCTTGTTGTTCTGGTAATTCGAGGAAGAGAAGAGCTTGCCAAGCACCGGAATCGAACCGATGCCCGGCACCTGCGAAACGATGTCGGACGTATTGCTCTGCAACAGGCCGCCGATCGCGAAGCTCTGTCCGCTCGCAAGTTCGACCGTGGTATCCGCGCGCCGCACCGAGAGGCCCGGCACGGTCACGCCGCCGGTCGTCACGCTCGCCGTCGAATCGATCTGGCTCACTTCCGGGCGTACCTTCAGGCTGATGCGGCGCTCGTTGAGGACGGTCGGCGTGAAGTCGAGCTTGACGCCGAACTGCTTGAATTCGACCGAGATCGCACCGTTGGTCTGCGAGACCGGGATCGGGAATTCGCCGCCCGCGAGGAAGCTCGCAGTCTGGCCCGAGAGCGCGACCAGGTTCGGTTCGGCGAGCACCGTGAGCAGCCCCTCCTGGTTGAGCGCATCGACGAGCGCGCGGATGTCCACGTTGCCGGTCTTGAACGCGCCGAGCAGCGAGTACGCATTGTTGGTCGGCAGGTTCACCGGATAGGTGATGCCGCCCGAACCGTTCGCGATCGGCTGGTTCAGGTTGTAGATCGGGCGGCCGCTGAAGATGCCGCCATAGAAGTTGCCCACGGCGCTGCCCATCGCCTGCCAGTTGATGCCGAGTTGCTGCGTGACGTTGCGGTCCACTTCGGTGATGCGCACGCGCAATTGCACCTGCAACGGCCGATCGATGGTCATGCGGTTGATCAGAACTTCCTTTTCAGCGAGGTACGGCGTGATCGCCTGAACGACGGCATCCGCGTCCGAAGCACTCGGCACCTGGCCGGTCAGCAGCAGCGAGCCCTGCCCCGTGCTCACTTGCACGTTCAGATTCGGGAAGCGGCCGGCGATCGTGTTGCGCACCGTGATCATGTCGCGCGCGATGACAATCGTGCGTTGCAGCAGCGTCTTGTTGTTCGGCCCGAGCACATAGAGCGTCGTCGTGCCGGTCTTCTTGCCGAGCACGAACACCGTCTTCGGCGAAGGCACGTGCACGTCCGCGACCGTCGGATCGGCGACGAACACCGAAACGGCGTCCTCGTTCAGGCGCAGCATCGTGCCCTTGCCTGCATCGATCGCGAGCGGGCCCTGCTGGAGCGCCGGCTGTTCGGCGGGCGCCGCGGCGAACGGATTGGCGACCGTCCTGACCGGCGCGGCGCCGTTCGCCCGGCCCGCGGTCAGCGACGTCGCCGGTTGTGCCATTTGCCCTGGTTGTGCCGCCTCGGCCGCTGGCGCCGCCCCGAGCACGAGCATCGCGCACGCCAAGACGGGCGCGATGAGCCTTGCATCGGTGCAACTCGAACTGAACTGCGTTTTCATGACTTTGAATCCTGGCGATATGACGCTGCGGCGACCGGTGGACACGGCTTTCAGCGCTGAGTGGGAACGGTCGGCAGCGGCGGCGCTGTGTTGTCGGCGGCGCCGCTCACCTGCGCGACGCTCGACCCGTCGGCTTTTTCGGAGCCGCGATAGATGGTCACCGTGCGCGGCATGGGCGGCGCCACGTTGCCCGTGCTGGCTTTCGGCGTATGCGAGCGCGGCAGATCGCGGACCGCGCGGGAGATGTCGCCGGCCCAGATCGGCGCGCGCTCCGTCGACGAAGCCGACGCGACCGCTGAAGCAACCGGGTCGCGCGTGACAGTCGCGAAGCTGCGCAGCGCGAGCGACAGGCTGCCGAGGCGCGCGGCGACGGCCACGACCTCGCCCATGCGCGGCGTCACTTCCAGCGTGACGGTGCGCGCGCGGCTGATGGTTTCGGGCGCGTCGCCGTTGTTCTTCGGGCGCTTGATCTCCGAGCCGACCGCCAGCACGCGTACATGCTCGACGACCGTTTCGCTCGACACCGCGAGATCCGGCGAGTCCGTGCGGCGCTCCATCTGCTGGGTCAGCAGCAGGTCGACGTAGTCGCCCGGCTGGATCAGGCCGGCGTTGCCGGAGACGTCGTCTACCGCAACCGATACCGCGCGCATCTCGGGCTTGAGCGACGCCGCGAGGAAGCCGGGCGCGCTCGGCAGGATCACGTCGTCTGCGACGAGCACCGCGCCGCTTGCCACCGGATGGCGCAGGAGCGCGCCCTTCAGGTCGGGCGCGTTCGGCGCGCCGGAGACGATTGCATTGACCGGAATCTCGGTCGCGGGCATCTGTTTCCAGACGAGGTCTTCGTCGCGCAGCAGGAGGCCCTGCGGAAGATCGGCGGCACTGACCTGCACCTTCTGGGTCGAGACAACGGGCGGTGCGGAGGGACGCGAGGCACTTGCGATGACCACCCGCACGATCAGGGCAATCAGGATTGCACCGACGAGCAGCACGGCAAATTTGATGATGTTGGACATGCTGACGTCGACCTATCGCGTGGAAAGCAGGAGGAGCAGCGCGGGCAGCACGATGACGACACCGCCACCGAGTGCGAGCGCAACACCGTAAGGCACACCGCGCGCGCCGGAAAACATCGCCAGCGCCCGCATCGGGTGGGAACGCTGTGAAGGATTCATGTTTCGCGTGGCAAGACTGACCAGGGACACCAATGTCCCGATCACCGAAATGAGCGTCAATGCGGGCAGCGAGAGACCGAGGCCCGCCCACAGAAAGATGACGGAGGCGAGCTTCGCGTCGCCACCGCCCAGCATCCGCGCCGCGAACAGCGCCGCGCAGACCAGAAAGACACCGAGCGCGAGAAGCAGATGCGCGAGGACGTCGTCGGCGGACATGCCGGAGAGCAGCGCGTCCGCAAAAAAGAGAGCGCCGATCGTGAGGACGATCTTCGTCGGCAGGCGCCGCGAACGAACGTCAATGACCGCGAGCCAGAGAAGCGCGCACAGTACGACAAGGCGAATGGCAAGGGACAGGTTCTGCACGATGGTCGCGTTATGAGAGCCGTGAAACTGGCGGGATCCGGAGTGACTTTTCCGGATCCCGGCCACAGCAAAAATCAGTTTGCCTTTGCTTGCGAGTCCGAGACTTGCGTGAACAGCGTGCTGAACATCGAACCGATGCTGGTCTTGAACGTTGCCGCCATGCCGCCCAGGGCGATCACGACGATGCCGGCCAGGACCGCATATTCCATGGCGCTCACGCCGCGTTCATCGCGAACAAACGCTTTGAAGAAATTGCGCATTTTGATTTCCTTTTACGAGAAGGTAGGTGTGGACTCGGCACGAGAACACGGACCGAGTACGACACATCCTAGCGACTGTTCAAAGAAATAATCTCG
Source organism: Caballeronia arationis (assembly GCF_001544975.2). GTDB lineage: Bacteria > Pseudomonadota > Gammaproteobacteria > Burkholderiales > Burkholderiaceae > Caballeronia > Caballeronia arationis. The sequence continues at coordinate 101,728 of NZ_FCOG02000016.1, read as the reverse complement.
CCAAATGAAGGCCTTAATGGCCTCATTTCCGGCGTTTGGAAAGGCGCTGGACTCACCGCTAGTCGGCAGAAAATCAAAAAACTTTAGGGGGGAGAAACCGCTTATTTGCGTGACGGGCGGCCTGAATCGGGCGTTTGCCGTAAAGGCAGGATTTGCCGCAAAACGTTTGCGAGCTTCGGGCATCTGACGCGACGTTTCGCGGGCCCGACATCGCGTTGCTAATTCTTTGCGCTCTCTGGATAGCGCTCCGCGCCATGGCTAATGCAGCGCGGCATTCGTTGCTTTGCCGCGGGATGGCAAAAGGCGGGAAATGCAGAATACGCATTTTATCCCGTACCCCCCCGCCGTTGGCAAGTCGGTGGCGTCATAAATATCGGGAAAAACCTCTTGCCGATCGTTCAATCCTTGTGCATTCGATCAACGGAAGGCAGATCGACCTCCCTGCTTGCATCGCGCAAATCGTCGCGTGCTTCTCTTGCGAGCTTTTCATAGCGCTCGCGAAAACGCCCGAGATCCTTTTCGTCGAGTTCTTCCAGATCGAGCAGCGCGTTATGCGCCTTGTCGATTGCGCGGATGAGTTCGTCGAGCTTGATCTGCATCGCGGCGGTGTCGCGATTCTGCGTGTTCTGGATCAGGAAGACCATCAGGAAGGTGACGATGGTAGTCGACGTGTTGATGACGAGTTGCCAGGTATCGCTGAAGTGAAAGAGCGGCCCGGAAATGGCCCAGACAAGCACGAGCAGTACCGCGATCACGAACGTCGATGCATGGCCGGAGATCTGCGCGAGCGAGTTCGAGAACTTGAGGAACCAGGATTTTTTCATGTTTGTTCTCCGCGATGATCGGATAGGCGAGCCCGGCTAGAATAATGCCTGTGACTTCCACCATCGACTTTTTCGCTTCCTCGGACGTCGTCGCGAGGCTATTGATCGGCGCCGTGCTGACGGTAGACGGCGTCGGCGGCCGCATCGTCGAGACGGAGGCGTACGACCGCGAGGACCCGGCGTCGCACACTTTTTCCGGCCCCACGCCGCGCAACGCGGTGATGTTCGGCCCGCCCGCGCATGCTTACGTCTACCGCTCCTACGGGATCCACTGGTGCCTGAATGTCGTCTGCCGCGAGGCCGGTCATGGCGCGGGGGTGCTGATTCGCGCGATCGAGCCGCTTCACGGCATTGACGTGATGCGTGAGCGGCGCGGGCTGGAACCGCTCAGGCTTTTGTGCTCCGGGCCGGGGCGCGTGGCCCAGGCGCTTGGCGTGACACATCGGAACAACGGGATGTCCGTGCTCGAAGCGCCGTTTTGCGTGGAGCCGCCGCCGGCCGGCGAAACGGTCGAGATCGTCAGCGGTCCGCGGATCGGGATTTCGAAGGCGGTCGACGTACCGTGGAGGTTTGGGCTCGCCGGGTCCAGGTTTGTCAGCAAGCCCTTTAAAGGCTGAGCGCCGACGCCTGGATGCGGGATGCGGGTTTGACGGTTCACGCCACCCCGTTACTCCGCGGCCCTCAGCTTCCTGACTTCATCGTCGGAAGGCTGGACACTGGCCCCATCGACGTATCGATACGAAGCCATTACCCCTTTCCCGTCCTTGAGTCCGGTCACCCCGACGTACGCCCCCATGGTCGACTGGTTGTCGATGGCCCGATAGGAAATCGGCCCGAACGGTGTATCCACCGCGAGCCCCTTGAACGCCGCAGCCAGCTTGTCCGAATCGGCCGACCCTGCTTTCCTGAGACCGTTGGCGAGCGACATCATCGCGCTATAGCCCACGACCGATCCGAGCCGCGGATAGTCGTGATACTTCGCCCGATAATCGGCGACGAACTTCTTGTTGGCCGCCGTATCGATCGAATACCACGGGTAGCCCGTTACGATCCAGCCCACGGGCGCCTCCGCTCCAAGCGGATCGAGATACTCCGGCTCGCCCGTCAGCAGCGACACCACCGCACGGTCCTTGAAGAGCCCTCGCGTGTTGCCCTCGCGAACGAACTTGCCGAGGTCGGCGCTGAACAGCACGTTGAAGATCGCATCGGGCTTCGCATCGGCAAGCGCCTGCGCCACCGCGCCCGCATCGACATTGCCGAGGGGCGTCGCCTGCTCCGTCACGAACTCGACATCCGGTTGCGCCGCCTTCATGAGCCGCTTGAACGTCGCCACCGCGGACTGGCCGTACTCGTAGTTCGGATACACCAGCGCCCAGCGCTTCTTCCTGAGCTTCGCCGCTTCCGGCACCAGCATCGCGACTTGCATGTACGTCGACGGCCGCAGGCGGTACGTATATTTGTTGCCGTCCTGCCAGACGATCTTGTCGGTGAGCGGCTCGGCAGCCAGGAAGAAGATGCGGCGCTGCTTCGCGTAGTCAGCCAGTGCAAGCCCCGTGTTCGACAGGTAGCCGCCGAACAGGAGCTTCACCTGCTCGCGCGCGACGAGTTCCTGCGCGACGCGAATCGTGTCGCCGGGATTGCCGTTGTCGTCGCGCGAGACGACTTCGAGCTTGTTGCCGTTCACGCCGCCCGCCGCGTTGATCTCGTCGAGCGCGAGATTCCAGCCGTTCCTGTACGGACCCAGAAACGCCGGCTGCGCCTTGTAACTGTTGATCTCGCCGATCCGTATCGTCTCCGCACGCGCGCCACTTGCGGCGAACGTGACGCCAAGAGTTGCCGCAATGACCGTCAGACGAGAAAGCGTTGCCGCGCGCTTCATGAAGATGACTCCGGGTTAAATGTTCGGTTAAAACGTTATTGTGCCAGCGGACCGCCGCCGTGCCGAACGTCTAGACAGCGAGATAGTCCCGCCGCACGGCTTCGTCGCGTGCAAGCTCGTCAAGCGTGCCCTCAAAGCGCACCTGCCCGCGTTCGAGCACGTACGCGCGATCGCTCACGAGTTCGGCGAAGTGAAGGTTCTGTTCTGAGAGCAGCACCGAGAGGCCTTCGCGCTTTAGCTGGAGAATCATGTTCGCCATCTGTTCGACGATCACGGGCGCGACGCCCTCCGAAGGCTCGTCGAGCAACACGAGATGCGGGTTGCCCATCAGTGTGCGCGCAACGGTGAGCATCTGCTGCTCGCCGCCGCTCATGCGGCTCGCGAGACGCTGGCGCATTTCACCGAGATTCGGAAACAGGCGAAAGAGGCGCTCGGGCGTCCAGAGCGGCGCGCCCTCGCGCGGGGGCTGACGCCCTGCGTCGAGATTCTCCATCACCGTCAGGTCGCCGAACACGCGCCGGTCCTCGGGCACATAGCCGAGCCCAAGCCGAGCGATGCGATACGGCGGCAGCGCGGCGATACGGTGTCCCCTGAACGTGAGCGAACCCGACGTGCCCGCAAGAAGCCCCATGACTGCCTTCATCGCCGTCGACTTGCCCGCGCCGTTGCGGCCCATCAACGAGACCACTTCGCCGCGTCCGACCTCGAAGCCCACATCGAACAAGACCTGCGCCCGACCATAGAACGCGTTCAGGCCGGTGACTTCCAGCACGGTTTCGCGCGCGCTCATCGCCTGACTCCGCCAGCGAACGTCGCGCGCGGCGCAAAAGACTTGCCGGTGCCGAGATAAACCTCCTGCACGCGCGGATTGTTGCGCACGGTGTTTGCATCGCCCTCGGCGATCAGCTTGCCGCGCGCGAGCACGATCAGTCTGTCGGCGTATTCGAACACCACGTCCATGCTGTGCTCCGTGAACAGCACGCCGATGTTGCGCTCGGCGACGAGGCGTCTGGTCAACGCCATCAGTTCGTTGCGTTCGCCCGGCGCCATGCCGGCAGTCGGCTCGTCCATCAGCAGGAGCTGCGGCCGGTTCGACAACGCAATCGCCAGTTCGACGCGCTTCACGTCCCCATAGGCGAGCACACCGCATGCGCGCCGCGCGTGTCCCGCCATGCCGACTTCGTCGAGCAACGTCATCGCCTCGTCGGCGTGCCATGAGGCTGCGGGCTTCCACAAGCCGAACAGGCGCCGTTCGCGCGATGCAAGCGCCATCTGCACGTTCTCGAGGACCGTCATCGAATTGAAGGTGGCCGCGATCTGGAACGTGCGCCCGACGCCCAGCCGCCAGATGTCGCGCGCCCGCATGCCGGCGATGTCGTTGCCCTTGAAAATGATCGATCCCGCCGACGGTTTCAGCTGGCCGTTGACCATGTTGAAGCAGGTCGATTTTCCCGCGCCGTTCGGACCGATCAGCGCGAGCAGACGTCCGGCGGCGACATCGAAGGAGACGGCATCGACGGCCTTTATGCCATCGAACGACTTCGAGAGATTCGTCACGCGCAACAGCATTACTCGGCCTCCGCGAACCGCTCGCGCACGAATCCGGCGATGCCCTGCGGAAACGCGATGACGAGCAACAGGATCGCCGCGCCGAGCAGCGCCTGCCAGTAGTCGGTCTGGCGTGCGACGGTGTCCTGCAGCCAGGTGAACACCGGAGCGCCGACGAGCGGTCCCGCGAGCGTCTGCACGCCGCCGAGCAGCACCATCACGAGGCCGTCGACGGAACGCCCGACACTGATCACTTCCGGCGAGATGTTGCCCTTCGAGAACGCGTAGAGCGATCCCGCGAGCCCGCAAAAGACCGACGAGATCACGAACGAAGCCCACTGGATGCGCTGCACGTCGATGCCGATTGCCTCGGCGCGCAACGACGAATCGCGCGCTGCGCGCATCGCGGAGCCGAGCGGCGCAAACAGCATGCGGCGCATCAGCAACACCCCGCCTGTCGCGAAGAAGAGCGTCACGTAGTAGTACGCGATGGGCGAGCTCAGCCATGGTGAAGGCCATAGGCCGAGGATGCCGTTGCTGCCGCCCGTCACCGCGTCCCACTGGAAGACGACCGACCATACGATCTGCGCGAACGCAAGTGTGAGCATCGCGAGATAGACGCCCGAGAGCCGCACGCTGAACCAGCCGAACACGATGGCGCCGAGCGCCGCCAGCAAAGGGCCGAGCACGAGCGCCACTTCCATCGGCAATGCGAACACCTTGAGGAACAGCGCCGCGCCATAGGCTCCGAGCCCGAAGTAGGCGGCATGACCGAACGAATGCATGCCGCCCGGTCCCATGATGAAATGCAGGCTCGCCGCGAACAGCGTCGCGATCATGATCTCGACGAAGAGCACCGGCAAGTACGGAAACCAGCCGGCCAGAAGCGGCGCGAACATCAGCACCGCCACGACGATTGCAGCGAACACCCGAAGCCGTTTGCCTGCGGGCCGAAGCGGCGTCTCGGGGAGGCTCATCGAACGCACGCCAGTCTGCGCGCGGCCGAGCAAGCCCCATGGGCGCAGCACGAGCACGATCGCCATCACGACGAATTCCGCGACGAGCGTGAGCTTGCTGAGCGAGAAGTCGATCCCGAAGATCGAAGCATGTCCGATGCCGATGCACAGCGCCTTGATCTCCGCGATCAGCAACGCCGCGATGAACGCGCCCGGAATCGAACCCATGCCGCCGACCACGACGACCACGAACGCATTGCCGATCGTGTCGAGATCGAGCGACAGGTTCGCCGACATGCGCGGCACCTGCAACGCGCCGCCGAGTCCCGCGAGAAACGCGCCAGCGAAGAACACGCCGGTAAATAGCCACGCCTGGTTGACGCCGAGGGCGCCGAGCATCTCGCGATCGCCCGTTGCGGCACGCACGAGCGTGCCCCAGCGCGTGCGCGTGAGCGCATACCAGAGCACGGCGAGCACGAGCGGACCGATGATCACCAATGCGATGTTGTACGCCGGCAGCTGATGGCCGAGCAGCTCGACCGCTCCGGCCAGATGCGGCGCACGCGGGCCGAAGAGATCCTCCGGTCCCCACAGGTACAGCGCCGCATCGTGGAAGATCAGCACGAGCGCAAAGGTGGCGACCAGATTGAGAAGCTCGGGCGCCTTGTAGATGCGCCGCATCACGATCACTTCCACCAGTGCGCCGAGCACCGCGATCACGAAAGCCGCAGCGAGCACCGAGAGCCAGAAGCCGGCAGTCGTCGCGCCGTAGCGGCTTGTCAGGCTATAGGCAACATACACGCCGAGCATGTAGAACGATCCGTGCGCGAAGTTGACGATGCGCGTCACGCCGAAGATCAGCGACAGGCCGGAGGCCACGAGAAAGAGCGCGCAGGCATCGGCGAGTCCATTGACGAGTTGTACCAGCAGGTTCGGAAGCATCGGCTCGGCGGCGGATTGGCGAATGAGGCGTAATTATCAATGAATTGCTGCGACCGGTCTCGATGTCCTTCGTTTCGTTGCAGGCATGCCCGCATGTGCCACCGGACCGAGGAAAAAACGTATTGACGCCGATTTTGGCTCGTATATCCTCGGTGACAGGGAATCGTCAACTTCGCGCACAGCATTCGCGACTTCCAGCGACCCGCGCGACAGCTTCCCCTCGCTTCGTTCGCGAAGCGCTCAAACCTCAACAATCGAGTGAAATCGTGAGAGTCCGAAGCCCTTTGGTCATATGGAGCAGAAGCCTGTACACCGGGCCGTCGCGCGCCGAGCGCTCCATTACCGATCGCTGCGGCAGTCTTTTCGATCGCCGCTTCCAGTCCGCGTTCACCATCCTGTCGCGCCGCTCGGTGCGACGTCACAACTCTGTCGCCGCACGCGCGTTCATCGCGGTCCATTGCGTCGGCGTGTCGTCGCTGCTGCCGTAGCGCCTCTCTCGCTGATCCTTCCGCCTTCAATCCGATTGCTTCATCGCGCCTGAGCGCGGGCCGGCGTTCGTCCTCGCCTTTGCTTTTGTCCTCGCCTTTGCCCGCGCCTGATTGCCGCTGACGACCGGAATCGAACCCAACGGTTTTGCCGCGCGCAAACGCCGGGGCGCAGTGCTGCCCCGTGCGCGCGCACGGTTTATCGAGTTCATCTCATGCGAACCCTTCCTGTAGTCGGAGTCAGTGCGGACAGGACGATGATCGGTGCGCATCCATCGCATGTCGCGGGCGAGAAGTACATCGCCGCGATCGTCGATGGATCGCATGCGCTCGCCTTCGTGCTGCCCGCCCTCGGTGTCAGGCAACCGATAAAAGACGTGCTCGCCGCAGTCGATGGCCTGCTCTTCACAGGCAGTTATTCGAATGTCGAGCCGCATTGCTATGGCGCCGCCGCGAGCGCGCCCGACACCCTGCACGACCCCGCGCGCGATGCGACGACGCTGCCGCTCATGCGTGCCGCAATCGAACGCGGCGTGCCCGTGCTGGCGATCTGCCGCGGTCTGCAGGAGATGAACGTCGCTTTCGGCGGAACGCTGAATCGCGATGTGCACCCATCGCATCGCGAGCGCAAGGACGACCCGCTCGACACCCAGTACGGCCCGTCGCATCCGGTCGAGATCCGTGCGGGCGGCGTACTGCATGCCTTGAGCGGCATGCGCGAGGCACGCGTGAATTCGCTGCATGCGCAGGGCATCGAGCGTCTCGCGGACGGCCTTGCAATCGAAGCCGTCGCGCCCGATGGACTCATCGAAGCGGTCAGAGTGAAGCACGCAGACGCCTTCGCGCTCGCCGTGCAATGGCACCCGGAATGGAAGCACGCGCAAGACCGCCTGTCGGCCGCGATCTTCCGCGCCTTTGGCAACGCATGCCGCAAAACCGCAACCCAGGGACTGACACCATGCAACGCATCGACGAATTTCTGAAGCAGCATCGCATCACCGAGATCGAGGCCATCATTCCCGACATGGCCGGCATCGCGCGCGGCAAGATCATGCCGCGCAGCAAGTTCGAGTCGGGCGAAACGATGCGCCTGCCACAGGCGGTGATGATCCAGACCGTCACTGGCGACTATCCCGGCGACGGCACGCTGACCGACGTCACCGATCCCGACATGGTCTGCGTGCCCGATCCGTCGACGATCCGCCTGATCCCGTGGGCCGTCGATCCGACCGCGCAGGTGATTCACGACTGCGTGCACTTCGACGGCACGCCCGTCGCGATCTCGCCGCGCCGCGTGTTGCGCCAGGTGCTCGACAAGTACGCGGATAAAGGCTGGAAGCCGGTTGTCGCGCCCGAACTCGAGTTCTTTCTCGTCGACATGAACCGCGACCCGGACCTGCCGCTGCAGCCGCCGATAGGCCGGACGGGCCGCCCCGAGACCGGCCGTCAGGCGTATTCGATCGAAGCCGTCAACGAGTTCGACCCGCTCTTCGAAGACATCTACGAGTACTGCGACGTGCAGGAACTGGAAGTCGATACGCTGATTCACGAAGTGGGCGCGGCGCAGATGGAGATCAACTTCCTGCATGGCGATCCGCTCAAGCTCGCGGACCGCGTGTTTCTCTTCAAGCGCACGGTGCGCGAGGCCGCGCTGCGCCACAAGATGTACGCGACCTTCATGGCGAAGCCGATGGAGAACGAACCAGGCTCGGCAATGCATGTGCACCAGAGCCTCGTCGATGCGGAAAGCGGGCGCAATCTCTTCACCGGCCGCGACGGCGAACCGACTGCGCTCTTCTACGGATATCTCGCAGGCCTGCAGAAATACACGCCCGCGCTGATGCCGATCTTCGCGCCGTACATCAACTCGTATCGGCGGCTCTCGCGTTTCATGGCTGCACCGATCAACGTTCAGTGGGGCTACGACAACCGCACCGCCGGCTTTCGCGTGCCGCATTCGGAGCCGGCTGCGCGGCGCATCGAGAACCGCATACCGGGCGTCGACTGCAACCCGTACCTGGCGATTGCAGCGACGCTCGCTGCAGGCTATCTCGGCATAACGCAACACCTCGAACCCACCCAACCGCTCGCGAGCGACGGATACGCGCTCGCGTATCAGCTGCCGCGCAATCTCGAAGAAGGCATTACGACGATGGCCGCATGCGAGCCGCTCGCGGAGATGCTCGGCGAGAAGTTCGTGCGTGCGTATCTCGCGCTGAAGGAAACCGAATACGAAGCGTTCTTCCGCGTGATCAGCTCGTGGGAACGCAAGCATCTTCTGCTGCACGTATGAACGCGAATCAAAGGAGCAAGACGATGAACGATCGAATCGAAGCCATCGCATTGAAGCAGGACCGCACCACCGCCGAATACCGCGCGCTCGACGCCGCGCATCACATCCATCCTTTCTCCGACATGGCCGCGCTCAACCGCGCCGGCAGTCGCGTGATCGTCAAGGCGGAGGGCGTCTATCTCATCGACTCGGACGGCAAGCGCATGATCGACGGCATGGCCGGCCTCTGGTGCGTGAACGTCGGCTACGGGCGGCGTGAGCTTGCCGAGGCGGCTTATCGCCAGATGCAGGAACTGCCCTTCTACAACACGTTCTTCAAGACGACGCATCCGCCCGTCATCGAACTCTCCGCGCTGCTTGCCGAACTCGCGCCCGCGCCGTTCAATCGCTTCTTCTATTGCAGCAGCGGCTCGGAAGCGAACGACACGATGCTGCGCGTCGTCCATCGATACTGGGCAGCGCTTGGCAAGCCGCAGAAAAAGTTCGTGATTGCGCGCAGGAACGGCTATCACGGCTCGACGATAGCGAGCGGCACGCTCGGCGGCATGGACTACATGCACGAGCAGATGCCCTCGAAAGTCGAGAACATCGTGCATATCGACCAGCCCTACTGGTTCGGCGAAGGCGGCGACATGACGCCCGGCGAGTTCGGGCTTGCGCGTGCCCGGCAGTTGGAAGCGAAGATCCTCGAACTCGGGGCCGACAATGTCGCGGCGTTTGTCGGCGAGCCGTTCCAGGGCGCGGGCGGCGTGATCTTTCCGCCTTCGACCTATTGGCCGGAAATCCAGCGCATCTGCCGGAAATACGACGTGCTGCTCGCCGCCGATGAAGTGATCGGAGGATTCGGCCGCACGGGCGAATGGTTCGCGCACCAGCACTTCGGCTTCGAACCGGACGTCATCACCATGGCGAAGGGCCTCACGAGCGGCTATGTGCCGATGGGCGCCGTGGGTCTGCACGATCGCGTGGCGGACGTCATCGTCGCCAATGGCGAGTTCAATCATGGGCTCACGTACTCGGGGCATCCGGTGGCGGCGGCTGTCGCCGTGGCGAACCTGAAGCTGCTGCGCGACGAACGGATCGTCGAGCGCGTGAAGCACGACACCGGCCCGTATTTTCAGAAGCGCCTGCGCGAAACCTTCGAGGCGCATCCCATCGTCGGCGAGATTGCGGGAACCGGGCTCGTCGCGGGCATTCAGCTCGCGCAGGAGCCGCGCACACGTAAGCGCTTTGCTAATGGCGGCGAAGTCGGCACGCTATGCCGCGACTTCTGCTTCGAGGGCAATCTCGTGATGCGCGCGACCGGCGACCGCATGCTGTTGTCGCCGCCGCTCGTCATCTCGCACGCGGAGATCGACGAACTGATCGCGAAAGCCCGGACCGCGATCGATGCAACCGCGCGCGAGCTTCGCCTGTCGTGACGTCGGGCGCCGCTCAGATGCCCTTCTCGACCATGTCGAGGAGGCGCTCGCCGAGCGCCTCGGCCGCGCGGCGATCGAGCTGCTGCAACGGCCCTTCGATCAGCAGCAGCGCGAACCCATGCACCGCCGACCATGCGAGATATTCCGCGTCAGGGCGGCGCGCGGCCGCCAACACCTCCGATTCGACCATCCGGTCCAGCGCCGCACTCAGCAACTGAAACGGATCGAGGCCGCTCTTTCCAGCGCTGTCGGGGTCGTGCGTCCCCCATTCGGATTTCGGCGCGGTAAACGCAGTGCGAAAGAGCCCCGTCTCGGTTTGCGCAAAACGCAAGTAGCCGGTGCCGACGGCGCGCAGGCTCGCGCGCGCCGCGTCCGCGCGCCGCCGCTTCTTCGGCAGCGCAGCAAGCTCGGCTTCCATCGCCATCGCCACCGCTGAAAGCGCTGCCGCGCGCACCGCCGCGAGCAATTCGTGACGGCTCGCGAAGTGCCGGTAAGCGGCATTCGGCACGACACCCGCGCGCCGCGTGGCCTCACGCAGCACGACCGCATCCGGGCCGCCGTCGCGCGCAAGTTCGATGCCCGCATCGAGCAATGCACGCCGCAGATCGCCATGACGATAGGTCGTGCGCGGCTTCGGTTTTGTCATATTGTTTTTTGCAGGCGTCGCAATGTGGACGCCGTCCATTATCTCTGCTATTTTTTGTGGACGGTGTACACAAACAAAAAAATGCCTGCTTTATAGGGGCTTTTTTATTGTTGTGCATCGACGCACGCAAGGAGGCGAGCATGGTCGAATCGAATGGTCGCGCAGGCGCCGAAGCCCGCATCCGCGAACTCATCGCCGAATGGCAGCACGCGGTAATCGCCAAGGACGCCGACTCGCTGATCCGTCACTACGCAAGCGACGTCGTCGTGTTCGACGTCGTGCCGCCCGCATCCTTCACGGGATCGGAGCGCTATCGCGAGCACTGGCAGCGCTGGTTCGATTCCATGAAGGGACCGATCAGCTTCGAGATGAACGACATCAAGGTAGTCACCGATGGCGACGTCGCGTTTGCGCACAGCGTCAATCGTGTCGTCATCGACGGGCAGGACAATCTGGTGCGCGCCACCGTTGGCTTTCGCAGGATCGGCGGCGACTGGCGCGTCGTGCACGAGCACGCGTCGGTGCCGCTCATGATGGACATGGACCCCGACGACGAGTCATAACTCAAGGAGCAGTCATGCTAGTTCAACCGTATCTGTTTTTCGAAGGACGTTGCGAGGAAGCGCTGAAGTTCTATTCGGAGAAACTCGGCGCGCAGTCGCAAATGATGATGCGCTACAAGGAAGGCCCGCAGGAGAACAACGCCTGCACGAGCCGCCCGGAGATGGCGGAAAAGATCATGCATTCGTCAATTCGCATCGGCGAGACCGAGGTGATGGCCTCCGACGGCATGTGCAGCGGCAAGCCGAATTTCCAGGGCGTATCGCTCTCGCTCACGGTCGAGGACGTTGCGCAAGCCGAGCAGTTCTTCAACGCGCTCGCCGAAGGCGGCCAGGTGCAGATGGCGCTCACGCCGACCTTCTTCGCCGAACGCTTCGGCATGGTCGCCGACAAGTTCGGCGTTTCGTGGATGATCCTCGGCGGCCTGCACAAAGGCCCTCCGCAGTGAGCGCACGGCGCGTGCGGCCATGGTGCCCCGCGCGCTGCTGAACACTTTGTCACGGGCGCGCGCTGGCGCGCTTCGTGCATGAGCCGGAACGCGCCCGGCGCGAAGCCTTGGAACGTCTCTTGCGCGCTTTTCCTCTGCCCAAACGCAAGGAGAAGCGACATGAGCAACTATGCCGGACGTTCGCAGGAAGACCGTATCGCCCAACGCAAGGAGCAGAAACCCAGGGCCCAGGAACAGCCGGGCGGAGCAATGGCCCGGGAAGGCACGCAGCCGGACAAGGAGCGCAGTAGCGGCGAACTGTCCGAGAAAGGCAAGGAGGTCTGGCGCACCGGATCCGGCATCGACGGAGGCGGAAAGACCTAGCGCCCGCGCGGGCTTCCTGGAATTCCAAAACGTGGAACAATGGATTTCCCCAGATAAAGCCAGAGGAGTCATCGATGAGCGCCCCGCGTCGATCTAACACTTCCGCTTCGGACACGCCGGCGGCCTCCGTCGATCGTCCTAGCCGCGAAGAGGCCGAAGCCGCCGTCAGGGTGCTGTTGCGCTGGGCCGGCGACGATCCGCGCCGCGAAGGTCTGCGCGATACGCCGGCGCGGGTCATCCGCGCGTACGAGGAATTTTTCCGCGGCTACGAGCAGGACCCGCGTGAAATCCTCGCGCGCACGTTCTCGGAAGTGCAAGGCTACGACGAGATGATCGTGCTGAAGGACATCCGCTTCGAGAGCTATTGCGAGCATCACATGGTGCCGATCATCGGACGCGCGCATGTGGCGTATCTGCCGAGCAAGCGCGTCGTCGGCATTTCGAAGTTGGCGCGGCTCGTCGATGCGTTCGCCAAACGCCTGCAGATTCAGGAAAAGATGACGGCGCAGATCGCCGATACGCTCGATGAAGTACTGCAGCCGCTCGGCGTCGGCGTAATCCTGGAGGCGGCGCATCAGTGCATGTCGACGCGTGGCGTGCACAAGGCAGGCGCGTCGATGGTCACGTCGCGCATGCTCGGCGCCTTCCGCGACGATCCCTCCACGCGCCGTGAATTCCTCGCGATCGTCGGCAATCAGAACGCCTACAGCGTCTCGAACACCTGACGCGAACTCACGCGCCGTAGCTGTGCCCGTTGTCCGGCGGCTCCGTGCCGCTGCCTTCGCGCACCTTGCCCTGTGACACACTGCTCCCCGGCGGCACACTGTGCGTAAGCCACACGTTGCCGCCGATCACCGAGCCCCGCCCGATCGTCACGCGGCCGAGAATCGTCGCGCCCGCGTAGATCACCACGTCGTCCTCGACGATCGGATGCCGCGCGTTGCCCTTAACCAGCACGCCGTCGCTGCCCGACGGGAAGCTCTTCGCGCCGAGCGTCACCGCCTGATACACGCGCACCCGCTCGCCGATCACCGCCGTCTCGCCGATCACCACGCCGGTGCCGTGGTCGATGAAAAAACTCGGGCCGATCGTCGCGCCCGGATGGATGTCGATGCCGGTCGCCGAATGCGCGATCTCGTTGATGAAGCGCGCGAGCAGCGGCACGCCGAGCCGGTGCAGCGCGTGCGCGAGGCGGTGGTGCGTCATAGCGCCCACGCCGGGATAGCACAGCAGGATTTCCGTGATGTGCTGCGCGGCCGGGTCGCCGGTGAACGCGGCCTGGATATCGGAAACGAGCAGCGCGCGGATGGCGGGCAACTGCGCGCCGAATTCGCGCGAGATGTCGAAAGCGCGCTTGCTGAGGTCGACGTCGCCCAGGTCGTGCGACTCGGACAGGAAGCGCAGCGCGCGACGCACCTGCTCGTGCAGCAGCCGCAGCGTGCTTTCGAGCGTATGGCCGACGTAGTAGTCGACGCTTTCGTCGGTCAGATCGGGCGCGCCGTAATGCGTCGGAAAGAGTGCGGCCCGCAGGCCGTTGACGATCTTCACGATCGCATCGCGCGACGGCAGTTCGCGGATACCGAGCGGGTGGCGCGTCCGATGCAACTCCTCGCGCGACGCGCGCAGTCCGGAGACGATGTCGGCGAGTCCCCATTCGGTGGACGGATCGATGGGAGGCGGAGGCAGTTTGTTCGGCATGGTCACGATGAACGAGGCCGCCACGAGCGGACACTGTGAAATGATTGTCCAAGATTAACCGTTTTTGCGGATCGGAGTTTGCTTGGGGCTCGAACCGCCGCGTGTCAACCGTAGGCGTGTTCTTGCCTGCTCGCACTTGCGGCCGCTGGTTCAGACCGTGATGTTGCTCGCGTCGATCCATCGCACGGCCCAGTCGCGGGCGTGCGCGATTGCCTCGTCCGCGTTTCGGAAGCGCAGCTCGGAGGGAAAGAAGCGGTTCGCCACGAGTTCGCCATCGCTCGTTCGCGAGATCACGACGTAGGGCTGAAAGCTGCCATCTCCGGCCCGGGCGGGCGCACAATTGAGTAGATAGCCGCGATGTGAAAAAGCAGCATCATGTTGCATGAGTCACCTGTGTGAAAGTGCCCTGCTAATTCGATTCGGCAACGCGCCAGCGCGAAAGCTCGGCCGCGAACCACACATCGGTTGCGCGGCTCGGTGAGGCTCGATGGAGTCTCGGCTCACGGGCTGGCAGGTTTCAAATCATACTCTGTAGAAAACGGGCTTTGGGTTGAAAAACGTGCGTGAAATTCCGATCATCAGTTGAGCGGCCGCTCCGACAAGGCTTGCAGTTCCGGCGCCAAAAACCCGGAACGAGTCTTGCGGGCGCAAGCTCTCGTTTGCAGAACGGAGCACATCATGAACAACGCGGAAAGCAATGAACCGAAGGACACGCAGGCGCAACGCGCGGGCGAAAGTCCCGTGAAGGTGCCCGAGACCGAGACGGCGCATGTCAAGGTCCAGGACGCCGTGAAGGCCGCAAGCGGGCAGGAAGCGGGGCTCGGACAGCCGGGCGGCTCGGGCGCATCGAAGTCCGGTTACGCGGGCACGGCCGACGGGCCGCTCGGCCTCACGACGGGGCATCCCGTCGGACAGGACGTGCTGAACGACGGATCGCTCGACGACACCGTCGACACCGACGGCAAGAACCGCGATGCGAAGCGCGATATGGAGATGCGCGAGCGCGACCCCGACTCGGTGATCATCTCGAACGCGACGCTCGTCAATTACGTGCGGGAGCCCGGCGACGGCCTCGGCGGCTTCGACAGCCGGCCCGGCCGAAATGGCCTGCTGCTCGCGCTGGAGCGCGGCTACCGGATGATCGACAAGGGCATGGTGGCGCCGCAAGTGACCGACGTCGAGCACCGGCTGCAATTCGAAGAACACGATCCTCACGGGCACACGTTGCGCGGACGCAAGCACTATGCGCTCAACCATATGCGGCCCTCGCGGTTGATCGAGCTGCAGCGCGGCGACAAATAACCGATTCTGCTCGTAACGAAGGGGCCGCAGATGTTCAGCGGCCCCTTCGCATTGCATGGCGTGCTGACAAGCTGACGAATCAATCCTTCTTGCCCTTCTCGTCGTCGGGCTCGATGCGTGTCACGCCGCCCGTCGCCGGTGGATCGCTCGCCGGGAAAGTGTCCTCGACTGCCTTGTCCACGTCTTCATCGTCGCGTTCTGAATGCGGGTTTTGTTCCTTCACGTTGTTCATCGCTGACTCCCTTGCCGTTTCACGGATTCGAAGACATGTCTTCGGGTTGGTTCAGGCGAGCAACCGCCGTTCCAGGCAGGGGCGGCGGCGATCGGGCACGAGTCCTGCGGTGCGTCTCGCGCCGATCAACCCAGCCACTGTAACGGAGCCGGACATGAGTACAGTCAACGCGTATTCAGGCGACACCGCGAGTTCCCTCGAAGCGAGCGAAGCACCAGCACAGACGCGCAACCGCGCCTGGACCGGGCGTATCGAGCGCAATTCACCACACGCCGCCGCGCTCGCGAGCCTGGCATTCGCCTACGCACTCTCGTGGGCGGAACTCGGCCTCGCCGCGACGATCGGTCTTCCCGGCGATACAGGCAGCCACCCGCTCGCGGCGTCGGTCGTCGCGCGCGTGCTCGTCGGCTTGCTGTACCTGTGCGTCGCCACCCGGCTGCAATGGGCGCGCTGGGTGACGGTGGCGCTCGGGTTCGCATCGGTTGCGCTCGTCGCGCCGACGCTCGCGCTTCAGTGGGAGACGTTTCCGGCCGCCGCGGTCGTGTCGGGCGTGGCGCTGGTGTGCAGGCTCAGCGCTTCGCTCTTCCTGCTCGCGCCCTCAGCGGATGTCGAAGTTTCGAAGAAGGCCGGGATCGCCTGAAAACAAAACCCGGGCGCGCAGCCGGTGCACAATGGTGGCCCATCTCCCTTTCTGGATGAGCCAGCCATGAAAATTGCCGTGATCGGTGCAACGGGCACCGTGGGTCGCGCCGTATTTGCCGAACTCGCAAAGCGCCATGAGACCCTCGAAATTGGCGCGACGCGCGGCGCGCATCACGTGGATCTGAAGGATCTCGACAGCATCCGCCGCCTGTTCGATTCCATCGGCCGGGTCGACGCGATCGTCGCGGCCGCGGGCCACGTTCACTTCGGCGAACTCGTGAAGATGACGCCCGAACAATTCCGCATCGGCCTCGACGACAAGCTGATGGGCCAGGTCAACCTCGTGCTCGGCGCGCGCGACTATCTCAACGACGGCGGCTCGTTCACCCTCACGAGCGGCATCGTCGGCGCGGAGGTGATCCGGATGGGCGCGGCTGCGGCCGCGGTGAACGGCGCTATCGAGGGTTTCGTGCGCGGCGCAGCGATCGAGCTGCCGCGCGGATTGCGCATCAACGCGGTATCCCCGACGATGCTCGAAGAAGCGAGCGAGAGTTTCGGCCCGTACTTCCGCGGCTTCGAGGCGGCGCCGGGCGCGCGGGTCGCACTGGCGTACAGCCGCAGCGTCGAGGGCGCCGAAACCGGGCGCGTGTACAAGGTGCATTGACCTCGCTTATGCTCGGTCTCTTCTTCGAGACGAGAGGAGCGAAGCCGATGCAGTGGACGAAAGGCGCATACCGCGTCACGACCGACGTCGACGCATTCCAGTTCGACGTCGTGCACCGCTATCTGAGTGAGGTGGCGTACTGGTCGCCGGATATCGCACGCGAGAAGGTGGAGCGCGCGGCGCGCCGGTCGCTCGCGTTCGGTCTCTTCGAGCGCGATGCGCAGATCGGCTACGCGCGCATGATCACGGACGCGACGACGTTCGCCTATCTCGCCGATGTCTTTGTGTTGCCGGAGCATCAGGGAAAAGGCCTCGGCATCTGGCTGATGGAATGCGTCCTCGCCCACGACGACTTGCGGGGCCTGCGGCGCCTGATGCTCGTCACCTCCGATGCGCATGGCCTCTACTCCAGATTCGGCTTCACGGCGCCCGCGAACCCGGAGCGCATCATGGAAAAGAAGCCGTAGGCGTCGGGAATCGTGCGTCAGACGCGCGGCTGAAACGCGATCACTCCCATCCCGACGAGCGCGATCGCCGCGCCGGCGACATCCCAGGCGCTCGGGCGAATCCGGTCGACTGCCCACAGCCACGCAATCGCCACGCCGATATACACGCCGCCGTAAGCCGCATAGACGCGCCCGGCAGCGGCGGCGTGCAGCGTCAGCAGCCACGCGAAAAGAGCTAGCGACAGCGCGCCCGGCACGAGCAGCCACGGCGATCCGCCTGCCTTCAGCCATCGATACGGAAAATAGCAGCCGGCAATCTCGGCGATGGCGGTGATCACGTAGAGCAGAAAGGTTTTCATGGGCGGTGGCGTGTCAGTCGGACGATCGTGCGGGGGTGCATTATTGTCCGGTCGCAGCCGGCGCGGTTGCGTCGACGCACTTCGCTCGGGACAATGACGCCTTCGCCGCTGTCATCCAATCATAATTGAGCCCCTCCCCCACTTCGTCACCGGCGCCGGTGCGCTGGCATCGCCGCGTGCTGACGCTCGCGTTTCCGATCGTCCTCGCGAATCTCACGCAGCCGATCCTCGGTGCGGTCGATACCGCCGTCGCCGGCCATCTCGACGGCCCGCAGTATCTCGGCGGCGTCGCGCTCGGCGGGCTCGTCTTCAACTTCGTGTTCTGGGGCTTCGGCTTTCTCCGCATGGGCACGACCGGCATCGTCGCGCAGGCGTACGGCGCCCGCGACGACGCCGCGCTTGCCCCGAGCCTTCTGCGCGCGCTGCTGCTCGCCGCCGTGATCGGCGCGGCCGTGCTGGCGTTGCAGGTGCCGCTGATCGGCTTTGGCCTCGCCGCGCTCGGCGGCAGCGACGCCGTGCAGGCAAGCGCCTGCCTCTATTGCCACGCGCGAATCTGGGCCGCGCCCTTCGTGCTCGCGAACTACGTCGTGCTCGGCTATCTGCTCGGCACGCAACGCGTGCGGCTCGCGCTCGTCACGCAGGTCTTTATCAACGCGGTGAACATCGTCGCGGTGCTCGCGTTTGTCTACCGGCTCGACTGGGGAATCGCGGGCATCGGCGCCGCGACCGCCGCCGCCGACGCCTGCGGCTTCGCGCTCGGGATCGCGATCCTGTGGCGCCTGCGCATGCGCGGCCTGCCGCCGCCCGTCTGGGCGCAGCTTCTCGACGCCCGCGCGATAAGGCGCCTCGTCGCGATCAACCGCGACATCTTCGTGCGCACGCTCTGCCTGGTCGGCTCGTTCGGCTGGTTCGCGCATCTCGGCGCGCAGCAAGGCGACGCGATTCTCGCCGCCAACGCGCTGCTGCTGAATTTCCAGACGTTTATGGCATTCGGGCTCGACGGTTTCGCGCACGCGGCCGAAGCGCTGGTCGGTGCGGCGACGGGCGCGCGCGACCGCCACGCGTTCCGGCAGGCTGTGAGGGTGACGATGCTGTGGTCGGCGATCGGCGCGGCGGGCTTCACGCTCGTCTACTGGGCGGGCGGCGCCTGGATCATCGGACGGCTCACCGACCAGGCCGCCGTGCGTGCCGCCGCGCTGCACTATCTGCCGTGGGCGGCCGCGCTGCCGGTCGCCTCGGCGGCGGGCTTCCAGCTCGACGGCGTGTTCATCGGCGCGACGCGCACCCGCGAGCTCATGAAGGCGATGGCCGTCTCGTTCGCCGTCTTCATGCTGGCTGCGTGGGCGCTCGCCGGGCCGCTCGGCAATCACGGACTTTGGCTCGCGCGGACCATCTTCATGGTCGCGCGCGGCGTGACGCTGCTCGTTCAGTTGCCGTCGATCGAACGCGCGGTGACCGCGCGCTGACCATCACCGGCCTTTCACATCCTTCGCTGCGAGCCCGTCGAGCAGCGCCTTGTGAAACGCAGCCGGGTCCTGCATCTGCGGCGCGTGGCCAAGCTCCGGAAACTCGACGAGCTTCGCCCCCGCGATGCGCTCCGCCGCAAGCTTCGCGAGATCGGGATAGCGGCCGAGCATCGGACGAATTTCCGGCGGCGCGAAATCCTTGCCAATGGCGCTCGTGTCCTTGTCGCCGATGAGAAGCAGCGTCGGCACACGCAGTTCGTCGAATTCGTAGACGACCGGCTGCGTGAAGATCATGTCGTAGAGCAGCGCCGAGTTCCATGCGACCACTTCCTTGCCCGATCCGCGATACATGCCCGCGAGCATCTGCACCCACGGCTCGTAGTCGGCGCGCCAGTGGCCCGCGTAGTAGGTGCTCTGTTCGTAGCGGCGAATGCCGTCGGCGCTGGTCTTCAGTTCGCGCGCGTACCAGTCGTCGATGGAAATCGACGGCACGCCCTTCGCCTTCCAGTCCTCCAGCCCGATCGGGTTGACGAGCACGAGCTGTTCGGTCTCGCGCGGATACATCAGCGCATAGCGCACAGCGAGCATGCCGCCCGTCGAATGCGCGATGAGCGTCGCCTGTTTCACGTTCAGCGCCTGCAATAGCGCATGCGTATTGCGCGCGAGCTGCTGGAAGCTGTACTGGTAGCGCACCGGCTTGGTCGATTTGCAGAAACCGATCTGATCCGGCGCGATCACGCGATAGCCGGCTTCGGTCAGCGTCTGGATGGTTTGATGCCAGGTCGCCGAGCAGAAGTTCTTGCCGTGCAGCAGCACCGCCGTGCGGCCGTTCGGACGCGGCGGATGCACGTCCATGTAGGCCATTCTCACCACCTGCCGCTGCGACGTGATCGCGAACTGCGAGACCGGATACGGATAGTCGAAGCCCTGCAGCTCGGAGCCGTACGCGGGACCGTCGTTACTAGAGGCGGGCGCGCTGCTCCCGACGGGCGATGAAGACGACGGGTCCTGGGCGGATGCGTGCATCGCCAGGCATAGCGTCGCGAGCGAAAGGAATGCGGACAGCGAGCGGCTCGTGAGTGTCATGAACGCGTATCGGCTCGATTGGGAAAGGGCGATGCGGGAGATTCTATCGCGCGAGGTTTTTCAGCGTCGAAGCTCGTCCGCGCGTCTGAACTCGTCTTATACTTTGCGGCCTCCCGTCAACCCTGGCGCGTCTGCGCGCCGAGTATCAATTTCGCGCACGAGATTCCAAAGCATGACAATCCGCATCAAGGCAGTTTTCGCCGCACTCGTCGGCGCTACCTGTTTCATTCCAGCCGTTGCATCCGCTTCGCCGCTCTCGTGGATCACGTCGAACGACTGCTCGCAGTTCAGCCCGAACGGGCGCGCGCCGGTCGTCGTCAACGCGAAGATGCGCGCGTCGACGCAATCGCTCTGCTATTCGGATTTCGCGGTGCTGCATTCCGGCATCACGAAAGGCCCGCTGTGGTCGGCGGAACACCTGACGGCGCAGCACGTCGACGACGCGAAGAACAACACGCGCACCAACCGCTTCTTTGCCGAGCACCAGCTCCCGCCCGGCGCGGGCGCGCGGCTCGAAGACTACAAGAAGAGCGGCTACGATCGCGGCCACATGAGTCCGGCCGGCGACCGCTGGAGCAAAAAAGGCATGGCCGAGTCGTTCTCGCTCGCGAACATCGTGCCGCAAAATCCGTCGAACAACCGGCGCGTCTGGTCGCGCATCGAGGAATCGGTACGGCGGCTCGCCGAGGAATCGGGCGACGCCTATGTCGTGACCGGGCCGCTCTTCTCCGGCCGCGAACTGCAGACGATCGGCGAATCGCGCGTGTTCGTGCCGACTCAGTTGTACAAGGTCGTCTATCTGCCGGCGCGCAAGCTGGCGTTCTCGGTGGTGGTCGACAATACGGCGACCGACACGTACACCGTAAAGACCGTGCGCGAACTGGAGGCGATGAGCGGGCTGCAGTTTCCGGGCATCCCCGACGCGCTGAAGGACAAACGAATTGGAGGATTGAAAGGTGTTTAAGCCATTTGCCAACGATACCGACGTGCTCAACGTCAACGGCGACGCATTCACCGTGACCAATGGCGAGACGCGCATCGCGATTGCCGCCGACATCGGGATCGCGCGCGACAAGACCGGGCTCGCGACGGCGATCGCGTTGCAGAAGGCGCTGAATGCGATCGTCGATGCGTTGCAGAAGGACGCGTCGCTGCCGGCCAGAATCGCCGACGAGCCGCCCGCGCCGGCGGGCAAGACCGACAACCCGTTCATCTGACGCGCTGTCCGTCAAAGGACGCGGGGACGCGAAATGATCGAATGCCATGTTGCCCCGAGCCCGCTCGGGCACATCCTGTACCGTGCCGAAGGCGACAGCCTGACCGGGCTCTTCTTCGTCGGACAGAAGCATTTTCCGGCGGGAGTGGCCGCGCCGACCTTGTCCGAAGGCGCGCCGGGTGCGCGCGTGATCGCCGAAGCGCGCGAACAGGTCGACGCGTATTTCGCCGGTGAGCGGCGGGCTTTTTCGGTGAAGCTGCGACTCGACGGCACCGCTTTCCAGCTGCGCGTGTGGGGCGCGTTGCAGGAAATTCCTTTCGGCGACGCCTGGACCTACGGTGATCTCGCGCGACGGCTCGGCTTGCCGCCGGGTTCGTCGCGGGCCGTGGGCGGCGCGAACGGACGCAATCCGGTGGCGATCATCGTGCCGTGCCATCGGGTGATCGGTGGCGATGGCGCGCTGACCGGTTATGCGGGCGGCGTGCAGCGAAAGCAACATCTGCTCACGCTGGAAGGCGGCCCGGGACGCGCGCAACTCGACCTGTTCTGAATCGCGTCCGAGCCGCATGTTAAAAACCCCGCACGCCTCACGGCCTGCGGGGTTTTTTATCGGACTGCGTTTTCCGCTTACTGCTGCGTGCTGACCCGAATCTCGACACGGCGGTTCTGCGCACGGCCTGCCGTCGTCGCGTTCGACGCAACCGGATTCGCTACACCGAAGCCTTGAGCCGCATAGCTCTGCGAACGCAGGCCGTGGGTCTTCAGATACGACAGCACAGCTTGTGCGCGGCGCTCGGAAAGCTGCTGGTTGTGTACGGCCGAACCCGTGGAGTCCGTATAGCCCGCGACCTGCACCGACTTGAACGTGACGTTCTGGCCAGCCTGAATGAACTGGTCGAGCGTGCCCGTGGCCTTCGGCGTGAGCGTTGCGCTGTCGGTGGCGAAGTTGGCGTCGCCGCTCAGGTTGATCTGACGCGGCATTTCCGGTGCGGGCTGAGGAACCGGCTCGGCTGCCGGCACCGGCGTGGCGACTTGCGGCGCGCCGCACTGGAACGTGACGATGCGCGGATCGTTGATATCTTCATTCGCCGCGCGCAGGCGCTCCATCGTGTCGAGCTTGTACGCGGGCTGGTCGCCGCAAACACGCTGCGCTGCTTCGACGCACGCGCTCACGCTTTCGAGCGCACCGTGACATTCCGCGCGATAGGCCTTGGTGCCGTTCGCCGTCTGAATCTGATAAACGTTGTACTTCGGTCCCTGGGCGACGGTGGTGCAACCGGCGATCACGCCGATCGAAAGAAGACTTGCTATGACTAGTTTTTTGGACATCTCGGTTACCGTTCTGAATACTTCCTGCCTGAAAAATCGAGACAAATGCGCACTGCTTGGGCGCCAGACAGCAACCCGATCTTCACAGCCACCTTATTCGCCTCTTGTCGACGATCCAGATCACCGAATTAATTGGGAATCCGAAAATCGCGCGGAATCTTAGCATGGGGTATCCGCTCCTTTTCACGCGAAAAATCCTAAACCGCGAAGCCCGTCGCCAAGTATTTTTCGCACACGGCGCAGCCGTTCGCGATGCCTGCGCACAAATGAAAAGCGGCCGCAATGCGGCCGCTCTCGTCTACCCGGATCTCTTCCGACAGGTCACATTTGCTTCACTTCGCCGGCCTCGGCAGATCGCCTTCCTGCTGCTTCTGCAGATCCTGCACGCGGGCCTGCAACGCGCGCAACTGCGCCTGCGCCGCCGCCTGCTCGTTGCGCAGCTCGCGGATCGCCTCCTGTTGCTGCTGCTGACGGTCCGCCACCTGGCTCTGCTGCGCACGCGCGACATCGAGGTCCGCCTGCAGGCGGTTCGCCCGGTTTTGCTGCGTTGCGATCAGACGGTCCGCGTAGGCCTTTTCCGCTTCCAGCTTGATGCGGCGTAATTCGGTATCGGAAAGCTGAACCGTCGATTTCGCGAAATCCGCATATACCGATTCCGCGCGAGCGTCGTTTTGAGTCTTGATTACGCGCCAGAATTTCTTTTGCTGAAACATTGCGACGTAATA
Organism: Caballeronia arationis; assembly: GCF_001544975.2. Taxonomy (GTDB): domain Bacteria; phylum Pseudomonadota; class Gammaproteobacteria; order Burkholderiales; family Burkholderiaceae; genus Caballeronia; species Caballeronia arationis. Next base: position 78,197 of record NZ_FCOG02000016.1, on the reverse strand, counting down.
AAGCATTTCGTCCGGGTAATACAGCAGACTGGCGCCGTAACTGCCGTTATATGTCGTGCGCAACTCGCGCACTTTTCCGTCGCGAATCATTTGCTGCAATTCGGCGATATCGCCGCTTGCCAGCTGTTGCTGCGCGTCGTCGGAACTGCCCGACAGCACGTCGCGACGGCCGCCGATGTCGGCCGCCGCATTGCTGGCCGGCCCCGCGGCCATTGCTTCGGCGGTGACATGCAGCAATCCCGTCGCCAGCATGGCGCATGCGCAGATCGATCTGTAATTCATTTAGTGTCCGTCTACTCAGAGAAATGCCTGTTCTTTCAGATTATGGCGACTTGAAACGTCGAATTCCAGATTTTTACCGTGCGGCACGAGTTTGCGGATTTCGTTTCACGCAATGTCCGAATTAACCGGCGACTTAGAGCGAATCGCCGCGATGCCAGCGATCCAGCGCGGTATTTCCCGATTCCGCGTGACGCCAGCGATGAGACGCGAGTAAAACCGCAAACTCGCCGACGCTTCCCGCGGCGTTGCGACGATGCGTCGGTCGACTTCCGCGGAAGGCGTGGCTTTGGAAAAAATCCCCGTATCGACGACCTCGCTGAGGTCCGCGACCGGGGCGGTCCCGGACGACGACATATCGACAAGCGCGCCGGAAACGAGCATCGCGGTGAGAACGGCAAGGTGGGACGGGGACATGGATCGGGTCGATTGCTGAGCCCGCATGCCTTCGGAGCAAAAGTCCTGTGCATGGGCGGGCAAGGTGCATGAAGCGCGGTTCCGTTTGGCCCCGGCGCGGCGGACCGTAATAAGACCATCCACGGCGCGCGCGAGGCATCAGAGCCATCCCAAAATCGCCATGCCTGCGCGGGCGGCTTCGTGGCGGCGCGCGCCGTTGACAAGTGTGAAGCCCGGCGGGCGCGGAAAATGCTGCGTCCAGCGCAGATTGGGCATGCGTTTCGAAGGGCTTGCCGGGCGAGAATCCGAAGGCGCAAACAGCCGCCGACAGGGACAAAAAAGCGGCCGGCAAATCACTCGTGGTCGGCACCCTTGGTTGCCAAAAGCGCATTGCCACGCGACACCCGGCGCCCGCTCGGCCATAATTCGCGTTCGCACGGCGCTTTGGCACACAAAGACACACTCATGATCAAAGACGAAACGGCATCGAAGGAGCCGGCTCACCAGCCCGCAACCGATGCGACCAACATCACGACCGGCATTCCGGGCCTCGACGACATCCTCGGCGGCGGGCTGGTCGAAGGTGGCCTGTACGTGATCGAAGGCATGGCGGGTGCGGGCAAGACCATACTTTCGTCGCAGATCGGCTTTCATCGCGTCTCCGAAGGCGACATGGTGCTGTACGTCACGCTGATCGCCGAGTCGCACACGAAGCTCCTCGGCCACCTGCGCGCCCTCTCGTTCTACGACGCTGACGCGATCTCCGACCGCATGCTCTTCGTCTCCGGCTATCACGAGCTGATGCGCGACGGCCTCTCGGGCTTCCTCGCGCTGATCGCCTCGACGATCAAGGCGAACCGCCCGCGCTTCATGGTCATCGACGGCTTTCGCAGCGCCCGCGAATTCAGCGCGACCGAGCTGGAACTCTCGCAGTTCATTCACGAACTTAGCGCGTTCGTCACTGCCGCACGTTGCACCACCGTGATCCTCGCGCCGCTGTCGGGCAACGAACCGCATCCGGAACACACGCTCGTCGACGGCCTGATCGAGCTGAACCGCTACAGCACCGGCATGCGCCGCGCCCGCGAGATCGAAGTACACAAGCTGCGCGCCCGCGACCATCTGCTCGGCAAGCACTTTTTCAAGATCACCGGCGACGGACTCGTCACGTTCCCGCGCCTGGAAGCGCGTCCGTCGCTGATGGAAAGCGCGCCGGACCTGAAGTCCAGGCTCGCCTTCGGGATGCCCGAATTCGACGCGATGATGGGCGGCGGTGTCGTCAAGGGCTCGACCACGACGCTGATCGGGCCGTCGGGCGTCGGCAAGACGCTGCTCGGGCTCAAGTTTCTCGAAGCGGGTGTCGAGCGCGGCGAGCGCTGCGTGTACTTCGGCTTCTATGAATCGCCGGAGCGGCTGATTGCGAAGGCCGAGGCCGTGTCGATCAGGCTCGCGGACGCCGCGAAGGACGGCCGGCTCACGATCCAGTGGCAACCGGCGGTGGAACTCGCGATCGACGAACTCGCCGCCGAACTCGTCGCGGTGTTGAAGCGCACGAACGCGTCGCGGCTCGTGGTGGATGGCATCGAGGGTTTTCACGACTCGGCGAACCGCGTCGAGCGCTTCGGCCTGTTCCTGAACGCGCTCACGCACCGACTGCGGCAGGCAGGCGTAACGACCCTCCTGACCGAGGAACTGCCGCTTTATACCGACGCGGTCCACACGCAGGCGATGCGCGCCTCCGCGATGACCGAAAACATCGTGTTGCTGCGCTATGTCGAGGCGAATTCCGGGCTCTACCGGATGCTCTCGGTTATCAAGCAGCGCGAGAGCGCGCACGATTCAGCGATCCGCCGCTTCGTCATCGACGAGCGCGGGCTGCACGTGACCGAAGGCTTCATCGGCGCGACCGGCCTTTTGTCGGGGCGCGGTTCGATCGGCCCGTCGCTTTCGGTGTCCGATTCCGGCACGCGGACATGAAGAACATTCTTGTCGTCGACGACGAATTCGACATCCTGACCACCTGGCGCCTCGTGCTGCAGATGGAAGGCTACGAAGTCGTCACGGCCTCCAACGGCGCTGCGGCGCTCGAATCCGCGCGCCGCCACGTGCCCGATCTGATCATCACCGACTGGATGATGCCGAAGATGGACGGCGTCGCGCTGATCCGCGAACTCTCCCGCGACGACACGCTCTCGCAAGTGCCCGTGGTGCTGATGAGCGCGGCCGCGAAGGCGCCGCAGATCGAGCACGCGGCGCTTGAGTTTCACCGCAAGCCGCTTTCCATCGACGACCTGCTCGCCGCGGTGGTACGGCTGATCGGCGCGGCCTGATTGCCGGCGGGAAGGCGCCGCCCGACAGAATCTGCGAGCACCCGTGCTGGGCACAAAGCGTGCTGCACCTAGCGTTCCGGTCACGCCGGAATCTTCGGTCGAGTCCTCTGAGGATTCGATTCACACGATTCAATTCGAACGGGAGGCACCATGGTGCAGGATCAGGTAGAAGGCGCGGCGCAGACCGTCGTGGGCAAGGTGCAGGACGCAGTCGGCGCGATTACCGGCGATGCCTCGACGCAAGCGGAAGGCAAGGCGCGCCAGGCGTTGGGATCGCTCCAGCAGAGCTACGGCCAGACCATCGACAACGTGCGATCCGCCGTCGTCAGCCAGCCGATCAACGGTGTTCTGATCGCGGCCGCTGTCGGCTTCGTGCTCGGCGCGCTATGGAACCGCGATCGCTGAGCGAAGGCCGGGCGCGTCGAAGACACGCGTCGCATGTAAAAACGGCGGTCCGCTGCAAGGCGAACCGCCGTTTTGTTTGCTTGCCAGGCTCGACTACTTCGAATAGCTCGCACGCGATTGCATCGCGCTCGCGTGCGACGCCGCGCAGCCGATCGCGAGCGCGATGCCCGTCACGAGCAATGCACCGCTGCCTGCGAAGATTCCGACCGCGACCACCGAACACGCCGCGAAACCATTGAGCGTCGATACGAGCCCAGGCCACGCCGGGCCAGCGAGCGCCATCGTCAGATGAGAGGAGATCAGCGCGGCCGTCGCGCTCACGATCACCACTGCGAGCGCGCCAGCCTCCCGCCCGGCCGCATAGCCGATCACGGCACACACGCCCGCGCAGGCGAAGTGAAGCGAGCTTGCGAGCGACGCGTCCCTGACCGCGAAGCGCAGTCGCGAGACCAGCGCGACGCCAGCGAGCGCAACGCTCCCGCCGATCAGCGCCGCGACCGGTTCGTCCGGTTTCGCGAAGGGCGTCGAAGCGAGCGCCGCCGCGGCGATCATGCCGTGCAGGCAAGAGAGGCGCGGTGCGCGATCGATCCTGAAGCGCGCGCATACCGCCGCCGCGCCGCCCGCGATACCGAGTGCGACGATCATCGACAACACGGCTGTGGCGCTGCCGCTCGCCGCATGCGCGAGCACGATGCCCGCGCCCATCGCGCCGATTTCCCACAGCACACGCCGGCGCGCCGCCGAGATGCCGCCGGTCGCGCGCAGCGCCTCCATCATCGCGACGACTGCCAGCACGCAGAGCGCGCCGTCGAGGGCGTCGAACATGGCGCCTCCCCGCGCGCTATGCCGCCAGCCGGTTGGAGAGCTTGCCGATTCCTTCGATCGTCACATCGACGGTCGAGCCGTCCTTGATCGAGCCAACGCCGATCGACGTGCCGCACATGATCACGTCGCCGGGCACGAGTGTCATGTCGGCGGAGACCATCGCGACCTGCTCGGCGGGCGAGAAGATCATGTCGTCGAGCGGATAGTTCTGGCGCTCGACGCCGTCGAGCGTCGTGACGACGTGCGCGGAGCGCCAGTCGAAGCCGGTGGCGATCGTCGGTCCGAGGCAACTGAACGTGTCGAAGCCCTTCGAGCGGCACCATTGCGCGAAGTTGGGATCTTCCTGCAGCAACTCGATCGCCGTGACGTCGTTCACGCAGGTGTAGCCGAAGATCGCGCTTTCCGCTTCCTCGACGCTCGCGTTGCTGCACGTCCTGCCGATCACGATGCCGAGTTCGCCTTCGTAGGCGATCTTGCCCTGATAGCTCTTCGGGCGGCGAATGTCCGCTTCCGGCCCGATCACCGACATCGGCGGCTTGATCAGAAAGAGCGGGTGCTTCGGCGGTGCCTTGTCGAGTTTCTGCGACAGCGCGTAGAAGTTGTTCCAGAGCGCCACGACCTTGCTCGGCTGGCAGGGCGCGAGCAGCGTCACTTCGCTGAGCGCAAACGAGTTATTGGTGGGCTTGGGCTTTTCGAAAAGCGCGCCGTCGTATTGAAGGACGCGGAGTGCGTGCTGATCGAGCGTGCCGAAGCCGATGCGGCCATCGGCATCGCGAAAACGGATCCAGTTGGTCACGAAGCTTTTTCCTTGAAAGTGTATGTGGGGCGCGCCAGCATGCATGCCGGCGCGCGCAGGCTTCCTGGTCAGATCGCGCCGAGCGCCTTCAGCGTGGCGATCTGGTCGGCGTTGTAGCCGAGCTCGGCCATCACTTCGTCGGTGTGCTCGCCGAGCAGCGGCGAGCGCGTGACGTCGGTCGGGCTGTCGGAGAGCTTGATCGGATTGCCGACCGTCAGGTACTTGCCGCGCACCGGATGATCGACTTCGACGATCGTCCCCGTCTTGCGCAGCGACTCGTCCTCGGCGATCTCTTTCATCGACAGGATCGGGCCGCACGGAATGTCGTGCTTGTTGAGGATTTCCATCGCCTGGAACTTGGTCTTCGACATCGTCCAGCGCTCGACTTCAGCGAAGATGTCCTTCAGGTGCGGCAGCCGCGCGGCAGCCGTCTTGTAGTCGGGGTGATCGATCCACTCTTCCCGGCCGATCACCTTGCAGATTTCGCCCCAGACCGGCGCCTGCGTGATGAAGTAGATGTACGCGTTTGGATCGGTTTCCCAGCCCTTGCACTTCAGTATCCAGCCCGGCTGGCCGCCGCCCGACGCGTTGCCCGCGCGCGGCACGGCGTCGCCGAAGGTGCCGTTCGGGTATTGCGGATATTCCTTCATCACGCCCGTGCGTTCGAGCCGCTGCTGGTCGCGCAGCTTCACGCGGCAAAGGTTGAGCACGCCGTCCTGCATCGCGGCGAGCACTTTCTGGCCGCGTCCGGTGGTCTTGCGCTGATAAAGCGCCGCAACGATTCCGAGCGCCAGGTGCAGCCCCGTACCCGAATCACCGATCTGCGCGCCGGACACGACGGGCGGGCCGTCGTCGAAACCGGTCGTCGAAGCCGCGCCGCCTGCGCATTGCGCAACGTTCTCGTAGACCTTGCAGTCTTCGTAAGGTCCCGGGCCGAACCCCTTCACCGACGCGACGATCATCGCCGGATTCAGTTCCTGGATGCGCTCCCACGTGAAGCCCATTCGGTCGAGCGCGCCGGGCGCGAAGTTTTCGACCATCACGTCGCACTTCTTGATCAGCGCTTCAAGAACCTTCTTGCCTTCCGGGTTCTTGGTGTCGATCGTGACCGAGCGCTTGTTGTGGTTGAGCATCGTGAAGTAGAGGCTGTCCGCGTCGGGAATATCGCGCAGCTGCTCCCGCGTGATATCGCCCGCGCCCGCGCGTTCGACCTTGATCACGTCCGCACCGAACCACGCGAGCAACTGCGTGCAGGTCGGACCCGATTGAACGTGCGTGAAATCGAGGATGCGCACACCATCCAGTGCCTTGCCCATTGCCGTCTCCCTTTCGTTTCGTATCCGTTCTATATATGTCGATCGCGTGCGCCCTTCGTTTGGGCACTCGGGACAGCAGCCCGCTTCGGCGGCCGTCGTTCGTTGTGATATACAATATTCCACACACAGTATTAGTCAAGCGTTCAGGCCATCTCGGAAACCCTGTACTGCAATGCAGCATTGCTTGAAACGCTTGATAGTCAATGATTCCGCGCCGTTGTATTCTGCATTGCAGCATAAGTCGTTTGTGCGTAATCCGCATCGATCGGTCTTTAAACTGCTGCTTACTTCCTGCATCGTCGCATCCAGCCAAATCGCGCTTTTCGTCGCCGTAAAATGTGATATATCATATTTCAGCGCTTAACTTTGGCCCATCATCGCTTGGCGCTTCATTCCCATCAGAGGATTTGCAACCATCTTGCACGGGGCCAGATTCGCGCTTACGCGCCCAATCTGGCCGACAGGAGACGCAATGAATATTCACGAGTATCAGGCGAAGGCTCTACTGCGGCAGTACGGCGTGGCGGTGCCAGAGGGGCGGGTCGCGTTTTCGGCGCAGGAAGCCGCCGATGCGGCCAACGCGCTCGGCGGGCCGGTGTGGGTCGTGAAATCGCAGATTCACGCGGGCGGACGCGGCGCCGGACGTTTCACCAATGATCCCGGCGGCAAAGGCGGCGTGCGAGTGCTGAAGTCGGTCGAGGACGTGCGCGCGAATGCGCAGCAAATGCTGTCGTCGGTGCTGGTGACGAAGCAGACCGGCCCGGCCGGCAAGGAAGTGAAGCGGCTATATGTCGAAGAAGGCTGCGACATCGCGCGCGAGCTGTATCTCGGCATGCTCGTCGATCGCGCCACGTCGCGCATCACGATCATGGCTTCGACCGAAGGCGGAATGGAAATCGAGGAAGTCGCTCATCATTCGCCCGAGAAAATTCTTAAGGTCGCAATCGATCCGGCTACCGGCTTGCAGCCGTTCCACGCGCGCCAGGTCGCGTTCGGACTCGGTCTGACGGGCAAGCAGGTCGGCGCGGCGTCGAAGTTCATCGCGGCGCTGTATCAGGCATTCGTCGATCTGGATGCATCGATCGTCGAGGTCAATCCGCTGGTCGTTACGGGCGAAGGCAGCGTGATCGCGCTCGACGCCAAGCTCAATTTCGACGACAACGCCCTCTTCCGCCATCCCGACATCGAAGCGTTGCGCGACGAAGACGAAGAGGAGCCCGCTGAAATCGAAGCCGCGAAGCACGGCCTGAACTACGTGAAGCTCGACGGCAATATCGGCTGCATGGTGAACGGTGCCGGCCTCGCGATGGCGACGATGGACATCATCAAGCTCTACGGCGGCGAGCCGGCGAATTTTCTCGACGTCGGCGGCGGCGCGACGCAGGAACGTGTCTCGACGGCGTTCAAGCTGATCCTGCGCGATCCGAAAGTCGAAGGGATTCTGGTCAACATCTTCGGCGGCATCATGCGCTGTGACGTGATCGCGCAGGGCGTGGTCGCGGCGGCGCGCGAGGTGAACCTGCACGTGCCGCTCGTCGTGCGGCTCGCCGGCACGAACGTCGACGCCGGCCGGGAAATCCTCCGCACATCCGGCCTCACGATCATCCCCGCAGAAAACCTCGCCGATGCCGCCGACAAGATCGTCAGCGCCGTCGCCGCCGCACGCCAATAAGGGGAAAACATCATGAGCGTATTGATCGACAAGAACACGAAGGTGATTTGCCAGGGCTTCACCGGCGCGCAGGGCACGTTTCACTCCGAGCAGGCGATCGCCTACGGCACGCAGATGGTCGGCGGCGTGACGCCCGGCAAGGGCGGCACGACGCATCTGGACCTGCCGGTTTTCGATACCGTCGCGGATGCCGTCGACAAGACCGGCGCGGACGCGTCCGTGATCTACGTGCCGCCGCCCTTCGCGGCTGACGCAATCCTCGAAGCCGTCGATGCAGAAGTGCCGTTCATCGTCTGCATCACCGAGGGCATTCCGGTGCTCGACATGCTGCGCGTAAAACGGGCGCTTGCAGGGTCGGCGAGCCGGCTCGTCGGGCCGAATTGCCCGGGCGTCATCACGCCGGGCCAATGCAAGATCGGCATCATGCCGGGACATATCCACCGGCCCGGGAAAATCGGCGTGGTGTCGCGCTCCGGCACGCTCACTTATGAGGCCGTCGCACAGACGACCGCGGCCGGCCTCGGACAGACGACGTGCATCGGCATCGGTGGCGACCCGGTCAACGGGACGAACTTCATCGACTGCCTGGCGCTCTTCCTCGCCGACGACGCCACCGAAGGCATCATCATGATCGGCGAGATCGGCGGATCGGCGGAGGAGGAAGCGGCTCAGTTCCTGAAGGACTCGGGGTCGAAAAAGCCGGTGGTCGGCTTCATCGCCGGGACGACGGCGCCGCCCGGACGGCGCATGGGCCACGCGGGCGCGATCATTTCGGGCGGCTCGGGCACGGCGGGCGTGAAGATCGACGCGATGAAATCGGCGGGCATTCACGTCGCGAATTCACCTGCGGCGCTCGGCGAAACGATGCTGCACGCGATGCGTTAAACAAAAAAGCCGTCCGGCGCGATGCCGGACGGCTTTTCACTTCAACTTGACGCTTGACTTCAGTCGAGAAAGTCGCAGTTCGCCTCGACGAACGCGGCCAGATCGAGCGAATGCTGCCTGACGAGCCGTTCGACCAGTTCGGTATCGCGCTTTTCGAGCGCCTCGATGATCCGCATATGATCGACGATCGAGCGCGACGCGCGGTCACTCTGCGAGATCGTCATCTTCCGGATCGCGCGCACGTGCACGAAGATGTTCTTGATGGTGTCGAAAATGATCTGCGACTTGCCCAGCTGAACGATCGCCTGGTGAAAGGCAATGTTCGCCTCCGAATACTCATCGATGTGTTCGGCGGGCGTCGAATCGCGAAAATTGTCGAACATGTGGCGCAACTGGGCGATTTCCGCGTCCGTCGCGCGCTGCGTGGCGAGGCGCGCGGCCATGCTCTCGAGCGCCGCCCACATGTGAATCATTTCGACGATTTCACGCTTCGTCTTGCGCAATATGTATACGCCACGACGCGGGACCGTGCGCAGGAAGCCTTCCTGCTCCAGCAGCGTCATCGCTTCACGGATGGGCGTGCGGCTCACACCGAGCGCCTCCGTCAATTCCTTTTCGTCGAGCCGGATCTCTTCGCGCGAGCGATAGATGTCCGCCTCCGCGATCGCCTGCCGCAGTTTCGCGTACGCCTGGTCGCGCAGCGAAACCGTGGCATTGATCGGTTCGAGTGAGAGCGTCAGTCCAGCCGGACGAAGCTCGGGTCTGTCTACAGATTGAGTATCAGATGGCATTGATGGTTCGATTTCCCATTTGCGGCTGGACGTTCGACACACGCTTGCCCGAACCGCCGTTCTGATCGTCCGCCGCCAAGCCGGCAAACCGACCGTGATTCGATGCGCGCTGCAGCATGGACTGCGGCACCGACGATGCAATCATAAACGTAACGCTCACGCCAATGGCCATCATAGCGATTCCCAACACGACGACTAATGCGATGCTCATTTGAATGCTCCGGGTAAGTACTTAGGAGCCTCCAGTATATGTTGCGTCGCATCACGACGCAACATATTTTGCATCTTGTATATCAGAAACAACAGCAACCGCTTACAAGCAGTTTAGGCGGCTTTTTGGGTTTCCGCAGGCGGTCGGACGACCGCCGTGCCCTGGTTCACGGCTTCGCGCAGCTTGATCAATGCCAGAACCGCATCGAGCATCGGCGTCTCGACGTGGACCAGCCGGCCGATTTCCTGCACGACGGTCATCAGCGGATCGATTTCCATCGGCCGGCCGGCTTCGCAGTCCATCAGCATCGACGTCTTGTGCGCGCCCACCGCGCCCGCGCCGTTGATGCGCTTTTCCACGTCCACGCGGAAATTCACGCCGATCTTGTCGCCGATCGCCTTGGCTTCGAGCATCATCGCCTTCGACAGCGCGCGCGTGCCCGGATCGCTCGTCAGGACGTCGAGCGTGGCGTGCGTCAGCGCGCTGATCGGGTTGAAGCACAGGTTTCCCCACAGCTTCAGCCAGATTTCGTCGCGGATGTTGTTGCGCATCGGCGCTTCCATGTCGGCGGCGGCCATGATGTCGTGGAACGCCTGCAGGCGCGGCGTGATTTCGCCGCTCGGCTCGCCGATCGGAAATTTCTTGCCGTAGACGTGCTTGATCACGCCCGGCTCGGCGATCTCGGCCGCCGGCAGCAGCACGCAGCCGATCGCGCGTTCCGGTCCGAGGACCTTCCACTGCTTGCCGCCCGGGTCGACCGCCTGCAGCGTCGTGCCGGCGAGTTCGCCACCGTGATTGTAGAAATACCAGTAGGGCAAGCCGTTCACCGCGGTGACGACCGCCGTATCCGGCCCGAGCAGCGGCGCGATCAGGTCGACGACGCCCGGCACCGAATGCGCCTTCAACGCGATGATCACGTAATCCTGCGGGCCGAGTTCGGCCGGGTTGTTGGTGCAGCGGACCTTGACCGTGTGCTCCTGGCCGTCGATCTGCAAGCGAACGCCGTTCGCCTGCATCGCCGCGAGGTGCGGCCCGCGCGCGACGAAACTCACGTCCGCGCCCGCCCGCGCGAGTTGCGCGCCCATATAGCCACCGATTGCTCCTGCTCCATACACGCAGATCTTCATGCTCGTCTCCTAAGGGTGATTATTTGCTTCTGATATACAACATACTACATTCCACATAGCCACTAAACAAGGCGATTTGTGCCCTCGCAGACAAGCGAAAACCCGCGCTCGCGAAGGCTCGCGCGCGTTTCGATGAAGTAAGTGCTGGCTTGGCTGCGGGGAATTCGGATCGGCGAAGCGGCGCGGCGTTGCGCGCGTCTTCGCCGGGTGAAGATCAGGCTTCGACGGCCCGAAGCATCGGCGAAGCGGAGCGCCGCGCTAGCGACGCCGCGACGACGTGCGCCCATACGTGTGCCGCGCCGGCGCGCAGCGCGCGGCCCTTGCGGCGCACGAGCATGATGGATCGCGAGGCTTCGGGCGTGAGCACGACCGCCTGTACGCCGCGCCCGGTCCACGCCGCGCAGGCGTGCATCGGCATGACGCCGATGCCGAGTCCCGCTTCGACCATCTGCAATACGGACTGCGCCTGCGCGAGCCGCTGGCGTGTCGTTCCGGCGACTTCGTGCAGCATCAGCGCACGTTCGATGGCGGCATGGCTTTCGGCGTCGTCGTCCAGAACCAGCAGCGATGCGCCGCGCAGCGCGCGCCAGTGCGCGCTCCGCTGCGCCGCGAGCGGATGACACGCCGGCACGAGCGCGCACAGCGGATCGTCGAAGAGCGGCTCGGCGACGAGTTCGCTCACGTTGTCCGGCGCGATCACGACGCCCAGGTCCGCTTCGCCCGCCCGCACGAGTTGCAGCACTTGACCCTGCGGCCGGTCGACGAGCGCGATCGACAGATCGGGATGGCTCGCCGCGCACGATGCTAGCCACGCCGGGAGCACGCTCGCCGTCAGGCTGGAACTGCTCGCGAACTGCACGATGCCCGGCTCCGCGCCGTCGCCCGAACGCGGCCGCAAGGTCGCTTCGAGTTCCTCGACGAGCGGCGCGACCCGCGCGATCAGCTTGCGTCCGGCATCGGTCAGCGCGACCTGGCGCGTCGTCCGGTCGAAGAGCCGCAGCTCGATTTCGTCCTCGAGTTCGCGGATGCTGCGACTCACCGCCGACTGCGTGATGCCGAATTCATCGCCCGCGCGCGTGAAGCTGCGATGCCGCGCGAGCGTGATGAAAAGACGCAGCTGATGCAGCGAAACGCTCAGCGCCTTCGCGACCTGCGCAGCGTCCGGCGCCGGGTCGCGCACGTCGGGACGCGTTTCGCTGAGCGTACTCATCGCGCGGACGAGTTGCGCGGCGTCTCGGACCACGCCGTCTGGAACGAAGCGTCGACCGATTTCGAGGTCTGTTCGACCGTGTTCTCGATCCAGCGCTTTCTCATCGGCGCGAGGACGAACTTCGCGCACAGGCCCGCTGCGATCGAAATCGTCGCCGCCGCGATGAACACCGCATTCCACGAGCCGATCGACGACAGCACCGACGCGAGCGGCACCAGCATCGACGCCGTGCCCTTCGCCGTGTACAGCGTGCCGGCGTTGGCCGCCGCGTACTTGCCGCCGAAGGTGTCCGCGCAGGTCGCCGGGAAGATCGAGAAGATTTCGCCCCAGCAGAGGAAGGTCATCGCTGCGAAGAACATGAACAGATACGGGTTGTGGCCGAAGTACATCAGGCCGAGCAGCGCCGCGCCTTCACCGAGGAAAATGAAGAACATTGTGTTCTCGCGGCCGATCTTGTCGGAGACGAAGCCGCAGAGCGGTCGCGTGAAGCCGTTGCACAGGTTGTCGATGGAAAGCGCCATCGTCAGCAGCGGCAAGGTCACGCCGAGCAGATTCACCGGCATCTTCGCGAAACCGTATTCCTTCGCGATCGGCCCGAGCTGCGCGGTCGCGATCACGCCGCCCGCCGCAACGAACACGAACATCATGTACAGCACCCAGAAGAGCGGCGTGCGCACCATCTGGCCGGTCGTGTAGTCGATTTTCGTCGCGACGACGCGCTTTGCCGCGCCCACGCTCGCCGGCGGGTTCGGCCGCACCAGCATCAGCGCGAGCAGGAAGATGCACACGCCCTGGAAGATGCCGAAGAACATGAACGCCTGCTCGTAGCCCGCGCTCTGGATCATGTTGGAGATCGGAATCACCGTGACGGCCGCGCCCGCGCCGAAACCGGCGGCGGTCAGGCCCGCCGCGAGGCCGCGCTTGTCCGGGAACCACTTGAGCGCCGTCCCGACGCAGGTGCCATAAACGCAGCCGGCGCCGACGCCAGCGATCACCGCCGCGATATAGAGATGCATGAGGCTCGTCGCGTGGGCGTCGATCACCCAGCCGAGCGCCGCGCAGATCGATCCGCCGATCACGACGGGACGCGGCCCGAACTTGTCGACGAGCCAGCCTTCGACGGGAACGAGCCAGGTTTCAGTGACGATGAAGATGGTGAATGCGGTCTGGATCGCCGCCTGTCCCCAATGGTGCTTGGCATCCATCGGCACGACAAAGAGCGTCCATGCATACTGCAGATTCGCGACGAGCCCCATGCAGACGATGCCGATCGCGAGTTGAACCCATCGGTTGTGATGACGGCCGAGCGGTTGCCCGGGCGTGACTGTGCCTGCGTTTGCCATGTCTGTCTCCAATTTTTAAGTCGTAGCGCTCGTGCGGCGCTTGATGTCGTGCAGGATCACCGGCGTATTGTGCCGTGCAGCAGATGGTCGGTCTGTCAGGGGAAATGCTCAAACCACGCGGCGCGGGCAGGCGACCGCAAGTCAGACGGGGCATACAGCATGAAGCGGTCACAGCTATCCGCGAAAGCCGATCGACGAATCATTTCTCTGGCGAATCCCAATATCCGCGGGCTTGCGGAAGGTTGGCGCAGCTCTGGAATGCGCTGCTTGCATCGCTTGTTTCCGGCCGCGTGCGGGGCAAAAAACGCGGCCGTCGACGACGATGAATGTGTACCCGGCTTACAACAATTGCCGGGCGTGAAAGCATCGTGGGGGAGAAAAATGATTAGGGAAAGTTATAAAATTTTATTGTATAAATTAGCGATCGTGAATGGATGGAGGGTTCCGCCGTGATGCGCAATGCCACGCTTCGACAGTTGAAAATCTTCGAAACTGTCGCGCGCCGCCTGAGTTTTTCGCGTGCAGCAGAGGAGCTTTACCTGACGCAGCCGGCCGTTTCGACGCAGGTCAAGCAGTTGGAGGAACATGCGGGGTTGCCGCTTTTCGAGCAGCTCGGCAAGAAAATCTACCTGACGCCTGCAGGTAATGAAATGCTTCATTACAGCCGCGCCATTCTCGAACAATTCCGCGAAGCCGACGATGCGATGGCGCGCCTGAAAGGCATTTCGGGCGGCACATTGAACGTCGCGGTGATCAGCGCCGGCGACTATTTCTTCCCGCGCCTGCTTGCCGCCTTCACGCAGCGCAACAGCGACGTGCGGCTGAACCTCGCGGTCCACAATCGCGAGGAACTGCTGCATCAGCTTTCCGACAATCTCACCGATCTCGCGATCATGGTCCGCCCGCCGAAGGACATGGATACCGAGAACGTGTCGTTCGCGCCGCATCCGTATGTGATCGTCGCGCCGCCGGATCATCCGCTCGTCGGAAAGACGCGCATTCCGCTCGAAGCGCTCGCCGACGAGCCGTTCATCGTCCGCGAAAAGGGCTCGGACACCTGGAATTCCATGGAGGAAGGCTTCGCGGGCCGCCTGCCGCGGCTGAACATCGCGATGGAAATCACCAGCACCGAGACGATCAAGCAGGCCGTCATCGCCGGAATGGGCATCAGCTTTCTCTCCGCGCATACGATTAGCCTGGAATTGCAGGTGGGCAAGCTGGCCGTGCTGGACATCGAAGGCTTTCCGGTGAAGCTCCACTGGTTCATCGTGCACCGGAACAACAAGCGGCTGCCGCCGGTCGCGCTCGCGTTCAAGCAATTCCTGATCGACGAAGGCGCCGCGCAGATCGAGGAGATCACCCATATCGGTGCAGAAACCGGAAGGCCTAATTCATAAAGTTTTTGTTATCGTTATTCGAAAAAACTTTAACTGTCGTATATGGATTGAAGTTCCTATCCTGTTTCTAACCCCTCACGGCCAAAACAGGAGACGACGATGATCCACGCAACGCACAGCGACGACCGCGAAACCCAGGCGCAACTCTGCGCCTACAACAACGCCTTCGAAGAACTCGACCTGATGTTCCGCTGGGATGCGGACACTTACCGCACGCTCGCCTCGACGGAGAGCGACTACGGCAAGATCGCGCAGTACATCGAAACGCATTGCCCGCATCTGCTGACGGCCTACAGCGCCGACTTCCTGTGCCAGGCCATCGTCGAACGCAAGAACTCCGTGCTGGAAGCGTGCCGCGCCAACACCGTCAAGAACGACGACAGCGCGCGCCGCGCCCGTCTCTGGCGCTCGCGCCACGAAGTTTCCGCGCATGCCTGAGCGCCGCGGGTGCGTTGAGGGAAAGGCGGCCTCGGCCGCCTTTCTTCGTTATGGCGCAAGCGAGAGCCAGACGGATTTCGGCTCCGTGAAGTTTTCGATCGCGACATCGCCATGTTCGCGCCCGAAGCCGGAATCGCCGGAGCCGCCCCACGGCAGCCGGACGTCGGTGTAGCCGTAGGTATTGATCCACACCGTGCCTGCCTTCAGTTCCGCCGCCATCCGGTGCACCCGGCCGATGTCCGCGCTCCACACGCCCGCCGCGAGGCTGTACGCCGTGCCATTGGCGATGCGCAGCGCGTCCGCTTCGTCGTCGAACGGAATCACGCTCACCACCGGGCCGAAGATTTCCTCCTGCGAGATACGCATCTCGTGCTCGACGTTCGCGAACACGGTCGGCTCGACGAAGTAGCCGCGCTCGCCTACGCGCTGGCCGCCGGTCACAAGCGACGCGCCCTCGCCCCGGCCAATGTCGACGTAATCCAGCACGGTCTGCATCTGCTTCGCGGAAATCAGCGGGCCCATGCCGGTCTCGCGTTTCGACGGATCGCCGAGCTTGATCGCCCGCGCGCGCTCCGCGAGCCGTTCGACGACGTCGTCATAGACCGCGCGCTGCACCAGCACGCGCGAGCCCGCCGAGCACACCTGGCCCGCGTTGAAGAAGATGCCGGACGCAGCGGCGCGCGTGGCGGCATCAAGATTGGCGTCGGCGAAAATCACGTTCGCCGACTTGCCGCCGAGTTCCAGCGTCACACGCTTGAAGTTGCCGGCGGCGCCTTGCAGAATTCCGCGCCCGACCGACGGCGATCCGGTGAACGTGACCTTGTCGATGCCCGGATGTGCGACGAGCGCATCGCCGACCACCGATCCCTTGCCCGTCACGATATTGAGCACGCCCGGCGGCACACCGGCTTCGAGCGCGAGCCGGCCGATCATCAGCGCCGACAGCGGCGTGATTTCGGCGGGTTTCACGATCAGCGTGCAGCCGCAGGCGAGCGCGGGCGCGATCTTCCACATGCCGATCATCAGCGGAAAATTCCACGGCACGATCGCCGCGACCACGCCCACCGGCTCGCGCACCGTGTACGTCAGCGCGTCCGGGCGCGCGGGCACGACCTGGCCGTTGATCTTGTCGCACCAGCCGGCGTAGTAGGCGACGGTGTCGATGGCGGCGGGAACGTCCTGGCGCAGCACGCCCGCGATCGGCTTGCCGCAGTCGAGGCTCTCGACAGCCGCGAGTTCTTCCTGATTCTGCCGGAGCAGTTCGGCGAAACGCATCAGGATGCGGCCGCGTTCGGCGGCGCGGATGGCGTTCCACGGCTTGAGCGCTGCGCGGGCGGCCTGCACGGCGCGCTCGACGTCGGCGGCGGTACCCTGCGCGACCTGCGCGATCGGCTTTTCGGTGGCGGGATCGAGGTCGATCGAATAGGTGCCACCGCTCGGCGGCACGGATTCGCCGCCGATCAGCAGCTCATAGCGCTTCAGATTCGATGTGTTTTCCATGTCTCTCGCTCCTTTTGATGCGTAGATCGAATCATGCTGACCTAGATCAGGTATAAACGATAGCAAAACGTTCTAATTATTTTCATTGACGTTAGCTTATACATCGCAGGCTCTCGGCCCTTTCAGCGATTCTAATGCGCATCGCCCAAAGCCGAGGCGCACAGGCGCGGGCGCGCGCGAGGAGTACAGGAGGGAGACGAAGTGGTGGGCCGGGTGGGACTCGAACCCACTATCGGTCGATTATGAGTCGACAGCTTATACCAATTAAGCTTCCGGCCCTTTTAATGAGAAAAGGGCAAAAAGAAAGCGCCGGGCGGCGCTTTTCGATACATCTGAACATTGCGCTTGCTCTACGAGGGTTGCGAGTTTGCCTCACAACGCCTCGCAAGACAAGAGCCGGTCAGTTCCCTTCGAGGAACGACTTCAGCTTGTCGGAGCGGCTCGGGTGACGAAGCTTGCGCAGCGCCTTCGCTTCGATCTGACGAATCCGCTCGCGCGTCACGTCGAACTGTTTGCCGACTTCCTCAAGCGTATGGTCCGTGCTCATTTCGATGCCGAAACGCATGCGCAGCACCTTCGCCTCGCGCGGCGTCAACGAATCGAGCACGTCCTTGACGACATCGCGCATGCTCGCGTGCAGCGCGGCGTCGGCCGGGGCGACGGTGTTCGTGTCCTCGATGAAGTCGCCGAGATGCGAATCGTCGTCGTCGCCGATCGGCGTTTCCATCGAGATCGGCTCCTTCGCGATCTTCATGATCTTGCGGATCTTGTCTTCCGGCATCTCCATCTTTTCGGCGAGCGTAGCCGGATCCGGCTCGAGACCGGTTTCCTGCAGGATCTGCCGCGAAATCCGGTTCATCTTGTTGATCGTTTCGATCATGTGAACCGGAATCCGGATGGTGCGCGCCTGGTCCGCGATCGAGCGCGTGATGGCCTGGCGAATCCACCAAGTCGCGTAGGTCGAGAACTTGTAGCCACGGCGATATTCGAACTTGTCCACCGCCTTCATCAGGCCGATGTTGCCTTCCTGGATCAGGTCGAGGAACTGCAGGCCGCGGTTCGTGTACTTCTTCGCGATAGAAATCACGAGACGCAGGTTCGCCTCGGTCATCTCACGCTTCGCCTGACGCGCCTTCAGTTCGCCCGCCGCCATCTGGCGGTTGGTTTCCTTCAGGTCCTTGAGCGGCAACACGACGCGCGCCTGCAAGTCGAGCAGACGCTGCTGCTGCTCGCGGATCGCGGGAATGTTGCGCTCGAGAATCGCGCTATAGCCATGACCTTCCGTCACGACCTTCTCCGACCATTCGAGATCCGTTTCGTTGCCCGGGAAGCGCGTGATGAACTCGGCGCGCGGCATGCCGCACTTGTCGACGACCGTGTGCAGAATCTGGCGCTCGACCTGACGCACCTCGTCCACCTGCGCGCGCAGGGTGTCGCACAGGCGCTCGACGGTACGCGCAGTGAAGCGGATCGACATGAGTTCGGTCTGGATGGCTTCCTGCGCCTTCAGATACGCCTTCGACTTGTAGCCTTCCTTCTCGTAGGCGCGACGCATCTTGTCGAACCATTCGCTGATCAGCGAGAACTTCTCCAGCGACGCGCGCTTGAGCGCTTCGAGCTGAGCGGCGTTCGCATTCGCCTGCGCGGTGCTTTCGTCCTCTTCTTCCTCGTCGTCGCTCTCTTCGGCTTCCTCTTCCTCGTCTTCGCTTTCGATCGCTTCCGCTTCCTGCTCGGAGAAACCGTCGGCGTCCTCGGCGTTCGGATCGATCAGGCCGTCGACCAGTTCGTCGACGCGGGTCTCCTCGTTCTGCACGCGCTCGGCCATCGCGAGGATGTCCGCGATGGTCGTCGGGCAGGCGGAGATCGCCATGACCATGTGCTTGAGGCCGTCCTCGATCCGCTTCGCGATCTCGATTTCGCCTTCCCGCGTGAGCAGTTCGACCGTGCCCATTTCACGCATGTACATGCGGACCGGGTCGGTCGTGCGGCCGAATTCGGAATCGACGGTGGACAGCGCGACTTCGGCTTCTTCCTCGACTTCGTCGTCGGAGGAAGCGGCGGGCGCGTTGTCGTTCAGGAGCAGCGTTTCGGCATCCGGCGCCTGTTCGTAGACGGCAACGCCCATGTCGTTGAACGTGCTGATGATCCCTTCGATCGCTTCCGTTTCCGTGAAGTTGTCGGGCAGGTGATCGTTGATTTCCGCGTACGTCAGGTAGCCGCGCTCCTTGCCGAGCTTGATGAGCGCGCGCAGCTTCGAGCGCCGCTCCTCGAGCTCTTCGAGCGTGCCGGGCGCCGCCGAGGCGAACGCGTCCTTCAGCAGCGCTTTTTCCTTCGCGCGCCGATCACGTGCCTTCACCTTCGCCGACGGAGCCGCGACAGCCGCAGGCTCTGCGTTTTGCGTTGCGTCGTCTTCGACGGGTACTTCGTTCAGCTTTTTCGTCATGGAATTCGCCGTGCCGGCTTTAGTCTCGACTCGCGGCTGCTGGACGGCAGCCGATGGAACCGTGGATACTGAATGTGCGCGCGCTGCTTCGTCCTGCGTGCCATGTCCTGGGTCGTCGCGGGGGCCTTCTCGTACAGGCGGACTTCGACCCTCGTTCCTACCCTCCATAGCAGCCGCTACCCTTCTGCCCGTCTGTTCGCCTGCGAGCGTTTCGGCCCCATCGGGCCCTCTCTCCGGCGCGTGCACGGCCTTGACCGATGTCGCCGACGCCTTGTTCGCAGTCGATTCAGCCTGCGCCTTCTTTTTCAAGTCCGGTGCCTTGCGCGCCCCGGCTTCCGACACGCCCGCGAGAGAAGCTGACTCCTTGTGGGCCGCTGCCCGTTCTGGCTCGTTCGAGCCCTGTCCTGTCGCTTTTTTCCCGCTCGTAGTCTTTGCCATTTGCCTATTTCGCCGGGCGCTTGCCGTGCCCAGAATCGGTTGATTCGTCGGGCAATTTGCGCGCGCCGCACAAGGAAAACAAACTCAAAAAACAACTTGCTTAAAACCTTTAATTATAGCATCGCCGGTTTAGCTCTCCCGGGTCACCACTCTCGCCGCCTTCATTTGCGCAGCTTTCGCCGACAGCTCGCTGAATTCGGCAACTTCCTCCGCCGAGAGCGACGACTGCCGCGCCAGTTGATCGAGCCGGGCGCGATAGCTGTCATGGCGCAGTTTTACAACGGTCGCCTGCAATTCCTCCGCGAGCAGCTTGCGTTGCTCGGCGACCCGCTCCGCCGCACTTTCGTCCGCCGGATCGCGCATCAGGAGATCCCGCACATTTTCATCATAGGCGAGAATTTCCTGAAAGATATCTTCGTATGTCGGGGCATTCGCGGCGTTTCTCAACAGATCCGACAGCATCTGGAATTCCGCGCTCTCGCCCAGCTCGCGCGCATGGCCGATCACCTCCCCGAACAACTCGCCGTGCTCGGTCATGGTCA
Organism: Caballeronia arationis; assembly: GCF_001544975.2. Classification (GTDB taxonomy): domain Bacteria; phylum Pseudomonadota; class Gammaproteobacteria; order Burkholderiales; family Burkholderiaceae; genus Caballeronia; species Caballeronia arationis. The sequence continues at coordinate 57,853 of NZ_FCOG02000016.1, read as the reverse complement.
CGAGCGTCTGCTCGCCCTCGCTGTCGAGCGCTTTCGCGATTCCCGGATACATCACAAGATTGCGCAACGCCCGCTGCTCCTGGCCCGTCACCCGGCGGCGCTCGCTCTTCGGCAGCGCCGAGCGCGCGACTGCGGCGGCGCGCGAATCGATGTCGCACAGCGCGGCAATCTCTCCGAACGGCGTCGCGAGCCGGTCCGCCAGCATGTGCAATATCTGCACCCGCAACGCGTTCGCCGGCAAAGCCTGCAACAGCGGCTTCGCGTCGAACAGCGCCTTCGCGCGCCCTTCGGGCTGATCCAGCTCCTTGTCGTTCAACACCTCGTTCAGGAGAAACTGCGACAGCGGCATCGCCCGGTCGACCTGTTCGCCGAAGCCGTCCGTGCCGAACTCGCGCACGTAACTGTCCGGATCGTGTTCCTTCGGCAGAAAGAGGAACCGGATCGTGCGGTTGTCGGCGGCGTGCGGCAGGCACGCTTCGAGCGCGCGACGCGCCGCGCGGCGCCCTGCCGAGTCGCCGTCGAAGCTGAACACGACCGTGTCGGTCTGGCGAAACAGCTTCTGGACGTGAACCGGCGTGCAAGCGGTGCCGAGCGTCGCGACCGCGTTCGCGAACCCGAGCTGCGCAAGCGCGACGACGTCCATATACCCTTCGACGACGAGCACATAGCCCAGTTCGCGAATCGCAAGACGCGCCTCGAACAGGCCGTAAAGCTCGCTTCCCTTGCTAAATAAAGGCGTTTCGGGCGAATTCAAATACTTCGGCTCGCCGCTGTCGAGAATGCGCCCGCCGAAGCCGATCACGTTGCCCTTCACGTTGCGGATCGGGAACATCACGCGTTCGCGGAAGCGGTCGTAGCGCCGCGCCTGACCCTGCGCGTCGTTTTTCTCGCTGACGATCACGAGCCCCGCTTCGACGAGGTTGTCGTTGCGGTAGTCGGGGAAGGCGGTTTCGAGGTTCTGCCAGCCGTCCGGGGCATAACCGAGGCCGAAGCGCGCGGCGATTTCGCCGGTCAGTCCACGCTTTTTCAGATACGCGATCGCGTTCGGCGCGCCGCGCAACTGCTTGCGATAGAAATCGCAGGCGGTCTGCATGACTTCCGTCAGCGCGACGCTCACCGCCTTGCTCGGCGCCGGCGCGTAGCCTTCGCCGCCGCCGCCGCCCCTGAACGAAGACGGTTCCTGCGGCACCGTCAGTCCGACCGACTGCGCGAGTTCCTTCACCGCCTCGGGAAACGTGAGCCCGGTGTGCTCCATGAGAAAGCTGATCGCCGTGCCGTGCGCGCCGCAGCCGAAGCAGTGATAGAACTGCTTGGTCGGGCTGACCGTGAACGACGGGCTCTTCTCGTTATGGAACGGGCACAGACCCATGAAATTCGCGCCGCCCTTTTTCAACTGGACGAAGCGGCCCACCACGTCGACGATATCGACGCGGTTGAGCAGGTCCTGCAGGAACGCGTGCGGAATCACCGTTCGGCGCGCTTATTTCGAAAGTGCCGCCTTGACCTGCGCGGAGACGGCCGTCATGTCCGCCTTGCCCGCGAGCTTCGGCTTGAGCACGCCCATCACCTTGCCCATGTCCTGCGGGCCGGCGGCGCCGGTCGCGGCCACGGCTGCTTGGACTTCGGCCGCGATCGCCTCGGGCGACAACTGCTCCGGCATGTACGCCGCGAGCACGGCGAGCTCGGCGCTTTCCTTCGCGACCAGGTCGTCGCGGCCGGCGGTCTGGAACTGGCTGATCGAGTCCTTGCGCTGCTTGATCATTTTGTCGATGACGGCGGTCACGGCCGCGTCGTCGAGCGTCACGCGATCGTCGACTTCACGCTGCTTGATCGCGGCGAGCAACAGGCGAATCGTGCCGAGGCGCTCGGTTTCCCGTGCGCGCATCGCGGTTTTCATGTCGTCGCTGATCTGGTCCTTGAGGCTCATCGTTCACCCGGTGCAATTGCAAATATGAAGAGATTGGGCCTGCCGGTCTGCCGCTGCCTTCGCCGCTACGCAAACCGAGGCGAACAAAGCAAAAACCCGCTTGGGATGTTTCCTCAAGCGGGCCATGAAGCGGCCGACATCCGCTGGCAATGGAACACATGGAGGCTTCCCGTCGCGTTTCAACGTGATCCGTTCGACACGAACGTCGCGCCGCGCGAGGGACTATTTACGATATCGCCGATCGACCCAAAGTACCGATCGAGTATAGCAGGTCGATCCGCCGTTTCGAGTCGGCTCCGGACCCGCATCACCGCTCCCCGAAGCCTTGCGGCATCTGACTCCCGGGAATCTCAGGCGGAATCGCGCAGCGCCCTCTCGCGGGCGAATTCGGCGGCGGCCTGACCGGCCGCGACGCCCGATGCCCACGCCCACTGAAAGTTGTATCCGCCGAGCCACCCGGTAACGTCTACCGCCTCGCCGATGAAGTACAGACCGGGCGTGCGCGCGCTCATCATCGTCGCCGAGGACAGTTCGCGCGTATCGACTCCGCCGCGCGTCACCTCGGCCTTGCGATAGCCTTCGGTGCCGTTTGGGGTGAGCGTCCAGCGCGACAGTGATTCACCGACCGCTTTCAGCGTCCGGTCCGGCAGGTCGGCGAGACGGGCATCGGCGGCAACGCCTTGCGCTTCGAGCCAGGTATGCGCGAGACGTACCGGCACGTGCTCGGCGAGGAACGTCGCGATCTGCTTCTTCGAGCCCGCTTTCGCGGCAAGCAGCGCCTCGGTCGCGTCGATGCCCGGCAGCAAGTCGATGTGGATCGGCTCGGACGGATTCCAGTAGCTCGAAATCTGCAGCACGCCCGGGCCGGACAGCCCGCGATGGGTGAGCAGCAGGTCCTCGGAGAACTCACCGCGCGTCTTGCCTTTGCCGGTGCTCAGGTCCACTTCCACCGACAGCCCCGAAAGTGCTGAAAACGGCGCCCAGTCGTCGGCGGCGAAGGTGAGCGGCACGAGCGCCGGACGCATGTCGACGAGCTTGTGACCGAACTGCTTCGCCACGCGATACCCGAAATCCGTCGCGCCGATCTTCGGAATCGACAACCCGCCCGTCGCGATCACGAGCGCCGCCGCTTCGATCGTGCCGGCCGTCGTGTCGAGCGCGAAGCGTTCGCTGTCGCGGCGGATCGCTTCGACGGTCACCGGTCGGCGCCACGCGACGCGCCCGGCGTCGCATTCGCTCTTGAGGAGATCGATGACCGATTCGCTCGAGTCGTCGCAGAAAAGCTGGCCCTTGTGCTTTTCGTGCCAGCTCACGCGGTATTGCTTCAGCAGCGCGAGGAAATCGCGCGGCGTGTAGCGGGCGAGCGCCGAGCGGCAGAAATGCGGATTCGCCGACAGAAAATTGGCCGGTCCCGCGTTGATGTTCGTGAAGTTGCAGCGCCCGCCGCCGGAGATGCGGATTTTTTCGGCGAGGCGCTCGGCGTGGTCGATCAGGACGACGCGGCGGCCGCTTTGTGCTGCGACCGCGGCGCACATCATGCCGGCCGCGCCCGCGCCGATGACGGCAATATCAAAGGATTCCATGGCGCGCATTGTAACCGGCGCTAACCGGCGCGCCTGCCGCGACGCCGCTGGCGGGAACGCGAGAATGGCCCCGCTGCTATACTTTCATGTTCCCTAAACTGTTGATTCCCATGCTAGTTCTAGGCATCGAAAGCTCCTGCGACGAAACCGGCCTCGCGCTCTACGACACCGGGCGCGGCCTGCTTTCGCACGCGCTGCATTCGCAGATCGCGATGCATCGCGAATACGGTGGGGTCGTGCCGGAACTGGCTTCGCGCGATCACATCCGGCGCGCGTTGCCGCTGCTCGAACAGGTGATGACGGAAGCCCGCGTCGGACGCGGCGACATCGACGCCATCGCGTTCACGCAGGGCCCCGGCCTCGCGGGCGCGCTGCTGGTGGGCGCGAGCGTCGCGAATTCGCTTGCGATGGCGTGGGACAAGCCGACCGTCGGCATCCATCACCTCGAAGGGCACCTGCTCTCGCCGCTCTTGGTCGACGAGCCGCCGCCGTTTCCGTTCGTGGCGCTCCTGGTCTCGGGCGGGCATACGCAGCTGATGCGCGTGACCGACGTCGGCGTGTACGAAACGCTGGGCGAGACGCTCGACGACGCCGCCGGCGAAGCGTTCGACAAGACCGCGAAACTGCTCGGCCTCGGCTATCCGGGCGGCCCGGAAGTCTCGCGGATGGCGGAGTTCGGCACGCCGGGCGCGGTCACGTTGCCGCGTCCGATGCTGCACTCCGGCGACCTCGATTTCAGCTTCAGCGGCCTGAAAACCGCGGTCCTCACGCAGAGCCGCAAGCTTGGCGCGAATGTCTGCGAACAGGCGAAGGCGGATCTGGCGCGCGGTTTCGTCGATGCCGCCGTCGACGTGCTCACCGCGAAGTCACTCGCCGCGCTAAAGGCAACCGGACTTTCGCGGCTCGTGGTCGCGGGCGGCGTGGGCGCGAACCGGCAATTGCGCGAAGCGCTGTCGGCGGCGGCGAAAAAGCGCCGCTTCGACGTGCACTATCCCGACCTCTCGCTCTGCACCGACAACGGCGCGATGATCGCGCTTGCCGGCGCGCTGCGTCTGTCGCGCTGGCCGGAGCAGGCCGTGCGCGACTACGCGTTCACCGTCAAGCCGCGCTGGGATTTGACCTCGCTCGCGGCCGCCTGAACCTCCATTCAGCTCGGCGGATTGAACGGCTGGACGATCGCCTGAAACGCCGGTAGCGCCTCGCAGCGGTCGGAATGCGCGATGAGCGTCGGCCAGCGCGTCGCCGTGAAGAGCGCCGGATGCGCCTCGCGCGCAAATCGCAGCGCGCAGGCCACCGTGATGTCGGCGTGACCGATGGCGTCGCCGAACCACCAGGGCGTGGCGCGTGCCGCGCGGTCCGCTTCCAGCACGTCCATCACACGCTCCACCTGTCCCGTGCAGCGTTCCACCCACACCTCAGATTTCTCCTTGTGCAGCACGCGCTCGTAGACCAGCGCGACGGCCTTGTCGCCGAGACCCGTCGCCAGCGCGCAGACCTTCTGCGCCTGACGCCGCGCGGGCCCCGACGCGGCCATCATTCGCCTTTGCGCGCCCGCTTCCTCGTCGAGATAGTCGAGGATCATCGCGCTCTCGATCAGCACTTCGCCTGAATCGAGCACGAGCGTCGGCACGCGGATCAACGGGTTGAACGGCGCGATCTTCGCGGCGTCGCCGAAGACCGACCACGGCTTCTGCTCGAAAGGCATCGCGTAGAGCGTCAGCGCGACGCCGACGCGTCGCACGAACGGGGAATCGTATTGGCCGATCAGGATCAAGGTCTGGCTCCGTCCCATGCAAGATGGTTGCTGATTATTTTGGGACAGCCAGTTTAAGGTCGCCGGGGCTTCGGAAACAATGGATAGGCGCCGAGCGCGCACAGCCCTGCCACGAACCAGACCGCGCCCCACGAGCCTGCCGCGAGCAGGTGTGGAATCGCGAGCGGCGTCACGAAGAGTCCGGCGTAGACCGCCGTGTTCGCCATGCCGAGCGCGGTTCCGGCGCGCGCGGTGCCGGCGAGCGTCGCGAGTTCGGTGTACGCGACCCCGTGCCACGCCGACACGCAGATACCCGCGAACGCGACGAGCGCCATCAGCAGCGTGCCGGACGCGTCGAATCCTTCGAGCGCCGCCGCGAGCACGGCGAACGATGCCGCCGCGACGAGCGTCGAGCCGCGCATATACGCGCGCCGGTTGCCGCGACGGTCGGTGTAGCGGCCGCTCCAGACGCGCATCGCCATTGCGCCGGCCTGCACGACGGCCATCGTCCCGCTGATCGCGGCGATGCCGAGGTGCGCGGCGTCGTGGAGGAACACGGTCGCGAAGGTGAGCACGGCCATCTGCGGCGAACAGAGCAAACCGATGCCGAGCACGACGCGCCAGATTTGCGTGTCGCGCAGGGGTTCGGCCTCAGGCGCAGGGGCGCGTGCGACGCCTGCCGAAGTCTGCGCAAACGACGGCTCGTGCAGCCACCGCCAGGCGAACGCGCCCGATACCGCGCACATCGCCGCAAGCACGCCGTAGACGGCCGCGAATCCGTGCGATGCCGCGAGCCACGGCAGTACGAGCGCGCCCAATCCGCCGCCGAGCGGCACGGCCGTCTGACGGATGCTCATCGCGAGTCCGCGCTCGCCTTCGCGAAACCATGCCATGACGGCGCGTCCGCTCGACCCGTTGACGCTGCCGCCGACGAGCCCGGTCAGGCACATGCCGAACACCAGCCAGCCGAGCGCGGGAACCGGATGGCCGCCGTGCGGCACGACGAAGAGCGCCATCGCGAAGAGCGCGGCGGCGGTGGCCGCGAGGCCGGCGAGGAGCACGGGCCGGTCGCCCCAGCGGTCGGTCAGCATGCCCCACGGCAATTCCGACACCGCGACGCCCAGCCCCATGGCACCGAGTGCGAGGCCAAGTTCCGCGTTGCCGAGGTGATAGCCCGAGCGCAGCCAGACGGCCGTCGTCGGAATGCCGGCCGAAGCCGCCGAAAAACTCGCATTGGCGGCAACTCCTACGCCCAGCACCTTCCATCGATGCGACTCGCCGCGCGCCGCCGTCTGCCATGTAAGCGGTGTTGCCATGATCCTGCTCTCCCGAAATTGACCAGATGAGTTTCCCGCTTTACCATCGTCCTGAATATCAGAAAGTTTGGTACGCACCATTCGACAAAACAGGACGATTGCGATGAACCAGATTTCGTTCGATCTCGCGGTGTTGCGCAGCTTCGTCGCGGGGATGGACCTCGGGAGTTTTGCGAAGGCGGCGGATCGCGTGGGGCGCTCGACGTCGGCCGTTAGCGCTCAGATTCGCAAGCTGGAGGAACAGGCGGGCACGACGCTGTTTCGCAAGTCGGGACGCGGGCTCGCGCTGACCGAAGCCGGCGAGGTCATGCTGCGCTACGCGCGCCGCCTGGTCGAACTGAACGACGAGGCCGCCGTTGCGATGCGCGGCGTCGATCTCGAAGGCTGGATAAGGCTCGGCTTGCAGGAGGATTTCGGCGAAGTCGTGCTGCCGGACGTGCTCGGGCGCTTTGCGCGCGCGCATCCGAAGGTGCGCATCGAGGCGCGGGTGGCGCGCAACGCCGATCTGCTGGAACGGATCGCAACGAATCAGCTCGATCTCGCGCTGGTCTGGGGCGCGCCCGCTTCGGAACTCGCCGAGCCTGTCGCCGTGTCGCCGATGAGCTGGATCGGATCGTCGAGCCTGCCGTGGACGCGCGACGACGACGAACCGTTGCCTCTCGTCGCGTTCGACCGGCCGTGCGTGTTTCACAGCGCCGCGACCGCAGCGCTCGACCGCGCGGAAATCAAATGGCGCGTGGCCTTTACGAGTCCGAGTCTGGCCGGCTTGTGGGCAGCGGCTGCGGCCGGTCTCGGCGTCACGGTGCGCACGCGCTACGGCTTGCCGTCGACCGTGCGCGCGCTCAGTGAAGGCGAAACCGGCCTGCCGCCCCTCCCGACCATTCCGCTTGCGTTGCAACGCGCTTCGGCGGTGGCGCCGGCGCCGGTCGAGCGGCTTGCGTCGATCGTGCTGGATTCGGTGCGCGGCGGCCCGCTCGCGTGGGAAAGGGCGGCGGCATGAAAAAAGGCCGATCGTCAGATCGGCCTTTTCGAAGTCACACGCTCGCGCGAATCACACGCGCTTGTCGCGCTCGATCACCGCATAGGCGCTGTGATTGTGAATCGACTCGAAGTTCTCGGCTTCAAGCGTGTACGCGACGACGCGCTCGTCCGCGTTGAGCCGCGTCGCGACGTCGCGCACGAGGTCCTCGACGAACTTCGGATTCTCGTAAGCGCGCTCGGTCACGAATTTCTCGTCCGGGCGCTTGAGCAGGCCCCAGAGTTCGCACGACGCTTCCTCTTCGGCGATCCGGATCAGATCCTCGACGGGCAAATCGCCCGCCAGCTCGGCGGTAATCGTCACGTGCGAGCGCTGGTTGTGCGCGCCGTATTGCGAGATTTTCTTCGAGCACGGGCACAGGCTCGTCACCGGCACGAGCACCTTGAGCGACAGCCGCGTCGCGCCGTCGCGCAGTTCGCCCGCCAGCGTGACTTCGTAGTCCATCAGGCTCTCGACGCCCGAAACCGGCGCCGTCTTCATCACGAAATACGGAAACGTCACTTCGATGCGACCCGCCTGCGCTTCGAGCTTCGCGAGCATCGAATCGAGCATCGCGCGAAACGCGGCCTGGTCGAGCGGCGCGCGGTGCTCGTCGAGCAGCGCGACGAAACGCGACATGTGCGTGCCTTTTTGCTCGGCGGGCAGATGCACGTCGAGATTCCACACGCCAACGCTCGGCTGCACGTCGCCGCTTTGCGTGCGCACGGTGAGCGGATAACGCACGCCCTTCACGCCTACGCGCTGGATCGGAATCTGGCGGATGTCGGGCGTGCTCTGCACGTCGGGCATCACGAAGGCGGGATTCATCTGATTCATCTTGTTATGTCCTTGCGAACCGGGCGCGTGGGCCGGGGCGGCGCGCGGTGTCAACGGTATGGCGGAATGCGGTAACGCGCTGCGGTCGCTCAGGCAGCACGTCATATCGATGTCACGGACGCGGCGCGCGTTCCCCGGGCGCGCCGCTCATATCGGAATCGGTTCAGGCGACGCGCTTGGTCAGCTTGCCCGCGGCGCTGTCGACGTCGGTCAGAAAGCGCTCGCGAATCGATTTCGCGATGCCCGCGCCATCCAGCCCGACGCTCGCGAGCAGCTTGACGGGGTCGCCGTGATCGATGAACACGTCCGGCAGGCCGAGTTGCAGCACCGGCTTGATCACCGAACTGGCGAGCAGCGCCTCGACGCACGCCGAACCCGCGCCGCCCATGATCGCCCCTTCCTCGATGGTCACGAGCGCGTCGTGGGTCGCGGCGAGTTCGCGCAGCAAGTCGGCGTCGATCGGCTTCACGAAGCGCATGTTGGCGACGGTGGCGTCGAGTTCCTCGGCGGCGGCAAGCGACGGCGCGACCATCGTGCCGAACGCAAGGATCGCGATGCGCTTGCCCGAGCCGAGCTTCTGCGTCGATTCGCGGCGGATTTCGCCCTTGCCGAGCGGAATCGCGGTCATCTGCTTGACGGTCGCGACGCCCGTGCCCGCGCCCCGCGGATAGCGCACGGCGGCCGGTCCCGGCTGCTGGAGTGCGGTGTAGAGCATCTGGCGGCATTCGTTTTCGTCAGACGCGGCCATCACCGTCATGTTCGGGACGCAGCGCATGAAGGCAAGATCGTAGTTGCCCGCGTGCGTCGCGCCGTCGGCGCCGACGAGGCCCGCGCGGTCGATTGCGAACACCACCGGCAGGTTTTGCAGCGCGACGTCGTGGATCAACTGGTCGTAGGCGCGTTGCAGGAACGTCGAATAGATCGCGACGACCGGCTTCATGCCGTCGGCGGCGAGCCCGCCCGCGAACGTCACGGCGTGCTGTTCGGCGATGCCGACGTCGAAATAGCGGTCCGGGAAGCGTTTCTCGAACTCGACCATGCCGGAGCCCTCGCGCATCGCGGGCGTGATGCCTACGACGCGCGAATCCTGCGCGGCGGCGTCGCAGAGCCACTCGCCGAAGACCTGCGTATAGGTTTTCTTCGACGGCGCCGTCGACGGCTTGATGCCTTCGGCCGGATTGAACTTGCCCGGGCCGTGATAGAGCACCGGATCGGCTTCGGCGAGCTTGTAGCCCTGGCCCTTCTTCGTCACGACGTGCAGGAATTGCGGACCGCGCAGTTCCTTGATGTTCTGCAGCGTCGGGATCAGCGAATCGAGGTCGTGGCCGTCGATCGGGCCGATGTAGTTGAAGCCGAATTCCTCGAAGAGCGTAGCCGGCACGATCATGCCCTTGGCGTGCTCTTCGAGCTTGCGGGCGAGGTCGAGCATCGGCGGCGCGACGCGCAGCACGCGCTCGACGCCGGCGCGCGCGGCGGCATAGAAACGGCCAGACATCAGCCGCGCGAGATGGCGATTCAGCGCGCCGACCGGCGGCGAAATCGACATGTCGTTGTCGTTCAGGATCACGAGCAGCGGCACGTCGTCTTCGACGCCCGCGTTGTTCATCGCCTCGAAGGCCATGCCGGCGGTCATCGCGCCGTCGCCGATCACGGCGATCGAAAAGCGGTTGTCGCCCTGCAATTTGCTCGCGATCGCCATGCCGAGGGCCGCCGAAATCGACGTGCTCGAATGCGCCGTGCCGAACGTGTCGTACTCGGACTCGCTGCGGCGCGGGAAGCCGGAAATGCCGCCGAGCTGGCGCAGCGTCGGCATCTGTTCGCGGCGGCCGGTCAGGATCTTGTGTGGATAGGTCTGATGGCCGACGTCCCAGACGATGCGGTCACCGGGGGTGTCGAATACATAGTGCAGCGCGATCGTCAGCTCGACCGTGCCGAGATTCGACGACAGATGACCGCCCGTTTGCGACACGCTGTCGAGCACGTAGGCCCGCAGTTCGTCGGCAAGCGGCTGCAGTTGGCGGCGATCGAGGGCGCGCAGGGCGGCCGGATCGTCGATGGTTTTCAGCAAGTCGTACATCGTCGTCCCATTGTAGGAAAACTGGCGTGGTCCGGCGGCGCAATCAGAGGCCGCCGGCGGATTCACGCATTCAACGTTCAGTGCACCCGGTTCACGACCAGGTCGGCAAGTTCGGCGAGGCGCTTTGCGCGCGGGCCGAACGGTTCTAGCGCGGCGTGCGCGTCGCGGCGCAGTTGCGCGGCGAGTTCGCGCGACGCTTCAAGTCCGATGATCGACACGTAGGTCGGTTTGTCGTGCTGCGCGTCCTTGCCCGCGGTTTTGCCGAGGGTGGCGGAGTCGGCGGTGACGTCGAGGATGTCGTCCACCACCTGAAATGCGAGACCGACGGCTGCCGCGTAGGCGTCGAGCGATGTCAGCGCCGCCGCGTCGGGCGTGGTGCCCGCGAGCGCGCCCATGCGCACCGACGCGCGCAGCAGCGCGCCCGTCTTCTTCCGATGCATCGTTTCGAGTTCCGGCCGCGACAGCTTCCGTCCGACGCTCTCGAGATCGATCGCCTGCCCGCCCGCCATGCCGAGCGAGCCGCTCGCGACAGCCAGTTCGCGCACGAGCGCGGCCTGCTGCGCATCGTTCAGACCATTGTCAGCGGCCGTCAGCGCAACGAACGCCTGCGACTGCAATGCATCGCCGACGAGGAGTGCCGTCGCTTCGTCATATTGCACGTGTACGGTGGGCTTTCCGCGACGCAACGCGTCGTCGTCCATTGCGGGCATGTCGTCATGCACGAGCGAATACACGTGGATCATCTCCAGCGCGGCGCTGGCCGTTTCGACCGCCTGCGCACTCGCGCCGGTCAACTCGCCGGCCGCGTGGCAGAGGAGCGGACGAACGCGCTTGCCGCCGCCAAGGACCGCGTAGCGCATCGCTTCGTGCAGCCTGGCCGGCGCGACGCCGGTGCCCGGCAGATAGTGTTCGAGTGCCGTCTCGACACGGTCGAGACAGGCGCGCATCCATTGTTCGAATGTCATAGATCGTCCCCGTTGCCGGCCGTCGTTCCGTTGCCCTCGCTCGCGCGCCGCACGTCCGCGGGCAGCGCTTTGAGCGTTTCGCCGTCGAGCACGCGAACCTGCTGCTCGACTTTTTCGAGCTGCTGCTGGCAAAAGCCGACGAGCGCCGCGCCCCGGCGGTAGGCCGTGAGCGATTCCTCGAGACTCAGGTCTCCGCCTTCCATGCGCGCGACGAGCCCCTCGAGTTCTGTCAGCGCCGCTTCGTAATTCTCCGGGAGAGCCGTGCCGCTGTCGCCTGACGCGCTGGCGGCTTCCTCTGTTGCGGTTTTCGCCATGAATCGTTGGTGTGGAATCGAATTTTTGGGAACAAGTCGCACATTCTACGGCAAAAGCCGGTTTTCCGACCTCCACGCCGTCGCGCGCTATACGCACCGGGCCTTCCGCGCTTGCGCGAGCGCCCGTCCCGTCCGCGTGCGAGTGTCCGAAAACGCCGCCAATTCCTCGCCGGATCCCCGGAACTCCGGGCCCGAATCTGACCCAAACCAGGACCTTGGCGCCCCAGCAAAGGGGATTTGGGTATAATCGCGGGCTCCCTAAATCGATTTTTCGATGGTTGGGTTGTTCACTGCTTTCACGTTTTCATCGGGAGTGGGAATGTCCAATCTGAGCAATGCATTGCAGTTGAAGGCTGTCCATAGCCAACTGCCAGTCACGGCTTACTTTGACGAAGCGCTTCTGACGCGCGAACTCGAAACACTTTTCAAGCAGGGTCCTCGTTATATCGGGCACGAACTCATGGTTCCCGAAGCGGGGAGCTATTTCGCTTTGCCCGGCGAGGGCGAAGGGCGCGTGCTCGTGCGCAACCAGCAATCGCAGATCGAATTGCTGTCGAATGTCTGCCGCCACCGGCAGGCGATCATGCTCAACGGGCGCGGCCGCGCGGACAACATCGTCTGCCCCCTGCATCGCTGGACTTACGACCTCAATGGCGAACTGCTCGGCGCGCCGCATTTCGCGGACAAGCCCTGCCTGAATCTCGGCGCCACGCCGCTGCAGAACTGGCAGGGCCTGTTGTTCGAGGCCGAGGGCCGCGACGTCGCGGCCGATCTCGCACGTCTTGGCACCGCGAAGCATTTCGACTTCTCGGGCTTCATGTTCGATCACGTCGAAGTCCACGAGTGCAATTACAACTGGAAGTCCTTCATCGAGGTGTACCTGGAGGATTACCACGTTGCGCCGTTCCATCCCGGCCTCGGCAGCTTCGTCTCGTGCGACGACCTGACCTGGGAATTCGGCGACTGGTACAGCGTGCAGACTGTCGGCGTGCACAAAAACCTGGAAAAACCGGGCAGCCCGACGTACCGGAAATGGCACGACGAGGTGCTGAAATTCCGCAACGGCAAGCCGCCCGAATTCGGCGCGATCTGGATGGTGTACTACCCCGGTCTCATGATCGAGTGGTATCCGCACGTGCTGGTGGTGTCGTGGCTGATTCCGCGCGGCGCGCAGAAGACGACGAACATCGTCGAGTTCTATTACCCCGAGGAGATTGCGCTCTTCGAGCGCGAGTTCATCGAGGCGGAACGCGCCGCGTACATGGAAACGGCTCGCGAGGACGACGAAATCGCCGAACGCATGGACGCCGGCCGGCGCGCGCTGATGTCGCGCGGGGAATCGCAGGTCGGGCCGTACCAGAGTCCGATGGAATCGGGCATGCAGCATTTCCACGAGTTCCTGCGGCATCAGCTGGGCGAAATTTGAGGCGCGTGCCGCGCTCATGACGAAAAAAGCCGCGTTCAGCAATGAACGCGGCTTTTTGCATTTCCGGCGGATGGCCGCCTTGAAGAACGGCAGTCCGACTTCCCCCTTTGAGCGCGTCTTTTTTGTTTAGACTTAGTGTACCCACTACTCGAAAGCGCCCGCCCTTCTTTGCAAGGCAAGCCGGGCGAGCATCAGGAGCCGTCATGCCGCACACTCACCACACCACGCTCATTTCCGCCGCCAATCTCGCCGAACGGCTCGCCGCCGCGCCGGGCAGCGTGCTCGTCTTCGACTGCCGCTTCGATCTCGCCGCCCCCGAGGCGGGCGCTGCCGCTTACGCGGCGGGCCATCTGCCGGGCGCTCATTACCTGCATCTCGATCGCGATCTGTCGGGCGCGAAGACAGGCACGAACGGACGGCATCCGCTGCCGGATCGCGCGGCGCTCGTCGCGAAACTCGCGGGTTTCGGGCTGAACGAAGGCCAGCAGGTCGTCGCCTATGACGCAGAGGGCGGAATGTACGCCGCGCGTCTCTGGTGGCTCCTGCGCTGGCTCGGTCACGATTCGGTCGCGCTCGTCGACGGCGGCTTGCAGGCGTGGGAAGCCGCCGGCCAGCCGCTCGACACTCAGGTGCCGCCGCGTTCGACGGGCAATTTCAAGGCGGGCAAGCCGCTTGCTGTGACGGTCGATGTCCACGCGGTCGAACGCAACCTGACGACGCGCGACCACATGGTGATCGACGCGCGCGCCGCCGACCGCTATCGCGGCGAAAACGAAACCATCGATCCCGTGGGCGGCCACATCCCGGGCGCGCTGAATCGCTTCTTCAAGGACAACCTGACCGACGAGGGCCGTTTCCGGACAGCGCACGAACTGCGCGACGCGTTCGGTGCGCTGATCGGCAAGACGCCGCCGGATCGCGTCGTGCTCCAGTGCGGCTCGGGCGTGACCGCCTGCCACAACGCGCTCGCGATGGAGATCGCGGGGCTGCACGGCGCGGCGCTCTACGGCGGCTCGTGGAGCGAGTGGTGTGCGAACCCGTCGCGACCCGTGGCGACGGGCGCGGCAGCCTGATCCGCGACACCGTGCGCGGCGCCGCTACTTCACGCCGTGCTTCTTGAACCACGCGACGGCACGGCGCCAGCCGTCCTCGGCGTCGGCCTTGCGATAGCTCGGGCGATAGTCGGCAAAAAACGCGTGCGGCGCATCGTCGTAGACGACGAACTGTGAGCCGCGCGCGACCGCTGGACCGCTTGCGATCGCCTGCTTCATCTGCTCAAGGGTGTCCTGCGGGATGCTCGGGTCCTGCTTTCCATAGAGGCCGAGCACAGGCGCCTTCAACTCGGCGACGTTGTCGATCGGAAAGCTCGGATTGTTGGCCGTCTTGTCGCCGGTGACGCGCCCGTACCAGACCACAGCGGCCTTCAGGCGCGGATTGTGTTCCGCGTAGAGCCATGTGTACTTGCCGCCCCAGCAGAACCCGGTGACGCCGAGCTTGTTCAGATCGCCGCCGTGCTCGCCTGCCCATTTCGCGGTGGCGTCGATGTCCGACATCACCTGCGAGTCCGGCACCTTCGAAACGATCTGGTCGCTGATCTGCTGGATCGACTTCAGGCTCGTCACGTCGCCCTGCCGGGTGTAGAAGTCCGGCGCGATCGCCAGATAGCCGAGCTTCGCGAAGCGCCGGCAGACATCGGCGATATGTTCATGCACGCCGAAAATCTCGTGGATCACAATGATCACCGGCAGCTTCGTCTTGCCCTTCGGCTGCGCGCGATAGGCGGGGACGAGCGTGCCGTCTGCGCCGCGCACGCCGATGGGGCCGGCTTCGAGGCCGTCGCTGTCGGTATGGATGGTTTGCGCCGAGACGGGCAGCACGGCGGCGGCGAAGCCGGTGCCGAAGGTGGCCTTGATGAAGGTGCGGCGGTCGAACGGAACGTGCGGGATGAGGCTGTCGACTTCAGGCTTAAGCATACGAAGCTCCTGCGGCAAACGCCGCCAAGGGCCGCCGGCTGCATCGCGCCGGACGACGCTGGAATCGGAGACCGCGCGCCGTTCCCCGGAATGCGACGACGCGTGGCGCTGCATGGCAAGAAGCGCGGCGCAACCTCGGACCGCGCCTCGAACTGCGCGCCCGAAGGCGCGCCGCTCATTCTAAACAGCTTTGAACCCTCAGTGCAGCTTGACGCGCGGCGCGGTGGAACGGCGCAGCCAGTGCGCGAAGGTATCGAGCACCATGCGCGGATAGCCATGCAGCGCCGCGATGTGCAGCCGGTACAGCGACATGTACATGAAGCGCGCGAAGAGCCCCTCGATCAGCATGTTCCCGCCGATCAGCCCGCCCATCAGGTTGCCGACCGCGCTGTAATGCCCGAGCGACACGAGCGACCCGAAGTCGCGATAGGTGTACTCCGGCAGCGGCTTTCCTTCGAGCCTGCGAGCAAGCGATTTCATCAGGAAGCTGGCCTGCTGGTGCGCGGCCTGCGCGCGCGGCGGCACGTTGCGCTCGTTGCCGGGCCAGGCGCAGGCAGCGCAGTCGCCGATAGCGAAGATGTCGTCGTCGATTTCGGTTTGCAGCGTGCGGCGCACGATCAGCTGGCCAAGGCGATTGGTCGGCAGGCCGTCGAGTTCGCCGAGCACCGCCGGCGCCTTGATGCCCGCCGCCCACACGGTCAGGTCGGCGCGAATCGTCTTGCCACTCGCCGTGCGGATCGAATCGCGCGAGACTTCCGCGACGGTTTCGCTCGTCATCAGCGTGACGCCGAGCTTGGTGAGCAGTTCGGCAGTCGCCGTCGAGACACGGTCCTGCAATGCCGGCAAAATGCGCGGCCCCGCCTCGATCAGCACGATGCCGATGTCGTGCTTCGGATCGAGCTTGTGCAGCCCGTACGCCGACAGCACGTGCGCCGTGTTGCGCAATTCCGCCGACAATTCGACGCCCGTCGCGCCCGCGCCGACGATCGCCACCTGAATGCGCGGCTGTCTCGGCTGCCCGACGACGTCCGGCTCCGGCGGCCGATGCTCCGCGCGCATGCAGGCCGCGATCAGGCGCTTGCGAAACAGCTCGGCCTGACCGACGGTATCGAGCGCGATCGAGTTTTCCTGCGCGCCCGCGACGCCGAAAAAGTGCGTCGTGCTGCCGATGGCGACGATGAGCGTGTCGTATTCGAGTTCGCGCTGCGGAATCAGTTCGCCGGCTTCGTCGTCACGCAACGCGCCGACCGTGATGCGCTTTGCCCGGCGATCCAGCGCGACCAGTTCGCCCTGCGCGAACTCGAAGCCGTGCCACAGCGCCTGCGCCGCGTATTCGAGTTCCTGCGTGAACGGGTCCATGCTGCCCGCCGCGACTTCGTGCAGGAGCGGCTTCCAGATGTGAGTGGGATTGCGGTCGATCAGCGTGATCTGCGCTTCGGGGGTCTTCTTCCGGTCGGTGGAACCATAGCGATCGCCAAGACGCGTGGCAAGCTCAAGTCCTCCGGCCCCTCCTCCAACGATGATGAAGCGATGCATAGAACTCTCCCTTGTCGACCGGAGTTTGCGGTTTAACGCTTACTCTGGTCCCATGCCACATGGTTGCTTGTCGTTGCTTCGTCTTTATTACGACTCGTTTGATTCTTCGGACATCGGCATGCGTGCTCGCCTCGACGGACATTGTGCGCGCCGTTGCAGCGCACTCACAAGCCCGCTCGCCGCATGCCCGGCATGCGGCGGTCCCTCAAAGGTCAGTGGGCTTCCTCCCAGTTTGCGCCCGCGCCGACTTCGGCGACGAGCGGCACCTTGAGCGTCGCGACGCTGCACATCAGTTCCGGCAGACGCTTGCGCACGTCCGACAGTTCTTCCTCGGGCACTTCGAGCACGAGTTCGTCGTGAACCTGCATGATCATCTTAGACTTCACGTTCGACTGTTCCAGCCAGTCCTGCACGGCGATCATCGAAAGCTTGATGAGGTCGGCGGCGGTGCCCTGCATCGGCGCGTTGATCGCCGCGCGCTCGGCCGCTTGCCGGCGCGGCCCGCTGCCGCCGTTGATCTCGGGAAGCCACAGGCGCCGCCCGAACACGGTCTCGACGAAGCCGTTCTGCTTCGCGCTCGTGCGCGTGTTTTCCATGTAAGCTGCGACGCCCGGATAACGCGCGAAGTAGCGGTCGATGTAGAGCTTCGCGGCATCGCGCGTGATGCCGAGATTTGACGCGAGCCCGAACGAACTCATGCCGTAGATGAGACCGAAGTTGATGACCTTCGCGATGCGCCGCTGATCGCTGGATACTTCGATCGGCGTGACGCTGAAAATCTCCGACGCGGTCGCGCGATGCACGTCCTCGCCCGCGGCGAACGCGCGCATCAGCGATGCGTCGCCGGAGATGTGCGCCATGATGCGTAGCTCGATCTGCGAATAATCCGCCGACACGATCCTGCTGCCCGGCGGCGCAATGAACGCCTCGCGGATGCGCCGGCCTTCGCCTGTGCGCACGGGGATGTTCTGCAGGTTTGGCTCGTTCGACGACAGGCGGCCGGTGACCGCCACCGCCTGCGCATAGTTCGTGTGCACGCGGCCCGTGGCGGCGTTGACCATGCGCGGCAGCTTGTCGGTATAGGTGGACTTCAGCTTCGACAAGCCGCGATGCTCGAGCAGGATCTTCGGCAGCGGATAGTCTTCGGCGAGCTTCTGCAGCACTTCTTCATCGGTGGAAGGCGCGCCGCTCGGCGTCTTCTTCACGACCGGCAACTGCAGCTTCTCGAAGAAGATCTGCCCGATCTGTTTCGGCGAGCCCAGATTGAATTCGCCGCCCGCGAGTTCATACGCGATGCCTTCGAGTTCGATCAGGCGCGTCGCGATCTCGCTGCTTTGCTTCTGCAGCTTCTCGCGATCGATCAGCACGCCGTTGCGCTCCATCTTGCGCAACACGCGTGCGGTAGGCAGCTCGATGTCGCGATACACGCGCAGCAGCCCTTCTTCCTCCGCGACCTGCGGATACAGCGCCTGATGCAGGCGCAGCGTGATGTCGGCGTCTTCGGCGGCATACTGCGAGGCCTTGTCGAGCGCGACTTCGTCGAAGCCGATCTGCGATGCGCCCTTGCCCGCCACGTCTTCGTACTTGATCGTCTTCACGCCGAGATGGCGCAGCGCGAGGTTGTCCATGTCGTGCGGACGATGCGACTCCAGCACATACGACTGCAACAGCGTGTCGTGTTCGACGCCGTTCAGTTCGATGCCGTAGTTCGCGAGCACCTGCTCGTCGTACTTCAGATGCTGACCGACCTTCTTCTTCGATCCGTCTTCGAGCCACGGCTTGAGTTTCTGAAGCACTTCATCGCGCGGCAACTGGTCGGGCGCATCCGGCCCGCGATGCGCAAGCGGAACATATGCTGCGTGTCCCGGCTCGACCGACACCGACAACCCCACGATCTGCGCGACCATCGGATCGAGCGACGTGGTCTCCGTATCGAACGAGGTCAGCCCGGCGGCATCGATCTTCGCGAGCCATGCGTCCAACTGCTCCCAGGTCTGCACGGTCTCGTAGTGATGGACGATCTCCGTGGCCTCGGCGGGCGGCGTGTCGGTCGGGCCTTCCACGGCATCGGCGATCTCGACTTCGCGCAGCCACGTCTTGAAGCCGTGGCGCGTGAAGAGGTCGCGCAGTTCGTCGCGTGCTTCGGGACGGCTTGGCAAGGTGGTTTCGATCAACTCGATCTGCGCGCCCAGATCGCATTCCGTGTGCACGGTGACGAGCTTTTTCGCCATCGGCAGGAAGTCGAGAGCCTTGCGCAGATTGTCTCCTACCGCACCTTTGATCTCCCCTGCATGTGCGACGATGCCATCGAGGGTTTCGTATTGTGCGAGCCATTTCAAGGCCGTCTTGGGCCCGCACTTCTCGACGCCCGGCACGTTGTCGACCGTATCGCCGATGAGCGACAGGTAATCGACGATCCGCTCCGGCGGCACGCCGAATTTGTTCAACACGCCGGCACGGTCGAGCGTCTCGTTGGTCATCGTATTGATGAGGGTGACACGATCAGTCACGAGCTGTGCCAAATCCTTGTCGCCCGTCGACACGATCACCTTCATGCCGCGCTTCTCGGCCGCGACCGCGAGCGTGCCGATGACGTCGTCGGCCTCGACGCCTTCGATCATCACGAGCGGCCAGCCGAGCGCACGCACGGTCACATGGATGGGCTCGATCTGCCGGGAGAGGTCATCGGGCATCGAGGGCCGGTTGGCCTTGTAGTCGGCGTACCAGTCGTCGCGGAACGTCTTGCCTTTGGCGTCGAATACGCACGCGCTATACTCTGCATTGATTTCGCGCCGCAAGCGGCGCAGCATGTTGATCATGCCATACAGCGCGCCAGTCGGCCCGCCATCGGGGCCGCGTAAATCCGGCATCGCATGGTAGGCCCGGTAGAGATAGCTAGAACCGTCGACCAATAGCAGGGTCTTACCTTCAAGACTTAGTTCTTCAGGCATTATGAACAAGAGAAAAGTGATTCCGAGTCTGCGATCGCTCGCAGATCAAGAGCGCGCGACGGCCAAAAAGGCTCGCGCATCGTGGCAGATGTTCACGATTATGGCAGAGTTTATCGAGGCGACCGAGTACCTCTCGGAGATCCGGCCTGCCATCAGCATCTATGGTTCGGCGCGTCTGAAACCGGAGTCGCCCTACTACAAACTGACCATCGAAATCGCCCAGCGATTCTCCGATGCGGGCTTCGCCGTGATCTCAGGCGGTGGCCCCGGCATCATGGAAGCGGCCAATAAAGGCGCGCACGCGGGCAAGTCTCCGTCGGTCGGGCTGAACATCGAATTGCCGCACGAGCAGTCAGGCAACCAGTGGCAGGACATCTCGCTGCGCTTCCGTCACTTCTTCACGCGCAAGGTCACGTTCGTGAAGAATTCGGATGCGGTCGTCGTGATGCCCGGCGGCTTCGGCACGCTCGACGAACTGGCCGAAGTGCTCACGCTCATCCAGACGAAGAAGTCGCGCCATGTGCCTATCGTGCTTGTCGGCGCGGAGTTCTGGTCGGGCCTGCTCGCGTGGTTCAAGGACACGCTGCTCACGAACGGTGTGATCGGGGAGAAGGACCTGAACCTGATGCAGGTCATCGACGACCCCGATCAGGTGCTCGACGCGGTGCTCAAGTTCTACGAAGACCGCGAGGAAACGGGCGAACAGCCGGCCGAAGGCAAGTCCGACGAAGACCGGATGTTCTATCTGTGATCCATAGCGAAGCGGGCGGTCTTCCTTCGAAGACCGCCCGCTTTCTTTGTGGCGCCTATTGGAACGCGACTTCCGCGAAGCTGCGCAGCTTGCGGCTGTGGAGCCTTGACAGTCCGTTCATCCGCAGCAGTTCCATCGCCTTCACGCCGATCTGCAAATGCTGGTCCACCTGCGCGCGATAGAACTGGTCGGCCATGCCGGGCAGCTTCAGTTCGCCATGCAGCGGCTTGTCCGAAACGCATAGCAGCGTGCCGTACGGAACGCGGAAGCGAAAGCCGTTCGCGGCGATGGTCGCGCTTTCCATGTCGAGCGCAATCGCGCGGCTTTGCGACAGGCGCTGCACTGGCTCGCGATGATCGCGCAACTCCCAGTTGCGGTTGTCGACGCTCGCGACCGTTCCCGTGCGCATCACGCGCTTCAGTTCCGCGCCTTCGAGCTGCGTGACCTGCGCGACCGCCTTCTCCAGCGCAACCTGAACTTCGGCCAGCGCCGGAATCGGCACCCACAACGGCAGGTCCGCATCGAGCACGTGGTCCTCGCGCACATAACCGTGCGCGAGCACGTAGTCGCCGAGGCGCTGCGTGTTGCGCAATCCCGCGCAGTGGCCGAGCATCACCCATGCGTGCGGACGCAGCACCGCGATGTGATCGGTGATCGTCTTCGCGTTCGACGGCCCGACGCCGATATTGACCATCGTGATGCCGCTGCCGTCCGCGCGTTTCAGGTGATACGCGGGCATTTGCGGCAGGCGCGCGGGCGGCGTGCCTTCGTCCTCGAACTGCTCGCCGAGGTTCGCGTTGTACGTGATGACGTCGCCCGGTTCCACGAACGACGAATACTCGCTGCGATAGGCGCGCGTTTCATCATCGTCGGCACGCGACATCATCGTGCGGCCGAGCTTCACGAACTCGTCGATATAGAACTGGTAGTTCGTGTAGAGCACGTAGTTCTGGAAATGCGTCGGCAGCGTGGCCGTATAGTGGCGCAGCCGGTGCAGCGAGAAATCGACGCGCGCCGCCGTGAAGAGCGCAAGCGGATGCGGCTCGCCCGCGGCCGGCTCGTACGTCCCGTTGACGATGCGGTCATCGAGCAGCGCGAGGTCGGGCGTATCGAAGATGTTGCGCATCGCGAGCAGCCGGTCGCGATCGAGATCGCCTTCCAGATGGATGCCCTCGGCGAACGCGAAATGAATCGGGATCGGTTGCGCCGACACACCCACTTCGATGCCCACATGATGGTTCTTCGTCAAGAGCCGCAACTGCTCGCGGTAGTAGTCGCCGAAGAGGTCGGGCCGCGTGAGCGTCGTCTCGAAGATGCCCGGCCCGGCGACGAAGCCGTACGAGCGCCGCGAATCGATCTGCGTATTCAGCTCGGTACGCACGCGCACGAACGGATAGCAGGCGCGCACGCGATGCGTGAAGTGCTCATTGCGCCGATAACGCGCGAACGCATCGCGCAGGAATGAGGTGTTCGCTTCATAAATCGCCGACAGGCGCGTGACGGCGGCTACGGGGTCGTCGAAGGATTCCGTGGGGAAATCGTTGGCGGGCGTGGCCTGAGTGCTTTGTGTGCGGTCGTTTGTCATGATCTGGCGCGCTCGTGTGATGAATCGACATTACCACGGAAGAACGCCAGAACCATGAAGCCCATGCTCGCTGCGTGCGCGTTGCAACACCTTTATGACGCGGCGGTCGGATTCGCCAAAAGCGGCGCAAAATAAGGCGTTGCGCGAACCTTTGGCGGATGCGTTTTGCTAAAATCCGGCCCAGTCATTTGGAGAACCACCATGAAGCCGCTTTTCTCTGCCGCCGTCGCGGCAGTCCTCGCCGCCGGCAGCATCAGCGTGATGGCGCAGCCGGCGCCCGCGGCAGAACAAGCGCCGGCGCCTCACGCGATGTCGCCGGAAGAGGCCGCCGGGCTTCCCGACCTGAAGGCAATCAACCGCCCCGCCGCCACGGCGAGTTCGAAAGTCGAAATTTCTCCGCCGCGCACGCCGAGTTACCACGAACTGAGCACGAACGGCACCGAAATCACCGAATATCGCGACAAGGGCAAGCCCGTCGAGATCAACGTGCAGTCGAATTTCGGCACGCGCTATCAGATGAGCGCGCCCGCCGACACGTCGCCGTCGGTGCGCGACAACGGCAAGGCGAGCACGCGCCTGCCGTCTGTGAATTTGCGTTATTAAGCTGCGTTACTGACCGTTTGCGGGACGTTTCCCGCGACCCTCTACAATTCCCGCCTGGCAGCCGCTGCCGCAAGCGCGGCCCGCCGGACTGGCAGCGTCGCGCGCCATGCGCTTGAACGAGCCAGCCGTCCAACCTGACCCACGTTCACGCATGGCCGTATTCACTCCCGTTACCGCTTCCCAGCTCGAAGACTGGCTGCAAGACTACGATCTCGGCGATGTCGTCGACTTTCGCGGCATCCAGTCGGGGATCGAAAACAGCAATTTCTTTCTGACGACGACGCACGGCCAGTACGTGCTCACGATCTTCGAGAACCTCACCGCGACGCAACTGCCGTTCTACCTCGACCTGATGCGCCATCTGGCGTCGCACCGCGTGCCGGTTCCCGATCCGATGCCGCGCCGCGACGGCGCGCTCTTCGCCACGCTCAACGGCAAGCCCGCGACCATCGTCACAAAGCTCGAAGGCACGCCGGAACTGGCGCCGACGCCCGCGCACTGCATCGAGGTCGGCCAGATGCTCGCGCGCCTGCATCTCGCGGGCCGCGATTTTCCGCAGCATCAGCACAATCTGCGCAGTCTCGCGTGGTGGCAGGAAAATGTCCCCGCGATCCTGCAATTCCTGACCGACGGCCAGCGCGCGCTGATCGAAACCGAACTCGCGCATCAGGCGGCGTTTTTCGGCTCGCCCGATTACGCGTCGCTGCCCGAAGGCCCGTGCCATTGCGACCTGTTCCGCGACAACGTGCTGTTCGCGCACACGGCGGATCACGTGCGCCTCGGCGGCTTCTTCGACTTCTATTTCGCCGGCGTCGACAAGTGGCTCTTCGATGTCGCCGTGTGCGTGAACGACTGGTGCATCGACCTCGCGACCGGCGTGCTGGATACGGCGCGCGTCGACGCAATGCTGCGCGCCTACCAGACCGTGCGTCCGTTCACGCCGGCCGAAGAGCGCCACTGGAACGACATGCTGCGTGCGGGCGCACTGCGCTTCTGGGTGTCGCGCCTGTACGATTTTTATCGTCCGCGTGAGGCCGAAATGCTCAAGCCGCACGACCCGGGACATTTCGAACGCATCCTGCGCGAACGCGTCAACGCCGCACCTCACCCAGCCTCACGGTAAAGCTCATTTATGCAACTGATCGAAGTCCCCGCCAAAGCCGGTTACGTGTGGTTCCGCCAGGGCATCTGGCTGTTCCGCCGCAATCCGCTCGCCTTTCTCACGGTGTTCTTCGCGTATCTGTTCGTCATGACGCTGATCTCGCGCATTCCGCTGATCGGCCCGCTGTTGCCGCTTCTGCTGATTCCGGGCGTCGCCGTCGGCTTCATGGCCGCGTGCCGCAACACGATCGCCGGCAAGCCCGTCTGGCCGATCGTGCTCGTCGACGGCTTTCGCTCGTACGGCAGCGTCGTCTCGCGGCGGCTGCTCGTGCTCGGCGCGCTGTATATCGTCGCGATGGCGGCGATTTTCGCGCTGTCGGCGCTCGTCGACGGCGGCATCCTGCTCTCGATGATGCTCGGTAGCGGGCCGACCGGCGATCCGGAAACCGTCGCGGCGAGCTTCAGCCCGCTCGCCGTGCTGGTGGCGATGGCCGCATACCTTCCGGTCGCGATGCTGTTCTGGTTCGCGCCGATTCTCGTCGCGTGGCACGACGTGCCGCCGGCGAAGGCGCTCTTCTTCAGCTTCGTCGGCTGCTGGCGCAATCGCGGCGCGTTCGTCTTCTACGGCGTGCTGTGGATCGCGATCGCGATTGCGGTGTCGTTCGGTCTGACTGCGCTGATGCAGGCGCTCGGCGTGAGCCAGGAAGTCGCGCTCGCGGTGCTGATGCCCGCGTCGATCCTCGTGACGACCGCGCTCTACTGCTCTTTCTACGCGACGTATCGCGGCTGCTTCGGCGTGCAGTCGCCGGATACGCCGGACATTCCGGACGCGTCGGGCCCGAAGGACACGTAATTCGTCGCTTGCGGCGGCTTGAAAAACGGGCGCTTCATGGCGCCCGTTTTTTTGTGCATTCCTTCGTGCGCGAAGGATTTCCGTACACTAGCGCGATCGGCCACTTGCGCTCGGGACTCATCGCCATGACCACGCCAGAAAACTTCCCGCTCGAACTCGACCAGCAATTGTGCTTCGCGCTCTATTCGACCTCGCTCGCGATGACGAAAGCGTACAAGCCGCTGCTCGAAAAGCTCGATCTGACCTATCCGCAGTATCTGGCGATGCTCGTGCTCTGGGAAAGCGACGACCTGACGGTCAAGGAAATCGCGATGCGCCTGAGCCTCGACTCCGCGACGATGACACCGCTTCTCAAGCGTCTCGAAGCGCAGGGATACGTCGAGCGGATTCGCGGAGTCGAGGACGAGCGACAGGTGCATATCCGCCTGACCGACGCGGGTCGGACGCTGAAGGAGTCGGCACGCGAGATTCCATCGGCGATTTTTTGCGCGGCCGGTTCCGACGCGAGCAGCATCCTGCAGCTGCGCGATTCGCTCGTGCGACTGCGCGCATCCCTGAACGAATACAGCGGAAACTGATAGCTTCGATCGAACGCGCCGATCGGAATAATTTAATTTGCACACTAATAATTATCGCGATATATTTCGTCCCGTGGTGGCAAGACTTCGAACCGAATTCAACGAAATGGAGAACCTTATGAGCATCCTCTACAAGGCAACGGCAACGAGCACGGGCGGCCGCGACGGCCGGGCGGTTTCGTCGGATGAGCAACTCGATGTGAAATTGAGCGCGTCGAAAGAACTCGGCGGCACGGGCGCGCCCGGCACGAACCCGGAACAACTGTTCGCGGCCGGCTACTCGGCATGTTTCCTGAGCGCGATGAAGTTCGTCGCCGGCCAGCAAAAGCGCGCGATTCCGGCCGATACGACCGTGGCCGCCGATGTCGGCGTAGGTCCGAACGACAACGGCGGCTTCGCGCTCGACGTCGAATTGCGTATTACGCTGCCGGGCATGGCGGCCGAGGAAGCACAGCAACTGGTCGATGCGGCCCACCAGGTCTGCCCGTATTCGAACGCGACGCGTAACAACGTCGCTGTGCGCGTGAAGGTGATCTGAAGGAATGGAAGACTGGCGCTGGGAAGAAACGGCGCCAAAAGCAAATGCCGGCTCGCGAGCCGGCATTTACGTTTGAAGCTTGCGCGCGGGAAGCGCGTTGCGCCCTGCCAGGCGCCCGACTCTTACTGCGCGAGCCACGACGGAGTACGCTTCGAAGCGAGGCGATCCAGCGTCTTCATGCGATATTCGAGATCGTAGATGTCGGTGGCTTCGGCGAGATAAGCGTCGTCGCGTTCACGATCGCGTTGGTCGGGCGTCTTGGTCAGGAACAGGAACAAGCGGCTGAGCAGATACATGGTGCACCTCGAAGAGTAGGGTAAATACCTATTACAGAATCGATTATAGGGTAATCCCTATCCCAACACCAGTGTTTCCCTCTAGAACTTTGATCCTAAAGACAAATTTGCAACACACGAAACGCCGGAGCCCGCGTCAGGCAAGCAGTTCGTCGTTGACAGACTGGTTGACGCGTCGCTGATGCTTGAAAAATTCCCACATCAACGCCGACGCATCCGGCCCTTTCGACGAATGGAAGGCGACCGTATCGTCGCCGCCGGCCCAGGAGTGGCCGAGTCCGCGCACGATGCAGGTCTTCACCACGCGCCGTCCGTTCTTGACGAAATCGCGCACCACACCGTCCGGCATCACTTCCTCGCGCGTCTCGCCTGCGCGACGCGCGCCGGCTGCGTCGATAAAGCCGTTCAGCCGCAGGAATTGCGTTGCGAGCTGGTCGGCGTTGGTGGCCGAGACGATCGAGTCCAGCTCGCCGTGCACGATCACCGCGGGCATCCCGGGGTAGTTGCGCACGTCGACGCTGGCCTCGATCAGCGCGACCGGATTGCTGCGGCTGCCGCGCCGCATGACGTCCATCGCGCCGATCGCAGAGCTCGCCTCGCCGAAAACGACGCCCGAATGCAACCCGACCGCCGCGAAGACCGACGGATAGCGCACCGCCAGCACGGCCGCCAGGCCGGCACCCGCCGACATCCCCGCGAGATAGACGCGCTCGCCATCCAGACGATGTTGCGCGACAACTGCCTGCACGAGCGACACGACCGACGCCGCCTCACCGCCGCCGCCAGCGCTCGAATCGTCGTACCAGCGCCAGCAGCGATGCGGGTGGTCGTGCTTCGACTGCTCGGGATAGAGCACCGCGAAGCCGTAGCGGTCGGCGAGCAGGTTGATGCGCGTGCCTTGGGCGAACTCGTCGGCATTCTGCTTGCAGCCGTGCAGCATCACGACGAGCGGCACCCGTCCGAGCCCCGCTCCCGGCGGCATGTAGAGCGCGTAGGAAACGTGATTGACGAAGCGGCCCGCCGTCGGCGGCGCCGAATGGAACGAGCGTTCCCACTTGCCACGCGCCCAGGCGGACGCACGCGGACGCACCCGCGATTCGCGCAGCGGCGGCCGGGCGCTCGTCCGCGGCGGCGGCGCGGCCTTGACCGGGGTCGGTGCTTTCGGCTTGCGGGCGGTCGCCGCACGCTTTTGTTTGGCCGGTGTGCGGGCCTTCGGCGCACGGGCGGGTGCGGGCTGGCCTGAGATCAGGCCACGCAGACCGCGCAGCCAGAGATTGGTGAGACTTTTGGGCATTGATGGGGCCTCCACAGCATGCAGTTGGTTCGGCCGCGACAGACATGCGCGGCAGAACTTGTGCGGTGCACAATAACATCGTTCGCGTTGGGATGCGTACAACGGCCCGACCCAGAAACTCGCCAAACGTCGAGCTGATGAGCACTGTAGCGTTAAAATAGCGTCACTTGCCGTTATTTATGCACAGAATTTCGTCAACGCTCGGAGAATTTTCGGTAATTTCTGAAGCAGGTAAACTGTTCCCAACGATCTGTTGACTGGTATCTTCGCGTTCGATTCGGGGTCGATTTTCGCCCGATCCCGCCGAACTACCGCATTGCAGCAACCGCCGTTCCACCCAAGAAAAATAATTCGATGCCCCGTCTTTCTCTCACCATGTGGCTATCCATCACCGCGCTCGGGAACGTCGGCGTAATGATTCCGCTCGCGCTCGCTGTGGCCGCGTGGCTGGGGATCGGCTATCCGCGCAGGTACGTGTTCGGCTGGCTCGCGCTGCTCGGCGGCGCCTGCGGGCTCGTGTTCCTGAGCAAGATCGCGTTTCTCGGCTGGGGCGTCGGACTGCGCGGCTGGGATTTCACCGGCATCAGCGGCCACGCGATGGTTGCAACCGCTGTGCTTCCGGTTGCGCTGTTCGTCGCGCTGCTGCCCGCTCGCGGGGCGATTCGCGCGTCGGGCGTGGCCTTCGGGATGGTCGCGGGCGTCGTAGTCGGCGTGTCGCGCGTCCTGCTGCATGCGCATTCGGTGTCGGAAGTCGTCGCGGGCTGCGCGCTCGGCGCCGCAGTTGCGGTGGCGTTCGCGCGCCTCGCGTGGCGCGCGGAGGCGGGGCGGATCGCGCCCGCGCCAGTCGCGGCGAGCCTCGCCGTCGTCGCGATCACGCTGCACGGCATTCCCGTGCCGACGCAGCAATGGATCACCCAGATCGCGCTCGAATTGTCGGGACATGAGCGCCCGTTCGTACGCGCGCGCTGGAAGGCCGGCCACTACGACGCGCCGATTCGACGCACTGAGGCGCCCGCGCCGTATCGCGCGGCTGCGTAAGCCGCGCCGTTTTACGCGTCAGCCGCCGAAACCGGCGCCAAGAATCACGCTCGATGCCTTGAATACCGCGACCGCAGGCCGCCCCGCCGCGAGCGCGAGCGTATCGATGCTCTCGTTCGTGACGATCGCGGTGACGGTGGTCGAGTCGTCGATGGCGAGCGACACTTCTGCGTTCACCGCGCCGCGCGTCACGCGCGCGACGGTTCCCTGCAACTGGTTGCGCGCCGAGAGCCGCGCCGGATCGCCCGTCATCAGCATGACCCATGACGCCTTGATGAGCGCGACCGCGTCGCGGCCGGGCACGAGCCCGAGCGCTTCGGTGCTCTCGTGCGTCACGACGGCGACCACCACCTGCCCGCCCGGCAGCGCCAGTTGCACCTCGTCGTTGACGGTGCCGCGCATCACCGTCGCCACCTTGCCGGCCAGCTGGTTGCGCGCGCTCGTCCTCATGCCGATCCGGCTGATCAGCTGCCAGTTTTCCGCGAAACCCTCGATCGCCGCGCCGGCCTGTTGCAGAAACGCGTGATGCGCGCGCTCGATGGCACGAAACGTATCGATGAGACGCAGCGCCGCCGGCGTCAGCGTCGTTCCGCCGCCGCCCTTGCCGCCGCTCGCGCGCACGACGAGCGGTTCGCCCGCGAGATTGTTCATCGCGTCGATGGCGTCCCACGCGGCCTTGTAGCTCATGCCGACCGACTTTGCCGCGCCGGTGATCGAGCCGGTCTCGCGGATCGCGGCGAGCAGCGCGATGCGCGCCGCGCCGCCGAGCGTCTCTGCGCCGCTTCGCAGCCAGACGGAGCCGCCGACTTCGAGCGTGTCGCCGGGTTGATGCGCGTTTTTTTCGATCATGGTGCAGACGTGGACGGAACGCGCGGATTATATCGGCGTCGCGGACGGGCGTCCGGGTCGCTGGCTCATGCGGCTAATCCGGCGACTTCAGCCGCGGCGGTTCGATGGAGCGAAGAATGCGCTCGCCCTCCCCGGCGTCCTTCGCCTCCGACACCGCCGCCCAGGCGCGCGCGAAGCCGCGCTGGTAGTCGCTCACGTCGGGCAAGGCTGAGAGCCGGTCGGCGGCAACCGCGGCGTCGTTCGCCTCGCCAAGGACCGTCTGCAGGTGCGACAGACGCTTGGCGACGGTATTGCGCGTGCGTCGCGTCGCGAGCGAGCGCAGGAATTCGAGCGCATAGCGCAGCCGTTTCGCGTGGATGCGCACGCGATGCCGCGAGTGCGCATCGAGCGTCGTGAGATCGGCGACGTCCGCGATCTTGCGATAGTGCTTGCGGATGCGCTCCTTCGCATACTTTGCGAGGTCGACGCTATCGTGGCCGCCGTGCCTGCCGTGCGCTTCGAGCCGCGCGAGCCACTCGACGAATGCGAGCGTCAGCCGCGCGTACCGCGTGGAGTGCAGCGCGCCATCGAGTCGTTCGCGCGCGCCCATGCGCTGCGCGTCGGCGGCATCGATGGCGTTCTGCCACGACGGCGCCCCTTCCGCGTCGGCCGCGGCCCAGGCGGCGAGCGTGGTGTCGGTGAAGACGTCCCAGTCGCGCGCATCGGCGAGCAGGTCGCCGAACCATTCCAGTTCCGGCGCGATGGTCTCGCGCCACGCAGCGTCGACGCAATCGGGGAACAGTTTCAGCAACGTCTTCAGCCGCCGTTGCGCCACGCGCAACTGATGCACGCGTTCGACTTCGAGCAAGCGGAGTGCGCCAGCCTCGTTGCCGAACCAGTGCGCCGCGATCGACGCCGCGATGGCGACGAACGCCTCACGGGTCGTCGATTGCCGGGGCACGTCGATCGTCGACGCGTGCACCGCCGGTGCGTCGGACGTGTCCGCGTCATCTGCGGCGGCCAGAAGATGGAACGGCGCGGCATCGACGACCGCGCGCGCCACGTCGAAAACCGCGCCGAGCGCATCCGCCGAGTCGGCGGGCGCGGCGAGCGTCAGCGTCGTGCGTTCGCCATCGTGTGCCGCGAGCACCGCCAGCACGCTGCCGATGCGCCATTGCATGCGCCTCGACTCGTGTGCCGGAGCCATCTCCGGCTCGACATGCTGGAGCGCGGCAGGCGCGTCGCCGGACGCCACCAGCTCACTCAACGACGCCCCGACGTCGTCCCCCATCGGCCGCGCGAACTTGCGGCAGCGCGTGACGCCCGACAGCCGAGCCTCCACGATCTCCACGGCGTGAAGCGTGCGCGCGTCCCCGTGATGCTCGACCGACAGGCACCAGCCGGGCGCATGCGTTTCGAGTTCCTGCGTGACGACCGCCAGACGCTCCACCTCGACGCCCGCGAACGGCGGCCCTGCTTCGAGCGCCCCGGCCAGTTCATCAAACGTCTTCTCCGATGCCACCAGCGCCGATTCAACCCAGGACGTCATCGAAACCTCACGAGTTACGCGCTCGGCCGCGTCTGTTCATACGAAATGACAACCCGGCGCAGTCATCAAGCCGACACAAAACGGATGCAACCATGTCTGCCTGCCGGGGCGCGAAGCGCAGCGCATCCGGATCTCCCGGACCCACAGCCACGCCCATCCAAGGACGCACCATGCCCGATCTCGCCTTTCCCAGCCACGAGAAGGCCGTTCCACCGGACAGCGGCTCGCGTTGCTACTGTTCCTGCTCGTCATCACCGTGGGTGCGATCTACTGCATCACGCATCTTCTCCAGGACCTGGAAGGCGTGCAGCAGTCGTCGCTGCTTCCGTATGTGCTGCTCGGCGTGGCGCTACTTATTGCGCTTGGCTTCGAATTCGTCAACGGTTTCCACGATACCGCCAACGCCGTCGCAACGGTGATCTATACGCATTCGCTGACGCCGAATCTCGCCGTCGTCTGGTCCGGCGCGTGGAACTTCATCGGCGTGCTGATTTCAAGCGGCGCCGTCGCCTTCGGCATCCTGCAGTTGCTGCCGGTGGAGCTGATCATCGGCGTCGGAAGCTCGCAGGGCTTCGCGATGGTGTTCGCGCTCCTCATCGCCGCGATCATCTGGAATCTCGGGACCTGGGCGCTCGGCCTTCCTTCTTCGAGTTCGCACACGCTGATCGGTTCGGTGATCGGCGTCGGGCTGATGAACCAGATACTGCACGGCACCAACGGGACGTCGGGCGTCGACTGGAGCCAGGCGCTTTCGGTCGGCAAGTCGCTGCTGTTCTCGCCGATCATCGGCTTCGTGCTCGCAGGCTTTCTGCTTTACGTGCTGAAACTCGTCGTGCGCGTGCCCGCGCTCTACAAGGAGCCGGAAAAGAACCAGCCGCCGCCGTTCTGGATCCACTGCCTGCTGATCCTCACGTGCACGGGCGTCTCGTTTGCGCACGGCTCGAACGACGGCCAGAAGGGCATGGGCCTCATCATGCTGATCCTGATCGGCACCGTGCCGACCGCCTACGCGCTCAACAAGGCCGTGAACGCCGGCGAGACCCAGACGTTCCTCTCGGTCAGCCATCACGCGTCAGAAGTGCTCCAGCGTTACACCGGGGGCGCTGCGCCCGTCGCCGATCCGCGCGCCACGGTCGAACACTACGTACAGACGAAAACGCTCGCGCCGGAGACGGTGATTGCCGTGAAGAAGTGGTCGACATCATCGATTCGCAAGTGCGGCCGAACGGCGCGATCTCGGCGCTGCCGCAGGGCATCGTGAACAACGTGCGCAACAACATGTACATCGCGTCCGAGGCGCTGCGCCTGATGGCGAAGCAGAAGGCGCCCGCGTTCTCCGCAGACGACGACGCCGTCCTCGGCAACTACAAGAAGCAGATCGATCACGCGACCAAGTTCATTCCGACCTGGGTCAAGGTCGCCGTGGCGGTCGCCCTCGGGCTCGGGACGATGGTCGGCTGGAAACGTATCGTCGTGACGGTCGGCGAGCGCATCGGCAAGACGCATCTGACTTACGGACAAGGCGCATCGGCGGAACTCGTCGCGATGCTGACGATCGGCGCCGCCGATGTCTACGGCCTGCCCGTCAGCACGACGCACGTGCTCTCGTCGGGCGTCGCCGGGACCATGGCCGCCAACGGCTCCGGCCTGCAATGGCGCACCGTGCGCAGTCTAGCGCTGGCGTGGATTCTGACGCTGCCGGTATCGATCGCGCTTGCCGGCGGCCTCTTCTGGGCGTTCCGCGGCTTGTTCTGAAGAATCCGCGCGGCGCCGCCAGCCGACACGGCGCCTACAAAACGCTGGCAGAACTGTGCAAGTTTTGCCGAGCGCACTCCCCCTGCGACACTCCGCCGCGCCCCTGCGCGCGGCGCTCTCCCTTCCCGCACAAGGCTTTCGCTCCTTTGGCATGGGCTTTGCTCAATGCTCACCATCGATCGCACAACACAGGGATTCGCGGCGGCTCCACATCCGTCGCGTGGCACGCCGTCATTCGCATTCTTGAACGAGCGCGCATTTCCCATCCAAATTCCGCGATCTTTGTATAAGGAGAAGTCGACATGACGATCGGAACCATCTTGCTGATCATCCTGATCCTGTTGTTGGTCGGGGCCATTCCTTCCTGGCCGCACAGCCGTAGCTGGGGCTACGGTCCGAGCGGCATTCTCGGCGTCGTACTGGTTGTAGTGATCGTCCTCCTGTTGATGGGACGTTTATAAGAACGTTCTTTACACACGTCTGATGCGCTCTGCGTTGTACGCGGAACGGTGCTAAGTTTCCGAACTGGCTCGTTCTACACGAAACGGTTGACGGGCTTCTCGCTCGTCAGCCGTTCTTTTTTTGGAGGATCGAATCGATGAAGCTGAATCTCGACGACAAGCTCGCCCTCGTCTCTGGCTCGACGAAGGGAATCGGCTACGCGATCGCAGTCGGGCTCGCACAGGAAGGCGCGCGCGTGATCGTGAATAGCCGCACGCAGAAGTCCGTCGACGACGCGCTCGCGAAGTTGCGCGCGGAGGTTGCTGGCGCGAAGGTCGAAGGCTTCGCGGGCAATCTGGCGGAGCGCGCGCAGGTGGATGCGATCGTCGCGCACTTTCCGGCCGTCGACATCCTTGTAAACAACCTGGGCATCTTCGATCCGAAGCCGTTCGAGGAGATTCCCGACGAAGACTGGCAGCGTTTCTTCGATACCAACGTGATGTCGGGCGTGCGGCTCACGCGCGCTTATCTGCCCAAGATGAAGGAGAAGAACTGGGGACGCGTGGTGTTCATCAGCAGCGAGAGCGGAGTCCAGATTCCGGTCGAGATGATTCACTACGGCATGACTAAGACGGCGCAACTCGCGCTTTCGCGCGGGCTTGCGGAAACCTGCGCGGGCACCGGCGTGACGGTCAACGCCGTGCTGCCGGGGCCGAC
Source organism: Caballeronia arationis (assembly GCF_001544975.2). Taxonomy (GTDB): domain Bacteria; phylum Pseudomonadota; class Gammaproteobacteria; order Burkholderiales; family Burkholderiaceae; genus Caballeronia; species Caballeronia arationis. The sequence continues at coordinate 24,250 of NZ_FCOG02000016.1, read as the reverse complement.
GCGCTCGGACGGCGTCGAGGAATTCGTGGACAAGCTGAGTGGCGGAAAGTCGTTCGACGAGGTCGAGCACGAGTTCTTCGAAACAGCGCGGCCCAGTTCGCTCATCAAGCGGTTTGCGCAGCCCGAGGAAGTCGCGAACCTGGTGGTTTATGTGTGCTCCGAAGCCTCGTCGGCGACGACGGGCGCGGCATTGCGCGTGGATGGTGGCGTCGTGCGATCCGCCTTTTGAGGGCGATGTCCGAAATGCAAAAAGGGCGCTCGTCGGAGCGCCCTTTTTGCATGCGATGAAAACCTGTGAGGCCGCTTACCCGCCCGGATAACTCACCCGCATCACCTGCCCGTCCGGCCCGATCTTGCGCGGCAGGTTCATCAGCGGGTCCACCTGCTTCGGCGCCGGCTTCACGCGCGGCGCGGGAACGGATTGCGACTGCGATTGCGCGACGGAAGACTTGTCGGCGACCTTCTTCACCGACGTCACGTTCTTGTGCTTCTTTTTCGCCTGCACCGGCATGACGCCGCGCGTCTTTGCCTTGCCCTTCACGGTTTGCGCCTCGGGCGGATTCCAGACTTCGGTGTAACGCTCGGCAGCCAGCACGCTCGACGATGCCGCCAACAGCAAAACAGTGAGGAATACGGGCTTCAAGACAGTCGCTCCAAATTGATTAGTGATCCGCAGCGCGCGAAAGTATAGCGTCAAGCGTGCGCTCCGAAGTCTCCAGTTCCTGCAGCGCGGCATCCAGACGCTTGAGCGCCCGCGCCACCGATCGGCCACCGAGTGCGAGTTCGGGCTCGCCGCGGGTGGCGTCGAATGCAGCCGATACGGCCCGTGTTGCGCGCATGAAGCGCTCGAGCGCCGCAGCCTCGGAGTTGCCATTGCGAGCATTCATCATTCGATGTGCCTCCGATCCGGTCTCTTCTGGCAATTAAGCTGTATGAATATACAGTAACGGGCGCCGATGGCAAAGCGCGATCGAAAAGGCGTCGCAAAAATGCCAAACGTTTTCGTCCGACGATTCGAAGCGCCCTTAAGGCGCTCTTAATTCTCGCTCGCCACACTCACCTCGCGATTATGTCTGCCGCCGCAACCCGCGACGGCTTCCCTGTTCGGCCAGTGGCCGATGAGCATCAACGTGAGTGAGGACGGATCATGTCTGCCAACGCATCGTCTCGCAATCTCGCATCGGAAATGAAGTCCCAGCACGCGCTGGCGCTTCACGAGTGCCGTCTGTCGGCGCCGTTCGATCAACCATGGGGGCCTTCGTACCGGCTCGTCGAATGGGTCGTGAAAAACGATCCTTGCATCCAGCGCCGCGCTGTCCCCGCCGATTGCACGACCTCCGACATCGCCGAGGTCCTGCGAAGCCACGTGCCGGGACGACGCTACGGTCCCGCGGATGGCGACGCAGAGTAAATCGGCCCGACACTTGACAAATCGCTTGACCCAATCCATATATGGACTATTATAAAAATCAAGTTCAAATGGAGACTCACCAACATGACCAATGCCGCCCGCGCAACTCCAGCGGAGCCGGGGCTAGCGACGCCGCGACCGATGCCTGGCCTGGGCGACCTGTCGGCGGCCGGCTTGCGTGCGTTTTTCAATATCGCCCGCGACTGGTCACTTTCCGCCGACGAGCAGATCGTGTTGCTAGGCTCGCCGGCGCGCTCGACGTTCTTCAAATGGAAGTCGCAGCCGCAGAGCGCGCGCCTTGGCCGCGACGTGCTCGAACGTCTTTCACTGATTCTCGGCATCTACAAGGCGCTGCAGATCCTGCTGCCCAGCCCCGAAGCCGCCGATACCTGGATCAAGCGTCCCAACAGCGCGCCGCCGTTCGGCGGTCGTCCGGCGCTCGAGCGCATGCTGGCGGGCAATGTGAGCGATCTCGTCGCCGTCCGGCAATATCTCGATGCCATGCGAGGCGGATGGGCGTGACCGAAAGAGCAAGTACCGCAGCACAAGACTGGCGCGCGAACTGGCCTCACGGCGAACTCGACTGGTCGCCGGCGTATCGCGTGATTCCCACCCGCTTTCCCGCCGTGAACCTGTTCGACCGCGTCGCGTCACCAGGCGATTTCGATGCGCTCTACGCGCTCGAAGCGATGACCAACGACCGTCTGCGTACCGAGGTCGGCGAACTCGATCTCGTGCCGCCCGACGAGCGCTGCTTCGGGCCGGGCTGCGGCCCGATCATGGCGGCGTTCACGCACCTGAATCCAAACGGCAGTCGCTTCTCCGACGGCAGTTACGGCGTGTTTTATTGCGCGCGCGGCCGGCAGACCGCGATCGCGGAAACGCGCTATCACTCGTCGCTCTTTCTCGCCGCGACGAACGAAGCGCCGCTGCGCCAGCAGATGCGTCTCTATACGGTGATGGCGCAAGGTGAAGTGGTGGATCTGCGTGGCGACGGACTGAAGGACGCGGCCCTCGACCCGCGCATCCTCGATCCCGACGATTACGGCCCCGGCAAGGCGCTCGGGCGCGCGGCGCGCAAGGCGGGGGCGCCGGGGATCGCGTATCCGTCGGTGCGGGACGCAGAGGGCGAATGCCTCGCCGCCTTCCGCACGACAATGCTGCGCGACTGCCGGCATGCCGCGCATCTCGAATACAACTGGAACGGCGAAACGATCGATTACGTGCTGGAGACGAGCCAGGTCGGCTGATCGGTCCCGTCAGCCGATAGCCACCGCCGTCGGCGAGCGCGTGCGCGCGAGCTTTTTCGCGGCAGGCCGCGCCGCCTTCGGCGCGCCCTTCTGCGCAACGGTCGCGAGCGCCTGTGCCGCGACATCCTTCCCGCTGTTCTTCAGCGCCCCCGCCCGCGCCTTTCTGCTCGACTTCGCCAGCAGGCCGGTGAGCCGTGCATCGCTCGCGTCCGCGCCGTTCCTGCCCTTGCGGGCCGCTTCCCGCGCGCGGCGCTTCGTGTCCTTTTCGAGAAAGATCGCGAGCACGGCCTCGTCGGCCTTGAGACCGTGACGGCGCGACGCGGGCATCGCGTCTGCGAGTTCGCCTGCCTCGAAAGCCTCGATCACCGCCGGGTGCACATAGCACTTGCGGCACACGGTGGGCGTGTTGCGCAGCAGCTTCGACACCTCCCTGATCGTGCCGACCACGTGCTTGCGCGCCTCGCTGACCGTCTCCCACGTGAGCCGCCGCAGCGCGGCGAGCGCGAACACGCTGCCCGCCCACGTGCGATAGTCCTTCGCGGTGAAATCCGCGCCGGTGACTTCGCGCAGATAGTCGTTGATATCGGACGATGTGACGGCATGGCGCGCGCCGTCCGCGTCGAGATACTGGAACAGGTCCTGTCCAGCGAGATCCATGCAGCGCCGGACGATCTTCGCAACGCGCCGGTCGCTCACCGGCACGTCATGCTCGATCCCGCTCTTGCCGCGAAACTGGAAGCGCAGCGTGCCGGCGGTCACTTTCAGATGTTTCTTGCGCAGCGTCGTCAGACCGTAAGAACGGTTCTCACGCGCGTATTCCTCACTGCCGACGCGGATCAGCGTCGTGTCAAGCAGACGCACGACGGTTGCGAGCACCTTGTCGCGCGGCATGCCGTCGAGCGCGAGATCGCGCGCCACGCGCGCCCGCAGCTTCGGCAGCACCGCGCCGAACGCGAGCATGCGCTCGTACTTGGTGGCGTCGCGCGTCTCGCGCCATTGCGGGTGATAGCGATACTGCTTGCGGCCTCGCGCGTCGCGGCCGGTCGCCTGAAGATGGCCGCGCGCATCCGGACAGATCCAGACATCGATATAAGCGGGCGGAATCGCGATCGCGTTGATGCGGCGGATTTCCGCCGGGTCGTCGATGCGCCTGCCTTGTGTGTTGAAGTACGCGAACGCGCCGTCGGTCCACTCGCGCGTGTAGCCGGGCCGCGAATCGTCGACGTAGCGAAGGCCGGGCGGCAGGTCTTCCGGGCAGCCTTGCATGCCGCCGTTGCCGCTGGAACTGGATGTGATGTCTCGTGCCGTGGTGGTCACCGCGCGCCTCCCGTCCCGTTTTCGATTTGAGACGAAACGAGCAAAGCCTGTGCCGCCATCCCGACGACGGGCGGCGCTTCGGGTGTTTCAGGGCAGCGCGAGTTCCCGCGCGCCTTCGGACGCGGCCCAGCGCTCCTTCACCGACCAGCGCCGGTCGGAACCCGGCTCGACGATGGTGAGGCGGCCGTCCGAGGAGAACGCGCCGGTATCGATATAGACCTGCGAGCCGATCGTCCTGACATTGCGCGTCGGCGTGTGGCCGCAGTAGGTGAGCGAGAGGCCGTGCTGGCGCGACGGATCCGCGCTGCCGAGCGCGAGGCCGCGGCCCCACAGCAGCGTGTTGCGGACTTCGCCCGGGAATTCGGCGACTTCGAGATCGGCGTCCGAGCCAAAGAACTCGGCGTGCAGCACGTTGAAGCGCTCCGCGCCGTCGCCGACGATGCGAACGAGCGGCAGGACCGAAAGCCGTTCGGCAAGCGTCGAGAGCTGATCGTCGGCGAGGGTTTCCGCCCACGCGCCGCCGATCGAGTACCACGCCTGGCGACGCATCCTGCCGGACGCGACCGCGATCAGCGCATCCTCGTGGTTGCCGAGGACCGGGAAGAACCACGGTTTGTCGATGAGATTGATCGCGGCGAGCGAATCCGTGCCGCGGTCGATCAGGTCGCCGACCGAAAACAGGCGGTCGCGCGCGCCGTCGAAACCGATCTCGGTGAGCAGGTAGCGCAATGCATCGACGCAGCCATGCAGGTCGCCGACCACGAAGTCGCGACCGAGCTTGTTGGCCGGATGCCAGCGAACGACAGGATGAGTAGGAGCATTCATGCGAACGATCTTAACGCCGTAAAACCCAAGCATGTGCGCGTTTGGACTCTTTCGCAACGCGAATTTCGACGCGACTTTTTGCCGGAGGCAGCACCAGCTTTCGGTAATCGCCGGCTTTCGAGTAAAACATGCCACGAAAAGCGCGAGATTCGGCGAAATCGTGAATTTTTTACGATACGACACGCGTTTTCGTATTCTGATATGAAAACCGCGCGCCGATGCGCGCCATGCAGCGGTTTGAAAGGCATCTGGACAATAATCCGCTGCCGCCGTCTCACTCGCGAAATCATGAACCTGATCCCGACCGTCTTCCGTTATCGCCCGCGCGCGCTGATCGCACTTGTCATCGGCGCCGTCGCGGCGATCCTCGCGCCGCTTCCCGGCTCGGCCGTCGTCCGCACGCTGCTCGGCTGGGACACGGCGGTCTGGCTCTATCTGATCCTGATCTGGGTGAAGATGGCGCGCGCGCATCAACAGCAGGTTCAGGAACTCGCCGAACGCGAGGACGAAAACGCCGCCGCCGTGCTGATCATCGTGAGCCTCGCGTCGATTGCGAGCATCGTGGCCATCGTCATGGAATTGTCGGCGGCGAAGAACGCGAGCGTTGCCATCGCCGCCGAGCACTACGCGCTCACCGGCGCGACGATGCTCGGCGCATGGTTCCTCATCCCGACGATGTTCACGCTGCACTACGCGCGGCACTATTACCAGTCCGACGACAACGACACCGCCCTCGCCTTTCCCGACCGTCAACTGAAGCCCGGCTACTGGGATTTCCTGTACTTCTCGTTCACGATCGCGGTCGCTTCGCAGACTTCCGACGTCTCGCTGCGCTCCACCGAAGTGCGGCGCACCGCGCTCGCGCAATCGGTGCTGTCGTTCTTCTTCAACGTCGCCGTGCTGGGCTTGAGCGTCAATATCGCGGCGAGCCTCGTCGGCGGCAACTGACGGCGCTCGCCGTCCCGGCGCGCGGCGCCCGTGCCGCGCGCAACGTCACTGTCACATCTGCGCCCTAAGCTCATTCAATAAGAATTCCGAAGAGCATCCGCAGGGCACCGTGTAAAAAGGCGACGGCCGCCGCAGTCAGTTTTACACGCGGGCCGAACGGCCATTTCACGAACCGCTTAACAGCGCGCGGCGCCGTCCGCTTTCTCCAGTTCATTCCGGCGCACGCCGCATGGCACGCGCCTTGCTCCAAGAGGGGGCGGCACAAAAAACAACCTGATGAAGCGCCGCGAACGTGCGGTCCGGAACTGTCCGGATACGCCATCGACGGGCTTCCTCTCTCGCTCCGGGAGCCGAATTTTGTCCTTGAATGTTCTGCTTGTCGCCTCAGAGGCCGTCCCGCTCGCGAAGACCGGTGGCCTTGGCGACATGGTGAGCGCCTATGCGGCCGCGCTGCGCGAGGCGGGAGTCGATGCCACGATCTTGATGCCCGCTTATCCCGGGGCGATCGCATCGGCTGAAGGTCTGCACAAGGTTTGCGCGTTGCCGGGCCTTCCCGGTGGCGACGCTGCGCTGTTGCGAGGCAGAATGCCCGCGGTACCGGCGTGGCGCTCCTGCTGGTCCGCAGCGACGCGCTCTATGCGCGCACCGGCCTCTATCAGGACGAACAGGGACGCGATTACACCGACAACGCCGTGCGCTTCGCCGCGCTGTCGACGGCGGCGGTGCGCATCGCAGAAGGCGTGCGTGGCGTGAAGAAACCGCACGTCGTCCACGCCCACGACTGGCATTCCGGCCTCACGCCGCTCCTGATGAAACGCGCGGGCGTGCAGGCAAAGAGCGTCTTCACGATCCACAATCTCGCGTTCCAGGGCAACTACTCGCTCTCGCTGGGAGCCTCGCTCGGCGTGCCGGCGCACTGGCTCGGGCCGGCGCTTGCCGAACCGAAGAGCATCGAATTTTACGGCGCGCTGAGCCTGATGAAGGCGGGCATCGTCCACGCCGATTCGGTGACGACCGTGAGCGAAACCTACGCCCGCGAGATTCTCACGCCGCACTTCGGGCATCTGATGGAAGGCGTGCTGCAGAGCTGCGCGGACAAGCTCACTGGCGTCACCAACGGCATCGACGGGAAGACGTGGAATCCCGCCACCGATCCGCTGATCGCCCGCAACTATTCCTTCGACGACATGCGCGGCAAGCACGCCTGCAAGCGCGCGTTGCAACAGATGTTCGGCCTGCCCGCCGATCCGTTCGTGCCACTCGTCGCCGTCGGCAGCCGGATGACGGGGCAAAAGCTCGCGGACGTGGTCGTCGACGCCATCCCGCAATTGCTCGACAAGCACGCGCGCCTGCAGATCGCCGTGATCGGCAAGGGCGAGGCGTATATCGAACAGGGCTTCCGGCGGCTCGCGCAGGACTGGCCGGACCGCGTCGGCGTGCATATCGGCTATGACGAGCGGCGCGCGCACGCGCTGCACGCGGGCGCCGACATCCTGCTGCACGGCAGCCGCTTCGAGCCCTGCGGCCTCACGCAGATCTACGCAATGCGCTACGGCACGGTGCCGGTGGCGTCGCGGGTGGGCGGCCTCGCCGATACCATCGTCGATGCGGCCGACCTGCGCCTCGCGATTCCGCGCGAAGCCACCTGCGACGCACCCGCCGCGTACGCGGAAACTGCCGCGCCGACCGGCTTCCTGTTCGACGGCGAGACGGCTCACGATGTGATCGCGGGCGCAACCCGGGCAATCGATGCCTTCATGCGGCCCCAACAATGGCGCACACTGCAACGCAACGCGATGTCGCGCGACTATGGCTGGGCGCAGCCGGTCGCGCGATTCGTCGGACTGTATGCAAGTCTCGCCGATGCCCGTCCGGCGAAGTCCGCGCTCGGTGTGCGGCGTGCGCCCGAAGCCGCCCTGCCGGATCTCGCGCAACCGGCTACCGGCGTGGCCGCCGAGCGCGTCGCGCGGCGTGCATGATCTTTTGTCTGAGGAACAACGCGGCTTCCGGGAAGCCGCGTGAAAGAGCCGCCTGAAAAAAGGCGGTTCGGGAAGAACCGCCGGCTCGCCCGCCGGATGCGGCACGCTACATGCTGCATCGGCCCGTGCGACCCTGGCGCCGCACCGAATGGCGTATCGCTCGAAAGCGGTGCTCGCCGCATGCGTGACCCCGGAAAGGTGATGCTCCAAACACTCTGAGGCCCGTCTGCGGCAGCCATCCGATGCGGATTGGCTCTTTGCCGCCCGTGAGCGTGATCGCGATTGCTTACCCGCATCCCCGCCACCGCAGGACGACTCTGGAAAAGACGAACGATGGAAAACCATCCCGCCCATCATGCGTACGCGCCGCGTATTTATTTCATCGACCCGCTTCTCGTCGGACCGCTCGCGCGGTGGCCCGCTCACTTCGAGCACGCGGCCGCCCTCGGCTTCGACCACGTCCTGATCGGCTCGCCGTTCGTGCCCGGCGAGAACGGGCACAGTCAGGCCGTCTCGGATCATCACCGCTTGAATGCCGTCTTCGAATCCGATGCGAGCGCAAACGAGGGCCTCGCTCAGCTCGCCGCAACGGCGAAGCAGCACGGCGTGACGCTCCTCGTGGATATCGTGATCGACCGGGTCAGCAGCGGCGGCGGCCTTTACCACGAAAACAAGCACTGGTTCCATCCGTTCGAGAGCGCCGAGGCGCGGCTCGACCCGCGTCATCCGCCGCGCGAGGAGAACGTCGCGCACGCGAATTTCGGTGATGGCGAAGCTGCGCATCAGCTCACCGAATGGTGGGAGCGCGAGCTTCTGCTGCTCGCTGGCGCGGGCATCGGCGGCTTTCGCTTCGACGCGCCGCACAAGGTGCCCGCGCATGTCTGGCGGCGGCTCGGCGCGGCGGTGCGGGAGCGGCATCCGGAGACGAAATGGCTCGCTTGGACGGTCGGCGTCAGCCGGCACGACCTGCACGGCCTGACGGACGCGGGCTTCGACGCGGTGTTTTCGTCGTCGCGCTGGTGGGATTTCAGGAGCGGATGGCTCGTCGACGAGCACGCGGCGCTCGTGCGCGTCGCGTCGCCGATCGCGTTTCCCGAGGAGCCCTACGGTACGCGCCTCCTGTCTGACCTGCCCGACACGGGTGACACCGCGCTCGTCGAGCGGGCGTACCGGCGCGCGCTTTTCACGGCGGCCGCGATCGGCACCGGCATTCTCGTGCCGATGGGTTTCGAATATGGCGTCGGGCTGCCGATGTCGTATCAGTACGGCGTCGCGGCCGAGTTCGAGCGCGCGCGCGAACAGGCGCGCTTCGACCTGTCGAGGGACGTCGCGCGCGCGAACGCGTTGCAGCGCGACGACCCGACGCTCGCGACCCTGGGCGAGATGCGCGCGCTGACCGGCGCCGGCACGCCGTTCGCAGCCCTCGTACGCGCGAACGGGCCGGACCTGCGGCTCGCCGACGCGGCCGCGCTGATCGTCGTCAATCCTGATCTGTCGTCGCCGGTTCATGTCGATCCGCTGCATCTTCTGGAAGCGGTGCCGGGCAGCTTCACGCGCTTCGCGCCCCTCGGAGAAGCGGGCGCGACGCAGGCGCGTCTCGGGCCGTTCACGCTCGCCGCGGGCGAGACGCGGCTTTTTCGCGCCGCCGCCGAGCCGTTCGTGCTGCTCGGGCAGCCGCAGATTAAGCGCGGCTCGAAGGCCGCCGACAAGAAGTCCGTCACCGAAGCGCTTTCCGCGTCGCGCGTCGCCATCGAGAGCGTCACGCCCTCGGTCGATCACGGGCGCTTTCCGGCGAAGCGCATTGTCGGCGAGGCGGTCGAGGTGCAGGCGGCGATCTTCGCCGAAGGTCACGACAAGATCGCTGCAGCCGTGCAATGGCGCGCCGCCGACGAAACCGACTGGCACGAAACGCCGATGGCTCTCGTGCAGCCGCTCGGCCGCGATCTCTGGACGGCGCGGATTCCGCTCGATCGCGTCGGGCGCCACGAATTCACGGTGGTGGCGTGGCGCGACGACTTCGCGTCGCTCGTGGATCACATGCAGAAGAAGCTGAACGCCGGGCAGACGGTCGAGCTGGAGATCGAAGAGGCGCGGCATCTGTTCGCGCTGATCCTGGCCGAGGTGCAGACCGCCGAGGGCGCCTCGACCGAGCCGCTCGAAAGCCTCGTCAAGGAGTTCACGAAAGCGGCGCCCGAGCGCAAGCTCGAAATCGTGCTTGGCGCCGAGACCGCGAAGGCGATCGCCGCCGCGCGCCACCGGCCGTTTCTCTCGCGCGATCCGGTGACCTATCGGGTCGACGCGGAACGGGCGGCCGCGCGCTTCGCGAGCTGGTACGAGATCTTCCCGCGCTCGATGAGCGACGACGAAAGCCGCCACGGCACGTTTGTCGACGTGATCGGGAAGATGCCGCGCATCCGCGAAATGGGTTTCGACGTGCTGTACTTCCCGCCGATCAACCCGATCGGTATCGCTAACCGCAAGGGCAAGAACAACACGCTGACGGCCCAGCCGGGCGACGTCGGCAGCCCGTATGCGATCGGCGGCAAGGAGGGCGGCCATACGGCGGTGCATCCGGAACTCGGCACGCTCGACGATTTCAAGCAGATGCTGGACAGCGCGCATGCGCACGGCCTCGAAATCGCGCTCGATTTCGCGGTGCAGTGCTCGCCGGATCATCCGTGGCTGAAGGAGCACCCGACGTGGTTCGCCTGGCGGCCCGACGGCACGTTGCGCTACGCGGAGAACCCGCCGAAGAAGTATCAGGACATCGTGAACCCGGACTTCTACGCGAAGGATGCGAAGCCCGAGTTGTGGACGTCCCTGCGCGACGTGTTCCTGTTCTGGGTCGCAGCGGGCGTGCGGATTTTCCGCGTCGACAACCCGCACACGAAGCCGTTTCCGTTCTGGGAATGGGCGATCAACGACGTGCGCTCGCGCCATCCCGACGTGATCTTCCTGTCGGAAGCATTCACGCGGCCGCGCGTAATGAACCGGCTGGCGAAGCTCGGGTTTTCGCAGTCGTACACGTACTTCACGTGGCGCGAGTCGAAGCGCGATTTCATCGAATACATGCACGATCTCACTCAAACCGACGCGAGGGAGTTCTTCCGGCCGAATTTCTTCGTGAATACGCCGGACATCAATCCGCGCTTTTTGCAGCGTTCCGGGCGTGCCGGGTTCGTGATCCGCGCGGCGCTCGCGGCGACGCTTTCGGGGCTGTGGGGCGTCTATAGCGGCTTCGAGCTATGCGAGGCTGCGGCGCTACCGAACAGCGAGGAGTATCTCGACTCCGAGAAGTATCAGTTGCGTGCGTGGGACTGGAACCGGCCGGGGAACATCGTTGGGGAGATTACGGCGCTCAATCGCGTGCGGCGGGCGAATCCCGCTCTGCAGACGCACCTGGGCGTCAATTTCCTGCCGGCGCATAACGACCAGATCCTGTTCTTCGAAAAGTCGAATGCTTCGGGCGATAACGTCGTCCTCGTGGCCATCAATCTCGATCCCTTCAATGAACAAGGGGCCGATATCGAATTGCCGTGGCAGACGATGGAGCGCTGGGGCGTGCACGAATGGGACGCGCTTGCGGTCGAGGATCAGGTCACCGGGCAGCGGTTCGAATGGCGCGGGCGGCGACAACACGTGCGGCTCGATCCGAATTCGCTGCCGTTTGCGATCTGGCGCATCGCTCCGGTGTGGGGCTTGCCGAAGCCTCCGGTCGGTGAGACATGAGGACCACCTGCCATGCCTTTCGTCCGAGCGAAGCGCGGGCGGAACGAAACGAAGTGCATACCACTCTGTTGAAGTGTGAGGGGCGTCAGTGCGTGCGCGCGCCAGGCCGGGTCGGTCCTTTGAGGGCGACACTCAGGCGCTGCGCCACCCGGTGACATAGCGCGTTGCCGCACTAATACTGCTGCCTGAAAAGCTGCTTTCTTTGCTTACTTTCTTTGCAGCAGCAAAGAAAGTAAGTCCCGCCCCGGACAGGGGCAGAGCCAATCGACCGATAAGAAATCGAGTTCCACGAATGCAGTCGCGCTTCGAACAGTGTTAGCCAACACCCGAGCGCCGCCGAAAAAAAACGTATGGAGCGAAATATCGTGAAACGCAACAAGTCCTCGACTCTCAGCAACGATCCGCTCTGGTACAAGGACGCGATCATTTACCAGGTCCACATCAAGTCCTTCTTCGACGCGAACAACGACGGCATCGGCGACTTCCCCGGCCTTCTCGCCAAGCTCGACTATGTGGCGGAACTCGGCGTCGACACGATCTGGCTGCTGCCGTTCTACCCCTCGCCGCGTCGCGACGACGGCTACGACATCGCCGATTACCGGAACGTCCATCCCGACTACGGCACCATCGCCGACGTCAAGCGCTTCATCCAGGAAGCGCACGCGCGCGGCATCCGCGTGATTACCGAACTCGTCATCAATCACACCTCGGACCAGCACCCGTGGTTCCAGCGCGCACGCCACGCCAAACCCGGTTCGAATCACCGCAACTACTACGTCTGGTCCGACACGGACAAGAAGTACGAAGAAACACGCATCATCTTCATCGACTCCGAACCGTCGAACTGGACGCACGATCCGGTCGCCGGCCAGTACTACTGGCACCGCTTTTTCAGCCATCAGCCGGACCTGAACTTCGATAACCCCGCCGTCATGAAGGAAGTGCTGCAGGTGATGCGCTTCTGGCTCGACATGGGCATCGACGGTCTGCGGCTCGACGCCGTGCCTTACCTCATCGAACGCGAAGGCACCAACAACGAGAACCTGCCGGAGACGCACGCAATCCTGAAGAAGATCCGCGCGACCATCGACGCGGAATACCCGAACCGCATGCTGCTCGCGGAAGCGAACCAGTGGCCGGAAGACGTGAAGGAATATTTCGGCGAAGAAGACGAATGCCACATGGCGTTCCACTTCCCGCTGATGCCGCGCATCTACATGTCGATTGCAAGCGAAGACCGCTTCCCGATCACCGACATCATGCGCCAGACGCCGGACCTGGCCGAGTCGAATCAATGGGCGATCTTCCTGCGCAATCACGATGAACTGACGCTCGAAATGGTCACGGATTCGGAACGCGACTACCTCTGGAACACCTATGCGAGCGATCGCCGCGCGCGCCTGAACCTCGGCATCCGGCGGCGTCTCGCGCCGCTGATGGAACGCGACCGCCGGCGCATCGAGCTGATCAACTCGCTGCTGCTCTCGATGCCGGGCACGCCGGTCATCTACTACGGCGACGAACTCGGCATGGGCGACAACATCCACCTCGGCGACCGCGACGGCGTGCGCACGCCGATGCAATGGTCGTCGGACAGGAACGGCGGCTTCTCGCGCGCCGATCCCGAACAGCTCGTGCTGCCGCCCGTGATGGGCTCGCTTTACGGCTACGACGCGGTCAACGTCGAATCGCAAAGCCGCGACCCGCATTCGCTGCTGAACTGGACGCGCAAGATGCTTGCGGTGCGCCGCTCGAAGCACGCGTTCGGACGCGGCACGATCCGCTTCCTGCGCCCGAACAACCGCAAGATCCTCGCGTATCTGCGCGAACTGGAGGGCGAACCGCCGATCCTGTGCGTGGCGAATCTCTCGCGCGCGCCGCAGGCGGTGGAACTCGACCTCTCGGAATTCGCGGGCTCGGTGCCGCTCGAAATGACCGCCGACTCGCCCTTCCCGGCGATCGGCCAGCTTACCTATCTGCTGACCTTTCCGCCCTACGGCTTCCTCTGGTTCCAGCTTTGCCCGGGCAACCTGCGTCCGGCATGGAGCCAGGCGCCGTCGGAGCAGTTGCCCGAATTCGTCACGATGGTGATCCGCGCGGGACAGACCGGCCCGACGCCCGAAAACGTGCGCCTGCTCGAATCGGAAGTGCTGCCTTCGTATCTGAGCAAGCGGCGCTGGTTCGCATCGAAGGATCAGAAGATGAAGAGCGTGCGCCTCGCCGCGCTCACGACGATCGAAGGCGCGGGCTTCGCGTTCACGGAAATCGAAGCGGATGTCGGCGATCACACCGAGCGCTACGTGCTGCCGCTCGCGATCGCATGGGGCAGCGAGACCACCTCGCCGCTCTACATGCAGCTTGCGCTCGCGCGCGTGCGTCGCAACCGCAATATCGGCCACATCACCGATGCGTTTGCCGTGCCGTTCTTCGCCTATGGCGTGCTGAGGAAGCTGCGTGAGCGCGCCGTCGTGCCGACCGTGCAGAAGAGCGAAATCCGCTTCATTCCGACCGAGCGTCTCGCCGAACTCGACTTCAATCCGCAATCGCCGCCCGAAATCCGCTGGCTCGCCGCCGAGCAGAGCAACAGTTCGCTCGTGGTCGGCGACCGCGTGGTACTGAAGCTCGTCCGCCGGCTCGTCGGCGGGATTCATCCGGAAGCGGAAATGAGCCGCTATCTGACGAAGCTCGGCTACGCGAACACCGGGCCGCTCTTCGGCGAAGTGGTACGCGTCGACCCGGAGAACGTGCCGCACACGCTCGCGATCCTGCAGGGTTACATCGACAACCAGGGCGACGCGTGGAATTACGCGCTCGACTACCTGCGCCGCACCGTCGACGAACTCGCGGTGGCCGTCGATTCCGACGAGCACGCGTCGGACCGCATGAACGAAGTGCAGGGCTTCGAGGGCTATCGAGCCATCGCGGGCATCATCGGCCGGCGGCTCGGGGAACTGCACGTCGCGCTCGCCTCGCCGACCGACGACGAAGCGTTCTCGCCCACACGCGCGACGAAGGAGGATGTGCATGACTGGATCCAAGGCACGCTCAAGCTGCTCGAGTCGGCGCTCGACATCATCGAGCACAAGATGGGCGACTTCAACGAGCACGACCGTTTCCTCGCGCAGAGCCTGATCGACCGGCGCGACATGCTGATTGACGCGGTGAAGAAACTCGTGCCGGATGACGCCGATGCGCTGTGCATCCGCATCCACGGCGACTTCCACCTGGGCCAGGTGCTGATGGCGCAGGGCGATGCGTACCTGATCGACTTCGAGGGCGAGCCGGCGCGCCCGCTCGACGAGCGCCGCAAGAAGACGAGTCCGCTGCGCGACGTTGCCGGGCTCTTGCGTTCGCTGTCGTATGCGAGCGCCGCCGCGCAGCCGACGACGGAAAACGCGCCGCCGCAGACCGCCGACCGCAAGCGCGCGCTCTTCGAGCGTCTGCGCGTGCACGCCGAGGAGAGCTTCTTGCTTCAGTATCGCGAAGCGCTCGAACAGTCGCCGGAACCGGTTGCGGGCGAGTCCGTCTACACGGCATTGCTCGACCTTTTCCTGATCGAGAAGGCCGCCTACGAAATCCGCTACGAAGCAGCGAACCGCCCGACCTGGATCGGCCTTCCGCTGCGCGGCCTCGCGTCGCTTGCGAGCCGCCTGCTCGGCGATACGGGCGCACCGCCCGCGCCCGGCACGCGACACGTGATCGAAGCCAACAAGGATACGTCCGATGGAACCCAACATGAATAAGCGCAGTGATGCGAGAGACCCTGCGGAGGGGCTGCATTCGCTCGACATCGACGCTCTCGTCGAGGCCCGCCATCCCGATCCGTTTTCGAAGCTCGGCATGCACCAGACCGACTCGGGGCATGTCGTGCGGGTGCTTTTGCCGGGAGCCTCGGGTGTCACGGTGCTCGACCGCGAGTCCGGCGCACCGCTCGGGAGCCTGACGAAGATCCACGACGCGGGCCTCTACACGGGATTTGTCGACAAGCCGGGCGCCTACCGCCTCTCGATCGACTGGCACGGCACGCCGCAGGACACGCACGACACATATGCGTTCGGGCCGGTTCTACCGGACGATTGGCTGAACCGGCTCGCCCACGGCGATCCGTACGCCGTGATGCACACGCTCGGCTCGCGCCCGTGCACGCACGAAGGCGTGGCCGGAGTGCGCTTTGCCGTGTGGGCGCCGAATGCGCGGCGCGCCTCGGTGGTCGGCGACTTCAACTCGTGGGACGGACGCCGGCATCCGATGCGTCTGCGTCACAACGCGGGCGTGTGGGAACTGTTCGTCCCGGGGCTCGGCGCGGGCACGCGCTACAAGTACGAGATCGTCGCGCGCGACGGCCACACGCTGCCGCTCAAGGCCGACCCCTGCGCAATGCAGAGCGAGAAGCCGCCGGCGACGGCATCGGTCGTCGCCGATGCGGACGCCATCGACAGCTTCGCCTGGACCGACGACCAGTGGATGCAGGAGCGCGGGGCAAAGCAGACACCCAGCGCGCCGATCACGATCTACGAAGTGCATGCCGAGTCGTGGCTGCGCGTGCCGGAGGAGGGAAACCGCGGCATGAACTGGCACGAGCTTGCCGAGCGCCTGATTCCGTACGCGAAAGGCATGGGCTTCACGCACCTCGAATTCATGCCGATCGCGGAGCATCCTTTTGGTGGATCGTGGGGTTATCAACCGCTTGGGCAGTTCGCGCCTTCCGCGCGTTTCGGCACGCCGGAGCAGTTCGCGGAGTTCGTGAACCGCGCGCACGAGGCGGGGCTTGGCGTGATTCTCGACTGGGTGCCTGCGCACTTTCCGAACGACGCGCACGGCCTCGTGCACTTCGACGGCACGCCGCTTTACGAGCACGCCGATCCGCGCGAGGGCTATCACCAGGACTGGAACACGATGATCTACAACCTCGGCCGCAACGAGGTGAGCGCGTTCCTGATCGCATCGGGCCTGGCGTGGCTAAAGCGCTATCACGTCGACGGACTGCGGGTCGACGCGGTCGCTTCGATGCTTTATCGCGACTATTCGCGCAAGGCCGGCGAGTGGGTTCCGAACATTTACGGCGGGCGCGAGAACCTGGAGTCGATTGCGTTTCTAAAGCGGCTCAATCACGAAGTGCGGCAGATTCCGGGCGCGATGACGATCGCGGAGGAATCGACGGCGTGGCCGGGCGTGACGGCTTCGGTGGAGAACGGCGGGCTCGGCTTCGACTTCAAGTGGAACATGGGGTGGATGCACGACACGCTGCACTACATGGAGGAGGATCCGGTCTACCGTCAGTACCATCACCACATGTACACGTTCGGCATGGTGTATGCGTACTCCGAGCGCTTCGTGCTGCCGTTGTCGCATGATGAAGTGGTGCATGGGAAGGGATCGCTGATCGGCAAGATGCCGGGCGACCGCTGGCAGAAGTTCGCGAACCTGCGCGCGTATCTGGGCTTCATGTGGACGCATCCGGGCAAGAAGCTGCTGTTCATGGGCGGCGAGTTCGGGCAGTTCGCGGAGTTCAATCACGATGAATCGCCGCACTGGCATCTGCTCGACGATGCGTTTCATGGCGGATTGCAGAAGCTCGTGCGCGACCTGAACCGGCTTTATGGCGAGGAGCCCGCGCTGCACAGGCTCGATAGCGATCCGCGCGGCTTCGACTGGCTCGTCGGGGATGACAACGCCAACAGCGTTTATGCGTTCCGGCGCACGGATGGCGAAGGGCGCGAGCTGATCGTGGCGTGCAACCTGACGCCGGTGCCTCGGCAGGGTTACCGGATCGGTTTGCCTCGCGGCGGGCGGTGGAGCGAAGTGCTCAACTCGGATTCGTCGATTTATGGCGGGTCCAATATGGGTAATGCAGGCGTCATTCATGCCGATGACTTTGCCAGTCATGGGCGGGCTTTTTCTGCTGCGCTTACGTTGCCGCCGTTGGCTACGATTGTGCTTCGCGCTGATTGAACGACGTTCGGTTTTTGTGCGCTTCGCTTTTTGGGGAACTTGCTTTCTTAGTGGTCTATTAGCTCTGCCCCTGTCCGGGGCGGGACTTACTTTCTTTGCTGCTGCAAAGAAAGTAAGCAAAGAAAGCAGCTTTTCAAGCAGCAGTCTCAGGACGGCAACGCCTTTGAAGTACTGAGTGGACATACCGCCTAAGTGTCGTCCTCAACGAACTTAAGGGGCTTGGCGCGCGGCACGCACTGTGACATCGCACAGCAAACGAGTTGGCACAGCAGTCATTCATCCGTTTTCGCTTCGCTGGACGAAAGGTACATCAGTCGGGCGGTTGAGGGTCGCGATCGTGGTTACAGTCCGCTGGTTTGCAGGCGTACCCCTCGTCCGAGTGAAGCGCGGACGGACCTGAACGCAGTGCATACCACTTTGTTGGATTGCTGGAGGCGTCAGTGCGTGCGCGCACCAAGCCGGGTGGATGTTTGGGGGCGACACTTAGGCGCTGCACCACTCGGTAATGCGAGTGCGTTGACGTGCGGTGACTGCTGCCTAAAAAGCTGCTTTCTTTGCTTACTTTCTTTGCAGCAGCAAAGAAAGTAAGTCCCGCCCCGGACAGGGGCAGAGCTAATAGACCACTAAGAAAACAGGTTCCATAGAAGCGCATCAAGACCGAGGTGTTCAACGCAACGCAACGCAAGGCATCGCAACGCAAGGCATCGCAACGAACCGCCCCCAACCCCACGCGCGAGCAAAAACCCAATGAACGCATTACCTGAAAGGTTGCTCCCGGGCGCGCCCTACCCGCTCGGAGCCAACTGGGACGGACTCGGTGTCAACTTCGCAGTGTTCTCGTCGAATGCACACCGCATCGAGGTCTGTCTCTTCGACAGCACCGGCCGCAAGGAACTGATGCGCTTCGACCTGCCCGAATGCACCGACGAAATCTGGCACGGCTATCTCCCCGGCGCGCATCCCGGCACCGTCTACGGCCTGCGCGCGCACGGCGCCTATCAGCCGCAACACGGTCATCGCTTCAACCCGCACAAACTCCTGCTCGACCCCTACGCGAAAAAACTCGTCGGCCCGTGGCGCTGGTCCGATGCGCTCTTCGGCTATCGCGTGCACTCGAACCGGCTCGACATGTCGATGGATCGCCGCGACTCCGCACCCGCGATGCCCAAGGCCATCGTCACCGACGACGCCTTCGACTGGTTCCGCGACGTGCGCCCCGACACGCCCTGGGGCGAAACCATCATCTACGAAACACACGTGCGCGGCACCTCCATGCTGCGCAACGATATCCGCCAGCACGAACGCGGCTCGTTCGCGGCGCTCTCGTCGCCGTGGTTCATCGAGCATCTGCAAAACCTCGGCATCACCGCCGTCGAATTCCTGCCCGTGCACGCGTTCCTCAACGACCGCTTCCTCGTCGAGCGAGGCCTGCGCAATTACTGGGGCTACAACACGGCCGCGTTCTTCGCGCCCGACCCGTCGTATCTCTCGACCCATCGCCTGAACGAAATGCGCATCGCGGTGCGCCAGCTGCACGCGGCCGGCATCGAAGTGATACTCGACGTCGTCTACAACCACACCTGCGAAGGCAACGAACTCGGGCCGACCGTCTCCTGGCGCGGGCTCGACAACGCGAGCTACTACCGCCTGATCCCCGGCGACGAGCGCCACTACATCAACGAGACCGGCTGCGGCAATACGGTGAACCTGTCGCATCCGCGCGTGCTGCAAATGGTCATGGATTCGCTGCGCTACTGGTGCACGGCGTTCAACATCGACGGCTTCCGTTTCGATTTAGGCGTCACGCTAGGCCGCGAAGGCCACGGCTTCGACCCCGGCTCCGGCTTCTTCGATGCGATACGCCAGGACCCCGTCCTCTCGACCCGCAAGCTCATTTCCGAGCCGTGGGATATCGGCCCGGACGGCTATCAGGTCGGCAATCATCCGCCCGGTTTCGCGGAATGGAACGACAAGTATCGCGACGGCGTGCGCCGCTTCTGGCGCGGCGACGCGGGCATGCGCCCGGACCTGGCCGCGCGGCTCACCGGGTCGGCGGAACTCTTCAACCGGCGTTTCAGGAAGCCGTGGGCGTCCGTCAATTTCGTCGCGTCGCACGACGGCTTCACGCTCGCTGACGTCACCGCCTACGAGCACAAGCACAACGAGATGAACCAGGAAGGCAACAACGACGGACACAACGAAAATTGCAGCGCAAACTGGGGGGTGGAAGGCCCGACCGACGATCCCGATATCCTGGTCACGCGCGGCCGCGTCGCGCGCTCGCTGATCGCAACGACGCTCCTGTCGCTCGGCACGCCAATGCTGCTCGGCGGCGACGAATTCGGACGCACGCAGCGCGGCAACAACAACGCGTATTGCCAGGACAACGAGGTCTCGTGGGTCGACTGGGAGGCGGCAAATTCGCCCGCCGGCCGCGCGCAGACGGAATATGTCGCACGCGTCATTGCACTGCGCAAAAACTACCCGGTGCTGCGCGAAACGCGCTTCCTGTATGGCGATCGTGAAGTCCTGCCGGGCCTCTACGACGTAAGCTGGTTCGACGAGCGCGGCATGGCGCTCACGATCGAGGCATGGCAGGACCCCGAAGGCCGCGCGCTCACGCTGCGCCGCGCCGGCCCGGGGCTCTCGGGCGAAACGGACGTGATCCTTCTGATGATCAACGCGTCGTCGCAAGCGCTCATGTTCGCCCCGCCCCCGCCTCACTTGGAATGGAACGTGCTTCTGGATAGCGCGGCGCCCGATGCGCCGCAGCGGCCGCTCGTCGGAAGCGAACTGGAGGTGGCCGCGCACAGCATCGTCGTGCTGCTCGCCCAGCCGACCGGCGACGCAGACTGGCAGGCCGTGTGGATGGCGGGTGCCCATCAGGGGCCGCGGCTTCTGACGGCGCTGCCGCCCGACCCCGGCACCATGCCGAGCCGCCGTCCGCCCGACATTCCGTCGGAGCATGCGAGCGGCGAGACGCCGGACGCACCGCAGCGAACCACCTGAGACGACCAAGGCGCAGCTTTGCAAGGCAACCGAAAACGGCAGGAAACCATGTCCGAATGTCCTATCGATCCGCACAAGCACCACTACTCGTACTGCCTGCCGTTCGGCGCGCACGTGACGGGCGCGGCGCAGGAAACACCCCGGACGCGCTATCGTTTCTGGGCGCCGTCGCGCGAGACGGTGCAGCTCGAAATCCACGCTGACGCGAACACCGCGCCGACGCTCGTCGAGATGGAACCGGCTGGCGACGGCTGGTTCGAAGCCGAAGCCGATGGCGGCGCCGGCACGCGCTACCTGTACCGGCTCGACGAGAATCTCGCGGTGCCCGATCCGGCGTCGCGCTTCCAGCCGGAAGACGTGCACGGCCCGAGTGAGGTGATCGATCCGCGCGCCTATCGCTGGACCCACACGAACTGGCACGGCCGGCCGTGGGAAGAGACGGTGCTCTACGAACTGCATGTCGGCGCGATGGGCGGCTATGCGGGCGTCACCGCGCGCCTGCCGGAACTCGCCGAGCTCGGCGTGACCGCCATCGAACTCATGCCGCTCAACGATTTTTCCGGCTCGCGCAACTGGGGCTACGACGGCGTGCTGCCCTACGCGCCGGACTCGTCGTACGGGCGCCCCGACGAGTTGAAGAAGCTCGTCGATACCGCGCACGGTTTAGGTCTGATGGTGTTTCTCGATGTCGTCTACAACCATTTCGGACCGGACGGCAATTACCTGAGCGCGTACGCGAAGACGTTCTTCCGCGAAGGCGTGAACACCCCGTGGGGCCCGGCGATCGATTTCGAGCGCCCGCAGGTTCGCGATTTCTTCTTCGACAACGCGCTCTACTGGCTGCGCGAATATCGCTTCGACGGCCTGCGCCTCGATGCCGTCCACGCGATCAACGACGACGAATGGCTGCGCGAACTCGCGCAGCGCGTGCGCAGCGCGGTCGAAACCGGGCGCCATGTGCATCTCGTGCTCGAAAACGAGCACAACACGTCGAACCTGCTGGAAACGCATTTCGACGCCCAATGGAGCGACGATTCGCACAACACGCTGCACGTCCTCCTTACGGGCGAGAGCGAGAGCTACTACGGCGCCTACATCGACCAGCCGATCGAAAAACTCGCGCGCGTGCTGTCGGAGGGCTTCGTGTATCAGGGCGAGCCGTCGCCGATTCACGACGGCAAGCCGCGCGGCGAGCCGAGCAAGCATCTGCCGCCCACGCGCTTCGTGATGTTCCTGCAGAACCACGACCAGGTCGGCAACCGCGCGATGGGCGACCGGCTGCGCTCGCTCGTATCCGACGAGACGCTGTTCGCCGCGACCAGCCTCCTGCTGCTGTCGCCGCAGATTCCGCTTCTGTTCATGGAGGAACAGTACGGTTCGAAACAGCCGTTCCTGTTCTTCACCGACTATCACGACGAACTCGCGGATGCCGTGCGCGAAGGGCGGCGCCGCGAATTCGCGAAATTCTCCGCGTTCACCGACGAAAAGCGCCGCGCGCAGATTCCCGATCCGAACGACGCCGGCACGTTCCAGATGTCCTCGCCGCGCCCGACTCAGGCCGAAAACGATGCCGACCGTCTCGAATGGCTGCATTTCTACCGCTCGGGCCTCGCTGTGCGCGCGAAGCTGATCACGCCGCGCCTGAAGGACGCGAAGGCGCTCGGCGCGACCGTGCTCGCCGAAAAGGCGCTGGTCGCGCGCTGGCGGCTCGGCGACGGCGAAACGCTCTCCGTCGCGCTCAATCTTGGCGAAACGCCCGTCGCGCTCGGCGAGATGCCGTCGGGCAAGATCATTTTCGAGACGCCCGCGCGCGCGCAGGATCGCGTGAAGCGCGGCGAACTGGGCGAACGCACGTTCGTCGCCTGGCTGACGGGCGACGTCAACGACTACGCGATCGCCCACGACGCGCGTCGCTTCGAACACACCACCACCGAGGGACGCGCCTCGTGAGCCCGACCACCGTCAAACCGTCTGCGCCGATGAGCGCGATCGAAACGCTCGCCGCGCGCGCGGGCTTCGAAGTCGAATGGCTCGACGCGCACAAGCACACCCAGCGCGTGCCCGAGTCGACGTTGCGTGTACTGCTCGAACGCCTCGGCCTGCCGTGCGGCAACGCCACGCAACTGAGGCACAGCATGTCCACGCTCGACGCGGAACTGTCCGGCCGCAAGCTGCCGCCGCTCATCACCGCCGAAGTGGACCGCGCGATCGCGCTGCCGGTGTCGGCGGCCCGGTCGGGCGCGCGCTACCGGATCGAACTGGAAAGTGGCGCCGTGATCGACGGGCGGTTCACTTCGCCGAAGGGCGAGATCGCACTGCTCTCGCCGATCTCGGAGCCGGGCTACCACGCGCTCGTCATCAACGACCATCACACGACGCTCGCCGTCGCGCCGTCGCGCTGCTACACCATCGACGACGCCTGGCGCGCGCTGCACGACGACGCGACCGACGATGCGCCGCCGCTCTGGGGGGTAGCGGCGCAGGTCTACGGGCTGCGCCGTCCGGGCGACGGCGGCATCGGCGATTTCTCGGCGCTCGCGACGCTTGCCGTCGAGAGCGCGAAACGCGGCAGCCACGCGCTCGCGATCAGCCCGATGCACGCGATGTTCAGCGCGGAGCCGAACAAATTCAGCCCGTACTCGCCGTCGTCGCGCCTCTTTCTGAACATCGCGCACGTCGATCCGGCCGCCGTGCTCGGCGCGCCGGCCGCACGCGCGGCGATCGAGCGCGCGGGCGTGGCGAAGGACATGGCGGAGTTGGAAGACCTCCCGCTGATCGACTGGCCGAGCGCGACGAAGGCGAAGCTCGCCGTATTCCGCGAGCTTTTCGGCTGGTTCTCGCAGGACGCGGAAACGCCCTTCGCGAAGGACTTTGCGTCGTTCGTCGAAGGCGGCGGACGCGCGCTCGAAGACCACGCGCGCTTCGAGGCGCTGCAGGCCGATCAACTGGCCAGCACGGGCGAAGGCCACTGGCGCAACTGGCCCGACGAACTGCGCGACCCGCGCAGCGACGCCGTCGCGGCGTTTGCCGAGGCGCATCGACGCGAAGTCGATTTCTACTTGTTCACGCAGTGGCTCGCGGCGAAGGGGCTCGCGCACGCGCAACACGCCGCGCGCGATGCCGGGATGGCGGTCGGTTTGATCGCGGATCTGGCCGTCGGCTGCGACAGCGCGGGCAGTCACGCATGGTCGTATCGCGACGAAATGCTGACGGGCGTCTCGGTCGGCGCGCCGCCCGATCTCTTCAACCAGGCCGGGCAGTCCTGGGGACTCACGACCTTCTCCCCACGCGCGATGCGCACTCAAGGTTTCTCGGCGTTCATCGACATGCTGCGCGCGTCGTTCGCGCGCGCTGGCGGCATCCGCATCGATCACATTCTCGGGCTACGACGCCTCTGGCTCGTGCCCGAAGGCGAGCCCGCGAAGGACGGCGCGTACCTGCGCTATCCGTTCGACGACCTGCTCCGGCTGATCGCGCTCGAATCGTGGCGGCATCGCGCGATCGTGGTCGGCGAGGATCTCGGCACCGTGCCGCCGGGCTTTTCCGAGCGGCTCGAAGAGCACGGCCTGCTCGGCATCCGCGTGCTGTGGTTCGAACGCGCGGTCGAAGGCGACGGCTTCAAGCCGCCCTCCGAATGGGACCGCGGCGTGACCGCCACCACGACGACACACGACCTGCCGACCGTCACCGGCTGGTGGCGCGGCGCGGACATCGAATGGCGCGCGAAGATCGGCCAGACGGCCGCGCGCGCGGATGGCCGCGATCCGGTCGCGCTCGCGATGGACGAACGCGCCGTGGACCGCGACCATCTGTGGCGCGCGTTCCAGGAC
>NZ_FCOG02000124.1 GCF_001544975.2 Caballeronia arationis | reverse complement strand
TTGCTTACTTTCTTTGCAGCAGCAAAGAAAGTGAGTCCCGCCCCGGACAGGGGCAGAGCTAATAGACCACAAAGAAATCAAGTTCCACAGAAGCGCAGAAGCATCGAACGTGTCACCAGCCGCCCCCGACGCCCTTTCCGATTCGCCCAAGCCCCCCGGTCCCTGCAACTTTCCCCCAAATGACGCACGATGCTGCTTGTGCCCGTCGCGAGGCGGGCCGTGCGCGGCGCCGCCTCCTGACACGGACGAGCATCTGTGCCCGGCTCATCGCCGCACCGTCACACCTTCAGCAGATACTCACCCAGGCGGGCGCCGCCGCGGCTCACGATGCCGCGGCCGCCGATCGCACGCCGCGGCGTTTGGCGCGCGGCGAGACGAGAGAACCGGCGCAAGACCTAACCGTTGCACCAACAAGGAGCTTCGAACGATGAGCACGATCAAGACAAAGGACGGCACGGAGATCTTCTACAAGGACTGGGGCAGCGGCAAGCCCGTGGTGTTCTCCCACGGCTGGCCGCTCGATGCCGATGCCTGGGATTCGCAAATGCTCTTCCTGTCGCAGAAGGGTTATCGCGTGATCGCGCACGACCGGCGTGGCCACGGGCGCTCGGGCCAGCCGTCGGAAGGCAATGAGATGGACACCTACGCCGACGACCTCGCCGCGCTCCTCGATACGCTCGACATCACCGGCGCGACGCTCGTCGGCCATTCGACGGGCGGCGGGGAAGTCGCGCACTACATCGGCCGGCATGGCACGAAGCGCGTCGCGAAGGCCGTGCTGATCGGCGCGGTGCCGCCGATCATGCTCAAGACCGAGGCGAATCCGGGCGGTCTGCCGATCGACGTGTTCGACGGCATCCGCGCAGGCGTCGCCGCGAACCGCTCGCAGTTCTACAAGGATCTCGCGATGCCGTTCTACGGCTTCAATCGTGACGGCGCGAAGGTGTCGCAGGGCATCATCGATTTGTTCTGGCTGGAAGGCATGCGCGGCGGCATGAAAGGCCAGTACGAGTGCATCAAGCAGTTCTCGGAAGTCGACTACACCGAGGATCTGAAGAAGTTCGACATCCCGACGCTCTTCCTGCACGGCGATGACGACCAGATCGTGCCGATCGCTGCCGCGGCCGAACTCGCGTCGAAGATCGTGAAGGGCTCGACGCTCAAGGTGTATCCGGGCGGCCAGCACGGCATGTGCACCGTCGAAGCCGACAAGGTCAACGCCGACCTGCTGGCGTTCATCGAGTCGTAACGACGCGCGCGGCTTCGCCGGCCCTATTTTTTCAGCGAATGGGGCCGGCGGAACACCAGCCAGCGCGGCACCTTGAAGCGCACGATGCTCATGTAGAGCCACACGTAGGTCGCCGCGAACACGACGACGAAGCAGAACAGATGCACGGTGTGGCGCCAGAAGAGCGTCGCGGGAATCACCGCGACGAGGCACAGCAGCCAGAGATAAGGCGAGGTCAGCGAATTGCGGCGCGTGAGTTCGCGGGCGTTCTGCGCGCCGACCGCCCAGCGCATCAGCCGCTTGTAGACGAGCATGTGCAGGTGCACGCCGTCGGGAATGCCGGGCGAGATGCCGCGGATGAACTTCTTCCGGTAGATCGAGAAGCACGTCTCGAAGATCGGATACATGAAAAGCAGCACTGGAAACCACGCGGAGACGTCGCGGTTGCGCATCACGAGCATGATCGCCAGTTCGGCCAGCATGAAGCCGACGAAGTACGCGCCGCCGTCGCCGAGAAAGATCAGCCCCGCCGGGAAGTTCCAGATGAAGAAGCCGATCACCGCGCCCATCATGATGAGCGACGCGGAAAGCACGATCGGGTCGTGCACCTGGAACGCGACATACGCGAGCGAAGCGAACATCATCACCGCGACCATCGACGCCAGGCCGTTGAAGCCGTCGATGATGTTGATCGCGTTGG
The DNA here is from genome assembly GCF_001544975.2 of Caballeronia arationis. Taxonomy (GTDB): domain Bacteria; phylum Pseudomonadota; class Gammaproteobacteria; order Burkholderiales; family Burkholderiaceae; genus Caballeronia; species Caballeronia arationis. Next base: position 14,678 of record NZ_FCOG02000124.1, on the reverse strand, counting down.
CGAGCGCCGCGACCGCGAGCACCGTGACCGCGCATGAAATCACCGCATACGAGAGCAGGAAATCGAGCGGCGGCACGCTGATGCGCGTGACGTGGATGTCGAGCACGGCGTAGGCGAGGGCGGCGGCCGCCATCGTGCAGATGAGGCGCACGAGCGGGCTCACGCGCTTGGTCAGGTCTTCGGTGAGGCCCGACAGGAAGGCGGGCATCCCGCACCCGATGATCGCGAGAATGCCCGCCGAGACCGCCGGATAGGCCCAGTGCAACTGAATCGCGGAAGCGGAGAGGCCGCACAGGATGCCGACGCCGCCGATGCGCGGCACCGGCCGCGAGTGGAATTTCTGGACGCCGGCGAGATCCGTATCGCCGATGAATCCCTCATGCAGATGCGCGAATCGCACGATCAAAAGCGTTACCAGAAGCGAAACCAGAAAAGCGAGCGCGAAACTGAGCATGAAGAATTACCGTTGATATGAGGCGAATCGTGGGCCCGCGCGGGGCCTCAGGCGAACCCGTTCGGATTCTGCGACTGCCAGCGCCAGTGATCCGCGCACATGCGTTCGATGCCGTGTTCCGCGCGCCAGCCGATCAGCTTCTCGGCCGCCGACGGATCCGCGTAGCATGCGCCGACATCGCCCGGGCGGCGCGCCACGATCTCGTACGGCACGGGCTTGCCCGACGCCGCTTCGAACGCCCGCACCACGTCCAGCACGCTGTAGCCCTGGCCCGTACCGAGATTCACGACGAAGCTGCGGTCGAGTTTCGTCAGCGCGTCGATGGCGGCGATATGGCCGCGCGCCAGATCGACGACGTGGATGTAATCGCGCACGCCGGTGCCGTCGTGCGTATCGTAATCGCTGCCGAAGATGCGCAGGCGTTCGAGCTTGCCCACCGCCACCTGCGCGACATACGGCATCAGGTTGTTCGGCACGCCGGCCGGGTCCTCGCCGATCGCGCCGCTCTCATGCGCGCCGACCGGATTGAAATAGCGCAGCGTCGCGATGCGCCAGGACGGATCGGAGAGTTCGAGATCGCGCAGCACCTGCTCGGCGATCAGCTTCGACTGGCCGTAGGGATTGGTTGCGGAGAGCGGAAACGATTCGTCGATGGGCACGCTTTGCGGCACGCCGTACACCGTCGCCGACGAGCTGAACACGAAGTTCTTCACGTTGCGCGCCCGCATCGTGTCGAGCACGACGAGCAGGCTGTCGAGGTTGTTGCGGTAATACTCGATCGGCTTCGCCACGGACTCGCCCACCGACTTCAGCGCCGCGAAGTGGATCGCGCCGGTGATCCGGTGCTTGTCGAAGATTTCGCCGAGCGCGGCTTCGTCGCGCGCGTCGTTCTCGTAGAACGCGATCTCCTTGCCGGTGATCTTCTGGACCCGCGCGATGGATTCGCGATTGCTGTTCACGAGGTTGTCCACCACGACCACGGCGTAACCGTCGTTCAGCAGTTCGACACAGGTATGCGAGCCGATGAAGCCTGCGCCGCCGGTGACGAGAATCGTTCCCTTGTTCTGTGTGTTGCCAGTCATCAAAGAATCTCCGGGGATCATTGTCAGAGTGAAATGCCAGTAATTGCGCGTATTGTGCCTTTATATCGCTCGACGACGACTTTTTCGTCGAATTCCCGAGCAACCTTTTCCCGGCCCTTCGCAGCCATTTCCGTGCGCTGCGGTGCGCCGAGGGTCAACATGCGTTCGAGTTGATCCGCGAGGCTGGCGGCGCTTTTTGCTTCGCAGAGAAAACCGGTCACACCGTCCTCGACGACTTCGCGGCAGCCCGGCACGTCGGTCGCGACGATCGGGCGGCCCATGGCCGAGGCTTCCATCAGCGTGCGCGGCACGCCTTCGCGGTAGGAGGGCAGCACGACGCAATCCGCATTCGCAATGTGCGGGCGCACGTCGTGTGCTTCGCCGAGATAGTCGATCAGATTGTCGCGCTGCCACGCTTCGACTTCTGTGCGGCCGATCGCGCTCGGGTTGTCGACGCCCACCGGCCCGAGCAGCTGAAAGCGCGCATGCGGGTATTTCGCGCGCAGTCGCCGCGCCGCTTCGACGTATTCCGCGACGCCCTTGTCCCACAGCAGCCGGCCGATCAGGATGAAGACGAACGCTTCCCGCTGCGGGAGCGGCGTGAACGCGTACTCGTCCAGATCGACGCCTTCGCCGTGCAGCAGCCGCGCGCGCTCCGGATGCGCGAGCAGGTTCTGTTCGGAGAAAGCAGTACGGTCGTCCTGATTCAGGAACCACACTTCGCGCGGAAAGCGGAACGCAATGCGATAGAGACGCTTCGCGATCATCGCCGTGCGGCTCTTCTGGATGAAGACGTAGCCGAGGCCCGTCGTCACGGCGATCGACGGAACCCGCGCGAGCCACGCCGCAATCGAGCCGTAGATGTTCGGCTTGATCGTGTAGTGAAAGACGGCATGCGGACGTGTTGCGCGGTATTCGCGCCAGAGCGCGGCGAGCGTCTTCAGGTCCTCGCGCGGATCGGTGCCCTTGGACGCCACCTTCAGTTCGACGAACCGGCAGCCCATCGCGACGAGCGGCTCGACCGTGCGGTCGCGCGGCGCGATCACGGTGACCTCGACGCCGCGTTCGGTCAGCATCCGCAGGAGGCCTCGCCGATACGTGTAGATCGCCCACGCCGTGTTGCAGACGAGTGCGATGCGAAGGCGGCTGGCTGATGCTGTCATGTGGAAGTGGTTCGAGAAAGAACGCGCGCCTTCAGGCGGCGCAGCGCACGATATGGCAGTACGAGATGCGCGAGGTTCTTCGCCACGCCGATCCAGTCGGGCAGATTGCCCGCACGGAAGTAACGCAGTTGCAGGCGCAGCGTTGACAGAATCTGCGTGCGCCGCTTCGTGGCGCTGATACCGGTTTCGTTCAGCTCGTAGTACAGGCCGAACTCGGGCAAATTCGCGCAGTCGTGGCGCTGCATGAGCCGCAGGAAGAGATCGAGATCCTCGGCCGCGCGATACTGCGCGCGGTAATTGCCCGCTTCGCGCACGGCGTCGACGCGCAGCATCATCGAGGGATGCGCAAAGCACGCGCGCATCAGCATCACGCGGCGGATCGCGGCGGGATCGGCGGGCGGCGTGAGGTCAAAAAGCGGCGCGCCTTCCGTGCTCACCACATGCGTCCACATACCGAGCGCGGCCACGCGCGGATGCGCTTCCAGATAGGCGCGCTGCTTCGCGAGCCGCGCGGGTGTCGCGAGGTCGCCCGCATCGATGCGCGCCGCATAGCGAATGCCGCTTTGCGCAAGGGCGTCGATGCCCGCGGCCAGCGCGCGCTCGATGCCGCCGTTCACCGGCAGGCGAAGCACGTCAATGTCGAGACCGGGTATCGATGGCGCGACGATCGGCGGCGTGCTGCCATCGTCGACGATCAGCACGCGCACCGGCGCGTCCTCGCGAAACGAAGCGAGCGTGCGCTCGACCCCGCCTTGACCGTTGAAAGCGGGAATCAGGATGGCGACGTCGTCGAGCCTGTTCATCGGCGCAGCCTGAAGCGGATGTAGTACAGATTCACGCCCGTTGCCGCCAGATAACCGGCGGCAAGGCCGATCAGCGCGCCGTGTCCGCCAAGACGCGGAATCGCGATCCAGTCGACGACGAATGCCACGGCGAGCGCGAGCAGCCACTTCGCGAGCAGCACGAACTTGGCTTGATACTTGAGCACGACGAGATTGCCGATCGCCTCGATCCCGGCCGGCACCGAGAGCCACACGGCCCAGCGGAAGATATCGATCGCGGCCTCGAAGCCCGGCCCGAACACGCGCGTGATGATGAACGCCGCGAGCAGATCGAGCACGAGCGCGCCGCCGATCATGAGGGCGGCCGTCATCGCCGTGAGCCGCACGACGTTGCGCTTCAGGCGCTCCACATCCTGCACGCGATACACGAACGCGGGCGCGATGGTCTGCGCGAGCATCAGCGCGAGCGTGATCCAGTTTTCGTTCAGCTGCTGGGCGGCGGAATAGCGTCCGAGGTCGGCGAACGAGATAAAGCGTTCGAGCATCAGCCGGTCGAGCTTCAGGAACAGGTACATGCAGATGAGCCCGATCCAGAACACCGTGCCCGCGCTCGCGAACTGCCGGAACAGGCGCGGATCGAACCGCCAGCCGAGCGTGCCGCCGCGCCGGCGCATGTAATAGAGCAGCAGCACGCCGGCGATCGCCGCCGCTTCGAGCGCCCACAGCCAGCCGAAGCTCGCGAAGCCCGCGCTCGCGCGCACGAGCGCGTAAACGAGCAGCGCCTTGACGATCGCGACGGCCATGCTCGTCACGAGTTGCGGCTTGCTGTAAGTGAGGCTCTGCAGCCAGGCGTTGATCACGCCGACGAGCGGCTCGCGAAACAGCATCGTCATGGCGAGCCCGGCGAGCATCGCACCGACGAGCGCATCGAGATGCCCGAACGCGATCCAGGCCCAGGTCCCGACGAGCGCGAGCGCCGAGACGCCCATGCGCAGCACGAATGCGCTGCCGAGCACGCGGCCGAGGGTTTCGTCGTGTGTGTTGCCGGGATGTTTGGGCGAATGCGTCCGCTCGACGATGGTCGGCACGAGGATTTCGGCGCCGCACACCCACGTAACGGGCGCGAGCACGAGCAGCAGCGTATTCGCGTACTGCCACTTGCCGAACGCTTCCGGGCCGAAATAGCGCGCCAGCAGGCCGCTGACGGCAATCGCGACAACGATCTGCGTCGCGCGTTCGAGCCCGAGCCAGACGATATTCGCGAGCGCCTTCGCGACATCGGGGTTGCCGATGCGGGAAAGCCGACTCAGCATGGGCGATGACCAGGCACGCGCCGTGCTCGCGTTATTAGATTACCCGCATTCAGTGCGTTTCGCGCCGTGCCTTGCGTGCGCGAATGTGCGTTGGCCCGCTCAGGCGCCTCATTTCGTGCCGGTTTTGACGTGTTCGGGGCTAAAGAGCGTCCGGGCATTGGATTAGAATGTTTGCGCAGGAAATTGCATACGAGTTGCGCAGGAAAGCGCTAAAAGACTGCGATTATAAGTGTGAACGGGTTCTCTCCCGGTAGCGGAGCCCGTGCGCGAAGCTGCAATGTGGTATCGGCTGAATTTATTTCGTCACCTTTTCGAAATTGCCCGCACGCGTGGTCCGCATGGCGCGTGCATGTCCGTCAGTCACGACCTGCATGCCCCGCTGGCTGCATCGCCGAGAATCCATCAATTAAATAGACAGGTAGCCATTCCATGAGCCACTCACAGATTTCCCAATCCATCTTCAAGGCGTACGACATCCGCGGCATCGTCGGCAAGACCGTCGATGCGGACGTCGCGCGCAATATCGGCCGCGCCTTCGGCAGCGAAATCCGCAAGCAGGGCGGCGATTCGGTCGTAGTCGCCCGCGACGGGCGGCTGTCGGGACCGGAACTCGTCGGCGCACTCGCCGACGGCCTGCGCCAGGCAGGCGTCGATGTCGTCGATGTCGGCATGGTACCGACGCCCGTCGGCTACTTCGCCGCGAGCGTCCCGCTGCCGCTGCCCTCGGGCGAACGCCGCGTCGACTCGTGCATCGTCGTGACGGGCAGCCACAATCCGCCCGACTACAACGGCTTCAAGATGGTGCTGCGCGGCGCGGCGATCTACGGCGACCAGATCCAGGCGCTCTATCAGCGCATCGTCAACGACGACTTCGAGAAAGGCGAAGGCACCTTCACCGAGTTCGACGTCCAGCAGATCTACCTCGACCGCATCGTCTCCGACGTGAAGCCGGTGCGCCCGATGAAGATCGTCGTCGATACGGGCAACGGCGTCGCGGGCGGCCTCGCGCCGCGGCTGTTCAAGGCGCTCGGCTGCGAGCTCGTGGAGCTGTTCACGGACATCGACGGCAATTTCCCGAATCACCATCCGGATCCGGCGCACCCCGAGAACCTGCAGGACGTCATCAAGGCGCTCAAGGAAACCGATGCCGAAGTCGGCTTCGCGTTCGATGGCGACGGCGACCGCCTGGGCGTCGTGACGAAGGACGGCCAGATCATCTATCCGGATCGTCAACTGATGCTGTTCGCGCAGGAAGTGCTGTCGCGCAACAAGGGCGGCCAGATCATTTATGACGTGAAGTGCACGCGCAATCTCGCGAAGTGGGTGCGCGACCAGGGCGGCGAGCCGGTGATGTGGAAGACCGGCCACTCGCTCGTCAAGGCGAAGCTGCGCGAGACCGGCGCGCCGCTCGCGGGCGAGATGAGCGGCCACGTGTTCTTCAAGGACCGCTGGTACGGCTTCGACGACGGTCTCTACACCGGCGCGCGGATGCTGGAAATCCTCTCGCGCGTGGCTGATCCGAGCAAGCTGTTGAACGACCTGCCGAACTCGCTCTCGACGCCCGAGCTGCAACTGAAGCTGGAAGAAGGCGAGAACTTCGAGCTGATCGCGCGCCTGCAGAAATCCGCGAAATTCGAAGGCGCCGACGACGTGCTGACCATCGACGGCCTGCGTGTCGAATACCCGGACGGCTTCGGGCTCGCGCGTTCGTCGAATACGACGCCGGTCGTGGTGATGCGTTTCGAAGCCGACAGCGACGCGGCGCTCAAGCGCATCCAGGAAGACTTCCGCCGCGTGATCCTTGCCGAGAAGCCGGACGCGAAGCTGCCGTTCTGAGCCTGATGCACGGTTTAATGCAAGACGAAGCGGCGCGGTCCGTCGGGACCGCGCCGTTTTTTTATGCGGCCCGCCGGTGCGTGCCGCGCTAAAATCGCCCATCTCATTTTGTCCACGCGCCGCTCTCGACTTGCGGCGCTCATCGTTTCCAGCGTGCAAAAGATCTTGATTGTCCGGGTGTCGTCGCTTGGCGACGTCGTCCACAACATGCCGGTGATCGCCGATATCCGGCGCCGTTATCCCGATGCGCAGATCGACTGGCTCGTCGAGGAGAGTTTCGCGAGCCTCGTCGAACTCGTCGACGGCTTGCGCCGCGCGATTCCGTTTTCGCTCAGGCGCTGGCGCAAGCGCTGGTTCTCGGCCGCGAACTGGCGCGAGATCGGCAAGTTCCGGCGCGAACTCGAAGCGGAAAAGTACGACCTCGTGATCGATTGCCAGGGTCTCATCAAGACGGCGTGGGTGGCGGGCTGGGCGCGCGGGCCGCTCGTCGGCCTCGCGAACCGCACGGAAGGCGCGGGCTTCGAGTGGCCGGTGCGTTTCTTCTACGACCGCCGCGTGCCGATCGAGCCGCGCACGCACGTCGTCGAGCGCACGCGGCAACTGGTGGCCGTGGCGCTCGGCCTGCCGCGCCCCGAACTCACCGACGAGATCGACTTCGGCCTCGACACGCGGCGCGCGGCGCTCGCGCTATCGCAGACCGGGCTGAATCTGCCGGTGCCGTACGTCGTCTTCGTGCACGCCACTTCCCGCGCCGACAAGCAATGGCCCGATGCCGCGTGGATCGAGCTCGGGCAGGCGCTCGTGCGGCGCGGCGCGTCGATCGTTTTGCCGTGGGGCAGCGACGTGGAACGCGCGACGAGCGAAAAGCTCGCGAAGGAATTCGGCGCGGCGGCGATCGTGCCGCCGAAGCTCTCGCTGCCGGCGGTGGTCGGCCTGATCGAGGGCGCGGCCGCGACGGTCGGCGTCGATACCGGTCTCGTGCACATCGCCGCCGCGCTGAAGCGGCCGACCGTCGAGTTGTACAATTTCTCGACCGCCTGGCGCACGGGCGGCTACTGGTCGCCGCGCGTCGTGAATCTCGGCAGCGCGAACCATCATCCGACGCTCGCCGAGGTCAAGGCGGCGCTCGCGGGCTTCGGCCTGCTCTGAGACGCGCGAGCGCCAGGCGTCGGCCGGGATTGCGCGCCGTCAATGGCGGTATCTTTCCAGCGCGGCCCGGGCGACCGGAGCACCCCGCGCCGGGGCACAATGCGCAGCACGGCGGCGGACACACTGCCGCGCCCATCGGAATTTCGAAGGCACATGACCGAATCTCAAATCATCGAAGTCGCGTCAGGCGACTGGCAGGGCCGGGACCTATCGGTGCCGCGCGAGACGCTCGTCGCGGGCGTCGAGCGTGGCAAGGTGCTGTACTTCCCGAATCTGCGCTTTGCGGTCGAAGGCGGCGAACCCGCATTGCTCGACCCCAAAATCGCCGACCCGAAACGCAAGAACATCAGCCTCGCGCCCAATGGCGGCGCGCTTGCCGGCGTGCTCGGCGATGCCGTCACGCAATCGGCGGTGCGCGCGCTCGTCGGGCGTTATCAGGCGAATGCGCGCTCGCTCGTCGACGGGCTCTTTCCCGAATACCGGGGCAAGCTGCGCGTCGCGCCGACGAGCCTCAGACTGCATCGGGTGGAAACGCGCGAGACGTCCTGGCGCAAGGACGACAGCCGCCTGCACGTCGACGCGTTTCCTTCGCGGCCGAACTACGGCGAACGCATCCTGCGCGTCTTCACGAACGTGAATCCGCACGGCGCGCCGCGCGTGTGGCGCGTGGGCGAACCGTTCGAGGACATGGCGAAGCGCTTTCTTCCGAACATCAAGCCGCAGATGCCCGGCGCCGCGTGGGCGATGAACCTGCTGCACATCACGAAGTCGCCGCGCAGCGAATACGATCATCTGATGCTGCATCTGCATGACGCGATGAAGGCCGACCTCGACTATCAGAAGGCCGCGCCGCAACAGGAGATGCCGTTTCCGCCGGGCTGCGTGTGGGTCTGTTTTTCTGATCAGACCTCGCACGCGGTGATGTCCGGCCAGTACATGCTGGAGCAGACCTTTTTCCTGCCCGTCGACGCGATGGCGCAGCCGGAGTGCGCGCCGCTCGGCATTCTTCAGCGCCTGAAGGGCAGGGCGCTCGTTTGAGCGCCGCACGCCACGCGCGGGAGCGCGCATGCTGAGGCCCGTCTATCGCGCGCTGTGGTGGATCGTCGCGCCGCTCGCGGTGCTGCGCCTCCTGATCCGTTCGAGGAAGGAGCGCGGCTATCGCGAGCATATCGCCGAGCGTTTCGGCCGCGGCCCGGGCCGCCGCGCCGACGATCTCGCGCCGCTCATCTGGGTGCATGCGGTGTCGGTAGGCGAGACGCGCGCGGCGCAGCCGCTCATCGAAGCGTTGCTGAAAGCGCATCCCGAAGCGCGCATCCTGCTCACGCACATGACGCCGAGCGGGCGCGCGACGGGCGAATCGCTCTTCGGCGATCGCGTGCTGCGCGGCTATCTTCCCTACGATGTCCCGCGTTTCGTGCGGCGCTTCCTGCGCGCATGGCGACCGACGCTCGGCATCGTGATGGAGACCGAGGTGTGGCCGACCCTCATCGACGAATGCAAGCGCTCCGACATGCCGCTCGTCCTGACGAACGCCCGGATGTCGGAGCGCTCGTTCAAGCGCGCGGCGAAGTTCGGGCGTGCGACGCGCGAAGTTTTCGGCGGCTTTGCGCGTGTGCTGGCGCAAAGTCCCTCGGATGCGGAGCGGCTCACGGCGCTTGGCGCGCGCAATGTCGCGGTGCTCGGCAATCTCAAGTTCGACATGAGCGCACCGCCCGAACTCGAGGCGCGCGGGCATGCGTGGCGCGCAGCAATCGGCGAGCGGCCGGTGTGGGTCGCGGCGAGCACGCGCGAGGGCGAGGAGACGCTGGTCCTGCAGGCGTTCGCCGCACTCGATGTGCCGAACGCGCTGCTAATCCTCGTGCCGCGCCATCCTCAGCGCTTCGATGAAGTCGCGGCGATGGCGGCGAACGCGGGCCTGTCGTGCGTGCGGCGCTCGCAGTGGGCGCCGAAGGCGGTCGCGGCGGGCTCGGGTGCGGACGCCGCGCGGCCGTTGCCGCAAAGCGTGCAGGTGCTGCTCGGCGATTCGATGGGCGAACTGGGCGCGTATTACGCAGCGGCGGATCTCGCGTTCATCGGCGGGAGCCTGTTGCCGCTCGGCGGGCAGAACCTGATCGAAGCGTGTGCTGCGGGCGTGCCGGTGCTGATCGGACCGCATACGTTCAACTTCACGCAGGCGACCAACGATGCGATCGCGGCGGGCGCGGCGTTGCGCGTCGACGATCCGCAGGGGCTCGCGCGCGGGTTGCGCGAACTGTTCACTGACAAGCCGCGCCGGCTCGCGATGAGCGCGGCGGCTTCGGCGTTCGCGGCGCGGCATCGCGGGGCGACGGCGCGCACGGTGAGTGTGCTGGGGGCGTTGCTCGAAGGACAGGAGCTGGCGGCGAAATGAAGCCGCGCCCACTCTACAGCGCGAGCAACCCCTTCTTCTCGATGAACGCGACCACGTCGGCCAGCCCTTCCAGCGCCTTCAGATTGCACATCACGAACGGCCGCTCGCCGCGCATCTTCTTCGCATCCGATGCCATCACATCCAGATTCGCGCCCACATGCGGCGCGAGATCGGTCTTGTTGATCACGAGCAGATCCGACTTCGTAATGCCCGGTCCGCCCTTGCGCGGAATCTTCTCGCCGCCCGCGACATCGATCACGTAGATCGTCAGATCCGACAACTCCGGACTGAAGGTCGCCGCCAGATTGTCGCCGCCCGATTCGATGAACACGATATCCGCGTCGGGGAAGCGGGCGATCATCTGATCGACGGCTTCGAGGTTGATCGATGCGTCCTCGCGGATCGCCGTATGCGGGCAGCCGCCCGTCTCGACGCCCATGATGCGCTCGGCGGGCAGCGCGCCTGCAACTGTCAGCAGGCGCTGGTCTTCCTTCGTATAGATGTCGTTGGTGATCGCGACGAGGTCGTACTTCTCGCGCATCGCCTTGCACAGCATTTCGAGCAGCGTGGTCTTGCCGGAGCCGACCGGCCCGCCCACGCCGACACGCAACGGCGGCAGTTTCTTGGTTCGGCGGGCAGCGGCGGAATAAGCGGGTGCGTTCATGTTGGATCTGATGATTAGGAGCGAAAGAGCCGCGAATACTGCGACTCGTGCCGTGCCGACAGGATGCCGAGCTGCGGCGCAAAAGTGTTGATCTGGTCCGGCGTCGTGGCGAGCGACCGCACGACCGCGCGATCGATCGGCTCGCGCAACGCGACGATGATCCGCTGTCCCGCGAGCTGTCCGAGCGGCACCGACTTCAATGCGGCCGCCGTCTGGTTCTCGACCCAGCTGAACGCATACGCGGCGAGCGCTGCTTCGGGCGAGACATCGTGAGCGCAGGCGGCGAATGCGAAGGCGGTCGGCTGCGAGACGGGCTTCAGCGTATCGAGCGTCGCGCGACGGTCTTCGTCGCCCCATTCGAGCGAGCCACACAACTGCGCGAGCGACCAGCCCATCTGCTGCGTCTCGCGCCGCAGTTCCGCCGATTCGCGGCTTGCGAGAAATTCCTCGTCGGCGATGGAAAGCGCGGCTCGATCGTGCATGCGCCAGCGCTCGATCTGATGCGCGAGAAACGGCAGCTCACCGCGCGCGAGGACATGCGTGAGGCCGCTCGCGATCCAGTCGCGGGCGCTGTCGCCATCGTGGATCAGGTCGTGCTCGATCGCCGCTTCGAGTCCCTGCGAATAGCTGAACGCGCCGATCGGCAGTGCCGGCGACGCCAGATGCAGGAGCGCCGTGAGTTCAGCGATGCGCATGACCGTGATGACCGTGGTCGTGTCCGCACGTCGAGTGATCGTGATCGTGGTCATGCGGGTGCGCATGGCCGTGATGCTCGTCGAAGACCTTTTGCGCGAGCGCGTAGTCTTCGTTGAACGTCTCGTCGTGACCGTGCTTGTGGCCGCCGCCGTACGCGCCGGTCTCCGGCTGAAACGGCTCTGAAGCATGGTCGACCTGCGCGCCGAGGCGTCGCAGCATCGTTTCGAGCACCGGATCGGCTTCGAGCTTCAGATAGTCCGCGCCGATTTCGACCGGCGTGTGGCGATTTCCCAGATGATAGGCGGCGCGCGTGAGCGTAAGCGCGTCCGGCGCGCGCACGACGAGCACATCCTGCGCCGCCGCGATTATGCGAACCAGCGCGCCATCGTCCGCGACGAGCACGTCGCCGTCGGCGAGCACGGTGCCGCGCGGCATCACGAGCGCCACTTCCTCGCCGCCGTCGAGCGTGGCGGCGAGGCGGCTCTTGCAGCGCGCATCGAAGGCAAGGGTGAGCGTTGCCGCGCGCTTCACGAGCACGGGCGCGAGTTTCGAGGTGAGACGTTTATCGATGGTGCGCATGGTCAGAAGAGGAAATATCGCTGGGCCATCGGCAGGACCGTCGCCGGATCGCAGGTCAGCAACTGGCCGTTCGCGACGACCTGATACGTTTCCGGATCGACGGTGACCGACGGTTGCCAGGCATTGTGGATCATGTCGGCCTTGCTGATGTTGCGGCAGTTCTTCACCGGCACGACGAGCTTGTTGAGTCCGTAACGATCCGCGATGCGCGCGTCGGCGGCCATCTGCGAGACGAACGTGAGCGAGGTCTTGCCGAGCGCGCCGCCGCGCGTCGCGAACATCTCGCGATAGTGCACCGGTTGCGGCGTCGGAATCGATGCGTTCGGATCGCCCATCTGCGCGACGGCGATCATGCCGCCCTTGACGATCATCGCGGGCTTCACGCCGAAGAACGCCGGCTCCCAGAACACGAGATCGGCCCACTTGCCGGGCTCGATCGAACCGACTTCATGCGCGATGCCGTGCGTGATGGCCGGATTGATCGTGTACTTCGCGACGTAGCGCTTCGCGCGGAAGTTGTCGTTGCGCGCGCTGTCTTCCGGCAGCGTGCCGCGCTGCACCTTCATCTTGTGCGCGGTCTGCCAGGTGCGAATGACGACTTCGCCGACACGGCCCATCGCCTGCGAATCCGACGAGAGCATCGAGAGCGCGCCCAGGTCGTGCAGGATGTCCTCGGCGGCGATCGTCTCGCGACGGATGCGCGACTCGGCGAACGCGATATCTTCCGCGATCGATGGATCGAGGTGATGGCAGACCATCAGCATGTCGAGGTGTTCGTCGAGCGTGTTGATCGTATAAGGGCGCGTGGGATTGGTCGAGGAGGGCAGCACGTTCGACTCGCCGCAGACCTTGATGATGTCGGGTGCATGACCGCCGCCTGCGCCTTCGGTGTGATACGTGTGGATCGTGCGGCCCTTGAACGCGGCGACTGTCGTTTCGACGAAGCCCGCTTCGTTCAGTGTGTCGGTGTGGATGGCGACCTGCGTGTCGGTGTCGTCGGCGACCGAGAGGCAGTTGTCGATCGCCGCCGGCGTCGTGCCCCAGTCCTCGTGCAGCTTGAGGCCGATCGCGCCCGCCTTGATCTGCTCGGTGAGCGGTTCGGGCAGGCTCGCGTTGCCCTTGCCGAGAAAGCCGAGGTTGACGGGCCAGCCGTCGGCGGCCTGCAGCATGCGCTCGATGTGCCACGGGCCCGGCGTGCAGGTCGTCGCGTTGGTGCCCGTCGCGGGACCGGTGCCGCCGCCGAGCATCGTCGTGACGCCGCTCGCGAGTGCTTCGTCGATCTGTTGCGGGCTGATGAAGTGGATGTGTGAATCGATGCCGCCTGCCGTCACGATCATCCCTTCGCCGGCGATCACTTCGGTGGCCGCGCCGATGGCGATGGTCACGCCCGGCTGGATGTCGGGATTGCCGGCCTTGCCGATTGCGAAGATGCGTCCGCCCTTGATGCCGATGTCGGCTTTCACGATGCCCCAGTGATCGAGGATCAGCGCGTTGGTGACGACCGTATCGACGACGTCGTTGGCGACGCGCTGCGACTGGCCCATGCCGTCGCGGATCACCTTGCCGCCGCCGAATTTCACTTCTTCGCCGTAGGTCGTGAAGTCGCGTTCGACTTCGATGATGAGATCGGTATCGGCGAGGCGGACCCGGTCGCCGGTGGTCGGACCGAACATTTCCGCGTAGGCGCGGCGGCCGATGCGTAGCGTCATTTCATGTAATCCCGAAAGAGAGTCAGAGCGGACCCATCACGAGGCCGTTGAAGCCGTAGACGGCGCGATCGCCCGCGAGCGCGACGAGCTCCACGGTGCGTTCCTGTCCTGGTTCGAAGCGCACGGCGGTGCCTGCTGCGATATTCAGACGAAAGCCGCGCGCCTTGTCGCGTTCGAAGGTGAGCGCCGTGTTGACCTCGTAGAAATGGAAATGCGAGCCGACCTGCACGGGCCGGTCGCCGGTATTCGACACGACGACCGACACGGTTTCGCGGCCTGCGTTGAGTTCGTGCTCGCCGTCGTCGATCAGATATTCGCCGGGGATCATGGGCGTTGCCTCTTGGTCGATTCAGGGAATCGGATGGTGGACGGTGACGAGCTTGGTGCCGTCGGGGAAAGTGGCTTCGATCTGGATGTCGGGGATCATTTCGGGCACCCCTTCCATGACATCGTCGCGCGTGAGGAGCGTGGTGCCATAGTGCATCACTTCGGCGACGGTCTTGCCGTCGCGGGCCGCTTCCATTAGCGCGGCCGAGATGAATGCTACCGCTTCCGGATAGTTCAGCTTGAGGCCGCGGGCGCGGCGGCGTTCGGCCAGGAGCGCTGCTGTGAAGATCAGCAGTTTGTCCTTTTCTCTTGGAGTCAGTTTCATTTGGGCGCTGGACGGACTGGGGTTGGGTTGGGCGGGGTTGGGTTGGGAACACCGTCTGATGTTTCTGCGCTTCTATGGAACTTGTTTTCTTAGTGGTTTATTAGCTCTGCCCCTGTCCGGGGCGGGACTTACGTTCTTTGCTGCTGCAAAGAACGTAAGCAAAGAAAGCAGCTTTTTGAGGCAGCAGTCACAACACGTCAACGCACCAGC
>NZ_FCOG02000447.1 GCF_001544975.2 Caballeronia arationis | reverse complement strand
AGGAACCTTGCTCGCCCCTCCTACAACTGCCTGAGTTCGAAAAGTACAAGGCCACCTGATGAACGCCCCGAGGCGTCCACGAACAAAACCCAATTTTGCAGGTCCGACTAAGTAGATCTTCGTAGATCGATATCGATTGCTCCGGATGTTGCGGAGAAATGGAACCAGATACTGTGGTGACAGCCTTCCAATCGACGGTTGATCATAACTATTGAGGCCATAGCTCAGGAAGTTCAGCTGTCAGTTTACTTGCAAATACAGAGGAGTCGCTAAAATGGAAACCGTGCAAGATCTCCAAGGATCTTCAAAGCGAGTGCTGCCGATTCGCTCGACGGAAGAAATCCGTCAAATGCTAGGGACCAAGCCCGTGAATCTCGACATTATTCGGGACCCGGCGATCTACAAGCAGGAGCAGGAAAAAATTTTCCGCAAGACTTGGCTGAAAGTGGCCACTACTTGGGAGGTGGCCAATCCTGGCGACTGGAAGGTCAAGGAGCTTGCTGTCTGTGATGCCTCGGTCATCATTGCGCGTGGCAAAGACGGCGTAATCCGGGCGTTCCATAACGTCTGCACTCACCGGGGGAATAAAGTCATTCCGACCACGGAGTTCGAGACGTTTGGCCACTCGCGCGCCAACGTCATTACATGCCGCTTCCACGGATGGGTGTTCGGTACGAACGGCGATCTGCGCTCGGTGCCCATGAAGGAGGAGTTTGCGGAGATCGATACCAAGTGTCTTAGCCTTCGCGAAATCCAGTGCGACGTGTGGGAAGGCTTTGTCTTCATCAACTTTGACAAGAAACCGGAACAGTCACTGAAGGAATACCTGGGTGGTTTCGGGGAGCTGTTTGCTGGCTATCCCTACGCGGAATCGACCACGGCCTATCGCTATTCGACGGTGCTCGACTGCAACTGGAAGGTTGCCCTGTATGCCTTCAGCGAAGGCTATCACGTGCCCACGATCCACGCGGGTTCCTTGCCTGGCTTTTCCGGTATCGAGCACACCAATTATCGGATTCTGGGTCCCCATGCGTCGTCGGCCATCTATGGCGGCGGGATGGATACGGCAGATTCGACGCAGAAATTTGACACGCTGCTGCATAGCGCCGCGACCCATAAGCCTCATCCAGAGCAGTTGCCGGGTGGCATCAACGCGGAAGGTCGTTCCGATTTCCAGTTCGAGCTGCCGTCGGTGTTTCCAAATTTCATCATCCATCTCGCCTCGGGTTGCGGCTACCCCGGATTGTCGGGTTCTGTCGCGATAAGAAACGTGTGTTGAGCAAGGCCTGACATGCTTAGGAATACTTATGCCACTAGCGAGTAGAA
>NZ_FCOG02000449.1 GCF_001544975.2 Caballeronia arationis | reverse complement strand
TGGCTACGGTCATCGTCGCTCCTGTTACGGGCAGTCTCCTGCCAAATGACCGTTTACACAAAACTAATTACACCCTCAACCCTCCATTGGCTCACTCTTGTTCTGCTTGTGGCCCAGTTCGCGCTGGGATGGCTCATGCCCGAAGCGGACGAGATAAAAGTGCCGTCGGGGCTTGTCGCATGGCACATCGGTGTCGGCGCTTCTCTTCTTGTGGTGATAGTTGCAAGGGTCGGCTGGGCACTCGTTCGACGCGCGCCAACACCGGTCGACCAGTCCCCTGAGCTTCGCGCAGTGGCAAACATCCTGCACATGGCGTTGTACGCGCTGCTGATACTCGTGCCTTTGCTAGGCTGGTTGAACGCTGATGGCAGAGGGTGGGTGGTGAAACTCGCGGGAGTGGTGCAGTTTCCCCAAATTTCCAACCCAAGCTCTCCCGACCTGTCGATTGGTGATTTGCACAGTGCGAGCGCAACGATTCTGTTGATTTTGATTGGCGTGCATGTGTTCGCAGTCTTGGTGCATCAAAATATTTTTAAAGACCGTCTGATGAGACGCATGCTATAGCCCCTTGACAATCATCGACGTGCCGGACCTGGAGCTTCCTTTCGTTGCGCTCGCTCGTCATGTACCTGTGGTGGCCGGGCAATCGTTTCATCCGTCACTGCTGTCCCCGGAAGCAATAGAGCTTCCGTCGGCGGTTGCAGTAGCTTACGAAGGATAGCAACCCGTCAGCTAAATACCGCATCGAGCTCAATTAAAACGATTCGTTGCCAATGCCGACTACCCTGAAAGCGAGCGGCTTACCAAGTCGAGCAAGAGAGGAGGGTGGAACGGCTTGCGCAAGAACGGACCCGCCGCCAGTTCGCCCGGCGGCACTGCGGCCGAGATAAATACAAACGGCACCGTGGTCAAAGTCGGAATCGCCGCGAAATAGCGATACAACTGCGTGCCATCCATGACAGGCATCATCCAGTCTGAAATGACTAGGTCAGGGGGCCCCGCGAGCGCGAATTCCATCGCCTCATAGCCATTTCGAGCCTTTACGACCCGATAGCCTTGCGCGGTAAGAATCAAATCCAGGACATAGAGGGTGTCCGGTTCATCGTCCACTACTAATATGGTGCTCATCGGAAGCGCGTCGCTCTCTTTTTGTTGTGAAGCCGAGGAACCCGGCGTGCATCTCATACTCTACGAGAACACCCAAAGTATTTATCGGCTAAATCCTGTCTAACTCGAGAGTGCCGAGTTCTTGCGCCTTTCTCACGGTCTCATCTTGGCGTTCGTGAGCGCCGATCCAGTTCTCGGTAA
>NZ_FCOG02000015.1 GCF_001544975.2 Caballeronia arationis | reverse complement strand
CTTTGCAGCGCAGCTTCCGCACCGCTGAGAAGGCCGTTAACACCTGGTGCGATCAGGTCAAAATCGCCGCGTAGAAACTTGACTCGACTGCTACAAGATCAATTCAGTCAAGGAATCTAGACTGCGCGCCGCGCATCGACTGTCGCCTGTCAGCATGTACGCGCCGCCGAGCGGTTTTTTCGGCTACATGGACCTGAACGCGAAGACGGGCTCGCATTACATGCTTGGCGGCGCGACGGTCGAGCAAGTCGAGTTTCATGACAAGCTGCAGATCGGCGCGGATTTCATCTTGTTCTACGGATTCTCGTATGTGTACCGGCGATGCCTGATGAAGCTGTCCTCATTCGACGATCTCGATCTTTGCGACGACGAATCGTTCATCAGGAAGGTGGTGACCGCCGGCTGCAAGACGATTGCCGTGGACGACCGCGACGGTTCGTGCCTGCATGTCATTCATCCGGCGTCGACGTCACGCTGCTTTTCGCGTTACATGATCCCCGCCTTCATGATGCCCAGGACATTTCCGCAATACGAGGGCTTCCCGGCTTTCGGATAAGCCCGTCACAGGGCGTCAAAGCAGTGCTTTCGTCACCGCCGCCTGCGCATGCAGCGCAGTGGTATCGAAGACGGGGATGGGAACATCGTCCTGCGAGATCAGCAGGGTGATCTCGGTGCAGCCGAGGATCACGCCCTCCACGCCTTCGGCTCGCAGTCCCTCGATGATGCGTCGGTAGGCATCGCGCGATTCGTCGCGCACGATGCCATGACACAGTTCGTCGTAGATGATGTGATGCACGAGCGCTCGCTCCGCCGCTGCGGGCACGACGACTTCGATGCCGTGCCGCTCCTGCATGCGGCCGCGATAGAAATCCTGCTCCATGGTGAATGCGGTACCGAGCAATCCGACGCGGGTCACGCCCGCTTCGTGCAGCGCGTGAGCAGTAGGGTCGACGATGTGCACGAGGGGAATGTCCAGCGCGGCTTCGACCGCGGGCGCCACGCGATGCATCGTGTTCGTGCACAGCACCACGAAATCCGCACCCGCGGCCTGCACCTGCAACGCGGCCGACTTCATGCGCTCTCCGAGTTCGTCCCAGCGGGCTTCGTGCTGCAACGCCCTGATCTCCTCGAAGCTCACCGTGACCATCACGCTTTGCGCGTTGCGATGTCCGCCGAGCCTCTCTTTCATCTCCTGGTTGACGATGCGGTAATACTCGGCCGATGATTCCCAGCTCATCCCGCCAATCAACCCGATTGTTTTCATGTCGATGTCCTTTGCGTGCACCGGACGCACTATAGCAACGTGTCTTGCCATGCGAGCATGGACAGTTGGCCGTCGCGCGACCGGAACACCTGTGGCACATTCGTGCCATCATGCAGATGCTGCTGGTCCAGGAGACGACAAATGAATGCCTCAGCCGCCGTATTCGCCATCCTCGTCGCGTTGTTGCTGGGCGCGATGATCCCCGGTCCGAGCTTCGTGCTCGTGGCGCGCAATGCCATCAGTCTGTCGCGGCGCGACGGCCTTGCCACCGCGCTCGGCATGGGCGTGGGCGGCATCTTCTTCGGCGGCATCGCGCTGGCCGGGCTTTACACGCTGCTGCTCGCCGTAGAGTGGCTGTATGTTGCGCTGAAGATCGCCGGCGGCCTGTATCTGATCTATATCGCGTCGAAGATCTGGCGGGGTGCATCGCAGCCGCTTTCGGTCGACGAAGGCACCCGCGCCGATGCACGCATCACCCGCAAGTCCTTCTGGGTCGGTCTCACCACTCAGCTCAGCAACCCGAAGACCGCGATCTGGTACGGCAGCATTTTCGCGGCGCTGCTTCCGCAGCATCCGCCGTTCTGGTGCTATATCGTGTTGCCGCCGCTCGTGTTCTGTATCGAAGCGGGGTGGTACACGATCGTCGCGCTGGGTTTTTCGAGTCGTCGTCCGCGCGAGATCTATCTTCGCGCGAGGCGGTGGGTCGATCGTATTGCCGCCTGCGCCATTGCGGCGCTCGGACTTCGGCTGATTTTCACTGCCGGAAAGAGCGGCATCTAGGAGCGCGATGCCCCCGGCAACTGCCGCCCCACTTTCTTGCGGGCAGCGGGCGTGAAGACGCCGAAGAAGAACAGATCCAGCGCCTTTTCGAGCGCTTCGCGCGGCGTAAGGCCCGTGCGTGCAAGCATCGCCGTGTCGTGCACGCCTTTGGCGACCTGCAGCCAGTACTCCGCGAGATAGGTCACGTCGATATCGGCGCGAATCATGCCCTGTTCGACCCCGAGACGCATCACGCGGCCGAACACCGTCGGAATATTGCGTTCCTTGATGGCCTGAATTTCGTCGAAGAGTTGCGGCGCGAAGCGATTGAGGTCCTGCAGGAAGTCCGGCGACATTACGCCCACATGTTCGGCGACGACGCGAAGCAGCGCTTCGAGTTTCTCGGGGAAGGCGCCGGGGCCATCGAGTATTGCCGTGACCTGGCGACGGATCGAGACGCCCGTCGCGGCGATGATCGCGGCGACCATCGCGTCCTTCGACGAGAAATGCACATAGAGCGTCTTCTTGCTCATGCCGAGCGCCAGAGCAAGCCGGTCCATCGTGAGCCCGCTGTAATACTCGCGCAGCAGGATGTCGCGCGCGGCCGTGAGAATGGTTCCGGACGGCCCTTCGTCGAAATCGACCGGAGGAAAGGCGGGCTGCGTAGCGATTTTGTGTGCTTCTGTCGAAGCAGATGGCCGGTCCGAGGGCTCGTTGTCACGCGGCATCTAGCGCTCCTGTGCGAGCGCGTCGGCCTGCGTTGCGCCGCCAAGAGACTGGAAGAGCGCTGCGGTATCGGCGAAACGGTCGGCTTGAGCGCGTGTGCGGTCGAGCGCGGTCTGCAAGGTCTGGCGTTCTGCATCGAGCACGCTGAACTGGCTGACGCCTCCGGCCTCATATTGTGCATGGGCGATGTCGAAGCTCGCTTGCGCCTCGCGTGCGGCATCTTCGCGTGACTGCAGTTCTCGCGCGTCGTTCTGCAAGGCGGTCAGCGTATCCGCTACCTGCTGGAGCGCCTGCAGGACCGTCTGCTGGTAGGCCGCAAGTGCTGCGTCGTACGCTGCCTGCGCCGAGCGCTTCTTCGCACGCAACTCGCCCCCGTGAAATAGCGGCTGCGCGAGGTTCAGCCCGATGTTCCAGACGTTCAGTCCGCTCACCACGTCCTGAATATTCGTGCGCTGGGAACCGATGCCTGCCGAGAGCGAAAACTGCGGATACAGATTGGCCGTCGCCACGCCGATGTTCGCGCTCGCCTGATGCAGCAGCGCTTCCGAAGCGCGGATGTCGGGCCGTTCGCGCGCGAGCGTGGAGGGCAACGTGAGCGGCACGTCAGCGGGCAACTGGAGCGAGTCGAGCGTGAGCGCGTCGAAGTTTGCCTTCGACGGCGGCCGCCCGAGGAGGATGGCCAACTGATGATCGGCCTGGGCGAGTTGCGTTTCGAGCGGCGGCAGCGAGGCGCGAGTTTGCGCGAGCAGTGTACGCTGGCTGCGCACGTCGAGTTGCGAGACGCCGCCCGCCGCATGACGGGCGTCGACGATCGCAAGCTGCTGCGCCTGTGCATCCGTGAGGCGACGGGTCAGCGAGATCTGCTCCTGAAGCGATGCGCGTCGCACGGCGGACGCCACCACGTTCCCCGCAATCGAGAGGCGCGCCGCTTCGAGTTCGAAGCGTTCATAGTCGACCTGCGCCATCGTTGCCTCGAGCGCGCGACGGTTGCCGCCGAAGATGTCGAACGTGTAGGACACGCTGACCGAAGCGTCGAACAGCGAGAACGGCCCGGGGCTGCTCACGTTCGGAATGCCGAAGGAAGCAAGATTGACTTGCTGGCGCGTACCTGAAATCGTAGCGTCGACGGAAGGGAATGCGGTGGCGCCCGCTTGCGCGTTGTAGTTCTCGCGTGCCTCGATCAGCTTGGCGCGCGCTTGGGCGAGCGTCGGGCTCTGTTGCAGCGCTTCGTCGACAAGACGATCCAGCGCATCCGAGTGAAAGCGGTTCCACCACATCGGCGTGGCGGTGTCGGCGGCCGGGAACGTTTGCGCTGCGCTGGCCGGCGCATCGCGCGTATAGGGCTGGGCTTCGGGCGGTGCGGGCGTCTGGAAGTCCGGACCGACCGCGCAGCCGAAGAGCACCATGACGGACACGAGAACGAGTTGTTTCATGGCAGTGTTTCCTAGTCGAGCGTGCGACGATAGAAGCGCAATGCGATGCCCATCACGATCAGCGTGAAGATCATCATCGGCCATACCGAAGGCCAGAGATCCATCCAGCCGTTCCCCTTGAGCAGGATGCCGCGTATCAGGCGGTTGAAGTAGGTGAGCGGCAGCAGGTTGCCGATGAACTGCGCCCACTTCGGCATGCCGGCAAAGGGAAACATGAAGCCCGAGAGCAGGATGTTCGGAAGGAAGTAGAAGACGGTGAGCTGCATCGCCTGCAACTGGTTCTGGGCGAGCGAGGACAGCGTGATGCCGACCGTCAGGTTCGCCGCGATGAAGAGCAATGCAGCGAGATAGATGGCGACCGGGCTGCCGACGAACGGCACGTGAAAGACAAAGTACGTCGCCACGAGGATGATCGTCGCCTGAATGAGGCCGATGATCACGTAGGGCACGATCTTGCCGGTCATCACTTCGATCGGCAGGACGGGCGTCGCAAGCAGGTTCTCCATCGTGCCGCGCTCGCGTTCGCGCGTGATCGCGAGGCCGGTCATCATCACGAGTGTCATCGTCAGGATCACGCCCATCAGGCCCGGCACCACGTTGTATTGCGTGATGCCTTCGGGGTTATAGAGGCTATGGACCTGCACGCCGAATGCCGCCGGACTGCCGTTCAGATGCGCGAGCGCGCCCGTGATGTCCTTGTCGGCGACCGGCTGCACGAGGCTCGGCAGCGCGGCGACGGCGGTGTCGGTCGCGGTCGGGTCGGTGGCGTCCGCTTCTATGAGAAGCGACGGACGCTTGCCTCGCAGCAGGTCGCGCGAGAAGCCTACCGGTATGTTCAGCACGAACTGCACGCGGCCTTGCGCGAGTGCGCGGCGGCCGGCTTCCTCGTCGGGCAGCGTTCCCACGAAGTTGAAATAGGCCGAGTTCTTCATCGCTGCGATGAAGCTGCGGGAGAACGCGCTGTCGTCACCGACGATGACGGCGGTCGGCAGGTGCTTCGGATCGGTGTTGATGGCGAAGCCGAAGAGCGCGAGCTGGATGATCGGCAAGCCGACGATCATGCCGAACGTGACGCGGTCGCGCCGCAACTGGAGGAATTCCTTGAGGACGATGCTCCACCAGCGCGTGAGCGAAAAAGCCATGCGCGCGCTCACGATGGCGCTCCAAAGTTGTCCTTCGAGTGGCTCATCAGATAGATGAACACGTCTTCCAGGCCGGTATCGATTTCCTCGATGACGAGCGGCGTGCCTTTCGTCGCCTTCCTTACCGCGCGTTCGAGCGCGGCGTGATCGCGTCCGCTCGCATGCAGCGCCGAGCCGAACACGACGGTCTGATCGACGCCGGGCGCCGAGCGCAATTGCTCGGAGAGCTTGCTCAGATGTTTACCGTGAATCGCCCATGTGCGAAGGTCCTGCGCTTCGATCACTTCTCTTGCGGTCCCCTTCGCGAGCAGCTTGCCGTAGGCGATATACGCGAGCTTGTGGCAGCGTTCCGCTTCGTCCATGTAGTGTGTGCTGACCAGCACGGATATGCCGCGTGCCGCAAGCCGGTGCAGTTCTTCCCAGAAGTCGCGGCGCGCGGTGGGATCGACGCCGGCGGTCGGCTCGTCGAGCAACAGCAGTTTCGGTTCGTGCAACATGCAGGCGGCGAGCGCGAGCCGCTGCTTCCATCCACCGGAGAGCGAACCCGTGAGCTGGTTCGCCCGGCTTTGCAGGCCGAGCCCTTCGAGCGAGCGGTCGACTGCTTCACGCCGGTTTCGCATCTGATAGATCCGCGCGACGAAGTCGAGGTTTTCGCGGATCGTCAGGTCCTCCCAATACGAGAAGCGCTGCGTCATGTAGCCCACGTTTCGTTTGATCTGCGCGCTTTCGCGGCGGATGTCGTAACCGAGGCAGGTACCGGTGCCGGAATCCGGCGTGAGCAGTCCGCACATCAGGCGGATCGACGTCGTCTTGCCGCTGCCGTTCGGTCCGAGAAAGCCGAAGATCTCGCCGCGCGCGACTTGCAGCGAGACGTCGTTGACGACGTGCTTGTCGCCGAAGTGCTTGTTGAGGTTCTGGACATCGATGACGTTTTCGGTGGCAGGTGCGGTCATTGCAGTGTCACCGTGACGGGTTGGCCGGGATGCAGCTTGCTGGCATCGGCAACCGAGGGATGCGCCTCGACCATGAAGACGAGCTTCGAGCGGCTCTCGTTGCTGTAAATGACGGGCGGCGTGTACTCCGCCTTGTTCGACACATAGGTGACCTTGACGGGGACATCCGCCGCGCAGCCATCGCAATGCACGGTCATCGCGCGCCCGGCCGCGATATTCCCCACGATGCCCTCGGGCACGAAAAGGCGCACCTTCACGTTCTGCGGCGGCAGCATCTGCACGACGGGACTGCCCGCCTGCACCCATTCGCCGGCTCGATAGAGTGTGTCGTAGACGAGGCCATCGGCCGGTGCCACGATGCGCTTCTGGTCGAGTTTCCACTGTGCCTGTGCGACGGATGCCTGGGCCGCTGCCACTTGCGCCCTTTGCCCGGTGATCTGTTGCGAGCGGCCGGGCAGGCGCGCCACTTCGACCTGGTTCGTCAGCTCGCGCACTTGCGCCGCGGTCGCATCCGCGTTGGCGCGAGAATCGTCGAGCTGCGCCTTCGGGATGCCGCCCACGCGGAACTGCGCTTCGTCGCGTGTGAGTTGCAAGGAGGCTTTGCGCGCATTGGCCTGTGCCTGCGCCAGTTGCGCGCGGTTCACGTTGACTTCGGGCGCGCGCTTGCCCGTCTCGATGTCTGCGAGTTGCGCGCGCGCGGCGGCGAGTTGCTGTTGTGCTCCTGCTAGTGCAGCGGTTTCGTCGATCGATTCGAGCGTGTACAAGGGCGCGTTGGAACGCACGGTTTGACCGCGCGCGACCGACAGTTGTGTGAGCGCACCGGACTGCGATGAAGCGAGATACACGAATTCGCCTTCGATATAGCCCTGGTACACGTTGCGATCGTCACGCGAGCAAGATGACAGCAGGAAGACCGCGCAAAGCAAGGCGAAATGGGTGCCGTTCATCGGCAGCTTCGCGTGCGCAAGATTCGGGTTCATTGGAGTCGGCTTCCGTGTCGGGTTCGTTGCACGTTGCAAATGTTAATCAGCTATCCGAAATAAATAGTGCGCTTGCGTGATGAAACCGAATAAGCGCACCTCCGAATGGTCGTGAGTGGCGTTCTAATGAACAGTCGAAGCGGGCTCGACTCATCCTGCTACAGTCGCGATGGAAACTATTATCGACGTTATAGTTTCCCAGGTCAATCGCGGAAACAAGTAGCCTGTCACCCGTAGTGGAATTCGTAACTTAATTAAAAGCTACGTAATCTCTAAGGTTCAGGTCGTTCGCGCGCCGTATCCGCGGCGTCTTTCCTGGGCAGCAGCAGATAAGCGCTGGCCGCACTCGCGAAGGCGAGTGCGGCGGCAATGACCAGCACGAAGCGGTATCCCGATACGAACGACTCGCCGACCGCCCGGGCCACGCCCGGATTTTCGCTATGAATGCCCGCGAGCAACGCGCGCTGCATATAGACCGCGTGTCGCGCATCGGCGCCCAGCGCAAGCGCTTCGAGTTTTTGTTGCAGCGCGCCGTCGAAGCGAACGGAGAGCACGACTCCGAATACGGCAATCGCGAGCAACCCGGCGATCCGCGAGACGGCGTTGTTCACGCCGGATGCCACGCCAGCATCGTTCATGTGAACCGCGTTCATGACCGTCGTCGTCAGTGGAGCGACGCAGATCGCCATGCCGAGACCGAGCACGAACATTGGCGGAAAGATCGTGGTCCAGTATGAAGCGTCGGTCCTGGCCGATGCGGACCCAGCAAGCCACGCGAATCCCGCAGCGACGACGAGCGGCCCGACGACGAGCGGAAGTCGTGCGCCGTGGCTTGCGATCAGGCCGCCGGACCAGCGAGAGAGTACAAAGATAAGAAGAATGAGCGGCAGTAGCGCGGCGCCTGCCTCCGTGGCGGTATAGCGTTCGACCTGGATCAGGTGGAGCGGCAGGAAGTACAGCGTGCCTCCGAAAGCCGCGTAAAGAAACAGCGTGATGAGGTTCGCGCCGGTAAACGTGAGCGACCGAAAGAGCGCGAGCGACACCATCGGCGACGCGGAGCGCGCCTCGACGACCACGAAGAGACCGAGCGCGACGACTCCGCACACTGCGGTCGCCGCGACGATGGTCCCGCCGCGAGCGGCTTCGATGAGCGCAAAAGTCACGCACCCGAGACCGGTGCAGGCGAGCAGGGCGCCCGGCCAGTCGAGCGCTCGCGGCATCGAATCGTTGCGGCTTTCGGGAACGCTGGAAAGTGTGATCCACACGACAACGGCGGCGAGCGGCAGGTTGATAAAGAAGACCGCGCGCCACGAAAACTGCTCGATCATCCAGCCGCCCGCGACCGGGCCGAACGCCGCCATGATCGCGGTGAATGCAGACCACGTTCCGATAGCGTGGCCGCGCGTTTCCGCTGGAAACGATGCGCTGATGAGCGACAGGCTGCCGGGCACGAGCAGTGCCGCGCCGATGCCCTGCATCGCGCGAGCGGTGATGAGCGTGTACACCGTTCCGGCCAGACCGCACCACGCCGACGCTGCCGCGAAGATCAGCACGCCCGCGACGAAAACCTTGCGGCGGCCATAGAGATCGCCGAGCGATCCGCCGAGAAGCAGGAGCGAAGCCAGCGTCAGCGCGTACGCTTCGACGACCCACTGGAGGTTGCTCGCCGTCGCGTGAAGGCTCGCCTGCAGCGCTGCCAGCGCGACGTTCACGATGGTCCCGTCGATGAACGCCATGCTCGACCCGAGGATGGCTGCGAGCAAGACGCCGGTGGTGGTGGTCGGCCGGATCATGGGCCCTACGATTGCTTGAGCCGGCTTGATAAATCGATTCGCAGACGCTGCATCCAAGTCCTCTTTTCGAAGGGTCAAGCCATTCTCAGTTTAAAAGGGCGCGTATGGGCAGTTGCCAGCATAAACACACGCACGTTCGATTGTCAGAAATGCAGAAGTTTTGTTCACCCCATGAAGGGACGTCGTCGTGTGACTAAACCCGCACGCCCATTCGCCACTGTGCTGGCCCGGGTGTTCGGCGTATCGTATGCTCTAACGGGCGAGAGCCTTCGTTGCAGCCGCTTAAAACAGTCTTAGAGAGCGTTGCCATGGCCGAAGACACCCAGTCGACAAACGACTACCCCGCGCAGGGTACCGAGGATCCTGCGCCAGCCCGGTTCCTTCCGGCGTTCGTCTGGCGAGCGTCGCGCGACGGCGGCATCCTCTACGCGAATCCGTGGGCCTGCCTCTATCTCGGCGTACCTTACGACAAGCTGCTCGGGCAGCACTGGAAGGTATTCGTCTATCCAGACGACATCGCTTTCGTCATCGACGCGGTTCGTCAGATGACAGGCCGAGCACTGCTGCGCAACGTCGACGTGAGGCTCATGCGCGCCGACGGGGTGTTCCGCTGGCACACGCTGCATCTCCAGGCGACGCGCGACGAGCTCGGCGGAATCGCCGATACGGTAGGCGTTGCAATCGACATCCACGAATGCAAGCACGCGTGGGAGCTGTACGAAGCAAGCGAGCGGCGTCTTCAGGCCGCATTCCAGGGCGCATGCATGGGCGCCTGGGAATGGGACATGAAAACGCGCGTCGTGCGCATGACCTCGCAGCTCGCGAAAATCTACGACTTCCCCGAAGGCACCGACGCCGTGACGCTCGCTGAGCTCACGGAGCGTGTGGCACCCGCGTATCGCGACCTATATCAGCGCAAGCTCGATGCGGTCCTGCAGCATCATGCGCCGTTCGAACTCGATTTCCTGCTCGACGAACGGATCGCACCGCAGCGGTGGCTTCGCATGCGCGGACATCCCGAGTACGACCACGAGGGGTTGCTCGTGCGCGTGTACGGCGTCACGTTCGACATTAGCGAGCATCGCATTCATGAAGAGCGGCTGAGCCTGAGCGAGCGGCGCTATCGCGCGCTGGTCGAATCAACCGGGGCGATGGTCTGGTCGGCGACACCGGATGGAAGCGTCAGGCCGGCGGGCGGTTCATGGGACGAGTTCGCGGGCGCCGATCCTTCGTGCGTCGCGGGCTGGGGCTGGATGGAACTCGTTCATCCGGAAGATCGCGAGATGGCTCGCGAGAGCTGGCAGAACGCGTTACGCCGGAAGACCACGCAGTCGCTAACGTTCCGGCTGCGCCGCAAGGATGGCGTGTATCGGATTGTCGAGGCGCGCGCGGCACCGCTTTGCGATCAGAACGGCAATGTTCAGGAATGGTTCGGCACGACGACCGACGTGACGGCCCAGTACGAGGCCAAGGCGGCGATCGAAGCGCGCTCGCTGAGGCTCAGGGTGGCGATGCAGGCCGCCAGGCTCAGTATCGCGACGCTCGACCTGTCCGACTGGGTGCTCTCCATCGAAGACGGCGGTGACCGGCGACGGACCGAACGCGTGCCCTACATCGCCGCGCTGCAACGGGTGCACGAGGAAGACCGGGCCGCGCTCGACCGCTATATCCGCCGCCTTGCGAACGGCGAGAAGCCAAGCGCCAACTTCGAATTCCGCCTGAACAATTCCGAGCGCGAGCGATGGATAGAGGGCAGCGCGCTGCTGCAACTCAGCGCCGCCGGCAAGCCGATGCGCATCATCAGTTCCGTCATCGACATCACCGAGCGCAAGCGCCTCGAACTCATACTGCGCGAGTCGAGCCGTCGCAAGGACGAGTTTCTCGCGATGCTCGCGCACGAATTGCGAAATCCGCTTGCGCCCTTGCGAACAGTCATCGCGCTGATGCAGAAGGATGTCCCGCTCGGTGATCGCGAACAGGACCTCGTCGGACTGATGCAGCGGCAGGTCGAGCACATGACGCATATCGTCGACGACCTGCTCGAAGTGTCGCGTATCACGCAGGGTCGTATTGCGCTGAAGCGCGAGCCGATCCTGGTGTGCACCGCGGTGTATCACGCGGTCGAGGCGGTGGCCGGCATGGCACAGGCGCGCTCGCAGCACATGCATGTCGAAGTGCCCGACGCTACCAACTGGGTTTTCGGCGACGTCACCCGGGTCTCGCAGATTCTCGTGAACATCCTTAACAACGCGATCAAGTACACGCCGGAAGGCGGCAGCATCAGCGTCACCGCTCATGCCGACGATGCGTGGGTGTCGATCGTGATCGGGGATACGGGATCGGGCATTTCGCCCGATCTGCTGCCGAAGATCTTCGATCTCTTCTCCCAGGGCGAGCGCACGCTCGACCGGTCGGAAGGCGGACTCGGGATCGGCCTGTCGCTCGTCAAGAAGCTGGTCGAAATGCACGACGGGCGAATCTCCGTGCAAAGTCCCGGGCCGGGTCTGGGCACGACGGTCGTCGTCGACCTGCCGCGTCTGCATCATCAGGAACGTCATTCGGGTGCGACGCTTTCCGCTCTCGACGAACAACCGGAAGCGGCCGTGCGCCGCATTCTGATCGTCGACGACAATCGCGATGCCGCCGATTCCCTCGCGATGCTCTGCGAGACCGAGAACCACATCACAAGGGTGGCGTACTCGCCGGCGGAGGCGCTCGACGTGGGGCAGGAATTCAAGCCGGATGTTGCGTTGCTCGATATCGGGCTTCCTGGCATGGATGGCTACGAACTGGCGAGGCGGTTGCGCAAGAAGGGCGAGACGACGCCGCTTCTGATTGCGATCACGGGCTATGGACAAGCGGAGGATCGCATGCGCGCCCAGGCGGCGGGCTTCGATCTGCACTTCGTCAAGCCGGTGAATGTGGAAAGCCTGCTGAAGGCGCTGTCGGCGCGCGCCGCGTGAGTCGCGCCCTGAACCGACGG
The DNA here is from genome assembly GCF_001544975.2 of Caballeronia arationis. GTDB lineage: Bacteria > Pseudomonadota > Gammaproteobacteria > Burkholderiales > Burkholderiaceae > Caballeronia > Caballeronia arationis. Next base: position 126,291 of record NZ_FCOG02000015.1, on the reverse strand, counting down.
GCCGCCGGTAGCATTTTCCTGGGCTGTTTTTGGCCTGACGGCAATTAGTCCCTCAAAATCCTTTATCGCCGAAGCTGCATTGATCTAAAGATTTCACGGCGGTGAAACGTTTGCCGTCCATATCCCGAATCGCGTGCGAAAGGCATACTGCTTCCTCATAACTAAAAGCATTGAGAGAAGGAAAATGACCGGGGAAGCAAGGAAGCTCTATTACGTGGGACTCGCATTGAGTCCCGATCTGCACGCGCGCCTGAAGGACCGGCAGTGGGACGTCGAACTGGTCGATCCCGGCAAGCGCGCCCACGCAACGCGGCGCATCACCGGCGCCAGCGCGGGCATCCTGGATTTCTCCGATTGCCAGTTTCCGCGCGACTGGCCCGTCATCGAGGCCTTGCTCTCTGCTCCGTCGATCGGCTGGATCGCGATCGGCCACCCCGAACAGGTCATGGAGGCGGGCGCGCGGAAGGTGATCCGCGACTTTTGCTTCGATTATGTGACGCTGCCGAGCTCGAACGAACGTATCGTCGACGCAGTCGGCCACGCCTACGGCATGTTGACGCTGCAGGACGCGGACGGGGGCAACGCGCCGACGCGCGCGGAAGACGAGATGATCGGTTCGTGCGACGCGATGCTCGCGCTCTTCCGCTCGATTCGCAAGGTCGCGATGACCGATGCGTCCGTGTTCATTTCCGGCGAATCGGGCACCGGCAAGGAACTCACTGCGGCGGCGATCCACAAGCGTTCGGTGCGGCGCAACGAGCCATTCGTCGCGATTAACTGCGGCGCGATTCCGGCGCACCTGCTGCAGTCTGAACTCTTCGGCTATGAGCGCGGCGCGTTCACCGGCGCGAACCAGCGCAAGATCGGCCGTGTCGAAGCGGCCAACGGCGGCACGCTCTTCCTCGACGAAATCGGTGACCTGCCGCTCGAAAGCCAGGCAAGCCTGCTGCGCTTCCTGCAGGAGCGCAAGGTCGAACGCCTCGGAGGTCACGGCTCGACGCCCGTTGACGTACGCATCATCTCGGCGACTCACGTCGACATGCAGACGGCGATGATCGAAGGCCGCTTCCGTGCCGACCTGTATCACCGCCTTTGCGTGCTGCAGATCGACGAACCGCCGCTGCGCGCGCGCGGCAAGGACATCGAACTGCTCGCGAAGCACATGTTCGACCGGTTCAAGAAAGATGCGAGCCGGCGTCTTCGTGGGTTTTCGCCGTGCGCTATTGCCGCGCTTCACAACTACGGCTGGCCCGGCAACGTGCGCGAACTGATCAACCGTGTGCGGCGTGCACTCGTGATGTCGGAAGGGCGGCAGATCACCGCGCGCGATCTCGAACTGGGCGAATACGTCGAAGTGGCGCCGGTGTCGCTTGCGCAGGCACGCGAAGCAGCCGAGCGGCAGGCGATCGAACTTGCGCTCTTGCGTCATCGTGGACGCCTCGGCGACGCGGCTCACGAACTGGGGATTTCGCGCGTGACGCTGTATCGCCTGCTCACCTCGCATGGTTTGAGATCCTCGACGCTTGGCGTCGGAACCCCGGAGACGCATTGCGCGCGCCCTGCCGCGTGACTTGCTTGCCTGTTCATCACATGCGCGCACAGGTGCCGTGCGCGCTAGCCACGATCCGGGACGATCTCGCGCATACGCCAGATGCCCCGGACTCTTCCCGACAGCGAGTCAAACGTTTGCGTGCGACCTCGCCTCTTAAGCAACGCTTAGACACCGAATCAGATTCCGAGAGGCCGCAATTGCGCTCGTCGCGTTCGATGCCGTCGTGATTGTCTAAAGTTAAGCGCCCGTTCAAAAGCGTCATTCAACGTGCGGAGACGCACTCATATCCGCCAGATCCATGCTGCACAATGCGCCATGTAATCGGTTTCGCATTGGCACGGAAATCCTGGCTCCATTTGCCGATGCGCTAAGCGAAACAAGAAATCGTAGAGAGAATGCCTGGCTTGAACGGGGAATAACCAGAAAGTGACTTATAGACTGATAGATAAGGTATCCGAAAGAAAAGTGGGGTTTGGTTCGTTCATGCGCTAATCGCTAAAGCGCGGGCGATCACGAATTCGCAAGTGGCGATGTACCACATGGCGAGAGAATATTATGACTAGCTTCATCGCCCGATCGCGGGCTCCGCTGCGTCTGGGGCTGGCGGGCGGCGGGACGGACGTGCCACCTTACTCGGACCAGTTTGGCGGCCTTGCACTCAACGTGACCATCGAGAAGTTCGCCTATGCGTCGATTGCGCCGCGTGACGACGCACGAATAGAACTAGTTGCGGCCGATACCGACATATCCTGGCGCGGTCCTGTCGCGCCCGAACTTGCGACACGTCCGGGTCTCACGCTGCATGTCGGCGTGTACAACCGGATCGTCAGGGACTTCAACGGCGGACATCCGCTTGCGCTCACCATCACGACGTGTTCCGAAGCGCCGCCGGGGTCAGGCCTCGGGTCGTCGTCCACCATCGTCGTCGCGCTGGTTCAGGCGTTCTGCGAGCTGCTGTCGCTGCCGCTGGGCGAATACGATATCGCCCACCTCGCGCACGACATCGAGCGTGTCGATCTTTGTCTTGCAGGCGGGAAGCAGGATCAGTACGCGGCGACCTTCGGCGGCCTGAACTTCATGGAGTTCTACGGCGACCGGGTGATCGTCAACCCGCTTCGAATCAAGCAGGAAACCAAGGCGGAGATGGAGGCGTCGCTGGTGCTTTACTTCACCGGCGTCTCGCGCGAATCGGCGAACATCATCAAGGAACAAAGCGCCAACGTCGCCAATGGCGAGAGCGATCCGCTTGCCGCACTGCACGAAGTCAAGACCGAAGCGGTTCGCATGAAGGAAGCCGTGTTGCGCGGTGACTTCCATGCGTTCGCGCGTTCGATGGCCGACGCCTGGGAATCAAAAAAACGCATGGCCAAGAATATCTCGAATCCCATGATCGATGAACTCTATAAAGTCGCGATCAATGCGGGCGCCAAAGCCGGAAAGGTGTCGGGTGCGGGCGGCGGCGGCTTCATGATGTTCTTCGTCGACCCGGTGGACCGGCCGCGGGTCATGCGCACGCTAAGCGCAAACAGCCAGCTCAATGGTCACGTGCTCAATTGCACGTTCACCGATATCGGCGCTCAGTCGTGGAGAAAAAAGCTATGACGATGACTGTCACTGGCGAGATCGACAAGACACTTTCGGTTTTGCAGGCGCTGATGGCCGATAGCGAATTGATCAAACGGGTCGGGGAGATCGCCGATCGCATCACGGCTGCGTTTCGTGCGGGCAACAAGGTTCTGCTCGCAGGAAACGGCGGAAGCGCGGCGGATGCGCAGCACATTGCCGGGGAATTCGTGAGCCGCTTCTGCTTCGACCGACCCGGGCTGCCCGCGTTTGCGCTTACGGTCGACACGTCGGTTATGACGTCCATAGGCAATGACTACGGCTACGAAAGGCTCTTCGAGCGGCAGATACAGGCATCGGGCCGCGCTGGCGATGTGTTCTGGGGATACTCGACCTCGGGCCGATCGCCCAACATCATTCGCGCGCTCGAAGCGGCCAGGGCAGCCGGCATGTTGACGGTGGGCTTTACAGGTAACAGTGCAGGCGCCGCGCAGATGCGCGAACTCGCGGACATCTCTATCGACATTCCGTCGCCGTCGACGCCGCGAATCCAGGAAGCGCACCTGCTTTGCGGTCATATCATATGCGGCATCGTCGAAGAGAAGATGTTCGGATGAGCGAAGTACTGCCGTGCCTCATTCTCGCGGGCGGACTCGGCACGCGCTTGCGTTCGGTCCTCGGCGACGAGATGCCGAAGGCATTGGCGTCGATCGGCGGCCGGCCGTTCCTGTCATGGATGCTGCATGGGCTTGTGCAACAAGGCGTGCCTGAGATCGTGCTAGCCATCGGGCATGGTCAGCGACATATTAGGGACTTCGTCGCGACATCCTGTGGCGGCATCGAGGTGTCGTTCGTCGAGGAGCATGAACCGTTGGGAACCGGTGGCGCAATCGTGCATGCGCTGCGCTCTCACGGCGCGCCCGACATGATCGTGATGAACGGCGATACGATCTCTAACCTCGATCTGCGCGGTCTGTCGGCGTTCCATCGATCTTCGAAAGCGGATCTTGTGATCGCGGCGACAACCGTGGCGGATGGTTCCCGCTACGGCACACTGACCTTCGATGCGCAGACCAGGCGACTTTGCGCGTTCCATGAAAAGCGTGAAGGACACGGTTTCATCAACGCCGGGACGTACGCGCTCAAGGCGGCAAGCGTTCTAGAGTGCGAATTGCCCAACCGATTCTCGTTTGAGCAGGACTTCCTGGCCAAACGCGTTGCTTCGATGGACATGCGCGTCTTTCCCGACGTGACGGAGTTCATCGACATCGGCATTCCGCAAGACTATGCGCGCGCTCAGACCGTCATTCCTCAAATGCTCGAGGCCAACGATCGTGAAGCGTAAAGCGCTATTCCTCGACCGGGACGGCGTGATCAATGTCGACTTCGGCTATGTTCACCAACCCGAGCAATGCGTGTTCGTCGCAGGTATCTTCGATCTCGTTCGTCAGGCAAATGAAGCCGGCTATGCCGTGATCGTGGTGACGAATCAGGCTGGCATCGGACGTGGCTATTACACGGAAGCGCAGTTCGTGTCTTTCATGCGATGGATGAGCGATCGGTTTTCTCAAGAAGGCGCGACGATCGACAGGGTCTACCACTGCCCGCATCATCCCGACGCAGCGTCGGGCGCATACAGGCAATCCTGCGCATGCAGGAAGCCCTTGCCGGGAATGCTTGACGCGGCGCGGCATGATTTCTACCTGGATATTCCGGCTTCAATTCTGATCGGTGACAAGCAATCGGACATGGAAGCGGGACAGCGTGCGGGAGTCGGTCATCGCTTATTTTTCGGTTCAAAAGACGAAAGCGAAATATTGGACGGCGCGCTAAGAATCGATGCCTTGCTAGACGCCTTTTCATTGCTAAAGGGAAGATCAGCCGCAAACGGATGAACTACTCAGACTTGATGGGTGGCGAGATCACGTTTTGCATGAACGGCTTGCCGACCGCCTTGAGAAAGTAAGGATTGGACGATGGCTCCGTCAGAGGGATCGACGTGACGGAAGGCGCATAACGTCCGACGAGTCGGAACGATTCGGGACCCGCCTGCTCATAGAGCTCAAGATGATCGACGGTCTCAGGATGGCTAAGGGAAACGGCCAGCATCTGGCCCGTGCGGCGCGCGTCGATCTTCACGCAACTTGCGATACCGGTTTCGAGCGCGCTGCCTTCCTCATAGTCGTTCCAGGTGACGAGCTGAAGGAATGGAATCTGCTGATGCGCACTGTAGTGCTCGTTGAGAATCCGGAAGCTTTCGAGCCACGTCCTGCCGCAGTCCTGGGCAAGCACGTGCGGAGAAGCGGTGGCCCAAGGCGCCATCGAATCGTCGAAGCCTTTCCACACACCGCCGACAGCGATCTTTGAGGGCTGGCTCGTTGCCGTGTTGTAGAAGACGTCGAGGCCGGTGAGATCGGCTGGGTCGCCTTTGGCGCGTGCTTTCGATTGCGCCTCTACCCAGACGAAAGCGCCTTTGCTTGCGGGAAGATTAAGACCATGTGCATGGATATGGATCCAGAGAACGTCGGGGCGCGCTGCCTGTATGCGGGCCCAATCCGCGTTGCCCACGGCCTCCATGCCGAATTCGAAGACGACTGGCCGCCCGTCATGGCGCAGATATTGGCGCGAAGGAAAATACTCGCGCGCCATGTAATCGAGTTGATAAAGAATGGTCTGGTTGAGGTCGCAGCCTTTGCACGCGTTGAACTTGAACGTGCCGCTATCCACCATCATCGCAAAGCTCATCTTGGGGAACGCGGCAAGCGCAGGCATCGACGCCTTCCAGGCGGTATCAACAAAATGCCCTTCGCCGTACCAGTCGACGATCACGCCGTCCACGCCGCGCGATGCCATGTCGTCAAAAGTGCGTTGCGCCTGACGCGGATCGTCGGAGCGATAGCCTACGTCGAGGCCTCGCGGACTCGGCCCCCACCAGGGCAAGTAGTGCGCGAGTACCTTGGTCGTGCTTCCCGGGTAAAGCAGCGAATGAACATCGACCTTAGACACCGATGCCGTGCCGGCGAGATTTCCATTCGACGAGCCCTTGAAGAGCGGGCTTGCGGAAGTGTTGGGCGCATTGAGCGTTGAGACGAAATCGGCGGCGACAGCACCGACTGTCAAAGCGGATATCGAGAGCAGAACGGCAAGCGCTATGGGCCTAAGCATGTCTAAGAGAAGCCGGTCGATTAAATGATGAGAGGATACGGTCTCTTAGTCCCTAAACCATGTTGGCTTGCCAACAGAATGCCGTTAAGCGCTGTGGTCTCATGTTATGACATGTTTAATTTTCTCCAGGCATCGCCGCTCAAGCTAGAGGCGTGCTTGCATCTCCTGCGAAAAAACGGAGTCTATGCATGAGCCGCAACAGACCTTTCCTTGACGACGATCTTGGATGGAACAACAAGGGGTCGCGTCAAGGAACCAAACTGTCCCTGCTCGACATGATCGAAAACGTCTTCGACCATAAACGGATCTTCATAGGCGTCTTCTTCGCGTGTCTCGTGCTCTCTGTAACGTACATCGCGCTCTCCGCGCCGGTTTATTCCGCTGATGCGCTGATCCAGATCGAGGAACGGAAGGCGAGCACGCTCGGCTCGCTCTCCGATGTGTCGAAGGCGCTCGATATCCAGGACTCGCCTGTCGTCGGGGAGATCGACATCGTTCGCTCGCGTACCGTTCTCGCCCAGGCAATGGAGACGACCGTCGCGCAGGCCGAAGTGTCCGTCAAGAATCGCTTGCCGCTAGTCGGCGCATTTCTTGGCTCGATTCTTCCCAAGGAACCCAGTGGACTTGTCGCGCCTTTGATCGAAGAACCGTTCTGGGCCTGGGGCGGAGAGGCGGTCGAGTTCAAAACCTTCGACGTGCCGGATGATCAGCTAGGAAAAAAGCTGGCGCTCGATTACGCAGGAAACAACAAATGGACACTCAGGGACGCGGCGGGTAACGAATTGCTGAGCGGGATCGTCGGCGCGCCGAGCACTGCCGCGGGCTACACGGTGAACGTGCAGAAGATGGTTGCGCGTCCCGGCACCGAGTTCACGGTGCAGCGCTTCTCGACTCAGGCACGGCTCGAACAGATCCAGAAAGTCTTCAACGTGGTGGAGACGAAGCGGCAATCGAACATCATCCAGCTCGCGTTCGAAGATCCGGACCCGGTGTTCGCGTCGCGCTTTGTCAACGCGGTCGCGGCCGCTTATCTCGAATCGAACGCCAGGCGCCACGCGGCGGATTCAGAACGCAGCCTCGCGTTCCTGAACGCGCAATTGCCGCTCGTCAAGGAGCGCGTGCAGAAGGCCGAGCAGGCGCTTAACGACTATCGGAACAAGGAAGGTACGATCGACGTGCAGGGCGAAGCAAAGATGCTGCTCGACGAATCGGCGCTGGTCGAGAAGTCGCGCCTCGAAGCCAGGCTGGTCTATCAGGACCTTGCGCAGCGCTTTACTGGTGAGCAGCCGCAACTCGTCGCGGCAGCCAACAAGTTCCGCCAGCTCGATCAGAAATCGGCGGAACTGCAAGGCAAGATCGCGCGGCTTCCCGCGATGCAGCAACAGTACTTGCGCCTCGCACGTGATGTCGAAGTGAACAATCAGTTGTATGTGGGCCTCTTGAACAACGCGCAGCAGTTGCAGATCGCACAGGCCGGGGCGATGGGCAATGCGGCACTCGTCGACAAGGCAGTGCCTCCGCAAAAGCCTGTGCGCCCGAAGCGAGTGATCGTCGTGCTGCTCGGCGCCGCGTTCGGCGCGGTGCTCGGCTTCCTCGCGACGCAACTCATTCCGCTTCTGTCCGGGAGCATCCGCGATCCCAAACGGCTCGAGTCGATGGTCGGCATTCAGACGCTCGGCGTACTGCCCATCTCGCCGCACCAGCTCGAAGCGAGCGTTTCGAACATCCCGCGGTTCATGGTGAGCAAGGAGCAATCGGACACGCCGCTCGTCGAGGCGATGGACTCACTCGCGCATTCGCTTCAATACAAGCTTGCATCGACGGCTGGCGCGAAGGTCGTGCTGGTGACGTCGGCCGTGCCGGGACAGGGCAAGTCGATGATCTCGGCCAATCTCGCCTATCTGTATGCGGAAAAGGGTTTGAAGACGCTCCTGATCGATGCGGACATGCGCAAGTCGACCATCGAGCGCTACATGCAGGTCAAGGGCAGTCACGGGCTGGCAGGCGTACTGCAGGGAACGATTGCGCCCGGCAAGGCGATCACCGAGCCGTTCGAGAACCTGCACGCGCTTCCTGCAGGCAAGCACGTCAGACACATGCGCAAGCTCCTGGGCTCGGAGAAGGTCTCCGCGCTCATCGAATCGATGCGCGAACAGTACGACATGATCGTGATCGATTCGCCGCCGGTACTTCCTGCGGCCGATGCCGCCGTGATATCGCGCTTTGCCGACGTGACCCTCTTCGTGGCGCGACAGGGGAAGGTGAGCTATTCGGAAGTGGTCGAGTCCGTCTCGCGTCTCTCCAAAGTGGGCACGGAGGTGGACGGTCTGGTGTTCAACGGCTTCGAGCCGTCGCCGCTGCGCTATGGGTATTACTCGGACGCCTACCGCTACCTCGACGGAGCCTGAGCCCGCCGGAAAGAATCAGCAAAATCGAATGAAGCGACAGGCGCGACTCTCGCGCTGTCATGGAGAACCGGCGGCATGGATGCAATCAGCAAATCGTTGTTGAACAAGTCGGGGCCTCTGGAGGAGACGACGAGGACGCGCGTCGTCTGGTTCCTGGGACCTCGGCCGGCAAGCTGGAATGGGGTTATGCGCTACAGCCTCGATTGCCTCGAGATCATCAAGACATTTGACGACTTCACGGTCGAATCCATCGACATCCCTGCCGCGCCGCGCTCGCTTAAGCGCTACTGGACGCATTTCGTGCTTTATCCGCTGCGCGCGATGCTCGCAGCGCGCTCGGCCGATCTTATCGTGCTTTACCAGGAAGACATGGCGTACATGATCCCGTTCGTGCGGCTTGCGCGCGGGAAGGTATGCATCGTGATGCATCACGTCATCTTTCCCGATCGTACGCGCGGAATCGTCGAGACGTTGAAGGCCCGCTACATGCGCATGCTGCAACCGCTGATCGCCAAGGCCGATCTCGTTGTTTCGACGACGGGCGTTACTGTCAGCGACGGGATCGAGGAGCTCGGGATCAGGCCGGATCGCATCGAGCTCGTGCCTAACGCTTTTGACGAAAGGATCGTGCCGATTGATGCCGGCGTGCGGCAACGCGCTCGGGAGCACTTGCGCGAGAAGCTGGGTGTTGCGATCGGCGACGAAGCAGTATTTCTCAACGTAGGGACAGACGAAACGCGCAAGAACAACGCTGCCGTGTTTCGCGCTTTGGCGGAACTCGGCCGCAAGGACGTGATGATGCTGCGCGTCGGCAAGGCGCAGAACGCCGCGAACCGCAAGGAATGCGCGGACATCGCCCGCGATGCGGGCATCAAGGCGCATTTCATCGAAGGGGCGAGCGATGAAGACCTGGCGTTTTGCTATCAGGCGGCTGACGCCTATGTGTCGCCGACGCTGCACGAGGGCTTCGGGCGCACCGTGATCGAAGCGCAGCTGGTAGGGCTTCCGGTGATCGCTTCCGATCTGCCTGTGTACCGGTTCACGATGGCGGATTCGTTTCTCGCCGTGAGCGAACCGACGCAGACCGCCGGCTGGCGCAGGGAGATCGAGCGGATCTTGAAGGACGAGCAATTGCGCCGCACGCTGGCGCAAAGCGGCAGGGCGAATGCACGGCGCTTTTCCAGCGCGGCGGTCAGCGCGGACCTGCACCGCGCACTGCGTCGTGCAACACAGCAGCAGGTGTAGGGGATCAAAGGACTCTGATGGGAGCACACCAATCGATGCGAGCGGGAAATTCAGGCGCGGCGGCGTACTCCGCTACCGGTCTGATCTTTCCCGCGTTCTATGCGCTCGCGTTCCTGACCAACGCGGCGCTGCCGTCGCTCGGTCTTGCGCCGTACAGCGCGACGGGAGCGCTCGCACTCGCGGGCGTGGGGCTCGTCGCGCTGGTCATTGCGCGGCCGGTGTTTTCGGTGTCGCTGCTCTATCTCTTTGCCATCAGTCTGTCAGTGTTCGTCGCGGGCGTCGGCATCGAGAGCGGCGGCTATCTCGTCGAGACCGGGGTGCAGGGTGAAGCAACCGGCGCCTTCGGCCGGCTCCTTTGGTTCTATCTGGTCTTCGTGGCATGCGCTCTCGTCGGGTTCAACTATCTGTATCGCGAGGATCGCGTGCGTGGGCCGGTCGTGCCGCGCATGACGGCGGAGCAGGGCAGCATCGCGCTCGGGCTCGCGCTTGGCGCGGCCGTGATCGCAACGGGCGTAATAGCCGGTGCGACGGAAGGCTTCGCGCTGCTCAAGGGCGTCAACCGATTCGCTTTGCGCAACGACAGCGCGGATGCCGGGCCGCTCTTCAACCTGTTTCTGAACAATCAGTTGTTCGTCGCCGTGCTGCTCGGCACGTTCTGTTCGGCGCCGAACCGCATGGTCAGGTGGACCGCGATCGTGATGATCGTGGCGGACGTGGCGCTTCTGGTGCTGCACGGCGAGCAGTTCATGTCGGTGCTGGGCGTGGGTCTCGCGGTGCTCGTGCCGTTCATTGCCATCGAAGCCGCGAACGGCGAGCGCGTGGTTCGCTATCTCGGCATTGGCGCGGCAATTGCGCTCGCGCTTGGCTGTGCGTCGGTGTTCTATGCCTACAAGGGACAAGGGCTCGACCTGTCGGACACGGTCATGTCGCGCGTCTTGCTGCAAGGGCAGGTCTGGTATGTAGTCGACAGCGACGCTGGCCTCTTTGATGCGCCCACTGGCGGCGCAGCCGCATTCACCCGCGTGCTGAGTTCGCTGGCATCGCCCGCGGCGCCGACGTTCTTCAGCGACCGCGCGGTCAGCGGTCTGCGCGACGTGATGCTCGCCTACGGAACGCCCGACGTGCTGCGCGCCTACGTTCACGACGACGTGACGTTCACGATGGGGCAGATGGCGGTGCCCGTCTACTGGTTCGGCTTCGCGGGCGCGGCGCTCTTCATTGCATTCACCGGCGTCGTGTATGGCGCCCTCGCGGCGGCTCAGATTGTCGTGACGCAGCGAGGCGGTGTCGTAATGCTATGGCTCGTGACAAAGATCGTCTCGTATGCTGGCTTCGGTTTGCAGCAGGGCGAGTACTGGAATCTGTTTGGCTTGCGCACGCTCGGATACGTGCTGATCGCGCTCGCCTGGTGGTATTGCGTCGATGCCCGCGCTCCCGGGTTCCATCGCCGCATACGGGGATAACGTGAACTCGCTAGTGCAGCTCCTCTTTTCGTCGTTCTCGGGTGTGGTCTGCGAGAAGGTAGTCGGCGCGCTCGCGGCAATCGCAAGCAACCATCTGTTCGCGAACATTTACGGAGCGCAGCTTTTCGGGGAGCTTCAGTTTGCGCTGTCGCTTGCTTATGTGGTCGGCAGCGTGGCGCTGATCTTTGGCTCTCCCACCATCGCACCGATCCTCGGGAAGCATCGACGCCTGCGGCACATCGTCTTTTATCGGACCTTCCGTTTGCGCCTGACGCTGACGGTCGCGGTGATGATCCTCTTCATGGCGGCCGTGGCCATCGCGATGCCATCATCGAGCGCGACGGCGCTGACCCTCATCGCGGCATTGGTCCTGATCGTCGAACCGCTCGCGCTTGGCTCGCTGATGGCCTATGCGGAAACCAAGCCGTGGGTCATTACGCGGGCGAAGGCGTACGCGAGCGGCGTGCGCGTGCTGTGGCTGCTCGGCGCGGCCCATGCGTCGGTCGGTGCAATCGTTGCTTCGTTCGCGTGGCCGCTCGAAGCTTGCGTCGCTGCGGTAGCGCCGTTCAGCCGTTATCGGTCGCTTGCGTTCCGCACGCCGAAGTCCTTTATAGGCGATGCCATCGTCACCAAAACGCTCGTCTTGCGCGGGCTCAAGATCTGGCCCGCGATAGCGGCGAGCGTCGTCGTGCTGCGCATGGATCGCTTGCTGCTCGGCGTGATGATGTCGAAGGCCGATCTCGGCATCTATGCGGCGGCAGCATCGCTCGTCGAGCAGTGGAATTCGGTCGGTACGACTCTCGCGCTTGCGCTTGCTCCGTCGATGGTCTACGCCGCACGCAACGAACGGCAACTCGTCGCGAGGGCGAGCAAGCTCGCGCTCTATCTGGCCGCGGTTGGTGTGATCGCGTGGGTCGGCAGTATCTTCATCGGGGAACGCGCGTTCCTGCTCATCTACGGACCGGCTTTCCAAGCGGGCGTGCCGGTCATGATCTATGCGACTGCATGCGCAATCGCCACGTTTGCCGATGCGGGACTCAGCACCTGGCTCGTGGCGGCGCGCCGCTATCGTCTCGTCATGATCAAGCAGGCGATGACCGTCGCGGCCATCGCGGCTGCACCGGTGGTCATGCCGCGTTCGCTCATGATGTACGCGCCGGCGACGGGCACTGCGCTGTCGCTCGTGTTGTTCTGGGCGATCACTTTTGGGTTCGCACTTCACCGCACGGAGCGCGCATGAAGATCTGCCTCAGTGCCAATCGCTTTCCCCCGAATGTCGTTGGCGGCGCCGAAGTGATGGTTCACGCGCTCGCGCTGCAACTGAGCGCGCGCGGACATGAAGTCAGCGTGCTCACCTTGTCCGATACGCGGGCGGGCAGCCGCACGGTCGTCGATGGCATCGACGTGCATCTGCTTCCGAACGTGAACGTGTACAACCAGTTTGCCCATACCGAGCGCGGCTTTCTCAAGAAGACGCTGTTTGGCGTGATCGACCTGTTCAATCCGCTCGTGTTCGTAATGGCGTTGCGCAAGCTCAGGCAACTGGACGCCGACGTACTCTGCACGAACACGCTGAAGGGCCTTGGGCCGGCGATGTGGATCGCGGCGTGGTTGCGTCGTGTTCCAGTCGTGCACATCAATCACGATTACTGGCTCGTGTGTCCGCGTTCGACGATGTTCAAGAACGGACATTCGTGCTCGACACCGTGCGGTCAGTGCCGGAGCTTCGCACGACCCAAGGCATGGCTGTCGCGTTTCGTCGGTCACTCGGTTAGCGTGAGCCGGTTCGTGGAGGAGCGTCATCGCGAACTCGGCTTTTTTGCGGGAGGCGAGCGGACCGTGGCGCATAACGCGCCCGCGAGGATCTCGTTCATCCCGAGGCGACCGGGTGCGCCGGGGACGCCGTTTCGCATCGGCTTCATCGGACGCATCGACGAAACCAAGGGCATCGCGCCATTGTTCGCGAGCGTCGAGCGCGCGAACGTCCAGGGGATCGAACTGCACATCGCCGGCAGGGACAAAGAAGGCTTCCTGCCCGATCTGATTCGCCAGTACCCCGGCCTCACGGTCAAACACCACGGCTTCATGGACCGGGAGGCGTTCTACGAAATGGTGGACCTCGTCGTCGTCACCTCGATGTGGGACGAACCGTTCGGCATCGTCGCGATCGAGCCGTGGGAGTTGGGCAAGCCATCGATCGCGTTTGCTTCGGGCGGCCTGCCCGAGGTCTACGAAGGCATGCCGGAACTCGTCGTACCGAAGGGCGATACCGGTGCGCTCGGGGCACTGATCGGACGATTGGCGACGGATCGCGCCTTCTATGCGGACATGGCTTCGCGTTGCCACGCGCAACGCGAACGTTTCGTGCCGCCGAAGCAGGCGCTCGAACTGGAAAGGGTATTGACGTCGGCAGTGACGGCGCGTTTCAGAACGGCGCGTTCGCGACGGGACATCGATCGCAATGTCGAGGCCGATGCGTCCGACAAATAGCAAGCGGTGTAAAGAACAAGCACGGGGTTGCTTATGAGAAAGCGGGTACTGATGGTGATGACGCGGGAGATTCCTCCCGAGGCGACGAACGGGCGCGAACGTACGCTGCGCTTTATCCGGGAAGCGATCGGAAGCGAAGTGGAACTGCGCGAGTTCACGGTCCGCTCGCTGTTCGAATCGGGCGGGCTGACGGCAAAGATGGGTGCGTTCCTTCGCCTGTTGCGAGGCATTGCGACGGGCGTACCGTGTGCGCTTCAGGTCGCGATGTTCGCCGATCGCCGCAAGGAGCGCGAACTTGCTGCCGTCATCGCCGAATTCAAGCCCGACGTGGTCTATCTCGACGGCATCCGGCTGGTCGACTATGCGCCGGGCATCCGCGTGCTGATCGGGCGTCGGCCGATCATCTTCGACTTCGACGATCTGATGTCGCGCCGTGCCGCGATTCTTCACGACGCGCGCTTGCCGGTTTCTCCCGGTTATCTGACGAAGTCGATCCCGGGACCGCTCGTCAGGCTCGCCAATGCGAGCTTCATCCGTCAGACGTTCCTGCAATACGAGCGATATTGCCTGCAGCGACAGGAGCGTCAGGCCGTGGAAGCGGCGCACGCAGTCACGCTCGTTTCGACGGACGACGCCAGAGCACTGGGCGCGCTGCTCGATGCCCGGGCGATGCGAAAGATCCATGTGATCGCGCCGCCGGTGACATCGACGAGACCCTTGACGCGGCCCTCCGATCCGCTTCGATTCGTGTTCATCGGTTCGGATACCCAGTTGCAGAACCGGCTTTCCATCGACTATCTGCTCGGACTATGGAAGCGGCTGGAGCCGCGCACGCCGCTCGTCATCTATGGTCGGATGGTGCGCGAGTACGATGCCGTGCCTAACGTTCGCTTCGCGGGCTTTGCGCCTTCGCACGACGATGTGTACACCACCAGTTCCATCGCAATGTGCCCGGCATTCCTTGGCGGCGGCATCAAGTCGAAGGTGCTCGAAGCGATCTCGCATGGCTGCCCGCCGGTCGGCAACGCGACCGCGTACGAAGGTCTCGGCTTTCACGATGATTCGCTCGCGATGAGCGAGGCAGACCTCGAACGCTTCGTCACCGATCCGTCGCAGAATCTCGACGCCGTGCTCGATGCGGCCGCCACGTTTGCTTCGTATTGCGAGGCCCATTACAGCGTGACCGCGTTCGCTACGCGCTGGCGCAATCTTCTGGCACTGTCGCCTGCCGTTCAGATGCAGCCCGCAAGCCCACCGATGCCAGCGCATCAGCCATTACATTTGTAATGTGCGCACCATAACGATCGAGTGTGAGGCCGCTCGCAGACAATGATGGCTCACATTCGACGCATCGCAGGAACGGGCGCGACGACCAAACCATCGAGAGCGACCGCGGGGGGATGTCAATACGAATTCCTCGCGCCGGCGATCGAGAGACGAGGGAACAATATTGAAACCAATAGTCTTCGGGGGACGGTTCGGCTGGTTGCATGAAGGAAGCGGCGATCGCGGCGTGATCCTCTGCAACACGCTCGGCCACGAGTCCGTGTGGACGCGCAACGGCATGCGTCACATGGCAGAGGAACTCGCCGCGCGCGGCATCTGGGCGTTGCGCTTCGACTATATCGGCACCGGCGACTCGGCGGGCGCCGATGGCAGCGCCGACCAGTTCGAATCGGCTGTGTTCGACATCGAGACCGCCATCGAATGGTTCAGGCAGGAGACGGGCGTCGCGCATGTCACGCTATGCGGCCTGCGCGTCGGCGCAGCGCTTGCGTTGAGTGCAGCGCGGCATCGTCCCGTCGACGACATCGTGCTGCTCGCGCCCGTGATCAGCGGCCGCGCCTACCTGCGCGAATTGACGATGGTCCGCAAGACGTGGTTCGATCAGTTGTCGGCGCCGCTACAGGCCGCGCAGCCCGCGAGCGGACCGCTAAACGTGCTCGGGCAGATCTACAGCGACGAACTCAAGGTGTCGCTCGAAACCTTTGATGCCGCCGCGATGATGCATGGCGCCGCATGCAGGCCAGCGGCACGCGTGCTGATTGCACACGCACGGGCGGCCGCAAGCGAATCGCTGCGTTCGGCGCTGATCGCGCACGACGTGAGCGTCGAGTATCGTTCCTTTGATGAATTCACGGCGTTCGCTCAGGAGAGTGTTCTCTCCGAACTTCCGGCGAATACCTTTGCGAGCGTCGTCGAATGGATGTCCCAGGGCAGCGCGCGCGATGCGCAGATGCCGCCCAGGTCCGGGTCATGGTCCGGCGATCTGCTGATCGAAACGCCCGAAGCGGTGGAACGGCCAGTGCTCATCGAGGACCACCAGCTGTTCGGTATCCTTTGCGAGCCGCGCACTGTGCTCGCGCGCAATTCGGTCCTGCTCATCGCGAATACGTCAGCGAGTTCGCATGTCGGCGACAGCAGGCTTTCGGTGCGCATCGCGCGCGAACTGGCGCGGCGCGGCATTGCATCGCTGCGTTATGACGCACGCGGGCGCGGCGACAGTCCGCCCGAAGAGGGCGATATGAAGCCCGGCAAGCCGTTCACGCACATCTATGCGCCGTGTGCCACTGAAGATACGGCTGACGCAGCGCGCTGGCTCGCGGCGAAGGGCTTTCGCAACATAGTTTCGTTCGGCATCTGCTCGGGCGCGTATCACGCACTACGCGCCGCGATCGTGGAGCCCGCGCTGACGGGCGTCGTCACGGTCAACATTCCCACGTTCACAATGCCGCGGCAAACCTCATTGGACCGCACGCGCGATGCCGCGCGCAATTCGCTGGCGGGTTACGCGATCTCGGTATTCGACCCGGCGAAGTGGAAGCGCGTGTTCCGCGGCGAACGGAGCATCATGCCGATCGTGAAGTTCATCGCTAGCAATCTGACGACACGTGTGCGAACGCGCGTCGTCGATGCGCTCGGGCTCGACCGGCGTCAGTCCGCATCCAAAGAAGTGCCTGCCGAGCCGGGCGCGATGCTGCATGCGCTCGACGCGAAAGGCGTTCGCACAGTGCTGGTCTACGGCGCCTATGACAGCAGCATGGACATGCTGGCCGCGCATTTCGGCAAGCACGGCAAGCGACTTTCGCGCTATGGGTCAGTGCGTGTCGCAGTCTTCGACGATATCGATCACGCGCTCTTCAACGGGGAGAGTTCGGCGAAGGTCATCGCCTTGTGCGATACGCTGCTCAGAGAGATGAGCGTGACGTCGAAGGATGCGCCGGTGCCGAACGGAGCGCCCGCCATTTCCTGAGCGCGGAAGCCTGTCGGGCAAGCGCTATTGGCTTGCCCGATAGGCGACGGAGCGCAGTGCATTGAGCGCGCGCACTTCGCCCTCGGGTGTCGATGCGTGGATCGATGACGCGGCGGTGTCGCGAGCTATCAAGGGAATTCGGCGCGTCGCGCCGGGACGAAGATGAAACCAGTCCACGGCCGCATGGAAGTTGGGATCGACGACGTGCACCCAGCGCGCAAGCCGCGACGCCCCGACGACGAGTTGCCAGCCGGCGTCGGCCTTCTCCAGTTCGACGGTGAGGCCCAGGTCGTGCCGTTCGCTGGCCGACATGTCGGGAAAATGAAACGCCTCCGAGATCACCTCACCACTCACCGCATCGCGCAGTGTGACGACGGTCGCGTCATTCGCGCGCGGACCGAAGCGATACGCGTAAGTGAAGTCGAAGAAATGACCGAGCAATGCGGTCGCGTTGAGCCGTGTGACGCTGCGCGCCGCAAGCACGACATCCCGCGATGCGCTGGCGACCTTCGTCGCGCCATCGCGCAAGCACGCGAACTCGACGCGTGCGTGCACGTCGCGAGGGCTTTCGTTGATCAGATGCAGGTCGAGGCCGTCAAGCCCTTCATCGGTGACGACGACCTGGATCGGCCGCAACACGCCGGCGAGGCCATGCAGTGCGCTCTTCGGGACGCCGAGCGCATCGATGATGCCCCAGCCCGCGCCGGCACGCAGATCCTGCAATTGCCATACGATGCCGCCCGCACACGACGATCCCGCCCGACGCCATTCGGAGAACACCGCGCTCATCACATCGGCGACCACCGCGCGTGACAGTTCCAGATAGCGTTCGGGATCTTCATAGCGCAGGCGGGCGGTATCGACTTGATAGAGCGAGCGCATGTAGTGCTCGCGAACGTCGTCGAAGTCCCATGGCGCGCCGGGATCGCGCGGCACCGCCTGTTTCCAGCGCGGTTCGTGCGGCAGCGAAGCGTTCGGTATCGATGCGAGCGCGACATCGTCGGGCACATTGGCGAAGCCCAGGCACTCCGATGCAAAGCGAACCTGTGCGCGACGCGCGTCGTCGAGCGGACGTTGATAGGCACCGACCCCGTAGTAATGCGTGACGCCCGATCGGGTCGAAAATGGAGGCGCGTGAATATCGCCTTCTGCGCTGCTGGGCGAGTTCCGGACATAGGGCACATCGGGACGTGCCGCTACGACGATCGAGGGCAACTGGTCGGTGAAGAGCCGCTGGCTTCCCTGCGCGTGCGAAAGCCCGAACATGGCGGCTTGCTGGTCTGCTTCGCTGCCGCCACATAGCACGGCGAGCGACGCGAAACGGCGGGTGCGCGATAGGAACTGCCGGGCTTCTTGCTCGACGTTCGCACGGAAGGCGTCGTCGTCCGGATAGTCGAAGTTCGCAAAGGGGAAGTCCTGCCAGACGAGCACGCCATATTCATCGGCGAGTTCGTAGAACGTGTCCGACTCGTAGAGCATCGTTCCGCCCACGCGGATGATGTTCATCCCCGCTGCGCGGATTGCTTCGAATTTCGGCTTCATTTTTTCGCGCGAAGCATTCAGCGACACGAGATCCGCCGATGTCCAGCATGCGCCGCGCGCAAATACGGGCACGCCGTTCACGACGATCTGAAAGCCATCGTTCGACGGTCCGCGATCGATCGCCATACGCCTGAAGCCGACCCGGCCGAGCGCGATCTCACCGAGGTTCCCGGATTGCACGCTCATCGCGTGCAGCGTCGGCTCGCCGTGCGTATGCGGCCACCAAAGGGGCACGTTGGGCACCCGCACGCTGCCTGCAAGCGTGCGCGAATCGCTCCAGAGAAGATCGCCAGAGGCATTCGCGCAATGCAGACGGACTGCATGCGCATCCTGGGGATGGTGAAAGCGCACGGTCACGTCGGCTATGCCGTCGACTCCATCCACGCGCGTGGCGACATCGACACGATCGATCGAATCCTGCGTATCGCCGATGAGTTCCACCGAACGCCATGGGCCGGCCGCCTGAATCGGCGGGCACCATCCCGGCATGTGGCCGAGCAGCGTCGTGCGCACATTGCGCAAGGTCGCGGGCCGGGCGAGGCGCGGGCGCCAGCGGGCGCGCGGGCGCTTTGCCGCGAGTGCGGTGCTTAGCGATCGAAAGCAGAGATGAAGCGCAGCTTCGCCATCGACGTCGATATCGATGTCATACGCGACGAACATCGAATCGGAGTCGAGCACCTTGCGGTTGTCGACCCAGACTTCGCAGATCGTCGCGAGACCGTTCAGGCGCAGCGTGCGGGCACCGCTGGCTGTAAAGCGTACGCGATACCAGTGGTCGCTGAACGCGAACGTGTGCGTCGCGTTTTCGTCGAGCCGTCCGGCTGCACGCAATGCGGATGCGACCGTTCCCGGCACTGGGGCGTCGATCCATCCGCTCACGGAATCGAGTTCGGCGGGGGAAGCGAATGCGCCGGCGGCAGTCGTGACGCACTGCCATCCGGCGTTCAGCTCGCGCGGCCTGCCGTTCACGAGAAGATCGCGGCCAACGGCGTCATCACGCGTTCGTAGGACGCTTCAAGACCGTCGAGGCAATCGTCGCAGAAGTCGGGACGCGCCCGCATGCGCGCCCGCGCGAGGCGGAACTGCATCACCATCGATTCGCTCGCGATGTGCTGCGCATCTTTCGGAAGGCTATCGGGAATCTCGAAGCCGCGTTCGCGCAGCCAGCCGAGATACTTCGACAGCAATTCGAAGTTCGCGCCCAACTGACGCATCACGTTGAACGAATACAGATGAAAGTACGCGACGTCGCGGTTAAGAACCGCGTGCACATGCTCCTTGAAGGCGGCACGCCACTCGCTGATCGGATTGCTGGTCGGACGCCGTGCGAGATGTATCGAGAGAAGACTGGCCGAAGCGTCGGCAAGCGATGCATCGCTTAGCGCGGGCCGGTTGCGTTTGACGAACTCTGCATACGGAAAGAGCACATGCGGATTGTCGGCGAGTTCGGGCGCGAGGCGGAACAGGTAGTCGTAGTCCTCGCCGCTTAGTGTGAAATAGCCGGCATTATGGAAATATTCCATCTGCCGCGCGCCGGTATCGATGCGCTTGATCCCGATCGTGGTCTTCGAATGCGTCTGACGGTAGCTGGTCGCGCGCGTGTCGGGAAGGTAGAACGCGTCCACCTCGACGATCACGACATGGCCGCGCCGCGTCTGTTCGAGCACCTGGCGCTCGAGCGTGTCGTAGATTGCAAGCTCCTGAGCCTGCAGGCCATAGAGCGTCGCAAGATCGTCGAGCGAGAACTTCGGGAAGGTGAACTGGTCTCCTTCGAACGCCTGCAGCACGGTGAAGCCGAGCGCCGCGCGCGGGTCGAGACCGAAGTCGTGCAGCAACTCGATCCATAGATCGACGTAGCAGTTGGTCTCGAGCCAGACGCGCTCGCCCTGATGCAATGCATGGCGATCCGCTTCGCGAACGAGCGCACGCGTGCCCGGCTGGAACGCCGGAACCGCGACGGGCGAAAGCGAAGCGGCGGGCTCCATCGACGCCATCGGCGCGACAGCGGCGCCTTGCGCACCCACGGCTTCAGCGGGCGAGGGCGCGTTCATGCGGGCGTTCCGAGGCTGGCGAGTCCCTCGGCGATCGTCGGCGCAGCGTCGCCCCAGAGGAGCGCGCGCACCGGAGCGGGCCACTGCGCGACATCGAGACCATGATGACGGAAGAGCGCGAGGGTGGAGCGCTCCATGCCGAAGCCCACGCATGCGGTATGGGCGAGGCTGTCGTCGGCCTGCTTGATCTTCCAGATCTCGCCGAAGTGCTCCATGTGATAGTTGAACGAGAGGCACGCCGTCGGCTTGTCCGGCGTCGCGACCGGCACGAGCAGTTCGAACTTGAGCTGCTGCTCGCGCTGGCTGTCGGCGACGATCTTGCCGCCGCGTCCGAAGAACGGATCGTTGGCAAGATCGATCTCGAACGGCAACTGCAGGAGCCGCACGAGCATCGAGCCGCGCTCGATCCACTTCTGGCGGAACTCCATCACCTGTTCCGGGCTGCCGACGCGGATGTACTCGCGCATGCGGAACATCTGCATGCGGCTCGGATCGATCGAGGGTTCATGGCGGAAGCAATACGCGAACACGTCGACGATGGCGCCCGCTTCGGCGAGCTTGCCCCGCCGCGCGATCAGCGGATACACCGGATAGCAGGCTGCCGGCGTGAGCACGAGGCGGGTCGGCTTTTGCTGGTCCATCCATTCGTCGGAGCGTTCTTCGTCGCCGGCGGCAATCGTTCTGTCGAGCGCTTCCAGCAGGCGATGATGACCACGGTCGTTGCCCTGGAACGAATGGATGCTGCCCGCGAGATTCGGGAAGCTCTTCAGATATTCGCTGTCCTCGAAGTCGTGGCGGCGCATCGCGGGCGGAAAGCGCAGCACTTCCGCGTGCTGGTCTGCGCCGAGCAGCGTGATGACCTTGTTCAGGCGCTCGACGACATCTTCGAACACTTCGCTGCGGCCATAGAGACCGTTCTCCCCCGTCTCGATCAGGATGCCGGCTTCGACGAGACGCGAGCGCAGTGTCGGGTCCGATCCTGCATAGGGTTGCTGCGGACGCGCGTTTTCTTCGGCCGCGATGAGCGCGGCCTGTTCGTTCAGCATGTTCATTTTTAGATTGTCCCCGTGACGGCGTGCCGCTGCGCAAGCAGCAGATTGGCCGTGTTCAACTCGATGCGGTCGTTGCTTATCATCAGCGGCGCGGAAAGAAGGTCACGAAGATGCCGCCCCACGCTGAATTCGGTGTCGTTCTTGTAGCCGGCCATTCCGCAGATCATCAACGCTTCCTGCACGACCTGGATCGCAGTCGTCGAAATGGCGAGCTTGAGCATGTTGAGATCTGCCGCCAGTCCGATGGATGCGCCGAGCGGCGTGTCCTCGACCTGGTCGCTCTCTTTCGCCTGCCTCGCGATGCGCTCGGCGTTCGCGTCGGAGACAGCGTCGAGCGCCGCCTCAAGGCGTGCCTGCATCATGCGCTGGAGCGTGACCGCCTGTGCGAGCCGCGATGCGGACGGCGGCAGTGCGCCCGGCTTGCCGCGCGCCTGATTGCGAAAGAAATGATGCGCGCGATTGACCGCGTCCGCAGCGACGCCGATCCATACCGAAGCCCACAGCGTATGCGAGACGGGCAGCATGCTTTCGTCGGCGATCTTCGAGAACGGTGCCGGAAGGATCTGCTCGGCGTTGCCGCGTGCAGTCAGGCGATGTCCTTCGCTGCACGTGCCGCGCATGCCGAGCGTGTCCCACGTGCCGCGCGGTTCGAGTTCGAACGTGTCACGCGGCGCGACGATCAGCACCTGGTCCGAGGGCGGCGCGTCCGGATGACGGCGCGCGGTCACGAGAATGCAGTCGGCGTAGGCGCCATACGAGATCGTGGGCGCGAGCTTTTCGATCAAGAAGGCGTCGTCGACCAGATCGACTGCACAGGCGCTCGTGCGCATGTTGCCGCCGATCGTTTCCTCCGACGTCGCCGATGCGAGCAGCAACTGCTCGTCGACCATGCGCGCCAGCAGATCGCGCTGCCATGCGACATGCGCGCCGTGATCGACGATGCACGCGACCTGGCTCTGGTGCATCGCGTAGATCATCGCCGTCGAGGCGCAGCCTTGCGCCAGTGCTTCGCACAGGCGCGAGACGCCGTCGAGCGCAAGGCCGTCGCCACCGAATGCGCGCGGGATCATTGCGGAGAGCAGCCGCTCGTTGCGCATCGCTTCGAAGGCTTCGCGCGGGAAGCGCGCCTCGCGGTCGACGGCATCGGCATGAGCGGCCGATATGACGGCGACCCGGCACGCTGCTTCGAGCAACGCGGCTTCGTCGCGCGCCGGCGCTTCTGCGCCGCTGCCGTAAATCAGGGGTTGCATCGAGCCGAGGGCGTTGCCCAATGCCTCGGTGGGGGCATTCATGCTGCCGCCTGCGAGCGGCGCAGTTCGGTGATCGAGGCGGCCAGCGTGTCGATGCTCGAGAACAGGCGGCGCGTGAGCATGCGGTCCGGAATCTCGATCCCGAACTCGTCTTCGATCGCGAGCATCACATGCACCGTGGCGAGCGACGACAGTCCCGCTGCATAGAGGTCGTCGCTGTCGCCGAGCGAATCCACCGGGACGTCGAGTCGGGCAGATTCGGACAGGATGCGGCGCAGTTCAGTTTTCATTTTGCTTCCCCGTGAGGCCCCACCGAGAGAATCGGTTCTGTTCTGTCCCGAGTGTTCGCCTGGAAGCGGCGTGCAGTTCATGCACGAGCTCCCGCCCGAAGCCTTCAACCGGTCTCGGTAATGTCCGGCTGTCGGGGCATCGCACTCGGGCGCATGACATCGATCGTTGGGCGACGAGCGATGCCGTTTGTATGATCGTATTTAACGAATTAGCCGGGATGTGCGTCCGTGCGATGGCGCACGAAATTCCGGCAGTCGATGCACGAAGCAACACATGTCGATGAAGCCCGGACTTTGGTATGAGCCTTTGTGTACGATTCGATGCGCGCTTCGGTGAAATGATCTGTTCGATGCGCGCGTTCTGCCGTGCGCCGGCACTCGCATGAGGACGCTTTCTTCAAGCTGTCGCACCCATTTGCTAAGGACAATAAACTTGGTTCTCGTCGCCCTGTTCGTCATTTATGTCGCGCTCTTCGTGCTCTGGCGCGGACACCGCCTGCAGGTGCTGATCGCGGGCGCGGTGGTGTTCTGGCTGCTCGGCAGCTGGCTCGCCGGCCCGCTCGTGCGTCTCGCGCAGATCGGTCACGACACGACCGTCGAGCCGACGTTCAAGCCACGCATGGCGCTGATCCTGCTCGGCGGCGGCACGGACTTCGACGCCAGCAAGCGCCTCGTGCCGCGAGACGATACCGTCGCGCGCATCGACGCGGCCGCTCGTCTCTACAAGCGATGTCGGCAAGCCGAAACTAAATGTAGGGTGATCGTAAGTGGCGGCGACCCGCAGCATCACGGACGCACTGAGGCCGAGGTGTATACGCCGTTTCTGCTCAAGGCTGGAATCGATCCGTCTGATCTTCTGATCGAGGATCGGAGCATGAACACGTACGAGAACGCATGCAATGTCGATCGATTGCTGCGTCAGGATCGCTATGACGCGATGGTGCTGATTACGTCGTCCTTGCACATGCGGCGCGCGCTGCTTGCGTTCGACGCGTTCGAACTGCACCCGCAACCGTACGTCGCGAGCGTGCGCAATCCGTATTCGTGGTGGGTGCCGCATCGGGAAGGGTGGATCGACTCCGACAGTGCGCTCTATGAGATCGCCGCGGTCATGCGCTTCCGGATCTGGCGGTGGCTCGGACTTTATTGAATACGCGCCGGATCACAGCAGGTTCAGACGGCGCAGTTCGATCGCCAGTGCATTGGCCGTGGTGAACTTGCAGGCGGCCAGGCCGGCATCGATCGCGCCCGTCACGTTCGCATCGACGTCGTCGATGAAGAGCACTTCGGCAGCGCTCACGCCCATCGCATCGACACAGCGCAGGTACGCTTCGCGCGCGGGTTTCAGGGCCTTGAACGAAGCTGTCGCGTAGACGTCGTCGCTGCCGAACACGCGCGCGATATCGGGGCAGATGAACGGCAGGTTGTCGACGACCATGTGGCAGTTGTTCGTGAGCACGGCGATCCGGCTGCGGTCCGAAACCGCGGAGGCGAGCGCGAGCACGTCGGGATTCGGGGACATCGCTGCGCGGCGCGCGAGCAGCCAGTCTTCCAGCGCGATGGCGCAGCCGAGCAGATCGTCGACTGCGCTCATGTACCGGGCGTCGTCCAGCGCGCCCGCGTCGGCTTGTGCTTCGAGGCCCGAGCCCCAGATCGCGTGACGGATCGCTTCCGCGCTGCGGTTGGTCGCGGCCGACAGATGCGCGACGCGTACTGCCCGGTCGTATTCGCACAGTACGCCGTCCATGTCGAAGAGAACGGCCGATATCGTCGCGGGCATGGTGTCGGGACGCTCGATGGCTTTCCAGCGGGGATCGATCCGGCCCGATTAGGGACGTGAAAATACGCAAGCGGGCGCGTGCGCGATTAATGCAAAGACTGCCCCGACGAAATCGATGACGCAAGCCTTAAGCGGGAAGAGAGGCTTGCCCGGCTCGGTCATAGGCTGCTCCAGCCTGGATCACGCGGATGAGGTGAAGGTACCCAGATGTGCAGACAAAGCGTATCGGATGCCTTCCGCGTCCGCGTGCCTTATAGGCGCGTCAAGTCCCGAACCTCAGCCGATACTCCTGCGGTGTGACTTCCATAGCACGCAAGAAGCTGCGCCGCATCGTTTCTTCCGAACCGAATCCGCATCGCTGCGAAATTCGCTTGATCGGCAAGCGCGTTTCCAGCAGCAGGCCGCGTGCGGCTTCGATCCGCAAGCGTTCAATCGCACGCTCGGGCGTCATTCCGGTAGCACGCGCGAAGTGTCGGCTGAAACTTCGCTCGCTCATGCCGGCTTTGTCCGCGAGAACCGGTACGGACAGATCTTCCGCGAGGTGCTGGCTAATCCAGGCCTGCAGCGCGCCGAACTTGTCCTCCGCGATCTGAAGCGAGAGGGCCGAGCTGAATTGCGCCTGGCCGCCGGGCCGCTTGAGGAACACGACAAGATAGCGTGCCACCGCAAGGGCGACCGTATGCCCCAGGTCCTGCTCGACGAGGGCCAGCGCCAGATCGACACCGGCCGTCACGCCTGCCGACGTCCAGACCGGCTCGTCATGCACGAAGATCGGTTCGCGCTCGACCTTCAGGGCGGGAAAGCGGCGCTCGAGTTCCGCGCAGTATTGCCAGTGCGTGGCGACGCGCCGCCCGTCGAGCAGGCCCGTTGAGGCAAGCAGGAACGCCCCTGTACAGATTGAAGCGACGCGCCGTGCGTCGCCCGCCCGCGCACGCACCCAGTCGACAAGGCGCGGGTCCATGGCCGCCAGATCGACACCCTCGCCCCCGGCGACGATCAAGGTGTCCAGAGGCGCTCCGATGGATGAAAGCGGATGGGCGACAAGTCCCACGCCCGCCGATGCCGTGACAGCAGGACCCCCTCCGGGCGCGACGATCTGCATTGCATAGGGCGGCTTTTTACCGGCCCCGGCGACGATATCGTTCGCGGACGCGAACACCTGGAGTGGGCCCGTGACATCGAGCAACTGTACGGACGGGTAGGCCAGTATCTCGATGACACGAGCCGTGTCAGGTTCGTCTACGCGGTGCTTTGGCATGTCTGCGTTTTGTTCTCACGGGTCACAGGGGTGCATGGCAGCGGTGAAGTGTACGACCGAGGCTCGCCTGTCATTGCGTGTAAGGCGGCTCTGGCAGAAAGCGAGGGAAGGCTGGCATCGAAGCGCGGATCGGTTCGCCTATTCTGCTTGATGTCAGCGGGAAGCGCCTGCGTACGTGCTCAAGTGCAGCGCGTCCTTGCAACACGGACAGCAATCGTCAATCACGGAGAACGGCATGACCACGATCACATTTACGAAGACCGTACCGCCCCAATGGCTGCTCGACATGTGGAAGGAGATCGACGACAAGACCTTCGGCAAGGGAGTCGACTGCTTCGCCGAAGATGCCGTATGCAATCTTGGCGTGGCCGACTGGCACGGACGCGAGGCGATCCGGAAGAACCTTCTTGAATTCATCGACAGGGGTTTCACTGCGCATCACGACGTCGTCGAATATCTCGATAGCCCGTCGCTGAAGGTCTTTCATGGCCTCGTCACGATGACGTTCGATGAACCCGGTACGCAACCCGTCAGACCGAGCATGACTCATTTCTTCTACATGGACGAGGCAGATCCGACCCGGGTGAAACGCTGGGTGGGCGCGGTAGGGCCGACGGAATTCTGATCCGCGCTGTACACGGCGCCGCGAACAGCGAAGCTAAAGAAGGCGAAGCGGCCGCCGTTATCACGGTGTAAGCCTTGGATCCTACGGCATCCGCACGGGTGCCGAAAAACCGGCGCGCAGGATCTTCGTCCCTTCTTCAAGACACACCGTGAAAAAATTAAGCTTCAAGGCCAAGCTGATCAGCACCGTCGGCTTCGTTTGGCTCAGTCTCATCCTGCTCTGCGTGCTCAACGCGCTTTCGACGCGCCACATGCTGATGCAGCAGCGCGAAACCGCGCTCGCGGAACAGGTGCAATCGGCGATGAGCATCGTGCGGTTCCATGTGAAAGAAGCGCAGGGCAACAAAGTCTCCGAGGCGGACGCGAAGGCCGCCGCCCTCGCGAGCCTGCGCGCCGTGCGTTATGGCGAGAACGGCTATCTGCTCGTCGTCGATTCGAACATGCTGCAACTCCTGAACCCGGTGCGTCCCGAGACCGAGAACAAGATCAACGATCTCGTCGACCGCACCGGCAAGCATTTCACCGCGGAAATCGTGAAGCACGGACTGGACGGCACCCACCTCACGTCGTATCTGTATCCGAAACCCGGCCAGAGCGAGCCCCTTCCGAAAGTCGCTTACGGCGACTACGTGCGCGAGTGGGACTGGCATGTGTACACCGGCGCCTACATCGACGACATCGACCGCGCTTTCTACGCGATCGTGCTGAAGTCGCTGGCGATCGTCTTCGCAATCGGTGCGGTGCTGACCTTCGCGATGGCGTTCATCATTCGCGGCGTGCTGCGCAGCATCGGCGGCGATCCGGGGCAGGCGGCGGTCATCTGCGGCGTATCGCCGACGGCGACCTGAGCGAGCCGGTGCAAGTCGCCAACAACGATCGCGCGAGCCTGATGTACTCGATGCACGCGATGCAGTCGCGCCTCACCGAAACCATCGCGCAGATCAAGCTCGTCGCCGACGGCATCACGGCCGCGTCGCGCGAAATCGCGGACGGTCACACCGACCTCTCGTCGCGCACCGAGGAGCAGGCTGCGTCGCTAGCCGAAACGGCATCGAGCATGGAAGAACTCACCTCCACCGTGCGGGTCAATTCGGAAAGCGCCAGCCAGGCGAGCCAGCTTGCGCAAGGCGCGTCGTCGACGGTGGAAAGCGGCAGCAGCGTCGTCGCCGGCGTGGTCGCCACGATGAACCGCATCGCGGGAAGATCGTCGACATCATCGGCGTGATCGAAGGCATCGCGTTCCAGACCAACATCCTCGCGCTGAACGCAGCCGTGGAAGCGGCGCGTGCGGGCGAGCACGGCCGCGGCTTCGCGGTCGTGGCATCGGAAGTCCGCGCGCTGGCGCAACGCTGCGCAAGCGCCGCAAAGGACGTGAAGACGTTGATCGACGAATCGGTCGGCAACGTGACTGAGGGTCAGGATCTCGCGCAGCAGTCCGGCGAGACGATGCAGCAGATCCTCGCTTCGGTGATGCGCGTGACCGGCATCATGGGCGAGATCTCCGCCGCGTCTTCGGAGCAGACGCGTGGCATCGAGCATGTGGGCGTCGCGATCGCGCAGATGGATTCCGTCACGCAACAGAACGCCGCACTCGTGGAGCAGGCGACAGCAGCCGCGGCCGCGCTTGCGGGGCAGGCCGACGAACTCAAGCGCGCAATCGGCGTGTTCAGGCTCGCGGCCTGAGGCAACCCGGGAGTTGCGGTGCCGGTCGTCTGCGTGGATCATTGGGAACTCCGCGGCTGTCGCGACGCGACATGTTGCGGCAAGGCTCGAAACCAACCCGATGTTCCGCCTAGCAAGGACGAAACCGCTCCATGAAACTCTACGGAAGACGCAGTTCAATCAACGTGCAGAAGGTGCTCTGGTGTCTCGCCGAGCTGGGCCTCGAAGAAGGCCGCGACTTCGAGCGCATCGACGCCGGCCTGCAATTCGGCGTGGTCGATACGCCCGAATTCCGCGCGCTCAATCCGAACGGCCTCGTCCCGACGCTCATCGACGGCGACCGCGTTCTGTGGGAGTCGAACACCATCGTGCGCTATCTGGCAGCCACGCGCGGCGGCGATTCGCTGTTGCCCGCCGATCCCGCCGCGCGTGCGGACGTCGAGCGCTGGATGGACTGGCAACTCGCGACGCTATGGTCGACATTGCGCGTTGCGTTTCTCGGTCTGACCCGCACGCCGGAAAATGAGCGCAACTACGACGCGATCAGGACATCCCACGCGCAGGCGGCACGCATGCTCGGCATTGTCGATGCGCTGCTTGCGCGTCAGCCGTTCCTCGCGCAGGAGCGCTTTACGCTCGCCGACATCTGTGTGGCGTTGTCTGCCGAGCGCTGGTACTCGCTCGAACGGAATTATCCGGAACGGCTTGAGCCCGCGCCGCAATTGCCTGCATTGCAAGCGTGGTTCACGGCGGCGACGCAGCGTCCGTCGTACGCGTCGGTCGTTGCCAATTGAGCCAGCAAACCCCTCCGCGCCTTTGAAACGAAGGCGCGCGTGTAGCCGATGTTCGCTCGCGAACCCGTGCCTACAATCTCAACTGCTGCTCGTCGCATCGCGCCTGCGGGCATGAGGCGATCTGTCTAGCGCCGCAACTCCGCGATGATCTTCTCCGCCAGAAAATCGCACGGCGGCCGTTTCGATGCCGTGCTGCGCGCGAGCACCACTTCGAGCGCGGCGATCTCGGGCAGCCCTTGCGCCTGTCCGAGCAGCGCGAAGTGCGAAGGCACGGCGCACCGCGCGAGCGGCACGATTGCAAGACCGGCTTCGGCCATCGTCAATAGGCCAAGCAGGCTCGGGCTCTCATACGACGTGCGATAGCTAATCTTCGCGCGCTCCAGACTGCGAATGGCGTTCTCGCGCGCCACGCTGCCGGGCAGGAACACCGCGATCGGCAGCGGCCGCTCGCGCCAGATTTCATGGGCGCTCGGCGCGGCGGCCCAGACCATCGGTTCGAGCCGGATGAATTGGCCCGAGAGACCCTTGACGCGCGTCGCGCACACGAGATCGACGGAACCGTCCTTCACCATCGGCGCGAGCGCGACGCTCGGCAGGCCGACGACCTGTATCTCCACCTTCGGATAGGTCGCGGAAAACTTCTTGAGGATCGGCGGCAGGAGCGAGGACGCGTAGTCGTCCGGCACGCCGATGCTCACCCGCCCGGTCACGTCGGGCCGGACCACCGCGGCCCACGCCTCGTCGCGCAACGCGAGCATGCGGCGCGCGAAGGTAAGCAGCACCTCGCCGTCCTGGGTCGGAACGACGCTGCGGGGCTTGCGCACGAAGAGCGGCTTGCCGATCGCCGTTTCGAGCGTCTTGATCTGCATGCTCACCGCCGATTGCGAACGATGCACGACTTCGGCCGCCCGGCTGATGTTGCCGGTATCGGCTACGGCGACGATCATCGCCATCACGTCGAGGTCGAGTGCCTTCATGCTGGTGTGTGCGAATTCTCGCTGCTATCAGAAAAATAGATGGATACCATCAATATTATGCGATTTTGTTGATTATTGTCATGCGGCATAGTGCAGGGACCCGAGTAAGGAACCCACCGATGAACGCGCGAACCGATCTCTCACTGCTTGCTATGCCCGACATGTCCTTTGCGACGATCGCCTCGGGCATTTGCGTTCCGTACGTCGAGTGCGGGGAGGGCGAGCCGCTCGTCTTCGTGCATGGATCGCTCTGCGACTACCGCTACTGGAGCGCGCAGACGGCCTCGCTGTCGAAACAGTTCCGCTGCATCTCCGTGAGCCTCAGCCATTACTGGCCGGCCGGCGAAGCGTGCATCCAGAGCGAGTTCGGCTGGGAGACGCACGTGGCGGAACTGGCCGAGTTCATCGAGGCGATCGACGTCGCGCCGGTCAATCTCGTCGGGCATTCGCGCGGCGGCTGCGTCGCGTTTCAGCTGGCGCGCCGGCATCCGCGGCTCGTCAGGACGCTCACGCTCGCGGACCCGGGCGGTCCGTTGCAGATCGACGGCATGCCGGACGCCGCGTTGCCGGCGGCGACCAATGCGTTGCGCGCGCGCGTCGCAGAGATGATCGAGGACGGCGAGATCGACGCGGGCCTGGAACTCTTCGTCGACTCGGTGAGCGCGCCCGGCTCGTGGCGCAGGAGCCCGGCGGGTTTTCGTGCGATGGCCATCGACAACGCGGCGACGCTGCCCAAGCAGTTCCGCGATCCGCTGCCCGCCTATTCGCGCGAGACGGCGCGCGACGTCAAGTGCCGCACGCTTTTGATCGAAGGCGAAAAAAGTCCGCGCATGTTCCGCAACAACGTCGACAAGCTCGTCGGCTGGATCGACTTTGCTCACCGCGAGACGATCGCGGGGGCGTCGCACGGGATGAACGTCTCGAATGCGGGCGCGTTCAACCGGCTCGTGCAGGCGTTCATCAGCGCGTAAGCCGTCCGCCGTTCGCTCGTTTTTGCCCGGTTTTCCGGGCGTTCGAAAGCGTGTTCAAGCCTCAAAGGCGAGAACGCGCTTTTTCATTTGCGTTGTCGCCGTTGATCGATTGTGCTATGTTGTGCCCGTTAATGATCGTTTGTATCGAATGACGAGCGCCACCGAGCAGAACCGAACATGCAACGGACACGACAAGACGCACTCGACGGACTTCTCCCCGACGAACGCGAACGGCTGATTCTGGACCGGCTGCGCACGCATGGCCGCGTGCTGGCGTCGGAACTGGCGGCGGAACTGCGCACCTCCGAGCACACGGTTCGCCGCCATCTGCGCGATCTCGCGGACGCGGGACACTGCAAGCGCGTGTACGGCGGCGCGTTGCGCGCGTCGCCAGCCGACCGCAGCGCGTCGGACCGCATGCGCGAGGCCGTCGACAGGAAGGCGAGCCTCGCCGCGACCGCTGCGTCGATCGTCAAGCCGGGTCAGGTCGTCCTGCTCGATTCCGGCTCGACGAACATCGCGATCGCAAACGCGCTGCCGGACGACGCGAATCTGACCGTCGTGACGAATTCGCCGCAGGCGTGCGCGCGTTTGCTCGACCGGCCCGGTTTCGACGTGATCCTGATCGGCGGCCGGGTCGATGCGCGCTCGGCCGGCACAACGGGTGCCACGGCGCTCCTGCAGATCCAGCAGATCCGCGCCGACGTCTGTTTTCTGGGCGCGTGCGCGCTCGATCCGGCTGAAGGCGTCGCCGCTTTCGACGCCGAGGAGGCCGAGCTCAAGCGCGCGATGGTGAAGGCGAGCGGCGTCGTCGCGATCGCGGCGACATCGGAAAAGCTGATGACGGCCGCGCCGTTCGTGGTCGCGCCGGCGTCGGCGGTGGATTGTCTGATCGTCGAAGCCGGTCTTTCCGCCGAGCGGCTCGCGCAGCTTCGGGCGGCCTGCGGCAACGTGATGGAGGCATCGGCATGACGCGGCCCGTGAGTCTCGTTCGCGAGCGCATTGCGACGCTCGCCGTCTTCCTCGGCAACGGATTCGGGATCGGCGCCTGGGCCGTGGAAGTGCCGCGCATCAAGGAAAGCCTTGCGCTCAGCGACACGGAACTCGGTTTCGCGCTCTTTGCGTTCGCACTCGGCGCGATCATCGCGATGCCGCTCGCCGGCAAGCTCGCACCCCGCTTCGGCAGCGGCCGCGCCACCGCGCTGCTCGCGGCGGCGTTCGTCGTCGCGCTGCCGCTGCCAGCGTTGATGCCGAACCTCGTGTCGCTGTGCGCGGTGCTCGTTGTGCTCGGAGCTGCCAACGGCGCGCTCGATGTCTCGATGAACGGCCACGCCAGCGCAATCGAGGCGCAATGGCGCTCGCCGATCATGTCGTCGTTTCACGCGGGGTGGAGCGCGGGCGGCCTGCTCGGCGCCGCGACCGGCGCGATGCTCCAGAAAGCGGGCGTGGGCGTTTTCGGCGGGCTGGCGCTGCCGGACGTGTTCATCGCGGCGTTGATGCTCGCGGCCGCCGCGCTCGCGCTGCGCGAGGAGGGACCGCGCACGACCAAGCCCGCGCCGGGGTTCGCGCTGCCGAGCGGCGGGGTGATGAAACTCGCGGGGCTCGCGTTTCTATGCATGATGGTGGAAGGCGCGGTAGCCGACTGGAGCGCCGTCTTCCTGCGCTCGGTCCTGAGCGGCGATGCGAGCATCGCCGCGCTCGGCTACTCCGCGTTCGCGCTTTCGATGGCGGCGTGCCGGATCGTCGGCGATGTGTCGGTGCGGCGCTTCGGTCCATCGATGGTGGTCGCGACAGGCGGGCTCGTCGCGACGGCGGGGCTCGCGCTCGTGCTGGGCTTGCCGAACGTCGTCACGGCCTGCGTGGGCTTCGGGCTGGTCGGCATCGGGCTTGCCAACATCGTGCCGGTGATCTTCAGCGCCGCCGGACGCTCGACCGCGACGCCGGCCATCGGCGTGTCGATGGCGGCGACGGCGGGCTATGCCGGATTCCTCGTGGGCCCCCCGCTGATCGGGCTCGGCGCGGGTTTCGTCGGCTTGCGGCTCGCCCTGTGCGTGCTGCTGGCGGCGGCGCTCGTCGTCTGCCTGGCGGGCGGCAAGGCCGTGCGTCATGCCGAAGGCCCGGCGACGGCGCACTGACCGGCCGACGAGCCACCAACCTTCTTCGCCAATCCCGCCGCGGGCGCGATCGCGCATTCACACGTCATCCCCAACCGATGGGCGCGCACTGCGCCCATCGTGACCTGCACCCACGATAGCAACACCCTCCCGCCTTCAAATCGCGAAACAGGTGGCTAAATCTGCGTCTGTTCGGCGCTCGGGTTTGGCGACGCAACTGCGAGACTGTCGTCATGCTCGCAGAAAGAGCAAGCGTCGTATTCCCGGCCTTGCGCCCATTCCCGCGTCGCGATTTGCGCGCACAGCGCGCGCCGCGGGATAACGCGCATCCGCCGCAACCATGATGTGCCCGCGCAGTGCGGGCGCGCCGTCCCGAAGCACCCGGCAAGCCGTACAACGAGCCATAAAGCGAGGCACCCAGCGTGAACCGATTGACCATTCGACAGCGAATCCTCGCGAGCTTCGGCATCATCCT
Source organism: Caballeronia arationis (assembly GCF_001544975.2). Lineage (GTDB taxonomy): Bacteria > Pseudomonadota > Gammaproteobacteria > Burkholderiales > Burkholderiaceae > Caballeronia > Caballeronia arationis. The sequence continues at coordinate 92,312 of NZ_FCOG02000015.1, read as the reverse complement.
CGCCCTCATGCTCGCGATGGCGGCGCTCTCCTACTCGCTGCTCAACGGCATCGACCGCGACGCGAAGAGCCTGCAGGAAGACACGATGATCGGCTTCGCGCTCTCGACCGACATGCGCGCGACCTGGTTCGAGAACTACACGGTGACGCAGCGGCTCGTCTTCATCGACGGCGATCCCGAGCAGGTCCGCCGCGACACGCAGCGCCTGACCGAGACGCGTGCCGCGCTCGACCGCATGATGGAAACCTACGTCCCGACCATCTTCGAGGATCGCGACCGCCAGCTCTTCGACGAATTCAAGCGCCAGCGCGTGCTCTACGAGCCGCTGCAGGACCAGCTCCTGCGCGAACTCGCGGTGTCGAAAGAGATCGCGACCGCCACCTTCAACACGAAGCTCACGCCCGTCTGGGAAGCCGGACAATCGGCGACGCGCGCGCTCGTCGAACACAACCAGGCGTCGAATGCGGAATCGGTCACGAGCATCCGCGAGTCGGTGCGCAAGTCCGAGGTCACGCTGATCGTCATCATGCTGATTGCGGTCGGCGCGGCGGCGGTGCTCGGCCTCGTGCTGTTCAGGGCGCTCACGGTGCCGATGGTGCGTCTCGTCGATGTCGTCGACAAGATGCGGACCGGCGACCTCACGCAGCGCCTCTCGCTTGATCGCCGCGACGAGTTCGGCACGCTCGAAGCGGGCTTCAACCGCATGACGGACGAACTGACCGGGCTCGTCGGCCAGGCGCAGAAGTCGGCGGTGCAGGTGACGACCTCCGTCTCCGAGATCGCCGCCACGGCACGCGAACAACAGGCGACGGCGAGCGAAACCGCCGCGACCACGACCGAGATCGGCGCGACTTCGCGCGAAATCTTTGCGACCGCGCGCGACCTCGTGCGCACGATGAACGAAGTGGCAGGCGTCGCGGAACAGTCGGCGGCGCTGGCGGGCACGGGGCAGAGCGGCCTCACGCGCATGGAGGAAACCATGCGGCTCGTGATGGACGCGGCCGGCTCGGTCAACGGCAAGCTCGCGATCCTCAACGAGAAGGCGGGCAACATCAATCAGGTCGTCGCAACCATCACGAAGGTGGCCGACCAGACCAATTTGCTTTCGCTGAACGCGGCGATCGAAGCGGAGAAGGCGGGCGAATACGGGCGCGGCTTCGCGGTCGTCGCGACCGAGATCAGGCGTCTCGCGGACCAGACCGCCGTCGCGACCTTCGACATCGAACAGATGGTGAAGGAGATTCAGTCGGCGGTGGCGGCGGGCGTGATGGGCATGGACAAGTTTTCCGAAGAAGTGCGGCGCGGCATGCTCGACGTGCAACAGGTGGGCGGGCAGCTTTCGCAGATCATCCATCAGGTGCAGACGCTCGCGCCGCGCTTCGTGATGATCAACGAAGGCATGCAGACGCAGGCGACCGGCGCCGACCAGATTTCGCAGGCGCTCTCCCAGTTGTCGGAGGCCGCGCAGCAGACGGCGGAATCGCTGCGCCAGTCGACGCAGGCCATCGACGACCTCACGCACGTCGCGAACGGGCTGCGCACCGGCGTGTCGCGCTTCAAGGTCGCGGCCTGAGCGCGGACACACCGACCATCATGCTCTTTGTCCAGTTCTCGCTCGACGCCGACCGTTATCTGCTCGACACCGCGCAGATCGAGCGCATGCTGCCGCGCGCGCCACTGAAGGCGCTGCCAAGCGCGCCGCGCTGGGTGGCAGGCATCATGGATTACGAGAGCGAGCCGGTGCCGGTCGTCGACCTGAGTGCGCTCGCGCTCGGCCGTGATACGCGCGAGCGGCTTTCGACGCGTCTCGCGCTCGTGCACTATCCGCACCAGACCGCGCATGGCGTCGAAACGCGGCGGCTCGGCCTGCTGCTGGAAGGCGCGACGCGCACCGTCAAGCTCGATGCCGCCGCTTTCCGCGACGCGGGCGTCGATACTCCGCATGCACGTTATCTGGGTCCGCTCGCCCACGACGAGCACGGGCTGCTGCAATGGGTGCGCATCGAGCACCTGCTGCCGGATGACGTGCAGGCGCTGCTGTTCGCGGAGCGCGCGGCATGAACCATCCGCACGTCCATCACGATCACGCGCTCACCGAGCGCTTCATTGACCTGCTGCACCAGACCATCGGGCTCGACGCCGAATCGATCGGCTCGGGCGCGATCGTGCGCGCGGTGCGCGAATGCTTCACGGCGTGGCGCGAGCGTGACGATCGTGCGAACGGCGCGACGCTCGACGACTACTGGCACGCCGTCAACGCCGACTCCGAACGCCTGCAGGACCTGATCGAAGCGGTCGTCGTGCCGGAGACGTGGTTTTTCCGCGATGCCGAGGCGTTCGCCGCGCTCACGCGCCTCGCGCGGCTGCGCCTTCACGACGAGCCGTCGAGGCCGGTGCGCGTGCTGAGCCTGCCCTGCTCGACGGGCGAAGAGGCGTATTCGATTGCGATGGCGCTGACCGACTCGGGCATTGCGCCGGAGCGCTTTTCAATCGACGCGATTGACGTGAGCGAGGCGGCGCTCGCACTCGCGCGGCGCGCGCAGTACGGGCGCAATGCGTTTCGCGGCCACGCAGAGGCGTTTCGCGGTTTTCGCGAGCGGCATTTCGAGCGCACGCAGGACGGCTGGCGCCTGAGCGCGGCCATCGCGGGGCGCGTGCGCTTCACGCAGGCGAACCTGCTGCAACTCGATCCGCACGCGTTCGAGCGTTTCGATTTCCTGTTCTGCCGCAACGTGCTGATCTATTTCGACCCGGAGACGCAGAGCGCCGCACTGCGCGTGCTCGACGCGCTGCTCGCAGAGGGCGGCGTGATGTTCGTCGGTCCCGCCGAGACCGGTCTCCTGATGCGCGAAGGCATGAGTTCCGCGAAGATTCCGCTGGCATTCGCCTTTCGGCGGGGTATCGGGACGACTAGCAGGGAAGTGCGGGCGCCAGCGCCTGTTGCACCTCTCGCGCTCTCTGCATGGAACACGACGGCTCGCATCGCCGGTGCATGGCCTGATCGCAATCTGACGAGCGGGACGCTCAAGCCGCTCGACGCGTCGCCGTGGACGACAAAGCCCGGCGCAGGCGCGAAAGCGGCTTTGGCGATACGCATCGTCCCGCCTGCATTCTTGCCGCATGCTGCGACGGCTTCGCCCGTAACGCCCGCCGCCGGAGACTCGACCCTCGCAGAGGCGCGCGCCCTCGCCGATGCCGGCGACCTCGCGTCCGCCGCCGCCGCCGCGCGACGTTATCTCGAAGCGCATGCATCGAGCGCCGATGCCTACTACCTGCTTGGCGTGATCGCCGATGCGCGCGGCGAGCCGGCCGAATCGCGCGGTCACTACAAGCGCGCGCTGTATCTGGACCCGTCGCATCGCGAGGCGCTGACGCATCTCGCCGCGCTCCTGCAACTGGACGGCGATGCCGCCGGCGCCGGCCTTCTGCTCGCGCGCGCCGCGCGGCTCGAAGCGAGGCCGCGATGAACGACCGCCTCCACATCATGCCTGGCGCGAGCCTGCCCGCAGCCATCGACGACTGCTGGAACCGCATCGGCGTGCGCGGCGATCTCTCGTGCCCGAAGCTCGCGGAACATATCCATTGCCGCAACTGTCCCGTGCACGACGCGGCCGCCGCGCGCGTGCTGGATCGCGTCGAAGTGCAGACAGCCGCCGACATCCTGCCGACACCGCTCGTCAGCACCGCGAGCGACGAGCAAAAGCAGGGCGCGGACACCGTGTCGTGTCTCGTGTTTCGCATCGGCGGGGAATGGCTCGGCCTGCCGACCGCGATCTTCCGCCAGGTCGCGCAACTGCGTCCGATTCATTCGCTTCCGCACCGCAGGCACCGCGCGGTGCTCGGCGTCGTGAACGTGCGCGGACGGCTCGTCGTGTGCGTTTCGCTGGCGCGGCTCTTCGGCATCGAGGCCGTGCAGGCCGATGCGGGCCCGCGCGGCGCGAACGCGAACGTGAACACAAGCGCAAACGCAGGCTCGCGCCATGCCGTCGATGCGCGCGAACTGGCGCGGCTGCTCGTCGTCGAGCGACAGGCGAAGACAGGCGCTGCCGACAGTGACGACGACGGCCCGATCGTCTTCCCGGTCGATGCCGTCGACGGCGTGCATCGCTTCAGGCGCGCCGACTTCCAGCCGGTTCCGGCGACGCTTGCGCATCACGCGGCTTCGCATGCGCAGGCGGTGGTCGGGTTCAAGGGCGCGACGGTCGGCCTGCTCGACGCCGACCGCCTCCTCGATACGCTGAACCGGAGCCTGACATGACGAGCAGCAACGCCATTCCGCCGGCACTGCTCGAACTGTATCGCGAGGAGGCTCGCCAGCAGGCGCAGATTCTCTCCGATGGCCTGCTCGCGCTGGAGCGCGCGCCGCGCGACCCGGTCACGCTCGAAGCGTGCATGCGCGCGGCGCATTCGCTCAAGGGCGCGGCGCGCGTGGTCGGCGTGCAGGTCGGCGTGACGCTCGCGCATGCGATCGAGGATTGCTTCGTCGCGGCGCAGGAAGACCGCGTGACGCTCGACGCGGTCTACATCGACATGCTGTTGCGCGGTGTAGACCTGATCGCGCAGATCGGGCAGGCCGATGAGACGCAACTGGAACGCGATGTCGATGCGTTCGTGGGTTCGTTGAATGCGCGGCTCGCGGGGAATGAAGACGCGCCGCTGCCTGAATTCGATCTTCGACTTGCCGACTACGCAGATGAGCCAGCGCCGCTCGCGATCGATGAACCCGCGCAGGCGTGGCCCGAGCCATTGGCGGCTCTCGTCCAGGCTTCGGGCCCGCGCATGCTGCGCGTGCGCGCCGACACGCTCGACCGGCTTCTGAGCCATTCCGGAGAATCGCTGGTCGAGTCGCGCTGGCTCAAGCCCTTCGCCGAATCGATGCTGCGCGTGAAGCGCATCCAGCGCGAAGCAAGCCGCGCGCTCGAACGCCTGCACGAAACGCTCGCCGATACGCCCGCGTTCGAGCAACTTGATCCGCGCGCCCGCGCTGCGCTCGACGAAGTGCGCCATCTGTCCGCGGAAGCGCACCGGCAGATGAGCGAGCGTCTTGCGGAACTCGAAAACTTCGACCGCCGCTCGACGCATCTGTCGCAGCAACTCTACGATGAAGCGCTCGAATGCCGCATGCGCCCGTTCGTCGACGCAACCGGCGGCTTTGCGCGGATGGTGCGCGACGTCGCGCGCTCGCTCGGCAAGGAAGTGCGGCTCGTGATCGTCGGCGAGACGACGCAGGTGGACCGCGACATCCTCGACATGCTCGACGGCCCGCTCGGCCATCTGCTGCGCAATGCGGTCGATCACGGCATCGAGTCGCCGGAGATGCGCCGCGCGCTCGGCAAGCCCGCTGAAGGCACGATCACGCTCGAAGCGCGCCACAGCGCGGGATCGCTCTTCATCAGCGTGACCGACGACGGAGCCGGCATCGACATCGATTCGTTGCGGCGCGCTGTCGTGCGCAAGGACCTGGCGAGCGAGGCGACGGCCGGGCGGCTCTCCGATGCCGAACTGCTGGAGTTCCTGTTCCTGCCCGGCTTCTCGATGCGCGATACCGTCACCGATGTGTCGGGCCGCGGCGTCGGGCTCGATGCCGTGCAGGACGCGGTGCGCCAGATGCGAGGCAGCGTGCGCGTGATTCCGGATGCGCAGGCGCACGAAGGGACGCGCTTTTTGCTGCAACTGCCGCTGACGCTCTCGGTGATCCGCAGCCTGATCGTCGAAGTCGCGGGCGAGCCTTACGGGTTGCCGCTCGCGCACGTCGTGCGCACGCTGGTGCTGCCTGCGAGCGAGATCGACACGCTCGAAGGCCATCAGCATTTTTCCTTCGACGGCCGCCGCTTCGGTCTTGTCACCGCGCATCAGGTGCTGCAGGCGGGTACTTTCGACGCCGCGGGCGACATGCTGAACGTCGTCGTGATCGGGCAGGGTGCGACGAGCTACGGCGTCGTCGTGGACCGCTTTCTCGGCGAGCGCATGCTCGTCGTGCAGCCGCTCGACAAGCGCCTCGGCAAGGTGCGCAACGTCGCGGCGGGCGCGCTGATGGAAAACGGCGACCCGCTCCTGATCGCCGATCTCGACGACTGGCTGCGCTCGGTCGAGAAGCTCGTCGCGGGCGGCGAGATCGGGCGCGTCGGCGTGGGGGCGGCACGTGTCGAAACCGTGGCGAAGCGCGTGCTCGTCGTCGACGATTCGCTCACCGTGCGCGAGCTGGAAAGAAAGCTTCTCGCCTCGCGCGGCTACGACGTGACGATCGCGGTCGATGGCATGGACGGCTGGAACGCCGTGCGCGGCGAGCGCTTCGACCTCGTGATCACCGATATCGACATGCCGCGCCTCGACGGCATCGAACTCGTCGCGCTGATCCGGCGCGACGCGCAGCTCGCGAACCTGCCGGTGATGATCGTTTCGTACAAGGATCGCCCGGAAGACCGCCAGCGCGGGCTCGACGCGGGCGCCGACTATTACCTCGCAAAGGGCAGCTTCCATGACCAGACGCTGCTCGACGCGGTGCGCGATCTGATCGGCGAGGCGAGGTCATGACGCAAGCAAGGAAGCCGCGATGAAAATCGGCATCGTCAACGACATGCCGCTCGCCGTGGAGGCGCTGCGGCGCGCGCTCGATTCGCGGCCCGACCTGGAGATTGCCTGGGTCGCGCAGGACGGCGGCGAGGCGCTCGACTACTGCGTCGGCCAGACGCCGGACGTCGTGCTGATGGACCTCGTAATGCCGAAGATGGACGGCATCGAGGCGACGCGGCGCATCATGGCGCGCGCGCCATGCGCGATTCTCGTCGTGACCGTCGATGTTGGCGCGAACGCGTGGCGCGTCTATGAAGCGATGGGCGCGGGCGCGCTCGATGCCGTCGATACCCCGACGCTCGCGGGCGCCGACGCGCGCCGCGGCGCGGCCGCGTTGATCGCGAAGATCGACCAGATCGGCGCGCGGCTCGCCTCGGCGCGTGGCGCGGCGCCGGCGGCCATCGTGCCGCGTGCGGCCGCCGGCTGCGGGCTCATTGCGATTGGCGCATCGGCGGGCGGCCCCGCTGCGCTCGCCACCGTGCTCGGCGGCCTGCCGGCCAGCTTCGCGGCGGCGATCGTGATCGTGCAGCACGTCGACCGGGCCTTCGCCGAAGGCATGGCCCAGTGGCTCGACGCGCAGTCGAAGCTGCCGGTGCGCATCGCTCGCGAGGGCGACATTCCCACCGCGGGCACCGTGCTGCTCGCCGCCACCAACGATCACCTGCACTTCGCGGCGGCGAACCGTCTCGGCTACACGGCCGAGCCGGTGGAGATGCCGTACCGGCCGTCCGTCGACGTGTTCTTTCAGAGCGTGGCGGCGCGCTGGAGCGGACGCGCGCTCGGCGTGCTGCTGACCGGCATGGGCCGCGACGGCGCCATCGGCCTGAAGACAATGCGCGCGAAGGGCTGTCACACGATTGCGCAGGACGAAGCGACGAGCGCCGTCTACGGCATGCCGAAAGCGGCGGCGGCGCTGAACGCGGCGGTCCGGATCCTGCCGCTGCCGCGCATTGCCGATGCCATCGCCGGGGCCGTCGCCGGTGGATTTCGTACCGCCGGCTGACCACACATAACGACAGAGGACGCCTCAATGGAACATACCAATCCCGACCCGCTCGCCGAACGCGCGAGACGCGCGATAGCGAATGCAGGTGCGGCGGGCGCCGCGGCGTCCAGCCTCGAACGGGCGGGCGCACGCGCGCTCGCGGACGAGCGCGCCGTCGCCGATCTGCTCGCCGCCGCGCTGAATGCGCCGCCGGCCGCCGAATGCCCGGTGATGGTGCTGCTCGTCGACGATCAGGCGATCATCGCCGAGGCGTTGCGCCGCGCGCTCGTCGAGCAGCCGGACATCGATCTCCATTACTGTGCGAATGCCGAGGATGCGTTGCGCGTCGTGCGCGAAACGCGTCCGACGGTGATCCTCCAGGACCTGGTGATGCCCGGCGTCGACGGTCTCACGCTCGTGCGCCAGTACCGCGAACATCCGGCGACGCGCGACATTCCGATCATCGTGCTGTCGACGAAGGAAGAGCCGCGCATCAAGAGCGCGGCGTTCTCGGCGGGCGCGAACGACTATCTCGTGAAGCTGCCCGATACGATCGAACTCGTGGCGCGCATCCGTTATCACTCGCGCTCGTACCTGAACCTGCTGCAGCGCGACGAGGCGTATCGCGCGTTGCGGCAGTCGCAGCAGCATCTGCTCGCGACCAATCTGGAACTGCAGCGCCTGACGAATTCGGACGGGCTGACGGGACTTTCGAACCGTCGGCGCCTCGACGACTATGTAAGCGCCGAATGGCGGCGCGCGATGCGCGACGGCGCGACGCTCGGCTTCTTGATGATCGACGTCGACAACTTCAAGTCGTACAACGATACGTATGGCCACGTCGCCGGCGACGACGTACTCAAGCTAATCGCGCGCACCATCGAGTCGAGCCTTTCGCGGCCCGGCGATCTCGCCGCGCGTTTCGGCGGCGAGGAATTCGCCGTGGTGCTGCCGGGTGCATCGGCGCCGGGGCTGCGGTTGCTCGCCGAGAAAATTCGCATCGCGGTTGAGACGCTCGGCGTGCCGCACACGGGCGCGTCGCACGGGCGTCTGACCGTGAGCATCGGCGGCGTCACGCAGACTCCGCACGACGAGGAGGGCGCGAAGCGTCTGATCGAATCCGCCGACGTCGCGTTGTACCGGGCGAAGCGCGACGGGCGCAACCGGGTGGTTGTCGGCTAGCATCTGTGCGCAGGCGGCGCGGCGCGGTAGCATTGTCTTTCAATCAGCTTGTCCCACACGCCGCCACGGAGGACGCCCGCACCATGGACGATGCCACGAGCGTTTTCGACCGCCTGCGCCGCCGGTTGCAGGCCATCGCGTACCGGATGCTGGGATCGGTCGCGGAAGCCGAAGACGTCGTGCAGGATGTCTGGCTGCGCTGGCATGCGGCCGCGCACGAAACCATCCACAACGCCGAGGCCTGGCTCGTCTCCGTGACGACGCGCCTTTCCATCGACCGCTTGCGCGCCGCGAAGATCCAGCGCGAACACTACGCCGGCATCTGGCTGCCCGAGCCCGAATACAGCGAATCGCCCGCCACGCCGGAAGAGATGACGGAGCGCGCCGACGACGTCTCGGTGGCGTTCCTCGTGCTGCTGGAGCGCCTGAGCCCGGAGGCGCGCGCCGCCTTCCTGCTGCGCGAAGTGTTCGATGCCGGCTACGACGAAGTGGCGAGCGCGATCGGCAAGAGCGAGGCCGCGTGCCGCCAGCTCGTGAGCCGCGCGAAGACGCAGTTGCGCGACGCGCGACCGCGCGCCACGGTTTCGCGCGACATCCACCGGAACCTGCTGCAGGATTTCGCGCAGGCGCTTTCTCGCGGCGATTTCGCAGCGATCCATGCGCTGCTCGCCGACGATGCCGTGCTGATCGGCGACGGCGGCGGCCAGGTGCCGAGCTTCCCGAAGCCGCTCGAAGGCGGTCGGCGCATCGCGCAGCTTTTCTTTGCCGCGAGGCTGCGCTATGGCGACGCGGTGCGCGTCGAACTCGCGCTGCTCAACGGGCAGTGGGCGCTGCTGCGTTTCATCGAGGGCAAGCTGGAATCCGCGCAATCCTACGAAACCGACGGCGTGCGCATCGTGCGCGTGCACGTGCAGCGCAATCCCGACAAGCTCGCGCGCATCGCGACGGCGGTCGGCGGCTGAAGGGGCGATGCACAGCGACACGCGTCAACGCATGACGGGCGCGATTGGTGCCGCGCAGGCAATAGCGTGAGCACTTCGGCGGGTCTACCGGCGCCGGTCCGCCAACTCTACGATGGTTTCCGTGCGGCGCTTCGCCGCCAGCGACGCCCCGAACGAAAGGGGGCTGTCTGTCCTAATCGCACGGAGAAATCATGACTCAGCGACTCAACTACATTCAACAATCCCCGGAACTGTTCAAGAAATTTCTTGAATTCAGTAACCGGATGAAGGAAGCGGCCATCGAGCAATCGATCATCGATCTCGTGCAGATCCGCGCGTCGCAGATGAACGGCTGCGCGTTCTGCGTCGACATGCATGTGAAAGAAGCGAAACTGCACGGCGAGCGCGAACTGCGTCTGCATCATGTCGCGATCTGGCGCGAATCGACGCTCTTCGGTCCACGCGAACGCGCCGCGCTCGCGTGGACCGAAGTGCTGACGCGAATTCCGGAAGCCGGCGTGCCCGATGACCTCTACGAGCGCGTGCGCACCCAGTTTTCGGAGAAGGAACTCTCCGACCTCACCTTCGAAGTGATGGCGATCAACGGCTGGAATCGCGCGAATGTCGCGTTCAGGACCGTGCCGGGCTCGTCGGACAAGGTGTTCGGGCTCGACAAGGCAGGGCTGCAATAAGTCGAAGGCGCACGCGGCGCCGGACGCGCGTCGCGCCCGGTCTTCGCGTGCCGCAGACAAACTGGCCCCGCAGCGCGGCCACCATCGAGGACACATCATGTTCAGCCTGACTAAAACCCGAGCGGCGATGCTTCTCTGCGCGGCGTCGCTCGCCGGACCCGCGCTGGCGGCGCCGGACGCCGTCGTCACGCCGCTGATGACGCAGGCGCTGCCGGACTATCCCGGCAAGGAAGCGCTGATGATCGAGGTCGTCTATCCGCCGGGCGGCGTGGACCCGGTGCATCGGCACGACGCGCACGGTTTTATCTATGTACTGGAAGGAACAATCGTGATGCAGGTGAAAGGCGGCAAGGAAGTCACCCTGAAGCCCGGCCAGACCTTCTACGAAGGCCCGAACGATATTCACACGGTCGGCCGCAACGCCAGCACGACGAAACCAGCAAAGTTCATCGTCCTGCTGCTGAAAAACAAGGGCGCGCCGGTGCTGACGCCCGTGAAGTAGCGATCGCTCCAAAAAAATCACGGGGACGATGTCACAGGATGCGCGGCTCGAACGTCTAGTCGGACATGGACACTTCGAAAAGCACTTCCATGCCCGACACCCTCGCTGAAAACCTCGCTTCCACGTCCCGCGCGGGCGCCGCCGATGCACTCGCCAGCAGTTTCGCGACGAGCTATGCGGGCGTCGTCGCGTTCCTTGCCGTCGCCGACGAAGGCAGCTTCGCGAAGGCGAGCGACCGGCTCGGCATCGGCCGCTCGGCGGTCAGCCGCAACGTGCAGAAGCTCGAAGCGCAGCTCGACGCGCGCCTCTTCCTTCGAACCACGCGCAGCACGTCACTCACGCGCGAAGGCGAACTCTTCTACCGCAACTGTCATCCGGGCGTGGAGCGCATCGTCCAGGCGATCGAGGACATGCGCGAGCTGCGCAACGGACCGCCGCGCGGCCAGCTGCGCATCGCGTCGACGACGGGCTTTGGCCGCAAGGTCGTCGCGCCGCTGTTGCGCGGCTTTCATGAGGCGTATCCCGAGATCGCGCTGGAACTGTCGCTCGACGACGGTCCGCCCGATTTCACGTCGGGCCGCGTCGACGTGGCATTGCGCGACGGGCGCATGGAAGACAGCCAGGTGGTCGCGCGGCAACTGATCCCGATGCAGCTGCTTGTCTGCGCTACGCCTGCGTACGCGCGCGAACATGGCCTGCCGCGCAGCGTCGAGGCGCTCGCGGAGCATCGCTGCATCAATTTCCGGATGGCGTCGGGCCGTGTCGCCGACTGGGAGTTCAAGGTGAGCGGCCATCCGCAGAAGATGACGCCTCATGCATTCGCGACCTTCAACGACGCCGACCTCGTGCTGCAGGCGGTGCTGGAAGGACAGGGCGTCGCGCAGCTCGCGGCCTACCAGGCGTGCGACGCACTGCGCGACGGACGGCTCGTCGCGTGTCTCGCGCAGCATGCGCCGGACGATCGCGGCCACTACGTGTGTTACCTGAGCCGCAGGCAGTTGCCCGCGAGAATCCGCGTATTCGTCGACTACATGACGGAGCGTACGCGCGCGCTCGATCTGGACTGCCTGTCCACGCTGCCGGTGCAGGCTGCGCGCTGACCGGTGCACCAATTGATGCGCTGACGGCAACACCGCGCGTCCCAGCGCGAGGCTACTGCCGCGCCGCCCGCGCGCCTACCATTCGATCCATGCCGAAGCCGCGCGAATCGCGGCCCTTCGGGCAGTGCGCCAGGATGCCGGGCGCGCATCCTGCAATCGACTCATAACCGGCACGCGCAGGAAGCCGGACCTCACCATCAAGGGAACATCATGAAGATCGTAGTCATCGGCGGTAGCGGCCTCATCGGCAGCAAGGTCGTCAGCGAACTGCGTGCGCGCGGACACGAGGCGCTGGCGGCTTCGCCGGCGTCGGGCGTGAACACGGTCACGGGCGAAGGTCTGGATGCCGCGCTGGCCGGCGCGCAAGTGGTGATCGACGTGGCGAATTCGCCGTCGTTCGAAGATAAAGCCGTGCTCGAATTCTTCGAGGCTTCCGGCCGGAACCTGTTCGCCGCCGAAGCCAGGGCCGGCGTGACGCATCACGTGGCGCTCTCGGTCGTCGGCACGGACCGGCTCGCGGAAAGCGGTTACTTCCGCGGCAAGATCGCGCAAGAGAAGCTGATCCGCGCGTCCGGCATCCCCTACACCGTCATTCACTCGACGCAGTTCCTGGAATTCATCGGCAATATCGCGCAATCAGGCACCGACGGCGGGTCCGTGCGGCTCGCGCCCGTGTACATCCAGCCGATCGCATCGGACGATGTCGCGCTCGCGGTCGCCGACCTGTCGCTCGGGGCGCCGGTCAACGGCGTGGTCGAGGTGGCGGGGCCGGACAAGGTGCGCCTGACCGATCTCATCCAGCGGTTCCTCGCCGGGACGAACGATCCGCGCAAAGTGGTCGCGGACACTGGCGCGCGCTATTTCGGCGCGCTCCTGAAGGACGACACGCTCGTTCCCGACGCGGGTGCGCGTCTGGGCGCCGTGACGCTCGACGACTGGTTCTGCCGGTCGCACGCGGCGGCGCACTGAGCGCCATCGTCACGAGGCATCTGCGCGATGAAACCACTGGTCCCGCCGCCGCTCACGCTGCTCGACAAGTATTACGGACCCGACTTCCACGGCCTCTATTCGACGACAGTCAGCGTGACGGGCGGCGACGCGGAGCACGGCCGGGCGTCGGGCGTTGCGCGCTCCGACGACGGCAACCTCGAAGTCGACCTCCGACTTCCGGACGCGCTCGGCGGCCCGGGCGGTGGGACCAACCCGGAGCAGCTCTTCGCGGCGGGCTATGCGGCGTGCTTTCATGGGGCGCTGAGCCTGCTCGCGGCGCGAGCAGGCATCCCGATTCCGGACGCGAAAGTTGAGGCTTCGGTCACGTTCGGGCGCGATCCCGTCGACGGTCTCTACACGCTGACCGCCGACGTCCGCATCTATCTGCCGGGCGTCGAGCGCGCGGTCGCGGAGGAACTCGTGCGCCGCACCGAGCGGTTCTGCCCGTACGCGAAGATGGCGCGGCAGGGGATCGTGAACGTCGTGTCGCTCGCGCCGCCGTCGGACCCGGCGGACGAGGGATCGAACCCGTAGTGCAACGTCCGCTTAAGTCAAGGCGCACGCACGACGCGGCGCTATACTGAGGGCCCCGTACACGGCGCCACGAGCCGGACGGTCGCTGATCGTCCGGCGTTACTGCATGACGCTTCATCAAAGTGACCGGCCGCGGGCGCAAGGCCCCGAAATTGGCTGATCACAATCTCGATAAACTGAAAATCGACCGGTCGCCCTCCGCGGCCGTGCCGCGGCGCCGGCGCAGCTGGCTCCGTTACGCCGTCATCGCGGCGATCCTTCTCATCGCGCTCGGCATCGCCTTCAGGCTCACGAGCCCGCAAGCCGTCGAAACGGCCACCGTCACGTCCGTCTATCCGTCGCAAAACTACACGCTGCTCAATGCCACAGGCTACGTCGTGCCGCAGCGCAAGGCGGCCGTCGCGTCGAAGGCACAGGGGCGCGTCGAATGGCTCGGCGTGCTCGAAGGCTCCGTCGTCAAACAGGGCGAAGTGATCGCGCGGCTCGAAAGCCGGGACGTGGAGGCGTCGCTTGCCCAGGCGCTCGCGCAGGTGAACGTGGCGCGCGCCAACCTCGATCTGCAGTACGCCGAGATGAAGGACGCCGAAGCCAACCTGCGCCGCTCGCTCATCCTCGCGCCGCAGGGCGCCATCCCCGCCGCGCAGTACGACTCGGACCGCGCCCGCTACGACAAGGCGAGGGCGTCGATCAACAGCGACCGCGCTGCCATCGCATCGGCGGAGGCGAACGCGCGCGCGGCGCAGGTCGCGGTCGACCAGACCTTGATCCGCGCGCCGTTCAACGGCGTCGTGCTCGAAAAGCACGCCAACGTCGGCGACAACATCACGCCGTTTTCGTCGGCGTCGGACAGCAAGGGCGCGGTGGTGACCATCGCCGACATGGAGACGCTCGAAGTCGAGGCGGACGTGGCGGAGTCGAACATCTCGAAGATCGGCGTGGGCGCGCCGTGCGAGATCCAGCTCGACGCGCTGCCGGAGCTGCGGCTCACCGGCAGCGTCTCGCGCATCGTGCCGACCGTCGACCGCTCGAAGGCGACGGTCCTGGTGAAGGTGCGTTTCGTCGAGCGCGACCCGCGCGTCTTGCCCGACATGAGCGCGAAGATCGCGTTTCTATCGAAACCGGTGCCGCCAAACGAGGAGAAGCCGGTGGTCGCGGTGCAGGCTTCGTCCGTCGTCGCGCGCAATGGACGTCAGGTGGTGTACGTCGTCAAGGACGACCGCGTGCACGAGACGCCGGTCACACCGGGCGCGAAGATCGGCGAACTCGTCGCGGTGGAAGGCGTGAAGCCGGGCGAACTGCTCGTGCTCTCGCCCGGCGAAAAGCTCGGCGACGGCGCGCGCGTTTCCGTGGCGAAGAAATAGCATGAGTACGACGCCGCTCGTCGAGATACGCCATGTCGCGAAGTCGTACCGTCGCGGCGTGCAGCTCGTGCCGGTCCTGACCGACATCACGCTCGAAATCGCCGAGGGCGATTTCATCGCGCTGATGGGGCCGTCGGGATCGGGCAAGAGCACGCTCTTGAACCTGATCGCGGGTATCGACCGGCCGGACAGCGGCGAGCTGCGCGTCGCGGGCCTCGACATCGCGCGGCTCGGCGAGGCGGCGCTCGCGGACTGGCGCGCGGCCCATATCGGTTTCATCTTCCAGTTCTACAACCTGATGCCGGTATTGAACGCGTTCGAGAACGTCGAACTGCCGTTGATGCTCACGCGCCTCACGCGCCGCGAACGGCGCGAGCGCGTCGAGATGGTGCTCGACATGGTAAGCATGGGCGACCGCATGAGCCATTACCCGTCGGAACTTTCAGGCGGCCAGCAACAGCGCGTCGCGATTGCCCGCGCGCTGATCACCGATCCGAAGCTGATCGTCGCCGACGAGCCGACCGGCGATCTCGACCGCGCCTCCGCCTCCGACGTACTCTCGATGCTGCAGCGGATGAATCGCGAACTCGGCAAGACGATCATCATGGTGACGCACGATGCCCACGCCGCTGGAGCCGCGCGGGCGCTCGTGCATCTGGAGAAAGGGGAGCTGATCGATGCAGGCCGGAACTGAGCCGACGTCATGTACCTCGTCAAGCTGATCACCCGCAACGCGCTGCGCCACCGGCTGCGCACGACGCTGACCGTGCTCGGCCTGACCATCGCGGTGCTGGCCTACGGCCTGCTGCACACGGTCGTGGACGCGTGGTACGCGGGCGCGGCGGCGGCGTCGAATGCGCGGCTCGTGACGCGCAACGCGATCTCGCTCGTGTTTCCGCTGCCGCTCAGCTATGAGAACCGCATCCGTGGCGTCGAGGGCGTGACGACGGTTGCGCGTTCCAACTGGTTCGGCGGCGTCTATCGCGATCCGAAGAACTTCTTCGCGCAGTTCGCCGTGTCGGACAACTATCTTGACCTGTATCCGGAATTCATCCTGCGTGCCAGCGAGCGCGCGGACTACCTCCGCGACCGCAAGGGCTGCCTGATCGGCCGGCAACTGGCGACGCAGTTCGGCTTCAAGGTCGGCGACGTGATCCCGATCAAGGGCACGATCTTTCCCGGCACCTGGGAATTCGTGGTGCGCGGCATTCTCGACGGGCGCGACGAGTCGACGATCACGCGCCAGCTCATCTTTCACTGGGACTACCTGAACGAAAGCGTGCGCAAGACGACACCACGCCGCGCCGATCAGGTCGGCATATACGTGCTGGGCGTGGCGAACCCCGATGAAGCGGCAGAAGTCTCGCGCCGCGTCGACAGCGTTTTCAGGAATTCGCTTGCCGAGACACTCACCGAAACGGAGCAGGCATTCCAGTTGGGGTTCGTCGCGATGTCGAACCAGATCATCGCGGCGATCCGCGTCGTTTCGTATGTGGTGATCCTCATCATCATGGCAGTGATAGCCAACGCGATGGCGATGAGCGCACGCGAACGCACGACCGAATACGCGACGCTCAAGGCGCTCGGTTTCGGCCCGGCGTTCCTCGGGCTGCTCGTCTTCGGGGAGTCGATCGTCATCTGCACGATCGGCGGCGGCCTCGGCATTCTCGCGACGCCGCCAGCCGCGAGTTTCTTCAAGCAGGCGACGGGCGGCGTGTTCCCCGTGTTCCGGGTCTCGGGGCAGACAATCGCTTTGCAGGCGGCCTGCGCGCTCGTGGTGGCGCTCGCCGCCGCCATCGTGCCGGCGGTGCAGGCGGCGCGGGTGCGGATCGTCGAAGGCCTGCGGGCCATCGGCTAGGGGCGGCGATGGCGATTCCACTCGCGTATGTCGCACGCAACCTGTGGGCCCGTCGGCTCACGACGCTCCTCACGGCGGGTGGCCTCGCACTGGTGGTCTTCGTGTTCGCGACCGTGCTGATGCTCGACGCGGGCTTGCAGAAGACGCTCGTTTCCACCGGCGAAGAGGACAACGTGGTCGTGATCCGCAAAGGCGCCGAGACCGAGGTGCAGAGCGCGATCGAGCGCAATCAGGCGAACGTGATGGAGATGCATCCGTCGGTGGCGATGGGCACCGACGGCCGGCCGCTCGCGTCGAAGGAAACCGTGGTGCTGATCTCGCTCGCGAAGATCGGCTCCGAGCGGCTGTCGAATGTGGTCATACGCGGCGTCTCGCCGCTCGGACTCGCCCTGCGGCCGCAGGTCAGGCTGGTGGAAGGGCGCATGTTCAAGCCCGGGTCGTCGGAGATCGTGGTTGGCAGCAGCATCGCGAAGGGTTTCAGCGGGACGCGCGTCGGTGAGCATTTGCGTTTCGCCCAGCGCGACTGGACCGTCGTCGGCCGCTTCGACGCCGGTGGCAGCGGGTTCGACTCTGAGATCTGGGGCGACGTCGACCAGCTGATGCAGTCGTTCCGGCGCTCGGCTTTTTCATCGATGGTGCTGCGGCTTGCGCGCAGCGATCGCTTCGAGCGCTTTTCGGCGGACATCGACGTCGATCCCCGGCTCGCCGATCAGGCGAAGCGCGAACGCCAGTTCTACAGCGACCAGTCGAAGGCGCTCTCCACGTTCATCAACATTCTGGGGCTGACGCTGTCGATCATCTTCTCGATCGCGGCGATGATCGGCGCGATGATCACGATGTACGCGTCGGTGGCGAACCGCGTGTCGGAGATCGGGACGCTGCGTGCGCTCGGCTTCAAGCGGGTGAACGTGCTCGCGGCGTTCCTGCTGGAGGCGTTGCTGCTCGGCTTCGTGGGCGGTGTCGTCGGTTTGTGCTGCGCCGCGCTGATGCAGTTCGCCTCGTTCTCCACCACGAATTTCCAGACCTTCGCGGACATTTCCTTCGGCTTCATTCTTACGCCGGGTGTCGTTGTGAAGACGCTCGTGTTCTCGGTCGCGATGGGGCTTGTCGGCGGTTTCCTGCCGGCGGTGCGCGCGGCGCGCATGAATATCGTCGATGCGCTGCGCGCGCAGTAAGGGAATGGAGCAGGTGCTTACAATCTGGGCGATCCGTCGATAGCGCGACACGCATCGCCGCGGTGCATCAGCCTGTGCTTTTGCGTCGACCGGTCCGGGAACAATCGCTGCTGTATTGAAGCGATGTCGACCGACAACCGAACCGGGTCGTGGAGCCCATCATGCGCATTCTGTTTATCGAAGACGATCCGCGCCTCGCGGATGCGTTCGCAGCGCTCGCAGCATCGATCGGCCACGAGCCCGAGGTCGCGTATGACGGGCAGTCCGCGCTTGCCCTGACGGCCAGGAACACGTACGACGCGATCTTTCTGGACATCGGTCTTCCCGACGCCGACGGCCGCACACTCTGCCAGCAGCTTCGCGCAGCGACCTCGAGCGCGCAGGCTTGCGTGGTGGCCGTGACGGGGCGCGCTAACCTGAGCGCGCAGGAACTCGACGCATTCGACGGTTATCTGCTCAAGCCGATTTCTCAGGAAGCGCTGGAGGATGCGATCAAGGGTTGCTGATGCGCCCGCCATTACGTTTTTTCGCACAGGCGCACCGACATGTATCCGATAAGTATTCTGGATGCCTCGGGACGGTACGTCATCACCGCCTTTTCCGAGCGTTGCTCATAGAATCGACTTGACGACACGGGAGGCAACATGACTGGCAAGTTTGCGAAGATCACGCGCGTTGCAATCATCGGTTTCGGCGAAGCGGGCGGCGTACTCGGTGCGGCGCTGGCGGAGAAGGGCGTGCAGGTCTCCATGTACGATGTCCGTCTGGATGCGCTGCGCGAGAAAGCCGCGCGTGCGGGCGTGCGGGCGGCGGACACTGTCTCGGAGGCAATCGGCGACGCGCAGTTGATTGTCTCGGCCGTCACCGCGCAAGCCGATATCGAGGTGGCAGGGACCATCGCGGCGCACATCGCACCGGGACAAGTGTGTTTCGACATCAACTCCGTTTCGCCGCAGACCAAGCGCCACGCGCAGTTCGTCATCGAAGCGACGGGCGCGCACTATGTGGAAGCGGCTGTGATGGCGCCGGTGCCGCCGTATGGCATCGAAGTGCCGATGCTGCTCGGCGGCATCGAAGCGGAGAGCGTGGGCGCCGCGCTCAACGAACTCGGTTTCAGAACGCGGACGGTCTCGGCGAAGATCGGCGTTGCGTCGGCGGCGAAGATGTCGCGCAGCGTCATGATCAAGGGCATCGAGGCGTTGACGGTGGAATGCCTGCGCGCCGCGCGCCATTACGATGCCGAGGCCATCGTGCTCGAGTCGTTGCGCGACACCTTCGCGAGGATGCAGCATCATGCCGACCTGCCGGGCTATCTCGTGAGCCGCGTGGCCGAGCACGGCCGCCGCCGGGCGGCCGAAATGCGCGAGGTCGCAGAGACGTTGCGCGACGCCGATGTCGAGCCCTTCATGAGCGAGGCCAGCGCGCGCTTGCAGGACGAAATCGTCGATCAGATGGAGCGGCAGGGCATGGACTACGGCACGCTTCCTGATCCATTCGACTGGCGGGAATTCTTTGCCCGATTGTCGTGAACGTCAGCGCATCGCGACGAGCGTCGTGCGCGCGACCTTGTCGACGGTCAGGCGTATCGCGTCGATGAGTACGCGCGCAGCCGGCGAAGGCGTGCCTCCCGCCCGCACGATGAGCCCGATGTCGCGCCGCGTGTTCTGCATCGTGATGTCGAGCACGACAAGCTGGTCCGACTCGCACTCGTAGTAAAGCTGTTGCGCCGACAGTACGGCCAGCATGTCCGTATGCAGCAGCACGCCGCGAATGATCGCGAGGTCGGCGGTTTCCACGCTCGGCATCGGCGGCTTCAGTCTCATGCGCTTGAAGAGCGATTCAAAGAGGCCGCGCGCGGGAGCGTGACTGCGCGGCAGGATCCATTGGGTGTCCGCAAGGTCCCTGAACGTGAGTCCGCGTGCGCTCGCGAGCGGATGATCGCGGCGCGCGAGCACGACGAGATCTTCGGACATCAGCCGTTCGTTGGCTAGACCGCTCGTCGCATCGTTGGCGCGCAGCGCGCCCAGCACGAAATCGATATCCCCGGCCCGCAGTCCGGCGACGAGCGTTTCATACGCGCTTTCATCGGTCACGATCCGCACGCCCGGATACTGAGCGGCGACCCGCGCGATGGCTTCCGGGAGAATGAGCGTGCGGCCGAGCGGCAATGCGCCGACCGTCACATAGCCCTGAATGCTGCCGCGCAGCGCGGCAATGTCGTCGGGGATGTGGCGCAGTTCGTTCAGCGCGCGGCGCACGTGAAGCAGGAACGTCTCACCTTCGCTCGTGAGCAGCAGTCCGCGCGGGCTGCGATAAAAGAGCTGCATCCCCGCTCCGCTCTCCATGATGCGGATGGCGCTGCTTACGGCAGGCTGGCTGATGCCGAAAGTCTGCGCGGCGCTTGGCATGTGACGGTGGCGAGCGAGCGCCGAGAACAACTGGAGCCGCCGCGTATTGAGCAGATAGGCGGGCAATGCGTTGCCCGTTGCGGGACGCCGACGCGACTGGCGCGCGGTGCACCACTGGGCCAGCTCTTCCAGTTCCGCGAAAATGCGGTCGCAACGTTGCAGCACCGCGCGGCCGACCGGCGTCGGCAGCATGCCGGACGAGCGGCGTTCGAAGAGCGTCTCGCCAACCGATGCCTCGAGTTCCTGCAACGAGCGTGTCACGGCGGACTGGGCGCGAAAGAGCGCGGCGGCCGCACGCGTGGCGCTGCCGGTCTGCGCGACGAGCCTGAATGCGCGCAGATAGGCAAGGTTCAGGAGTTCGTGATTGTCCATGGTCGGCCCTGGGCGGCGCGGTCGTGCGGTGCACTGTCGTCGCTACGGAGCCCGAGTATAGCGGTGCGATGGCGGGCGCGGCAGGTCGCAAAGAGCATCATGCGATCTCGTTCTCAGGCCATCTGTTCTGTTTATGACCCTTGCCTGAGAGAGTGGCGTGTCCGGGTATGTCCAACACGGCGTTTTGAAGACGAACGCTCCTTGGTGCACAAGCTGCCGGAACCCATACACCGGCCACGCGTTTGCATGGAGACACCGATCGCGACCATCCGTCAAAACGCGGGCGATTGTGATCATGCCCCGCGGAGAAGAGGCCGCGCGTTATGCGCGGGCCGTCAGGGCGAAGCCGGGATGTCGACGATCCGTGTGGGACTCGATATCAGTAGCTTCGAGGTCCGTTACCGCTGAGCGAAGTCCGCGCCGTGATGCTCGTCCTTGCGGCTTCGCATGTCGGGCATGGCGGTCGCGAGCGACGGCAGGACGGGCTGCGAATGCAGCATGCGCCCCCATTCGTAATCGATGCTTTCCGGGTAGAGCGGATAGACGCCCGCCCCGGGCGTAAACGTCAACTCGCCGAAGTAGATCTTGTCGCCGGGCGCGTACAGGTCGACGCGCACGTAGTCGAATGCGGCCGACAGGGAACGTGCACACGCGAGAATCGCGTCGAGATGGGCGGGACGCGGCGTGGGCACCGTGCTGCACGGATAGTGTCCGATCCTGATCGCCAGCTGAGTCCACTCCTCGTCATAGAAATCGCCGCGCGGATGCGCCTTGAACCGATCCGAGATATGGAGGATGTACGCCCGGTGCGCACCCGACGGTTGGTTGAAGCAATGGATCTTGAAGTCGGGAGGCACGTTGCCGTCAGTCTCGACGAGCAAGGCCTCAAAGAAGAGCTTCGGTACGATCTGACGGTAGTGGCGCTCCCTTGCCACGTCATAGAAGTCCGTCCTGAGCCACTTTTCGCCGAGCGCACGAAGCTCTTCGAACGAAGTCTGCGTCTTGTCATGGACGATCTTTACGAAGCCGCTTCCGTGATTGGCCTTCATCACGAACGAGGAAGGCAAGGCTGCGAAATCCGCCTCCGTAAATGTCTCCGGACTCGCCAGCAAAGGAATCAGATGCTCCTCGCCGATCGTGCGCTTGATGAAGTCGCGCACGAGCAGCTTGTCGGTCAGGTCGGCGTACCGTGGATCGGGATACAGGCAGCGCTGCAGGATTTTTTCATTGAACGTGACCGGGTGCCTAAGGCGAGGAAAGCGGCCAACCTTCTGCCGATGCGAAAGGCTCAGGAATAACGCATCGGGCAGCAGGCCCTTGAGGAATTTTTGAGTTGTTGTTGATATCGACATTGTTGTGTCCTGCTTTTGCGCATGGGGCTGATTCGTCGAAGCTCGTACGCATTTTGCATGCCTGATATCAGGCAGGTGAGTGACCACGCCTGGATGGGTCGGAGTAATGACTCGGGTAGGGATGCATGCGCTTTTCGCTGCGACGTTTGGGCATTGCGTTGAAAATTGCACCGGCCACACGCGCACCCGCGAGGTCCAGTCGACGCGTCGTCTCGCCGAGTTCATCCTCGGTTTGCACGCCCGGCCGCACCACGATCGCCGCCGATCCGGCTGTCGCTGCGATCATCACCGCGTCGCTTGCGGCGAGCACCGCGGGTGTATCGATCACGATGAGGTCGTAGTGAGGCGCGAGCCGTTCTAGCAGCAGGCGCAGCCGCGTCGTGGACAGGAGCTTCGAGGGGTTGGCAGGCGGCAGGCCCGACGAGATCACGCTGAGTCCCGGCACGGCACACGGCTGGATTACGCGGTCGATCTCCTGTTTCTCTGCGAGCACGTCGGCGAGGCCAATGTCGTTCGGCAAGCCGAATTCGGTGGCGACCTTGCCGCGCCGCAAGTCGCCGTCGATCAGCAGAACGCGATTGCCGGCGTGCGCATGAATCACCGCAAGATTCGATGCGACGAATGTCTTGCCGGTACCGGGCGCAGCACCGACGATCGCGAGCACGTTGCTGCCCGTGCGCTCGATGTCGCGCATGAGCGATGCGTGGATCGCGCGTAACGCCTCGATGGCGCCTTCGTTCTGCGTGTCGGCCGAGAGAACGAGCGCGGTCTTGTCGGAGGGCGGCACGCCAGCGCGCTGGCTGAGCATGCGCGCCGTGCGAATCGGCGAATCCTCCAAACGTGCCTGTTCCGCGCTGAAGCCCACGGTACCGAAAACAGGAAGCTGCAAATGATATTCGGCGGCGTCCGGGCTCAGCACGATGCTACGCGACGTCAGCTTGCGATAGATCACGAAGAGCATCCCTAGCAGCAAGCCCGCAACCAGACCGCTGGCAATCACGACCAGCCGCTTCGGCTTGGAAGCCTCGCTGGGGAAAAGCGCGGAATCGACGAGATGCACGTTGCCGAGTGTGCCGGCGCGCGTGACGTCGAGTTCGTTCGACTTGCCCTGCATCGCCACGTAGATGCTCTCTGCAACCTTCGCTTCACGCGTCAGGTCGGCCGCTCTGCGGTCCGACTCGGGCAACTGGCTGAAGCGGCTTTCCAGTTGCGCCTTCTGCTGCTTCAAGAGCCCAAGCTGCTCGTCGATGGTTTGAATGTCGCGCGTGCCAGGGCCGAAGCGGCTCGCCACTTGAGTCCGCTGCATGTCGAGCGCGGCAATCTGCTTGTCGATGTCGAGCGTGCTCTTGAGATACGAATCGGCTTCCGAACTGGGCGTCATCGAGTCGGCGTCCGTTCGATATTCGCTGAGGTTGCTTTCGGTGCGCTTGAGTTCTTCCTTGAGCCGTGGCAGTTCGCTCTGAATGAATTCGCGCGTGCTTCCCGCTTCCGTACGGCGTTGATCGACGTGCGACGCGATATACGTCTGCGCAATCGCATTGGTGACGTCCTGCGCGAGTTTCGGGTCCTTGTTTTCATAGGATATCTGCACAACGCCAGACTCCTTCTGGGGCTCGGATGCCTTGACCTGCTTGCCAAAACGCTGCAACGCCGAGTATTCGCTCAGGCGCTCGACCATGAATTCCGTCCCGGGCCGCGCGACGAGTTGACTCACAAGAATGGACACGCCGTCCTTCTGCGCGAGCGAACCCGCGGCACCTTCGATCAGCGTGTTGCCGTTCTTGTCGATCACCTCATAGCGCTGGTCGGCGAGTGCGCGCAGAGTCAGCTCCTGGTTGATATAGCGCGACGGCACCTGCAGTGTTTGCACATCGATCTTTTCGCCGCCCCACGCATACGAACGCAGGCCGAGGAAGGCTGGCATCGGTTCGTCGGACGAACGGGACGCAGCAATGAGTTCGGAGATGCGCCCGATGACGGGCACCTGATCCGGCGTGACGAGGATGTCCTGCTTGTACTTCTGGATGACCGGCCACAATACCGTGCGACTCAGGATGATCTGCATCTCCGCATCGCTCGGCAGGGTCTTCGGAACGACTTCCTGCGAGCCGCGTCCCGAGCGTGCATCGAGGCCGAGTGCGTTCGAGGTCGGATATTCGACTCGCACGACTGAGTCGGCTGTATAGCTTGGAACCGACAGAAATGCGTAGCCGATTGCCACGCAGGTGACTGCCAGTACGATTAGAACGACGCCCCATATGTTGTCGACCGCCGCCTGGTAAAGGCTCGCGGTAGTGGACGTTACGGTGGGGCCGCTGCGGGCGGGGACATAATCAAGAGCGGGTCTATTCATCAGAAGGCTTCCTCATTCGCTCGACACATGCAGCTGCGCCTCGTGATTCTCCTTTGTAGCGCTCTGCTTGAGCGCATCGCTATAGACCTTCAGATAGGCTGCAACCATCCTGTCAGGACTGAAAGAGTCAGCGTAGCGCAAAAGCCGGTCATGCGTTTCAGGGTCGCGCGCCATCTCGATCGCATCGTGAATCCTTTCGATTACCGATCGCGGTTCGTTGATGTCGAAGACAAGATGGGAAGTCGGCTCGATCACCTCCGGGATTCCTCCAGTGTTGGCGCCCACGACAGGTATCCCCTGCGAGTACGCCTCGACGATCACGCGGCCAAACGGCTCGTTCCACCGCGACGGGACGACCAGCACGTCAAGTTCGCGCAGGAAGCTCGATGCGTCGACATGGCCTAGGAACCGCACGCGCGGGTCGTTGTAGCGCGCCTTCAGGCTGGCGACGTAATCGCCGTCGCCGGTTCCGCCTATCGTCAGTTTCCAGTTGAGCGAGGTGTCCTTCATCAGCTCGTCGATCAGAAGCTCGATACCCTTTTCGGGCGAAATGCGGCCGAGCATGCCGAGACGAACCGCGTCCTTGACAGACGGAGCGGAAGAGACCGGGGGAGCGCCGACATCGGAGAAATGACAGTCGCTGATGACGCCTGTCGAGGACGCACCGGCGAAGAAGCCGTTGTCGAGGTGCTTCTGGAGCACGAAGCGGCTGACGCCAATGGCAATGTCGACTTTTTCCGACTGTGTTCGCTTGTGACCCGCGTAACACGCACAGAGCGTGCATTGACGCTCGCAACTCCGATTGTTGGAGAGCATCGTCGCCGCGGGGCACAAGAGATAATAGTCGCGCGTCGTGTGAACGACCGGCAGGCCCGCGTTCTTCGCGATCCGCCATAAGTCAACCGACAGACAAGAGAGATTGCTCGTGCTCACGAGATCCGGCTTCTCGCGTGCCACGACGGCTTTCAGCTTGCGCGCCATGATGAGGTTGTGCGTGTCGATGGCATGCCATACGAGCTTTGCCACACGCGATCGCTTGCCGGCGCGGTGAGGCCAGTAGACATTCGCAAAACGAAGCCGCCATATCTTCACGCCATTGAGCTTGCTGATGTGATCGACACCGGTGCCAGTCGCGCATACGACAGTGACGTCGACGCCGGCCGCGGCAAGCCCTTCCGCAAGCAGTTGCGTCGAGACTTCGGCGCCACCCACTACGTCTGGGTAATACAAGGTGTTCGCAATCAATACCTTCATAGATAACTCCTGATGGCGTCGCACCCGATCAGTCGATGTGATTGCATGCCTTTCGTTTTGCTAACTATAAGCTTGGAAAAAAACATTCCATATCCTCTGAGGAACTTCACGGGGAAGGCTTTTCGCGCCAAGGGTTCAGGTGCAGCGAGTGCGTGCTACACGTGCGGACGATTTGCTTCGATGGTGGGGATGAACCTAACACGCGACGTAAAGCCAAGTCTTAGCCGGGTCTTTCATGCTTTGCACGATGACCTTTATCGTAATGGAACATCCGTATTGATGTTGGGGATCTTTGCTGCCTGTCTAGCGCCTGTCGAGCGTCCGCTTGTCAAAGTTACGACTAAACGGTGTCACATCGGATTGGCTAAAGAAGCATGTTTTTCCAGGACCGTAAGATGCTCATTCGGTAGGATGGGGATCAAAATGTAAGCGTCGTGTTACGGCTTTACGCTTTAAATGCTGCTGTGCGGCACATTTCCGGTCATTTGACCCGGTTCGGTAAATCGCATGCGCCGTGAGGACGTTGCATACAGTGCATCATACGCCTCTCTCGGACATTCAATTTGGCGGATTGATCCTGGATGTTGTCTTGCCCGCACACAGTAAGTCGCATTTGTCTGACTGACGGACGTGCTTTTATTTCGCTTTTAGGAACGTATCCAGAACGCGTTTTGCGCGGTATCAGTGCCTTTGGCCCGGCGTTGGGGCGTGCTTTTTATCCGATGCTTTACAGGACCACATTCGGTCTCGGCGGAAATGTACCGATCGGTTAGTTCGGCAAGACCCGTGCGCTCAAGTCACGGAGACGCCCAGCAATCGCCCGACGCCGAAGGTGAATCCGGCGGCAACGAGGCCGATCACGATCTGCCGGATAGCCGAAAACGCGATGCCGCGTCCGTTGAACAGCGACGTGAACATGCCGATGGCAGCGAGTGCCAGCACACTCAGCGCGATGCACTGGATTACAGCGGCTGAGCCGTTCGCCCACAGGAAAGGCATGGCGGGAAAGATGGCGCCGATCGAGAAGAGGCAGAACGAGACCACCGCCGCCGACCACGGATTGCCGCCGAGTTCAGCAGGATCGAGGCCGAGTTCCTCGCGTGTGAGCGCGTCGAGCGCCTTGTCCTTGTCGCGCATGATTTGCGATGCCACGCGCTTCGCGACCGCACTGTCGAGCCCCTTCGCGCGATAGATCAGGCTGAGTTCATGCTCCTCGGCCTCGGGCGTCTGTTCGAGTTCGTCCGCTTCCCTCGCGATCTGCGTCTTCGCAAGCTCGCGCGCGTTGGTCACTGAAAGCCACTCGCCGAGCGCCATCGAGCAGGCGCCGGCGATCAGTCCGGCGAGCCCCGTCAAGAGAATGGTCTTGTTGCTGGTGCCCGCGCCCGCGACACCCATCAGCAAGCAGAAATTCGACACGAGGCCATCGTTCGCGCCAAGAACGGCCGCTCGCAAATCGTTGCCCGACGACACGCCCTTGTGCCACGACTCCGCACTCGCGATCTGCGCGCCCTTCGACGTGTCGGGCTTGTCGGCATCGGCCATTGCCTGCACGACGTCTGCGTGCCGATGCTCTTCTTCCGACATCTCCTCGGTATCCGGATGTCCCGCGTACTTGTTGCGATCCGCGTATTCGGCGGCCGCGAGCGACGGCAGGACGAAGGCCGGTCCGAATACATGCACGAGGCCGCGCATCAGGATGGTCTTGACGCCCGGGCCTCGCGACTCCACGCGCACGCCGTTCGCTTCCAGCTTGTCCGCCCAGACCCGAGCGTGCTTGCGCTCCGATTGCGCCAGCTCGCCGAACACCTGCTTGCGGAAGGTGTCCTTCTCGACGCGGGCAAGCGTTTCATAAAGCGCCGCGCTGTGAAGCTCGTCGATCAGGTTCGCGCGATATCGCTTGAGTTCGTTCTTCGATGCCATCGCCGGTCGCCTCGTCTTGGATGCGAACCGATAGAGGTTATCCGACACCCGATGATTCGCGTGCCAAGCCCTTGCTATGCGCTTTTAGCGCGAATGGCAACCGTTCGTATCGTTATTTGAGGTGCTTGCGAAGCAAGCGTAGAAAAGGACAGCGGCGGGGAGCCGCTGTCCTTCTGCCCGGGCGCTTCAGGCGCCGAGCGCGGGATCGCTCGCGCTGTCGCGACCGGTCTCGACGTGACCGGCAAGCCGGCGAATGAACGTGCGGTCCGTATCGACGGTCACCTGCACGTCGTACCAGCCGTGCGTGTCACGCAGGTCCAGATACACCTCTGCCGTATCGCCGCCCGCCACGCGACGCTTGATCACAGCTGAAGGATCATACGAGTTGACGATGGAGAATTCGCACCGCGCCGTGCCGAGGTTCTTCAGGCGCAACTGAAGGTTGCCGTTTGCTACATCGTAGCCTTCTGCGACATCGGGCAGCGCGCGCTCGTGCTGGTTCCACCAGTGGCCGGCTGCCGGTTTGCCTGCCAGCCGGCGCAGGAAGCCGTTCGGTCCATGGATCGTGAAGTCGAAGCTGCCGTCGGCGTCCAGCGCGAGGCGGTCGGAGAGCCGCTTGCCTGCTTCTACAGTGTAAGTGCGGGGCGCGTCGGTGCTCGTCGCGCGATACAGCAGGAAGACCGCGCCCGCACGGCCCGTATTGATGAAGGCCATCGACACCTGCTTCTCCGATTCGTCGACCCGCGAACGCACGAAGAACTCGTAAGGCAGCGCACGTGACCGACGCACGCCCGGCTCCTGTCGCGGCACGGCCTGCGAGGCCGGCGGCAGCGGGACGTAGTCCGGATGACGCTGCTTGTCGGCGGGCACGTAGCTCGTCGTCGGGGGCAGCGTCGGAAATGCGTCGTTCGGATTCTCGAAGTTGAACGCCGACGTGAGATCGCCGCATACGGCCCGGCGCCACGGCGAGATGTTCGCTTCCTTCACGTCGCGGTCGTGGCCGAAACGGCACTCGATGAAGCGGATCACTGACGTGTGATCGAAGGTTTCCGAGCAAACCCACCCGCCTTTGGACCACGGCGACACTACTAGCATCGGCACGCGCGCGCCGAGTCCGTAGGGGCCGGGCGCGAACTTCGTGTCGCCGGGGAAGTACTCGCCGGTCGTATCCACGGTCGAGAGTCCGTTCGCGCTCGATCCCGGTGCGAACGGCGGCACGAGATGGTCGAAGAAGCCGTCGTTCTCGTCGTAGTTGATGAAGAGCGCGGTCTTGCTCCAGACTTCGGGATTGGACGTCAGGATCTGCAACACTTGGTCGATGTACCACGCACCGTAGTTCGCCGGCCAGTTCGGATGCTCGGAAAACGCTTCCGGCGCGACGATCCACGAAACCTGCGGCAGCGTGTTGTTCTGCACGTCGCGCTTGAGGATGTCGAAGTAGCCGTCGCCCGCGGCCGCGTTCGTGCCGCGACGCGCCTTCTCGTACAGCGCGCTGCCGGGCTGCGCGTTCTGATACTGCTTGAAGTAGAGCAGGGACGTGTCGCCGTAATTGCCGATGAACGCGTCCTGCGTCCAGCCCCACGAGCCCTTGGCGTCGAGCCCGGTGCCGATGTCCTGATAGACCTTCCACGAGATACCCGCGCGCTCCAGCACCTCCGGATACGTGGACCAGCCGTAACCGACTTCGGCGTTGTCGATGACCGGGCCGCCGCCGGTGTTGTCGTTGCCGACGTAGCCGGTCCAAAGGTAGTAGCGGTTCGGATCCGTCGACGTGTTGGTCGAGCAGTGATATGCGTCGCAGATCGTGAAGGCGTCGGCGAGCCGATAGTGGAACGGAATGTCCTCGCGCGTGAGGTACGCCATCGTCGTCGTGCCCTTGTACGGCACCCATTGATCGTAGCGGCCGCCGTTGAACGCGCCGAGGCCGCTCTGCCAGTCGTGCGGCAGGTCCTGCAGGAACTGCAGGCCCAGGTTCTGTGCGGCCGGATGAAAGGGCAGCACTTCGCCTGCACCCGCGGCGATCGGCTGATGCCAGACGGGCTTGCCGTTCGGCAGCGTGACCGCACGCGTGTCGCCGAAGCCGCGCACGCCGCGCAAGGTGCCGAAGTAATGATCGAACGAGCGGTTTTCCTGCATCAGCACGACGATGTGCTCGATGTCCCTGATCGATCCGTGCCGGTTGTGCGCGGGGATCGCGAGCGCGTTGCGGATGCCGTCCGGCATCACGTTCAATGCAGTGACGGCGCCGGCCGCCTGAGCGGCGGCGCGCAGGAATTCGCGTCGGTTTTTCGATGTCATGTGGTTTGCACCAGGGGATGGGTTAGTCGACGGTGTGGATGACGGGCGGGGCGAGTGCATCGGACGCAGGGCGAGGCGCCGGGGCCTCGCCTGTGGTCGCCTGCTGCGCCCAGCTTTGCAGGGAACTCACGGCTTGCTGCTGTTGCGGGATGGGAAGTTCAGAAAGGGACGTTGCGGGCGTTGGCCGGTCGTCGTGGCTCGCGTTGTCGCACGCGCAAACGCTTGCGCAAGCGAGCAGCACAATGAGCGCAAGCGAGGGACGCCGAAGCACCCGCTGCAGCTTCGAGCGGGCGACGCGCGCAAGAAGGGTGAAGACGTAATGAGGGAAGAACGCAGGCATACCCGACACGCGCATCTGGAAGAGATGGGGTCCAAGGATAGGTATTACCTGTGTAAGAAATATGACTCGTCGTGCGAATTCGAATTGGCTTCGAAGGCGCGACGAGTCATGCGGGCACGTCGAGCGCGATGAACGGCGGCGACCGGCGTGCCTAAAGAGTCAGGTCGAATGAACGCGCCAGAAGTCCGGGCAGCTTCATTCCGCCTGTCGACCGTTCGCCCCAGGTCCAGTCGCTCAACATCAGTTCCGGCGTCTCGCCGAGCCGTTCGAGTTCGCTGCCGAACAGGCGATAGAGACTGTCGTCGAAACGCATTGCCTCGACGGGCGCGACGATCTCGCCATGCTCGACCCAGAACGTCGCAAAGCGCGTCATGCCGGTCAGCCGGCAGTTCACGCGATCGGAAAAATTCACGTACCAGAGGTTGCCGACATAGAGCCCGGTATCAAGCGCCTTCAGCACGTCGGCGTCGGGAAGGTCGCCGCCCTGCATCGACAACGTCACCGGCATCTCGTTCGCCGGCGCCCCGTTCGGACGCTGGCCGTGTTCGCGAGCCGTGCGAGCGCTGACGAGCAGCCCCGCGCTGCGGCCCCGCTCGATGAGCGGCACGCTCTCGCGCAGATAGCCGTCCTCGTTGAAGCGCGGCGCGATTTCGAGGCCGAGGTCTTCAATCAGCGTCACGCGCGGATCCAACGACACCTCGCCCGCGTGCAGCCGATGCAGTTCGCTGCGCCCGCTCGCCTGCTGGCGCGCGGAAAACGCGGTGAACGACGCGGCGCCGATCAGTTCCCAAAGCGCGGCAGGCGCGAGATAACTGCGGTACTGTCCCGGCGACAGGATACGCCGTGTGCGTTCGAACACCCGCATGCGGGCTGCGGCCTGCTCCACGCGGCTCGCGAAGGCGTCGTCGCGCCAGTGGTCGCCCGCATGGGTGGTCTTGATCGCGCGGCCGCTCGCTTCGCACAGCGACCAGCTGAAGTTGAAATTGTCGACCTCGTGCCAGCCGCGGCTTCCGAGCGACGAAGCGAAGCCGCGCACGATCGAGCCGCCCGCGTAGAAGCCGACGAAGTCGAGCCCGGCCGCGCAGCCGGTCACGACGCGCACGAGCGCTTCGACGTCGGGCAGGCTGCCGCGCCGATGCGTCGATTGGGTCCACTGCGAGCGGTCGAAGAGCAGGTGCGGATCGTCGGGCGCGTGTCGCAGGCCGTCGCGCAGGATGGCGAGCGTCTCGGCGATATCGCTTCGATCCTGCGCGGGGTCGCCGCAGATCGTGAGCGTCGCATACGCCTGCCGCTCGCCCTCTACGAGCCGCAGCGTCAGCTTGCCCTGTGTCACGCGGCCGATCTGCCGGACCTTGCCCGCGTTGAAGCGAACGAAGTCCGAGTCTTCGGCGGAGAGCGACGTCAACGCAACTTCGCCATCGAGCAGCAGCCTCTCGATGTCTTCCGCAAGCGAGGCGAAATGACGATGCCAGTTGAATGCCGGTGCTGTCATCGCGCGCCTCCGAACACGTCGACATTGCTGAACACGCATGCCGGCGACGCATGTCCGACGCGCACGATCTGCATCGGCTCGCCCTTGCCGCACATCGACGTGCCATACACGCGGCGCGTCTCGTCGTTGCCGACGGCGGCGAGGTTGCGCCAGAAGTTCGCCGAGATGCCGCGATAGTTCGGTTGCCGGACCACTTGCGTGAGCCTGCCGTTCTCGATCAGCTGGCCCCACTCGCAACCGAACTGGAACTTGTTGCGATGATCGTCGATGGACCACGACGTATTCGTGCGCATCATGATGCCGTGCTCGATGCCGGCGATCATCTCGTCGAGCGAACTCGATCCCGGCTCGATGTTGAGATTCGCCATGCGGTCGATCGGCGGACGGTTCCAGCTCGACGCCCGCGAGTTCGCCACGCCGGGAAGCTGCGCGCGCTGTTGCGACAGCGCGCCGCCGAGCGGCCGTTCGAGCACGCCGTCGCGGATCAGATATGCCTTGTGCGCCGGCGTGCCGTCGTCGTCGAACGCGTAGGTGGCTGCTTCGGCCGCGTAGCCCGGGTCGAAGGTCACGTTGAGGAGCGACGAGCCGTATCGATAGGTGCCGAAATCCTCGCGCGTAACAAAGCTCGAACCCGCGAAATTGCGCTCGTCGCCGAGGATGCGATCCAGTTCGAGCGGATGACCGATCGACTCGTGGATCTGCAGCATCATCTGATCGGGCATCAGGAGGAGGTCGCGCGGCCCCGACGGACAATTCGGCGCGGCGAGCAGTTGCAACGCCTCGTCGGCGATGCGCGCGCCCGCGCCGTCGAAGCGATAGCGCGCGAGCACTTCGACTCCGCCCTGCGCGAGCGTGCCGTAGTCGCCGCCGAGCGTGCGGACCTGCGTGGCGCCTGCTGCGTGTGCCACGGCAGTGAATTGCGGCATCACGAGGTCGAAACGCTGGTCGATGCGCACGCCGTCGCTCGTGATGAAGGTCTGTTCGATGTGCGTGAGTGTCACGCCCGCGATGCGTTCGACGATGCGATCGTCGATGCGCGCCGCGGCGCATTCGTGCGCGAGACGCGCGAGCCATTCGTTGCGATCGGGCAGGGGCTCTTCTGCGCCGGGCGACTGGTATCGGCCGCTTTCGACGGGACGGGCCATTTGCCGGTGATCGACGAGCGACGCGGCCGCGCACGCTTCTGCGCACCGCGTGGCGACGTCGAGCGCGGCCTGCAGGCCCGACGCGGAGAGGTCGGAGCTCGCAGCATAGCCCGCACCCGCACCAGCCCACGCGACGAGCATCGCGCCGCGATCGCGCGTGGTGGAGAGCGGCTGGACGACATCGTTGCGCACGGCATGCTGGTCGATTCGTTCGTCGACGATGCGCACGGACCAGAAGTCAGCCGTGCTGTGCAAGGCGCTCGCGGCGCGTGTCACGGATTCAGGGATCATGCGATGGGCTCGCTCGTGCGGATCTTTCGGAAGTGAGTGGCGAAGGCAAGGAGTAGTCGCGCTTTCGCCGGCCGTCGCCTATATTACAGCCGGGGGTCTAGGCGGACCGGTTGCTGTTGCTGAGTTCCGTTCCTCAGGACGCAAGCGAGTCATGGGAAGAAACGACAAAACATAGGGCGGTCTGCGCGAGCTTTCGCGGCCCTCGGCGGAAGCAGCAAGAGCCCGACTCAACATCCACACGCTGAGCGCAGGTGCCGGGCCGCCGACCCAAGGCCGGACAAAAGCGTTCGACGAGGAGCGCGCCATGACCGACACTGTTGAACTCTTCATCAGCCATGCCCACCGGGATGTCGATCTGGCGGCGCAACTCGTCGCCGCCATCACGACCGCGATGGATGTCCCGCCGAACGGTGTGCGCTGTACATCGCTCCCAGGTTACAAGCTCGAAATCGGCACGATGCCGGCGCAGCAGCTTCGCCACGAACTGTCGTCCGCGAGCGTTGTCGTGGCGATCATCACGCCCTTCAGTCTGGCGTCCGACTGGGTGCTGTTCGAACTGGGGGCAACGTGGTCGCAGGCCAAGCGGGTGATGCCGCTCTTGGGAGGTCGTATCAAGTCAGCGGATCTTCCCGGCCCGATGCGATCGATGCATTGTGCGGAACTCGACAAGGCATCGAGCCTCGACGAATTCATCGAAACGCTGGGCAAGGAGCTTCGCTGGAGCGCCAGGAACGCTGTGGCGGCTCGCGCTCAGCTCGGAATACTTGCCCAGTACGCGGCGACCAAGTCTTACGTCGACAGCGACCTTCAGCTCGAACTCAACGCGGGCTTTGCCGCGAAGGTTGCCCGCATCGGCAATTCACAGGTGCAGATACTCAACTACGTCACGCATCGAGGCGGGAAAGATGCGTATCTGTCGCAAGAAGCGCTGGAAAAAGCGTTCACCCACATTCATACCGGGCTTTACTACAGACTGGAGCAGCTTCGTTTCCTCGGCATTCTGAGCAAGCGAAAAACCGGAACATCGAATGGCATTCCGCAATACGAGTGGGGCCTTGCCGACGAATATCGGACCGCGCTGGGCGACGCGCATCCCTGAAAGACCGGCGCGCACTTTCACGACGACTTGCGCACGAAATCCGAGGCTGGCTGACGGCACGCAGACGGCTCTTCCAATCCTGCTCGAACGTGGCCGCAACCTGCGCGCTTCCTGACGGTTTGATGGCGCGCAGCCGGTAAGACGGTCCATTGGTCGGCGAGCCCGTTTCCAATCCCGTCGATGCCCGATTTGCTAGCATGCTGCCTTTCCCGTAGCCGGCAGGTCAGTGTGAAGCGCCCCGACGTATCCTTTTTTCGAAATCATTTCGACCGCGCCATTGCGCGCATGCGTCCGGTCGCGGCCGAACTCCTGCGCCGCCTGCGCCATCCCACGCGGCGCGGTCTCGTGCGGGCGGCGGCGGCCGTGCCCGCGCTCGTGCTGCTCTACGTGCTCGTGCTGATTCCGTTCACGCCCGGCATCGGCGACATCCGGAAGGCCAAGGTCGACGAACCCGCGCGCATCTTCTCCGCCGACGGCAAGCTGCTCGCCGAATTCAGGCCCGTCAACCGCGAGTGGGCGAAGCTCGCGGACATCTCGCCGAACGTTGTCGAGGCGCTCGTCGCCACCGAGGATCATCGCTTCTATCAGCATCACGGACTGGACTGGCGGCGCACGGCATCGGCGGCGGTTCACACGTTCTCAGGCGACCGGCAGGGCGGGTCCACGATCACGCAGCAGCTCGCGCGCAACCTGTATCCCGACGACATCGGCCGCTCGCAGACGCTCACGCGCAAGGTGAAGGAAGCCATCACCGCGCTCAAGATCGAGATGGTCTACACGAAAGCCGAGATCCTCGAAACCTATCTCAATACCGTGCCGTTCCTGTACAACGCGTACGGCATCGAGATGGCGGCGCGCACCTACTTCGACAAATCCGCCGATCGTCTCGACGTGACCGAGAGCGCGACGCTCGTCGGCATGCTGAAGGGCAACAGCTACTACAACCCGGTGATCAGTCCGGAGCGCGCGCTGGAGCGGCGCAACATCGTGCTCGCGCAGATGGTGAAGTACGGGCATCTCGCGCCCGCGACCTACGAGTCGCTCAAGCGCCGGCCGTTGCGAGTCGATTTCGAGCGCCAGCTGGAAGCGCCCGGCCGCGCGCCGCATTTCGCGCAGCAGTTGCGCAAGTGGCTGATCGCATGGGCCGACGACAACGACTACAACATCTACTCCGACGGGCTGGTGGTGCGCACCACCATCGACTCGCGTCTGCAGACGATGGCGACGCAAGCCGTCATGTGGCAGGGCAGCCAGTTGCAGTCGATCGCGAACGCGGCATGGGGCGCGCGTGCCGGCTGCGCCGGCGGCAATCCGGACCTCGTGCGCGCATTCGTGCGTGAGTCGCCCGAATACCGCGCGGCGAAGGATGCCGGCCTCGCCGAAGACGAAGCGATGAAGCGCCTCGCATCGGATCGCAACTTCATGCGCACGCTGTGCGAAAACAAGACCCGCATGCAGGCGGCCTTTCTCGCACTCGATCCGCGCAACGGCTATATCAGGGCGTGGGTCGGCAGCCGCGATTTCAGCCAGGACCCGTTCGATCACGTCAGCCAGGCGCGGCGCCAGCCGGGCTCGACATTCAAGCCGTTCGTCTACGGCGCGGCGTTCGAGCAGGGCGCAAAGCCCGACGACACCCTGGTCGACCAGCCCGTTGAGATCCCGCTCGCTGGCGGCGAAGTCTGGCGTCCCGAGGATGACTCGCCGCCGAGCGGCCGTCCCGTGACCTTGCGCGACAGTCTCGCGTATTCGAAGAACCGCATCACGGCGCAACTGATGCAGGAAGTCGGGCCGGCGCGAGTCGCGCGCCTCGCCCGTGCGATGGGCGTGCGCGACAGCAGGCTCGAACTCGTGCCGTCGCTCGCGCTCGGCACGAGTCCGGTCACGCTGAAGGAAATGGTGTCGGCGTACGGGACGATCGCGAATGGGGGCGGCCATGTCGAGCCGGTGCTCGTCACCCGCATCGAGGATCGCAAGGGCGAAGTGCTCGCGCAGTTCGAACCGGCGACGCCCGAACAGGTGCTGCCCGCGGACGCCACGCAGAAACTGCTCGACGCGATGCGCGCGGTGATCGATCGCGGCACGGGTTCGAGCATTCGCAGCCGGTTCGGGATTCGCGGGGATCTCGCGGGCAAGACCGGCACGACGCAGGACAACGCCGACGGCTGGTTCATCCTGATGCATCCGCAACTCGTGGCGGGCGCATGGGTCGGCTTCAACGACAGCCGCGTCACGCTGCGCAGTGATTACTGGGGACAGGGCGCCCACAGCGCATTGCCGATCGTCGGCGATTTCTTCCAGCGTTCGATGCGCTCGCGCCTGATCGACTCGCGCGAGCGCTTCCCCAAGGAAGAAGAGACCGGCACGCTGCGCGCGTGGCTCGCGAACGGTCGGGCGTGGGTCTCGAACCTGTTCGCATCGAAGCCGGCGAGCGAGCCGCCGGCGAAGCCGCGGCCAGCCACGCGGCGCGTTCCGGCGGCGCCGGCCGCGCCGGCTCCTTCGTCGCCGCACGCGCCAGAGGCCGTGCCGCCGATCATCGCATCGCAAATGCCGGCGGAAATGCCGCCGTTGCTGCCGCTGCCATCGGACGCGCCAGCCCTTGGTGAACCGCAGCAACCCGCCTCCGGCGCGAGCGCGACACCCTGAAGCGCCCGGGCGTCGCGCTATTTCGCAATCTGCGTGCGACTTCCCACACAGGCGGTATTTATTTGTATGTACATTGGGACATCCGCCAGAGAGTGTGAGAGCCGATGTAAGAAGCGTCCTGGCGCGGCAGAGCACAGCCGCGCCTACTACTTCCCATCGACGAACTATCGTGAGAGAAGGCCCCGCCGCATTGCGCGACGGGGCCTTTAGTTTTGCGGACGATTGCGACCCTTTGGAAGGCCGCGAGCATGCGGACGCTGCGCGTCGTGACGACGCCCGCGCCCGCGCCGTGTTCGAAGCTGCTCAATGGCGATGACGCAACCAGCCGTGATGAGCCTCGCGTGTCGCATGACCGCGCAGCGCCTCGCGCGAGCGGCGCGATTCGATGCCCTCGTGCACCAGCAGCACCAGCGCGACGAGCGCCAGCAGCGAGAGCGCGAACAGCACGTTGACCACATCGCCGACCGTCACGCGCGAACTCAAAGCCGAACCGGTCAGCCGGATCAGGGTACCCAAAAACTCGTTCATCGCGGCCTCCGCATCCAAGCCCGACCACCTATATATTTTAGGTCGCGCGCGGGCCTTCTGCGGACTGCTTGTCGGCTGCCGCCGGGAGCGTATCACTCCCCGTGCGAGGGCGCGTCGGCGCGCCGCAGTGCAAGTCCGACGCCGCTCAGGGTGAGCGCCATCGCGGCCGCTTCGCGCGCGCCGAGCGGTTCGCCGAGCGCGATCGCGGCGGCCACGATGCCCATGATCGGCACGAGCAGCATCCCGATGGAGGCGACTTCCGGCGGCAGATAGCGCAGCGTCGCGAACCACGCCAGATAGCAGACGCCCATCGGCACGAGCGCCATGTAGACGAGCACGGCCCAGCCGTTTCCCTTGAGCGCCGCGAAATCCGGATGCTCGAAGAGCAGCCCGGCGATCACCATCGGCACGCAGCCGATCCCGACCTGCCACGCGACGAGCGTGACCGGCGCAACCGGCACCGCTGTGCGCGCGACGACGGTCCCGAGCGCGAACAACACCGCCGCGGCGAGCGCGAAGCAGATGCCGGCGAGCTTGCCCGCGTCGAACGCGATGCCGCGACCGCCGAGCAGCACGACGACGCCCGCCAGCGCGAGCACGAGCGCGGCGAACCCGCGGCGCGTCGGCCGACGCGACAGGATCGGCCAGGCGAGCAGCATCGCCCAGACCGGCATTGTGTAGACGAGCAGCGCGCCTTCGCTGACTGAAAGCCATTTCATAGAAAGCGTGGAGAAACCCATCCACGCGAAGACGTTGGTGCAGGCGGCAAGGACGACCCGCGGCATGACCTGGCGCGCAATGCGCGTGTTTTCGCCGATGGCGGCCGCGATCACGCCGAGCAGGAGCGCGGCGGCGACGCCCGCGACGCCTCGCGAAAAAAGCGGCGGCCATTGCCTCAGCAGCACTTTCATGGCGGGCCAGTTGAGCGCCCAGCCGACGGCCGTCACAAAAAGGAAGATCAGGCCAGGCCATCGCGCCAGCATCGTCGAACGGTTCATGTTGTTGTTATGGAATCGCGAGGCCCGATGATAACCGCGCGGACAATATCGCGACATCGGCGGGAAATAGTCGGCATTTTCTTCGCGATGCACTCCGGATAAAAAGACGGATTTACATGGCCGCAAAAAACATTTCGATAAAACCGAAACGTAGTGTATGTAATCGATTATGTCGGCGGAATGGTGGAGCTAAGATCCTTGGAATAAAACTAATATTCAGACCTTGGGGCGAGGTTGATCGCCGTGCGCAAACGTTTGCGCAAGTTTTGTGTTTCAATCGAACGGCGTTTCGCGGACACGATCCGCGCAACCGGTGCGAATTCAATAACAATGGAAACGGGCCATGCACTTTCAGTACGAGGCTTCATCACCTGAAGAAGGACAGTCGAATCCCGTTCGGCACGCGCATTTTCAAAGATGGTTTTCGACCTTTGCGAGCCTCGCGCATTCCAAGCTGCCACTCGATCCCTATCTGCAATCCGTAACCGATACGCTGAAGGAAGTCTCCGGCGTGGCGTCCGCGGTCGTCGAATGGATCGAAGGCGACCAACTAGTCTACCGCGCCGTGAGCGGCGAGGCCGCCCGTTACGTCGGCACGCGGCTCGCCCTGGCGGGCAGCCTGTCGGGCCTCTGCATCACGCGGCAACAGGCGCTCATTTGCCGCGATGCGTCGACCGATCACCGCGTCGACCGCGCCGCCTGCGAAGCCGTCGGCGCGGTGTCGATGGTGGTGGCGCCCGTCGTCTACGAAGGACGCTCGGTTGCCGTGCTGAAGCTGATTTCGCGCCACGTCGATCAGTTCAAGGCCGCGGACGTCAGCATCCTCGACGCGTTTTGCGCCTGCATCGCGGTGACCATCGCGCGGGAAGAAGTCGCGCAGGAAAATGAGAAGCTGTTGCGCGAGAACGAAAGCGTCGCCGCGGATCTGAACGTGGAGTCGTCGCTGCGCATCGAATACGAGAAAAAGCTCGCCGACGCGCTGCGGCGCCGGCGCACCGTGCTCGACAACGCGCACGTGGCGTTCGTCGCGATCGACGAAGCGGGGCTGATCGCCGACTGGAACGAGGCCGCGGCGACCCTGTTCGGCTGGCGGACCCATGAGGCGATCGGCGAGGAACTCGCCCGGATGATCGTGCCCGAGCGCTTTCGCGATGCGCACCGGGCCGGCCTCACGCGCTACCTTGCGACGGGCGAAGCGCGCTTCATCAACAAGCGCGTCGAGTTGCCGGCGATGAGGCGCGACGGGCGCGAATTTCCCGCGGAACTCACCATCAGCGAGGTCTGGTTCGAGAGCCAGCGCCAGTTCACCTGCTTCATCCACGACATCTCGGACCGCCGCCGCGCCACCGAGGCCGACGAGCGCCTGCGCCTGCTCATCAATTCCGTCAGCGACTACGCCATCTTCATGCTGGACCAGGACGGCTTCGTGCGCTCCTGGAACGACGGCGCCCGCGCGATCCACGGCTATCAGGCGGACGAGATCGTCGGCCGGCACTTCACGCTGTTTTTCTCGCCCGACGACGTCAGCAAGAAAAAGCCCGAGGCGGAACTGCTGCGGGCGGCGTCGCAGGGGCGCGTGGAGAACGAAGGCTGGCGATTGCGCAAGGACGGCTCCGCGTTCTGGGCGCATGTGATCCTGACCGCGCTGCGCGACGGCGACGGACACCAGCAGGGCTTCGTCAAGATCACGCGCGACATGACCGCGCGGCGCAGGCTCGAAGAACTCGAAGCGTCGAGCCGCCGGATGAACGAATTTCTGGCGCTGCTCGGCCACGAACTGCGCAATCCGCTCGCGCCGATCCGCAACGCGGTCAGCATTCTCAAGCTCAAGTCGACCGACGACGCCGACGTCGTGCGCAGCCGCCAGATTGTGGACCGGCAGCTCGCGCACCTGACGAAGCTCGTCGACGACCTGCTCGAAGCGGGCCGCGTCAGCTCGGGCAAGATTCGCCTGTCGCACGACACGGTCAACGTCGCCGACGTGATTCAACTGACAGTCGAGGCGAGCCAGCCGCTTTTCGACGAGCGCCAGCAACTGCTCGTGGTGAACGGCACCGACCTGCCGCTCTTCGTGAAAGGCGACGCGACACGGCTCGTCCAGGCGCTCAACAACCTGCTGAACAACGCATCGAAATTCAGCCCGGTCGGCTCGACGATCACGCTCGAAACCGGGCCGCATGGGAATTCGGTGGTGGTCCGCG
Organism: Caballeronia arationis; assembly: GCF_001544975.2. Taxonomy (GTDB): domain Bacteria; phylum Pseudomonadota; class Gammaproteobacteria; order Burkholderiales; family Burkholderiaceae; genus Caballeronia; species Caballeronia arationis. The sequence goes on along the minus strand of NZ_FCOG02000015.1, from coordinate 51,725 downwards.
TGATCGACCGGGGCCGCGGCATTTCCCCCGAAGCGCTCGACGGCGTGTTCGACCTGTTCGTGCAGGAACATCCGCCCGGCGCCTATCCGGACGAGGGCGGGCTCGGCATCGGCCTGACGCTCGTGCGCGCCATCGCACAACTGCACGGCGGACACGTTGAAGCACGCAGCGGCGGCGCGGGCAAGGGCAGCACGTTCAGCATGTGGCTGCCGCTCGCGCAGGCCCCGGCGCGCGCGGCGAGCGTGCCGCCGGCGCCGGACCAGCACGCGAACCGGCCGCTCGACGTGCTGGTCGTCGACGACAACAAGGATTCCGCCGACAGCATGACGCTGCTCGTGGAGATGCTGGGACACACCGCGCGCGCCGCCTACGACGGCCCCGACGCGCTTCAGTCGTTCGGGCGCCGCGCGCCGCAGGTCGTACTGCTCGACCTGTCGATGCCGGGCATGACCGGCTTCGACGTGATCCAGCGCATTCGCGCGGCGAGCGCCAACAACGTGATCGTCGCGGCGATGACGGGCCTCGGTTCGGACGAGGACATCGCCCGGACACGGACGGCCGGCTTCGACGCCCATTTGACCAAGCCGGTCGATCTGCCCGAGCTGGAGGGTGTGCTCGCGCGCGCGGCGCTGCGGGCTGCGGAGGGCTGAAGGGGGTTGTAGTTTCGCCATGCGCGCTGGCGCTTTTTGCCGGGCTCGCGGCGGTTTCGGCGGAAGGTCGAGGTCCGGAAACCCCTTGTGCGCAGGGGCCGGACGGCTTCGCCCCGCGTTCAGGTATGAAGATTGCCTTACGTCGCCATTCAGTCTTGACCTGCAGGCACACGATGCGCAATTCGCTTCATATCGAAAAAAAGACGCCCAAGGTATATCGCCACGCCGCCTGTGCGGCAGAACCGGCGATCGTTCATCTCGAAATGGTGATCCGGCATTACGTCAAATCGAGCCAGCGTAAGGCACCGGCAGCGCTCACGGCGCAGTACTAGCTGGGACGCATCGCGGATCTTCAGGCGCGCTTCGATCTGCTTGCGCCCCAGAAGGTCAGACTCGCCCGTCTCGGAGATCAGCTCTCGGCCTCGATCGCGCGCGACGAGGATCCGGACGGAACGATGGTACGCCGCGCTGCCTGACAACGGAGGCCTCCCGGTGCGCTAGATGTCTTCGGTTTCGAGTACTACCGGCTCGGTATCGCCGCGCGATACTTTCTCGGCCGCCGACGCGCAAATCTCGTGCGCATGCTGCAAGAAGAGCGCCATTTCCGGCTCGTGGCCTGCATCGCCGTGGCGAATTTTCAAGGCGTCGTAAGTCACGAGGCCCCGGTGCGTCACACCGTGCATCTCGAAGCGGAAGTTGACCGCCTCTGAATAACAGTCGTCGACGACGCCCACCACGGCCGGGTCGCCGCCCGGCGCCTCGTCGGGCCCGTCGGCGCGCGGCTTCGGCCACAGCGCCGCGAGCTGTTCTGCGGCCCCTCGGGCGATTCGTTTCAGATCCAGGTCATGTGAAGATGCGATCCTCATGGCGTGCTCCCATTCATGGTCGCAGAACTAGCACCGAACATGCCACCGCGTGGCAATCCTCCGATTTTTGGACGGCGTTGGTAGTTGCGCTGACGCGCATGCGCTCTCGTTGTTTGGTGTGCCGTCCGTGCCCAGTCCGACAGTACACCACTCGATCGGTTCGCGTGCAGCGGCGGAAGATCGATCGGGCCGCTCCGAGCCGCTCCGATGCGGCGCGGAACCGGCAATCGCAAGCCAGCATCGCGTCACCGCGCGGCGTCCCAGACGCCCGTCGCCGCCGTCTTCCGCGCGTATTCGCCAAAATCGCGAGCGGGCCGCCCGAGCGCCCGGCTGACGCCGTCGGTCACGCAGGCGTTGCGGCCGTCCAGGACCTCCGTGAACAGATAACGGATCAGGTCGATCATGTCCGGCGGAAGGCCGGCCGCGTCGAGCGCCGCGACGTAATCCTCCATCGGGACTCGGGCGAAGCGGATCGGGCGTCCGCTTGCCCGAGCAATCTCCGCGACCGCTTCGGCGAACGTCAGCAGGCGCGGGCCGGTCAGTTCATAGAGGCGGCCCACGTGACCCTCTTCCGTGAGCGCAGCAACGGCGACGTCGGCGATATCGTCGACGTCGACAAAGGGCTCTCCGATGTCCGCGACCGGCAGCGCAAGCTCTCCGGCGAGGATCGGTTCCAGAAAATGCGTTTCGCTGAAGTTCTGCGCAAACCAGCTTGCGCGCACGAGCGTCCATTCGACGCCCGATTGGCGCACGATCTCTTCGCACTGTTCCGCTTCGATTTCGCTTCGGCCCGAGAGCAGCACGAGGCGCCGCACGCCGCTTTTAACCGCCAGATCGGTGAACGACTGGATCGCATCCGTGGCGCCGGCGGCGGCCAGGTCGGGGAAATACGACACGTACGCCGCTCCGACGCCCCGTAGCGCCGGCGCCCATGTTTCGGGCGCGTCCCAGTGAAAGGGAGGCGAGCCGGATCGGGAGCCGTGTCGGACGGGCAGATCGAGCGCCGCGAGCCGTTGCGCCACACGGCGGCCGGTCTTGCCGGTGCTGCCCAGCACGAGAATGGTTTTCGGGTTCATCGTCGATGTCTTCCTGTCGTGGTCGCCGCACCGCGCGGCGACCGTGATTCCAGAATAGACTTCGGTTATTGGACGAACAATCTCCAATAAGCCGGTTTTAATGCTCATTCATCCAAGATGATGGACGAAGCGCTGTTCGGACGTACACTCGGTGGCATGAACGCAATCCCTGCCTCGACGGACCCGCTCGGCGAAGCGCTGCACTTTCTGCGCATGAGCGGCACCTTCTATTGCCGGTCGGAATTCTCGGCGCCGTGGGCGCTGGAGCTTCCGGCGTTCGAGGATTGCCTGATGTTTCATGTGGTCACGGCCGGCCAGTGCGTGCTCGAAGTCGATGGCGTCGAGCCCTGCCTGCTGCGCCCGGGTGACCTCGCGCTCGTGCCGCATGGCGCCGGACACCGGCTGGCGAACGAGCCGGGCGTCGCGGCAGCGAAGCTCTTCGACCTGCCTCGCGAGACCGTCAGCAGTCGCTACGAGATTCTTCGTCACGGAGAAGGCGGCGCGCCCACGACGATGATCTGTGCCGTCGTGCATTTCGATCACCCGGCCGCGCAGCGGCTGATCGGCTTGCTGCCGAAGCTGATTCGCGTCGACACGTGGCAGTCGCCCGAAATCGAGTGGATACAGAGCACGCTGCGCTTCATCGCCGCCGAGGCGCAGCAGCCGAACGCGGGCGGGGAAGCGGTGATCACGCGTCTCGCCGACATTCTCGTCATCCAGGCCGTGCGCGCCTGGATCGCGCATGCACCGGCGGCGCAGACGGGCTGGCTCGGCGCGCTGCGCGACCGGCAGATCGGCCGCGCCCTTGCGATGATCCATCGCAATCCGGAACGCAACTGGACGGTGGCGACGCTCGCGGACGCGCTCGGCATGTCTCGCTCGGCGTTTTCCGCGCGCTTTACGCAACTGGTCGGCGAGCCGGCGATGCGGTACGCGGTGCGCTGGAAAATGCAGGCGGCATTGACGCAGTTGAGGGAAACGGATGCGTCGCTGGGGGAGATGGCAAGCCGGCTCGGCTACGACTCCGATGCCGCGTTCAGCCGTGCGTTCAAGCGCGTCGTGGGCGTGGCGCCCGGTGCGGCGCGGCGCAACGCGCGGCCGCAGGCACTCGAACCGGCAGGCGCCGTGCGCGCCTGAGAACCGCCTCGCGATGGCACTTCGGCGATTCGCGCCTGACGAACTACGCGGCGCGGCTGCGCTCGCTCAGCACGGCCTTTCGTTCGAGCAGGTCGAGCAGCCGCAGCACGCGCTGGCGCTGGGTCGCGACGAGATCGTTCTCCTCGGCCAGCGTGCGCACGCGCTTCTGCCAGTAGCCGTCGTCGAGCCAGCCGAGCATGTGAGGCTTGTTCGAGCGCGCGAACGATTCGATCACGCGTTCCAGGTGGTCGAGTTCGCTGTCCGCCAGATGCGACGGCAACAGTTTCGCGCCGTCGATGTCGGCGGATTGGCTGAATTTGAGGGTACTCATTTCGTGTGGCCCTGGCATCCTCGCGGCGCGGAGGCTCTGATTCTCGGTTGCGCTGCCGTAAACATGGAAGCACCGGCGTTTCACGCACGAATCGCGCAACCGCCTGCTTCGGTGAAACAAGATAACGTGTTGTTTTTGACCGGCTTTACCATGCGTCTCAAATCTGCAGAAGAAAAATTGCGACGACCGCCCCCGCTCCTGTGATGACTGCGCGCCGCCGCCTCAACCACCGCCTATGACTTCGAGTCCGAACGCCGACCGGCCCGCCCGCGACGACGCGCCGCATTCCGGCATCGTGTCGAGCCGCTTCAGCACGCGCCCGCTGCCTGCCGCCGAGCAGTTGCTCGCGTGGCGCGCGCGGGTGGGCCACGTCGTCGACGTCCCGCCGCAGAAGACGCAGCTCGCGGACGGTTTCGGCGCGAACATCGACCTGCATTCGGTCGGCGGTCTGGTCTTCACAGATGCGCGTACCGATGCGATGCGCCTGGAGCGCTCGGTCGCGCGCGTTTCCGCCGACACGCGCCGCGATTTCGTGTTTCACGTGTACGCCGAGGGCGAAGTCGGTGACGTGAGCGGCGTGAGCCGCAAGCGCAGCGCGCCGGGGTCGGTGCGGGGCATCGTCGCGTTCGACATGAACCAGCCTTTTCGCGTGGACCGTCCGGCGTGCCGCGTGCTGACGCTGTTCGTGCCGCGCGCGATCGTCGAAGCGGGACTCGGCGACGGCGACGCGTTGCACGGCCGCGTCGTGCCGTACGAAACGCCGCTCGCGCAACTGGTTTTGGATCATTTCGGCGCGACGGCTCCCGAACTGCCGGGCCTCGGCGCCACCGATGCCATCGGCACGCTCGATGCGGGCGCGCAACTCCTGATCGCGGCGTTTCGCCACGAGTCGAAACTGACGGGCACGGGCCGCGCGGCTGTACAGAGCGCGGTGATGGGGCAGGTGAGACGCTTCATCGACGCGAACCTGCATCAGGGCGATCTCACGCCGATGCGGGTGGTCGAAGCGCTGGGACTCAAGCGCGCGACGCTCTACCGCTGGTTCGAGCACGAAGGCGGCCTCGGCGCGTATATCCGTCATCGACGGCTGCGCGAGGCGGCCGACGAACTCGTGCGCTTTCCGCATCTTCAGGTGACCGACATCGCCTACGGGCTCGGCTTCAAGAGCGCGTCGGATTTCACGCGCGCGTTTCGCCGTGCCTTCGACATGAGTCCGCAGGACGCGCGTCTGCGCGCGCTCGACCTGCAGCGCGACGCCGCCTCGCGCGTGTCACGCGCAAGCGGACCCTTCGTCTGAAGCGCGTTCCGGAAAGCGTCGCAACCCGACGAGCGTCACGCAGGTCGCGGCGAGCAGATACCAGGCGGGGGTCATCGGATTGCCGGTGAGGTCGATCAGCCACGCGACGATCAGTGGCGAAAATCCACCGAACACGACCACGCCGACCGCGTAGATCACCGAGAGCGCCGCCGCGCGCCGGTGCTTCGGAAATGCTTCCAGCATCAGGACGGAGCTGGCGCCCGCATTGTTCACGGCGATCGCGACATAGGCCGTGATGACGGCGAGCGCGACGAAATCGGCCGCGCCGTGCGTGAGCGCGAGGAATGCCGGATACGCCGTCAGCAGCGCCGCACAGAGCGATGCGTACTGCAGCGTCTTGCGGCTCGCGAGCCGGTCGGCGAAATGGGCGACGAGCGGCGTCGTCACGAGAATGACGAGGCCGGAGAGCGACGACGTGAAAAGGCTGATCGCCGGCGGGCGGTGCAGCGTGTGCACGAGGTAGCTCGGCATGTAGAACACGGCGACGTAGATGCTCACCGAAGGCGCGGCCATCATCAGGACGCCACAGGCGAGCGCGCGGCCGTCTTCCCGCACGACGTGCGCGAGCGGCGCGCGCGCGCGGCGGGCCACGGGCGTGGCGGGCAGGCGCCGCCGCAGATACCAGCCGACCGGGCCGATCAGTCCGCCGAGCATGAACGGAATGCGCCAGCCCCAGTCGTGCATCGCGGCGGGAGAAAGGAGCGCCGTCGTCGAGGCACCGACGAGCGCCGCCGCGCACGCGGCCGCACCCTGGCTCGCGCCGCGCCAGCTGACGACGAAGCAGCGCCGGCCATAGGCGACCGATTCCATCAGCGACGCCGACGCCGGCCCGATCTCGCCGCCCGCGGCCAGCCCCTGCAGCAGTCTTGCGAGCACCATCAGGACGGTCGCGGCCCAGCCGATGGTCGCGGGCGTCGGCAGGCAGGCGATCAGCCACGTCCCGACGGTCATGAGCGCGATCGACAGCGTCATGCCGGCGCGCCGGCCCCGGCTGTCGGCGACGCGGCCGATCAGGAGCGCGCCGAGCGGGCGCATGACGAAACCCGCGCCGAAGGTCGCGAGCGAGAGCAGGAGCGACGAAGCGGCGTCGTGCGAAGGAAAGAAGAGCCGCCCGATGATGGCTGCCGAAAAGCTGTACACCGTGAAGTCGTACGCGACGAAGCCGTTGCCGATGACCGTCGCGACGATGGCGCGGCTCAGGCGCGGCCGGTCGGCGTCATCGGGTTCGTGACCTGGTCGTGATTCGGCGTGGCTCATTGCGTGCGTGGGAAGTGGAAAGGCGATCAACGGACTATCGGCCGCCGGGTCCGTAACTTTAGACGACTGACCCGAAGCGGCGGCGCGTCGCTTTCAGTTGCCATGCGAAAAGCCACGTCCGGGAACGGCGCGCCGTCCGAACCGGTCACAGGCAGACACCGGCAACCTTTCAATCAAGGAGCAGACCCATGGAGTATGTGAAACTCGGTTCGACGGGACTCGACGTCTCGCGCCTGTGTCTTGGCTGCATGACTTACGGCGTGCCTTCGCGCGGCACGCATCCGTGGACGCTCGATGAAGACCAGAGCCGTCCGCTGGTCCGGCAGGCGCTCGAAGCCGGAATCAATTTCTTCGATACCGCCAATACCTATTCGGATGGCACGTCGGAGGAAATCGTCGGACGGGCGCTGCGCGATTTCGCGAAGCGCGACGACCTCGTGATCGCGACGAAGGTGTTCAACCGCATGCGCCCGGGGCCGAACGGCGCGGGACTTTCGCGCAAGGCGATTTTCAGCGAAATCGACAACAGCCTGCGCCGCCTCGGCACCGATTACGTCGATCTTTACCAGATCCACCGCTGGGACTATCACACGCCGATCGAGGAAACGCTCGAAGCGCTCCATGATGTCGTGAAGGCGGGCAAGGCGCGCTATATCGGCGCGTCGTCGATGTATGCGTGGCAGTTCAGCAAGGCGCTCTACACCGCGCGCGAACGAGGCTTCACGCCGTTCGTCACGATGCAGAATCACCTGAACCTGCTGTATCGCGAGGAAGAGCGCGAGATGCTGCCGCTTTGCGAGGACATGGGCATCGGCGTGATGCCGTGGAGTCCGCTCGCGCGCGGTCGCCTGACACGCGACTGGAACGAGTCGAGCGAACGGCAGCGAACCGACAACTTCGGCAGCGGCCTCTACGAGCGTTCGCTCGAAGCGGACCGCGCGGTGATCGAAGCGGTGGCCGCCATTGCGGCGGAACGCGGCGTGCCGCGCGCGCAGGTCGCGCTTGCATGGGTCGCGCAGAAGGCGGCGGTGACGACGCCGATCGTCGGCGCATCGAAGCCCGCGCACCTGACCGATGCGGTCGCGGCGCTGTCGCTCGATCTGTCGGCCGACGAAATCGCGCGCCTCGAAGCGCCGTATGAGCCGCATGCGATCGCGGGCTTCGTCTGATGTGTTTATGATGAACGCCGCAATCGAGATAACGATACAAGGAGACTTTTCGTGGCAGCAGGCGAAGGGGTGCGCGCGTTGCGGGAGGCGCTCGGCGAGCAAGTGGTGATGCTTCCAGGGGAATTCGGCGACCGCCGCGTCGAAGACTGGAGCGGGCTGCCGAGCGCCGTCCCGCTCGCGCTGATCAGGCCGCGCGATACGGCCGAAGTCGCGGCGGCGCTCGCCCTTTGCACGCGCCATGCGCTGCCCGTCGTCACGCAAGGCGGCCTGACGGGACTCGTCGGCGGCGCGAACCTGCGCGGCGACGAGGTCGCGCTGAGTCTCGATCGCATGAACCGCATCGTGGAAATCGATGCAGTATCGGGCACCATGACCGTCGAAGCGGGCACGCCGCTGCAAGTGGTGCAGGAAGCCGCGAGCGCGGCGGGCTTCTATTTTCCGCTCGATCTCGGCGCGCGCGGCAGTTGTTCGATCGGCGGCAATCTCGCGACCAATGCGGGCGGCAACCGCGTCATCAAGTACGGGATGATGCGCGATCAGGTGCTGGGTCTCGAAGCCGTGCTCGCGAGCGGCGCGATCGTCGGCGGGCTCAACAAGATGATCAAGAACAACAGCGGCTACGACCTTCGTCACCTGCTGACGGGCAGCGAGGGCACGCTCGCCGTCATCACGCGTGCGGTGTTGCGGCTGCGGCCGAGACCCACGGCGACAGCGACGGCATGGTGCGGCTTGCCCGACTTCGCGGCCGTCACCACGCTGCTCACGCGCGCGCAGGCGGGACTCGCGCCGGGCGTCTCCGCGTTCGAGGTGATGTGGGCGGGCTATCACGACGCCGTGATCGCCAATCTCGACACGTTGCGCGCGCCGCTCGCCTTGCCGCATCCGTTCTACGTGCTGCTGGAAAGCGTCGGCGCGGACCCGGTCCGGCACGGCGAAGCCTTCGAGGAGTTTCTCGGGACGATGCTGGAAGAAGGCATCGTGAGCGACGCGGCGCTGGCCTCGTCGGAAGCGCACGCGCAAGCGTTCTGGGCGATCCGCGACGCCCCCGGCGAATACCAGCGCTTCATTCCGAATCATGCCGCGTACGACGTCAGCTTTTCGATCGCGCAGGTCGGCGAGGCGGCGGCGCTATGCGAAGCGCGCCTGCGCGCGCGCTGGCCGGATGCCACGATCCTGGTCTACGGGCATCTCGGCGATGGCAACATTCACATCGTCGTGGACGTGCCGGGCATGCCGAAGCACGATCACGACGACATCGACCGGATAATCTACGACGTCACGCGCGAATTCCACGGCTCGATTTCGGCGGAGCACGGCATCGGCGTGAAGAAGAAACACTTCCTGCACCTGAGCCGCACGGAAGCCGACGTCGAATCGATGCGGGCGATCAAGCAGGCGCTCGATCCGCTCGGCATTCTCAATCCGGGGAAGATCTTTTAGGGCGCGCGTCCGCGTGTTGCGTCACCTGATCGCCGCCGCGGTGGCGACTTCCTGGTTCCAGTAGGCAGGCAGATTCATGTACGGATTCGGCAATCCGGTGGAGGTCACGAACACGCCGCCGGCGCCATGCGCGTTCGCGAACTGGATCGTCTTCGACGACTGCGAAGCGTTCACGCCATAGACGATATGCACGAAGCGCGACTTCGGATAACGCGCCTGCCATGGCGCGCTCACGTAGCTCGCGTAGCGCTTCGCGCTGTCCTCGAATACGACGAACTGATCGGCGATTGGCAGGCTCGCGTAAATCTCGGGCACGCTCGTGCCGGGATTGCCCATCACCGAATAGCTCGGCGACAAGCCCTTGATGTAGTTGTACACCGACTGGTAGAACTGGACGTGCGACGTGACGCTGTCGGACGTCATCTCGTCGATGAAGAAGCCATCGATCCTGTAGAGCGATACATACATGTTGATGTCGCTCACCACCGCGGACAGCGAACGCGTCGTGTACGACGACGAGACATAGCCGATCACCTTGCCTCCCGCCGCCCGCACCTTTGCGATCGCGGCCGTGTAGGCCGGGTCCTCGCGCAGGCCCGGGCCGCTGTTCGGGTTGAGGATCACGATGGTGGGGACTTTCGCGGCGGTCGTCGCGAGATCGTTCCAGAAGCCCGCGCCCTTGCCGATGGGATCGAAATACGCGGGCACGACGAGCGGCAGGCCGGTAGTAGCTGCGAATGATTGCGTCGGCGGGATTGCGAGGAAGAGCGCCGTTATCAGCAAGGCGACACGCAGCGACTGAGCAGGCAGGCGCTGCAAGCAATCGCGAAATGCGACGGAAAACGAAGCGGGCACGAACGCGCGTGCTGCCGCCATGCGGACGATGTACATCTGTTGCCTCCTGACCGGGCGTCCTTCGAGCGGACTTCCGTCGATTGGCCCGACGCTCACGCGCCGGGCAACTGGCTGACTCCCGTTTGCGGAGTCCGTTTAGCTTTGCGTCGCCGGATTGCTCCGGTTTTGCCATATGCGTTTTACGGCGTGCTCAAGGCGAACTTGAGCGTCGAATTCGTGGGCATAGCGTAACGCAATGCGTGTTCATCAGGCTTGTTCACGCGAACCAGGCGAAACCTCTTAAGCGTGAACGCAGCATCGTCGCTCGACAGGAGCGCGACCGTCGTGATCTGCACGGATGTGCGGCGCTTCTTTTTGATCGTTTCTCCGTGACGGTCCTTCGTGCGGCCGACTGTCACGGATCTGATCCTAAAGACCCGCCGCCGCAAGCCGTTAAGAAGCGAACAGCGAATAGTAGAGAGGGGTGGTGCGGTGCAGGTAAAGGCGACCGATTTCCTCGGGACCATCGACAAGACGATCCTGAGGAGATTCTCCAACGTCACGTGCGGCCGGCGCCTCGACGGCTTCGCGCTCGCCTGTGTCGCCGTCGCGCTGACTGTCGGCGCTTCCGCATGGGCGCCGCTGCCCTGGAACCTGATGCTCGCCGTCGTCATCGCGGGCGCGGCGGTCGTCGCGCAACACATGCAGCAGTCGAAGCACCAGGTTTTCGTCGCGCAGCAGTTCGCGAAAGGACTGCTCGGCATCGCCGAAGACTGTCTCAAGCTGCTCGATCTCGATGGCCGCATTGTCTGCATCTCGGAAGTCGGTACGCGTCTCATCGAAGCGAATTCCGCCGACGACATGGTCGGCGTCGACTGGCTCGGCCTGTGGGACGGCCCGGACGCGCGCAACGCCTTCGCGCGCGCCATCGCGGGAGAATCGACGTCATTTTCGGGCGCCTGTCACACCGTCGCGGGCTCGATGAAATGGTGGACGTCGACGTTCGCGCCGGTGTTCGGGGAGCGCGGCAAGGTCGTCGCCATCCTGTGCAAATCGCGCGACATCACGGCCGAAGTGGATCTCATCGCCGAGCTGCGCGGCAATGCCCAGGTCCAGAAAGACATGGAAGACCACGTCGACGCCGTGTTCTGGACGGCGAGCCAGGATTTCCGCACGCTGCTGCACGTGAGTTCGGCGTTCGAGCGGATGTGGGAAATGCCGATGTCGGCGCTCGAGGCCGATGAAACGTCATGGGCCGAACGTGTTCATCCCGACGACCTCCCGCAACTGCGCAACAAGATGCGCGATGCTGTCCATACCGGCGCGCCGGCGCAGAGCTATTTCCGTCTGTGTCTGCCGGAAGCGCGTATTCGGTGGGTTCGCACGGACATCTATCCGGTCATCGAGGCGGGCACGGTGGCGCGTGTCGTGAGCGTGTGCGTCGACGCGACCGAAGAGCAGGAGCGGCTTCGCGAACTGCACCGCCTCGCGAACATCGACAGCCTGACCGGGCTTCACAACCGCAACTCGATGACGGAGGCGCTGCTCGCCCACTGCGGTTCCGGCAATCCGTTTTCCTATCTTTTCATCGACATCGACCGCTTCAAGTCGATCAACGATACGGCCGGCCATTCCGCGGGCGACACGGTGCTGAAGGCCATCGCCGAGCGCATTCGCAGCGTCCTGCCGGAGAGCGCGATCGTGGCGCGGCCGGGCGGCGACGAGTTCACGATTCTCCTGCCCGGCGTGCTGGATCCGGACCGGATCGCCCAGGCGTGCCGCCGGCTGGCGGTTGCCTGCCATCGTCCGATCAACATCGACTGCAAGACCGTCACGATGACGTGTTCGATCGGCGTCGCGATGTACCCCGAGCACGGCAGCACGCCGGAAGCGCTGTTCACGAGCGCCGACCTCGCGATGTACGCGGCGAAACGGGCGGGGCGTAACACGTTCCGCGTCTTCGGCGAAGAGGAAAAGGACGACCTCGCGCGCGCGCATCTGGAGTCCGAGCTTCACGACGCGATCCGGGACGACCAGTTCGTTCTGCACTACCAGCCGCAGTACCGCGTCGATTCAGGCGCGCTCGCGGGCGCGGAGGCGCTGCTTCGCTGGAATCATCCGCAGCTTGGCTTGCTGGCGCCGGGCGCGTTCGTTCCGGTGCTCGAAGAGAGCGGGCTCATCGTCGAGGCCGGCCACTGGATCATCCGTGAGGCCGTGCAGGCGGCCAGCGTCCTCGCGATATCGGCGCCGGGGGTGAAATCGGTGTCGATCAACGTGTCGCCGAAACAGTTCCGCGATCCCCGGCTCGTTTCCGTCCTGAAGCAGACGATCAAGCGATGTTGTATCGATGCACGCCGCATCACGCTGGAAATCACGGAGTCGGCGCTGATCGAAAACATCGACGGTGCGCAGGAAGTCCTCACGCAGATCCGGCGCATGGGCGTGCGGATCGCCATTGACGATTTCGGTACAGGCTATTCGAGCCTGAGCTATCTGGCGCGCTTTCGTCCCGATGTATTGAAGCTCGACAAGTCATTCGTCGACAACATCGTGTCCGACGAGACGGTCAGGACGGTGGTGGAAGGCGTCATCGACCTGGCGCACAAGCTCGGCATGGCGGTCGTCGCGGAGGGCGTCGAAACGCAGGATCAGATGGACATTCTGCGCGACGCGCGCTGCGACAAGGTGCAGGGGTTTCTGCTGAGCAGGCCGGTATCCCTCGACAGGCTGCTGGAACAGGGATCGCAGCGTCGCCTCGAAGAGATGGCTCACTGACGTTTTCCCGCTGCTTCGCGATGTCGCGGAACCTGCGAACTGGCGCAAAAACCGGTTCCTGTTCGGGAAATTGGAATCGCAGCGCGTCCCTATATACTTGATTCTGTCTCCACGTTCTCAAGCGGCTCGGACCGCCAAGGGCGCTTAGGCGTCGCCTGCTTGCTGCAGATGACCCCTTTCTTTTTTCGTTAAAAAGGCAACTAACGGTCGAGTCCCCGCGCATACATTAATCGACGGGGTCACCTGAGCACAGTGGAGTTCGAAAAAGCCGGTCGTCAGTGAAGAGCCCCCGATGCGTGAAGGCCCGGGCGGCGGCTATTCGGGGGGGACGGCAAAAGGCCCGGTCGAAAGGATGATCGTGGTGAGACGGGGCTACAGAGCAAAAGGACGCCCGCTTGGCGCGAACGGCACGGCTTATAGTAGGCGACGGCCGGCGGAGTCCAGACCCTCTGTAAACGAAACGTCAAATCACAAGTCGATATGAATCTTCGGGCTTTGCAGTGCTTCGTGATCCTCGCGGAAGAACTGAACTTCAGCCGCGCGGCCGAGCGTCTTCACATCGCGCAACCCGCGCTGAGCCAGCAGATCCGCCTGCTGGAAGAACGGCTCGGCACTCAGCTTGTCGACCGGGCGCGGCGGCCGCTGCGGCTCACGGAAGCAGGCCACTATCTCTGCACGGAAGCGCGCCAGATACTCGGCTCGTGGGAGCAGGCGAGCCTCGGCGCGCAGGAAATCGGTATCGGCCGGCGCGGCTGGCTTTCGATCGGCTTTACGCGATCCGCGATGTACAGCATCCTGCCGCCCGCGCTCAAGGCATTTCATCACGCGTATCCGCAAGTCGAGCTGAAGCTCTTCGAAATGCTCACCGAGGAGCAGACCGACGCGCTGCGCGACATGCGCATTCACATCGGCATAGGAAGGCAGCCACTCGAGATTCCCGGCTGCACGTCGTATCCGCTCTTGCGCGAGCATGTGGTGGCCGCGCTCGCGCCGGATCATCCGCTGGCGGCGCGCAAGAAAGTGCGCATCGCCGAACTCGCCGACACGCCGCTCATCCTGTATCCGAAACACCAGAACGCGCAGTTCAAGCGCACCGTGCAGTCGCTCTATCGCGATGCCGGCGTGACGCCGTTCGTCGCGCATCAGGCCTACGAAATCCAGACCGCGATCGCGCTCGTCGCAGCGGGTCTCGGCGTGACGTTCGTCGGCGAGTCGGTGGCGCGGCACGGGCGCACGGATGTCGTGTTCCGCCATCTCGCGGGTCCGGGCGCGTCGCAATGGTCGACGCTCGCCGCAACGTTTCGCACCGACGACGCCTCGCCACATCTGCGCGCGTTTCTCGGCTGCCTTCCTGCGCCTCTCGATGACGCCGCACTATAAGACAAAACTTATAGAAGAATAAGGAAGTCGTCTTGGACGCGTCGTTCTCCGATTCTTATCATCGACTTCATGCAAGCAAGCGTGGCAAGCGAAGGGCGTTTGTAAAGCATGACGCGCAAGCGCGGGCCGCGAGGCCCGCGACCGACGATAAGAACGCGGCGACGGCTACGGCCGAAGCCGCCAAGCAGGAGACGGCATGACCTCTTTCAACGAAGCGGCGACCATGCGAAAGGTGTACGGGCGGCTCATGCCCTTGCTCTTCGCGATGATGTTCTTCAACTACCTCGACCGGATCAACATCGGTTTCGCGGCGCTCGACATGAACAAGGCGCTCGGCTTCAGCCCCGCCGTGTTCGGCTTCGCGGGCAGCATCTTCTTTGTCGGCTACATGCTGCTCGAAGTGCCGAGCAACCTGCTGCTGCATCGCGTGGGCGCGCGTCGCTGGATTGCGCGCATCCTGCTGACATGGGGCGGGGTGGCGGCCGCGACAGCCTTCGTCTTCGACGACAAGAGCTTTTATGTCCTGCGCTTTCTGCTCGGCGTGATGGAAGCGGGCTTCCTGCCGGGCGTCGCGGTCTACCTGACGAAGTGGTTTCCCGTGCGCTACCGGGCGCGCGCGGTGGGCGGCTACATCATCGCGGGTTCGTTTTCGGCGGTGCTCGGCGGTCCGATCTCGACCGCGCTGATGACCTATGCAAACGGCATTCTGGGCCTGCAGGGATGGCAATGGATGTTCATCCTCGAAGGCGTCCCCGCGATGCTGCTCGGCCTCCTCACGCTGCGCATCATGACGGAGCGCCCCGCCGACGCCGACTGGCTCGCCGCCGACGAAAAGCAATGGCTCGAATCGACGCTCGCGGCCGAGCGCGCGGCGGTCGGCGGCGACAAGCATTTTCCGCTGCTGCGCGTCGCGGGCGATATCCGCGTGTGGAGCCTCGCGTGTCTCTTCGGCTGCGCGCTCGTCGGTATTTATGGGCTCTTCCTGTGGCTGCCGCAGATCGTCAAGAGTCTCGGCCAGCTGAGCAATATCGAAGTCGGATTTCTCTCGGCGGCGCCGCCGCTTCTCGGCGTGCTCGGCACGTTCGTCATCAGCCGCAGCTCGGACCGAACCGGCGACCGCAAAAAGCATCTCGCATTTGTCTACGGCATGAGCGCCGTCGCGATTGCGGGCAGCGCGTATGCGCCGAATCCCGTGATCGCCTATGCGCTCCTGTGCGTGACGGGCCTCTTCATCTACGCAGGCAATCCGCTCTTCTGGAGCCTCGCCTCGTCGTTCAGGACCGGCGCGGCGGGCGCGGCGACCATCGCTCTCATCAACACGATCGCGCAGTTCGGCGGACTGGTCGGGCCGTGGAGCATCGGCCTTGTGCGCAGCGCAACGGGCAATTTCAAGCTCGCGCTGCTGACCATCGCGGCATTCCTCGTCGTGGCGACGGTGATCGCGCTCGTGATGCGCGTCAATCCCGCCGACAACGAAACTGCCGCCCTGCCCGCCGCCGATCCGGCCGCGCGCACCTGACCACCGTACGCAACGACACCAGGATTCACGACATGATCATCGATTGTCACGGCCACTACACGACCTCGCCGCCGCAGCACGAAGCGTGGCGCGCGAAGCAGATCGCCGCGCTCAAAGACGGCGTTGCGCCGCCGCCGCGCCCGTGCATCTCCGACGACGAAATCCGCGACAGCATCGAAGGCGGACAGCTTCGCATCCAGCGCGAGCGCGGCACCGATCTCACGATCTTCTCGCCGCGTGCCGCCGGCATGGGCCATCATCTGGCCGGCGCGGAAGCCAACGCGGTCTGGTCGAGCGAATGCAACGACCTCGTGCATCGCGTGTGCGGGCTTTTTCCGCGCAATTTCGTGGGCGTCTGCCAGCTCCCGCAGGCGCCGGGCGTGGCTCCCGGAAACTGCATCGCCGAATTGCGTCGGTGCGTGGAGGAACTGGGCTTCATCGGCTGCAATCTGAACCCCGATCCGTCGGGCGGCCACTGGTCCGGACTGCCGCTGACCGACCGCTCGTGGTATCCGCTCTACGAAGCGATGGTTGAACTCGACGTGCCGGCGATGATCCACGTGTCGTCATCGTGCAATCCGAACTTCCATGCGACCGGTGCGCATTACATCAACGGCGACACTTCGGCCTTCATGCAACTGCTCCAGGCGGACCTGTTCGCGGACTTCCCGACGCTGCGCTTCATCATCCCGCACGGTGGCGGCGCGGTGCCGTATCACTGGGGACGCTATCGCGGCCTCGCGCAGGACATGAAGCGGCCGCTGCTCACCGACTATCTGCTGAAAAACGTCTTCTTCGATACCTGCGTTTATCACCAGCCGGGCGCCGAACTGCTCGCGAAGGTGATTCCGGTCGAAAACATCCTGTTTGCTTCGGAGACGATCGGCGCGGTGCAAGGCATCGATCCGGAAACCGGCCACTACTACGACGACACCCGGCGCTATATCGACGGCATCGAATGGCTTACCGCGGCGGACCGGCAACGCATTTACGAGGACAACGCCCGTGCGGTGTACGGGCGCCTGTCCGCGCAACTTGAACGACAACGATCAACCGAAGGAGCGACACCATGAATCAGGCCGGATGGCGCGAATACGAATCGGCTGCCCAGGCGAGCCCCGCGACGCTCGACGCCTTGCGCGAACTGGCGGTATCGCTCCTGAGCGACAACATGGCCCGCGTGAGCGGCACGACCGGCTTGCGGCCGTTTCACCGGCCGAAGCCGATGGCCGGAACCGCGGTCACGGTCCGCACGCGCGGCGGCGACAACCTCGCGATCCATCGCGCGTTCGACTACTGCCGCCCGGGCGACGTGCTCGTGATCGACGGGGCAGGCGAGCTCACGCAGGCGCTGATGGGCGACATCATGGCGAGCTTCGCCGAGAGCCTCGGGGTGCAGGGCCTCGTGATCGACGGCGCGATCCGCGATGTCGGCGCGCTCGGCCAGCGCGATTTTCCGGTGTACGCGCGCGGCGTCACGCATCGCGGGCCATACAAGCATGGGCCGGGGGAGATCAACGTGCCGGTGACGGTCGGCGGCATGGTGGTGCATCCGGGCGACATCGTCGTCGGCGATGAGGACGGCGTGCTCGCGATCGCTCCAGCCGACGTGCAGGCGGTGATCGAAGGCGCGCGCCGCCAGGCGGCGAAGGAAGCGGCGGCGCTGGAATCGATTGCGCACGGACGGTTCGACCGCTCGTGGGTCATGGCGCAGCGCGACCGGATGATGAACGGCTGACGGCTTGCCGTACGTGGTGGGTACGCGCATCATGGCGCGTTCGCTTTAACGACGACTGATCGCCATGCCCCCTGACTTTCTGGACGCAACAACTCTGATCGACCATGCGCGGCGCGCGGAAGCCAAAGCGCCCGGTCCGTGCGCATGCACGAAAACGCCGCTAGACGGCTGGCAGTCCCAGCCGCTTTCCCTCGACGAAACGCAGTTGCGTGAGATCGGCAAGCTGTCGCCGGAAAACGATCCGGAACCCACATTCTCGGAATACCTGCCCGGCAAGACGAATTACTGGTCGGCCGATGCGCCCATCGCGCCGCGCTATTTTCCGTACAACCGGTGCGGCGTGTGGGAATGTTCGGTCTGCGGGCGTCTTTATCTGCGCTATACGGAAGGCGGCGGCTACTTCGTCGATCGCAGGATTCGCGCGGTGAGCGCGAATCTGATCGAAGACGTGCCGCTCTGAGCGCCTTATTCGTCGATAGTCTCATGCACCGCCTGCGCGCCGCGCTTCCAGTAAGCGGAGGCGCGAATCCGGCGCTTGTCGATGCCGCGCTCCACGCATAGCAATTGACGCACGGCGCGCATGAGCGTCGCTTCGCCCGCCGCCCAGACATAGCCCTCGCCGTCGGGCAGGAACATCTCCCGCAGCGCGAGCAGCAGGGCGCCGCCGTCCGGATGCGCGGCGTCTTCTCGATAGCGCCATTCCGCATAGAGATCCGCCTTCGTCTCGAATTCGATGCGCGCCGAAGGATCGGCCACTTCGATTACGGTCGCAGCGCGCGTGCCGGCCGGCAGTTCCTCCAGGCGGCGCGCGATTGCCGGCAGCGCGGTTTCGTCGCCGACGAACAGATGCCAGTCGAAATGCGGGGGAATCACGAACGACCCGCGCGGCCCGCCGATGCCCAGATATTGCCCGACCTTCGCCTGCGTGGCCCACGCAGTCGCGGGCCCGGCTTCGTGCAGCGCAAACTCGATGTCGAGTTCGCGCGCTTCGGGGTCGTAGCGGCGCGGCGTGAAATCGCGCGCGACGGGGCGCGGCTTGTCCGGATCGAACACGGGGCCTTCCGGGCCCGCGACCGGCACCTCGGGCTTGTCTTTGCCCGGCTCAGGAAAGAAGACTTTGATGTGATCGTCGAACGAGGCCGAGACGAAGTCGTCGAGCGCTTCGCCTGTGAGCGTCACTCGTATGAGGTGCGGCGTGAGTGCCTGGACGCGCGTCACCTGTAAGAGACGAAACTTGAGCGCGTGGCGCACGCGCGTGACTTCCAGATCGGGGCGGCTTTGCAAGATGTTGTCGTTCATTGGCGGATTACTCCTTGTCACGGGCGGCGCCCTGTTCGATTTCGTCGGTGGCGCGCGCGAGGATCGCGGCGATGCGGCGCTGTTCGTCCTGTGGCGCGTCCGTGCGCAGAAGCAGCGCGCGCTTGAGCGCGCGGCGCGCGGCGGTCAGTTCGGGAACCCAGCCGCCTTCGCTGCCGTCGTCGGCTTCCTCGCCCGCGAAGGCGCGGCGCACCGAATCCATCTTGCGGGCGAAATGCTTGAGTTTCGCGAGCATGAGATCCACGCGTTCGCGGTTCGCGGCGAGATGCCCGCGGCCGGCTTCGGAAAGCGCATAGCGCTTGCGGTTGCCTTCAAGTTCGACGGTCGCGTAGCCCAGTTCCTCCAGGTACGTGAGCGCCGGATAGACCATCCCGGGACTCGGCGCGTAAAAGCCGTTCGACCGGTCTTCCAGCGCCTTGATGAGTTCGTAACCGTGACGCGGCGCCTCGGCGAGCAGCGCGAGCAGCAGGAGTTGCAGGTCGTCGGAAGTGAATTTGCGGGCGCGCGGCATGCCGTCTTCGCCGCCGAAACCGCCCCGGCCCCCGCGTCCGCCGGGGCCGCCCGGAAAGTCTCCGCCGCCGCCGTGTCCGCGATGCCGGCCGATTGCTTGCGCCATACAGCGTTCGCCGCGCTCGTGACGGCCGAAGTGTGCCGCGAAGTCGTCAGCGCGGCCGAAAGGGAAATGGTTCTTCATCGATTTGCTCCAAGTATCGTAAAACATATCTTAAGTTATATATCTTAAGAGTGTTTGTCAAATCGAGATTGTTTCTGAATTTTTCGGCGGACGACGACGCGAATGTGCCCTGATAAAAAAAAGCCACGACGCCGGAGATCCGGTCGTCGTGGCTGATTCGAGGAGAGAGTAGGGAGGAGCGGGCTTTAGACCTTGCCCTTCCATGGCACCAGCACGCGCTCGATGTAACGCATGAGCATGTCGAAGCAGAGCGCGAAGAAGCCGATCACGATGATCCCCATGATGACGACGTCGCTCGCGAGGAACTCGGCGGCGTTGAGCACCATGAAGCCGAGGCCGCTCGACGACGCCACCATTTCCGCCGCGACGAGCGTCGTCCAGCCCACGCCGATGCCGATCCGCATGCCCGTGAAAATCTCCGGCAGGGCCGACTTCATGATGACGTGGAACACCACCTGCGTGCGCGATGCGCCCATCGAATATGCTGCGTGGATCTGCTCGATCGACACCGAACGCACCCCGGCGCGCGCGGCGATGGCAAGCGGCGCGAAGATCGCGAGATAGATCAGCAGCACTTTCGAGAATTCGCCGATGCCGAACCAGATGATGATGAGCGGCAGGTAAGCGAGCGGCGGCAGTGGCCGGTAGAACTCGATCGGCGGATCGAACGCGCCGCGCGCGATGCGCGAGACGCCCATCATCACGCCGACCGGAATCGCCGTCAGGCACGCCAGCGCGAACGCGCCGAATACGCGTAGCAGGCTGATGCCGGTGTGCTGCGCGAGCGTCGAGTTGGCGAAGCCATCGGTTGCGACGACGAGGAACTTCGCGTACACCGCCTGCGGCGAAGGCAGAAAGAGCGGCTTGATCAGATGCGTGTTCGTGACCGCGAACCACAGCCCGACGAACGCGACGATCGTGATGACGCTCGTCACGAGGCTGCTGCCCTGGCCCGGCACGCCGAACGAATCGCCGGGCTTGACCGGGCGCTTTGCCAGCACGCGCGGGCGGCGGCGTTTGCGCGGTGCATCCGGCGGGGCATCCTGCTGTCCGGCGGATTTGTGAAAGATCGCGTGGATGGCTTTGGACTCAGACATGCGACACCTCTTCTCGTGTGCCATGCGATTTTTCATCGCCGTAGATGATGCCGAGCACGCGCTCGCGCATCTCGATGAAATCGGGACTCGACTTGACCGCGCGCGCATCGCGCGTTTCCAGAAAGCGCCGGTTGAAGTCGAGTTCGTAGGTGTGCGTGATGCGCCCCGGACGCGGCGACATCACGATCAGCCGGCTAGCCAGAAAAAGCGCCTCCTCCACGCTGTGCGTGATGAAGAAGAACATCTTGTTCGTCTTCTTCCACACGTCGAGCAGCAGTTCCTGGATGGTCTCGCGCGTGAGGGCGTCGAGCGCGGCCATCGGCTCGTCCATCAGGAGCATCGCCGGGTCGCAGGTGAGCGCGCGGGCGATGCCCACGCGCTGCTGCATGCCGCCCGAGAGCTGGTAGATCATGTGCTTGTGAAAATCCTGCAGGCCGACGAGCGCGAGATTGCGCGCCGCGATCTCGCGGCGCTTCGACTTCGCGACGCCCTGCAGCTTCAGCCCGAACTCCGCGTTGTCGATGACGTTGAGCCACGGCAGGAGCGCGTGCTTCTGGAACACGACGCCGCGATCCGCGCCGGGTCCCGCGACCGGTTCGCCGCCGAGCATCAGTTCGCCGCTCGTCGGCGCGATGAAGCCGGCCATCAGCGAGAGCAGCGTGGTCTTGCCGCAACCCGATGCGCCCAGCGCAACGACGAAGTCGCCGGAGTCGATCGTGAGATCGATGTTGTCGAGCGCGTGGACCTGCTCGCCGGGACGACGCCCGGGAAACACGACGCTGACGTTCCTGACCTGCATGCTTTCCATACGTCCTCCTTGTGGACGAGAGCGAGCACATCAGCGCTTGCTCCCGTCCCATGCAACATGGTTGCGCCCGGGCTTCAGACGATCACTTGAGCTTCATCGCCGCTTCGGCGTACGCCGGCGTCACGAACTTCGAATAGTCGGGCGCGAGCTCGCTGATGCGCTTTTGCTCCTTCAGGAACGCAGACGTGTCCTTCAGCGCCGCCGCCGCGCGGCTCGACGATCCGCCGCCGAGCCATTGCGGCGACGCCTGCTCGGCGAGCGTCGGATACGCATAGAGCGACAGCGACTCGGGCACGTCCGCCGCGGTGCCGCCGATCATCTTCGTGATCGCCGCCGCCTGCGGGGACGTCGCGCTCCATTGCGACGGATTGCGGCGATACTGGTCGTCGGCGTCGGCGATCGCCTTCACGAGCTTCGCCATGAAGTCCTTGTGCTCCTCTCCCCACTTGCGATCGACCGCGATGCCGTCGAAGGTCGGCTTGCCGAGCTTCGAGAGGTCGCCCGAAGTGACGAGCACATGGCCGCTCTTCTTGAGTTCGGCGAGCGCGGGATTCCACACGTAGGCCGCGTCGATGTCGCCGCGCTCCCAGGCCGCGACGATCTGGTTCGGCTGCATGTTGAGGATCTTCACGTCCTTCGGGTCGATGCCCCAGTGCTGAAGCGCGAACATCGTGTGATAGTGCGTGGTGGAGACGAAGGGCACGCCGATCGTCTTGCCCTTCAGGTCGGCGGGCTTCGACACGTTGGACGCGTTGCGCACGACCATCGCCTCGGCCTGGTTGATGTTGTCGAGGATCCAGAAGAGTTGCAGGTCGAGGCCCTGGCTCACGGCCGCCGTGAGCGGGCTGGAGCCGATCACGCCGACCTTGACGTCGCCCGAGGCCATCGCGGTCGCGACCTTCGCACCGGATTCGAACTGACGCCAGTTGATCTTGTAGCTGGTCGCCTTTTCGATGGAGCCGTTGGCGATCGCGACGACCCACGGATCGACGATCTGCTGGTACGCAATCGTCACTTCCTTGTCCTCGGCGTGAGCGGGCGAGAGGACGAGCGGCACGAGCGCCGCCAGCGCGACGATGACGCGCTGCATCGAACCGATGAGCCGCAGGGGCAATTTTTGTCGCTTAAGGTCTTGCATTTCGGGTCTCCAGGGCAGGTTGCGTGACGGACGTGCGTTCGTCTTTCGGAGGCGCCGGGCTTGTCCCGATCGCCGTTGCACTGTCGATTCGAGTATCGTCAACTAAAAATCGGGCGAGTTAGTACCAGACGCCGGCGATCGTTGAGTCCACATTCGACCTGGACCACCCGCCTGGCGTGCACCGCCCTTGCGCATCGCAACATCGAGTGTTTTTACGCATCGAATCAATCCAAGGAGGAAGCATGGCAAGCCGGATGTCCTCGGCAATGTGGACGCAGCGGTTCCAGCGTCCGGCGGAATCAAATATCAGCCTTCAGGGCCAGATCCGGCAGATGCTCGTGGCCGCGATTCTCGACGGCCAGATTCCCGCCGACACCGCATTGCCGTCGAGCCGCGAACTGGCCGACCAGTTGAGCGTCGCGCGCAATACGGTGGTCCTCGCGTACCAGCAGCTGGTCGAGGAGGGCTATCTGATTTCGCGCGAGCGCAGCGGCCATTTCGTGAACCCGGCAATGCTCGAAGGGCAGCATGGCTTCGCGCCCGTCCAGACCGTGCCGCAACGCGCCGCCAACGAGGCGCTCGCGCGGCCGGACTGGAGCGCGCGCATGGGGCGCACGCCGTCCACGCAGCGCAATATCGTCAAGCCGGCGAGCTGGCAGAACTACGAGTTTCCGTTCATTTACGGCCAGTTCGACCAGGCGCTCTTTCCGACGAGCGACTGGCGCGAGTGCTGCATGAAGGCGCTCTCGGTGCTGGAGATCCGCAACTGGGCGCCCGACCTGATCGAACGCGACGACGACACGCTCGTCCAGCAGATCCGCACGCGCGTGCTGCCGCGACGGGGCGTCTTCGCGATGCCCGACGAGATCGTCGTGACGATCGGCGCGCAGCAGGCGCTGTATCTGATCGCCGACCTGCTCGCCAACGAGCGCACCACCATCGGCTTCGAGAATCCCGGCTATCCGGACGCGCGCAACATCTTCGAGAACCGCGACGCGCCGCTGTTGCCGCTGCCCGTGGATGACGGCGGCGTGCGGCCGCTCGAAGACCGCGCGCTGCTCGAACGCTGCGACTACGTCTACGTGACGCCGAGCCACCAGTGCCCGACTTCCGTGACGATGCCGCTCGAACGCCGCCACGCGCTCCTGGAAATGGCGCAGGCGCACGATTTCGTCGTGATCGAGGACGACTACGAGAGCGAGAACAATTTTTCCGGCGCGCCTCACCCCGCGCTGAAGAGCCTCGATACGGCCGATCGCGTGATCTACGTCGGCAGTCTCTCGAAGAGCTTCGCGCCGGGGCTGCGGCTCGGCTACGTCGTGGGGCCGCGTGAGCTGATCCGCGAGTTGCGCTCGCTGCGGCGGCTGATGGTGCGCCATCCGGCGGCGTACATCCAGCGGGCCTTCGCGACGTTCCTCTCGCTCGGCCATCACGACGCATTGCTCAGGCGCCTCGCCTACGCGTACAAGGAGCGCGCGGAGGTGCTGATGACCGCGCTCGACACCCATCTGCCCGAAGCGCGCCACGTGCCGATCACGGGCGGCGCGTCATGCTGGGTCGAGGGGCCGCCGTGGCTCGATTCGAGGCGCCTCGCCGCCGACGCCGAGGCGCGCGGACTCCTGATCGAGCTCGGCGATGTGTTCTTCATGACGGGCCTTGCGCAGCGCAACTGCTTCCGGATGGGCTTTTCGTCGATCCGGCTCGAAAAGATCGATGCGGGCGTGCGCTTGCTCGCGGAACTCGTGCGCGCGCAAAAGCCTGCCGCATAAGGCGCGCGCGGCTGGCCCAAGCGAATCCCGGCATCTGGAACTACCGTCGGACGTAACGGGTGATTAACGTGTCAGTAACGATCCCGCATGTTCGGCAAGGGCATGCGGCTCACGATTCATCTGACACAGAAATCTGACCCAGGAGACAGCATGTCCGACACGCTTTCGCAGACGCCCGCCGTCACGGCATCCACGCTCGCCGCGTTTTCCGACGCTTTCAACCGCCACGACGCCGACGCACTCATGACGTTCATGACCGAGGACTGCGTCTTCGACGCCGCCGGCGGCAACGACATCCACGGCACACGCTTCACGGGCCGCGCGGCGGTCAAGGCGGCATTCGAGGCGGTCTTTCGCACCTTTCCCGATGCGCACTGGGGCCAGGGCCGGCATTACGTCGCGGGAGAGCGCGGCGTGTCGGAATGGGTATTCACGGGTACGCACGCGGAAGGCTGGCGCATCGAGGCCGAAGGCTGCGACCTGTTCGAATTCCGCGACGGCCTGATCGCGGTCAAGCGCGCGTTCCGCAAGGAGCGCCCGAAGCAAAGCGCCGCCGCACAGCCGAGCGCGGCCGTCTGATCCCAAGGAGAATCGCCATGAAAAACGGTGCGATCCACCTGGAAGCGACGGGGCCGTTCGCTCGCGAGGCGGGCGCCGACACGCGCTACGACCCGACCTACGATCCGCTCGTCTCGCCCGGCCCCGGCCGCGGCAAGCAGTACGCGCCGACCTACTGGGCGGCGACCGCTGGTACGCCTCCTCCCGACGACGGCCCCGTCACCCAGGACATGGATGTCGATGTCGCGATCATCGGCGGTGGCTTTACCGGACTCGCGGCGGCGCTCTTTCTCGCGCGCGAGCACGGCATCAAGGCCGTCGTGCTGGAAGCGAACAAGGTCAGCTGGGGCTGCACGAGCCGCAACGGCGGACAGGGGCAGAATGCGTCTGGCCGGCTTTCGCGCTCGCAATGGATCGAGCGCTGGGGCAAGGACGTCGCGCTCAAGATGCATCACGAAATCTACGAGGGCTTCGATACTTTCAAGTCGCTCGTCGCGCAAATCGACTGCGATCCGCAACCGGGCGGCCATTTCCTGATCGCGCACCGTCCGCGCATCATGGAAAAGCTCGCCGCGGAATCGAAGGTCTGGAAAGACGTGTTCGGCTATCCGTCCGAACTGCTCGACGCCGAGACGTTCCGCCGCGAATACTGCGGCGATGCGGAATCGGCCGGCGCGCTGCACGAGCCGGAAGGCATCGGCGTACATCCGCTCAAGCTCGCTTACGGCTACGCGAAGATCGCCCGCGAGCACGGCGCGAAGGTGCATCCGGGCAGTCCCGTCATCGGCTGGGAAACCATCAATGGCGTGCATCATCTGCGCACGCCCGGCGGCATCGTGCGCGCGCGTGCCGTCGGCATCGCGACGGGCGCCTATACCGCGCCCGGCCTGCACCCGACGCTCACGAGCCGCATCATGCCGATCCTGTCGAATTCGATGGTGACGCGCCCGCTCACGCCCGCCGAACTCGAAGCGTGCAACTTCCGCACGACGCAGGTCCTCACCGACACGCGCACGCTGCGGTTCTACTATCGCCTGTTGCCGGACAACCGCGTGCAGATCGGCAGCCGCAGCGCGATCACCGGCGCCGATGCACCGAACGAACGCCACTTCGAACTGCTGCGCAACGGCCTGTATCGCAAGTTTCCGTCGCTGCGCGGCATCCAGATCGATTATTCGTGGTGGGGCTGGGTCGACGTCAGCCACGACATGATGCCGCGCGTCTTCCAGCCCGATCCGAAGCAGACCGTGTT
Organism: Caballeronia arationis; assembly: GCF_001544975.2. Classification (GTDB taxonomy): domain Bacteria; phylum Pseudomonadota; class Gammaproteobacteria; order Burkholderiales; family Burkholderiaceae; genus Caballeronia; species Caballeronia arationis. Next base: position 25,602 of record NZ_FCOG02000015.1, on the reverse strand, counting down.
CTATGCGCTCGGCTACGGCGGCAACGGCGTATCGTATTCGTCACAGGCGGGACGGCGGCTTGCGGAGCGCATAGCCGGCCGCGGCGCGCATCAGACGCTGCCCATCTTCACCTCGCCGCTGCCCGGCCACATGTTCGCGCCGTTCAGGCGCGTCGGACAGCGGATGCTGTATCACTGGTATTACATGCGCGACGAAAAGAAGTAGGCACGCGCAGGCACTTACTTCTTCGATAAAAAACGGGTGGGGTGCGGGGCGCAAGACGTTTGCGTCCGCGCGCTCACGCCCGTACATGGACGGCGCCCGCCGCGCAACGCGCGAGTGCGTCGTACCGATCAGGATACGGAGGCGACACATGCAACAACCAGTCAACGGAAGTGAGCTGAAATGCGGGCTCAAGCAGCGGCACATGACGATGATCGCGCTTGGCGGCGTGATCGGCGCGGGACTTTTTGTCGGCAGCGGCGTGGTGATCAAGCAGGCGGGACCGGCTGCGATCATCTCGTTCCTGCTGACGGGCGGGCTCGTCGTGCTCGTGATGCGCATGCTGGGCGAAATGGCGTCGGCGATGCCTGCCGTCGGATCGTTCTATGAATATGCGCGGCTTGCGTTCGGCGAACGGCGCAAGTCGGGTGAACTTGCCGGGTTCCTGACCGGCTGGATGTACTGGTACTTCTGGGTGATCGTCGTTGCGGTGGAGACCGTGGCGGGGTCGCATCTCGTCCAGTTCTGGCTGCCGGACGTCCCCGCGTGGCTGATCGGCCTCGTACTGCTCGTCACGCTGACGATGACCAATCTCTTCTCCGTCGGCAGCTACGGCGAGTTCGAGTTCTGGTTTGCATCGGTGAAGGTGGCGGCGATCATCGTGTTCCTGTTCCTCGGCGCGCTCTTCGTGTTCGGACTGTGGCCTGGCGCTGCCGGCCACGCGAGCCTGCCGATTGCATCGATCGCGGCGCACGGCGGCTTCATGCCGAACGGCATCGGGCCGGTGCTCTCCGGCGCGGTCGCGGCGACCGGTTTCTACTTCGGCGCCGAGATCGTGACGATCGCCGCCGCCGAAGCGCACGAGCCGGAGCGCGCGGTTGCGAAGGCCACCAATTCGGTGATCACGCGCGTGCTGGTCTTCTACGCCGGATCGATCCTGCTGGTTGTCGCGATCGTGCCGTGGAACTCGCCGGGCATGGCGACGCCGTATGTCAGCGCGCTCGAAGCGATGCGCATCCCGGCTGCTGCGCACGTCATGAACGCGATCATCCTGACGGCGGTGCTCTCCGCGCTGAATTCGGGGCTTTACGCGGCATCGCGGATGATGTTCGCGCTGACGCGCCGTGGCGACGCCCCGCGTGCGCTCGCCAAGGTCAGCCGGCGCGGCGTGCCGGTGCGCGCCATCCTGGTGGGCACGCTGTTCGGCTACGTATCGGTGGTGATGTCGTATGTATCGCCGGATACGGTGTTCGCGTTTCTCGTCAATTCGTATGGCACGGTGGCCATCTTTGTCTATCTGCTGATCGCGCTGTCGCAACTGAAGCTGCGGGCGCGGCTCGAACGCGAGGCGCCGGGCGAACTGCGCGTGAAGATGTGGTGCTTCCCGTATCTCACCTGGGTCGCTATCGCGGGGATGGTGTCCATCATCGTTGCGATGGCGTTCATTCCGGATCAGCGCAAGCCGCTGTGGTTCGGAGTCGCCAGTCTCGCGGTGCTGCTCGTTGTGTACTGGCACCGCAGTCGCCGGCGCAAGGGCGATGATGTCGAGTTTGAAGCGCAGCCTGCGCGGCGGTAGGTTTGGACCATTGGACGGGGTTTTGTTTTTGCTGTTGAACACCGTCTGATGGTTCTGCGCTTCTGTGGAACTTGCTTTCTTTGTGGTCTATTAGCTCTGCCCCTGTGCGGGGCGGCAGTCACTTTCTTTGCTGCTGCAAAGAAAGTAACCAAAGAAAGCAGCTTTTTCAGGCAGCGGTGTAAGGACGTCGCCACAGTTGCACTACTGAGTGGCCCAGCGCCTAAGTGTCGCCCTCAAAGGACCTACCGGGCTTGGTGCGCGGCACACACTGTGAAATCGCACAGCGAACGGATTGGCACAGCAGTCATTCATCCGTTTTCGCTTCGCTGGACGAAAGGTGCATCAGTCGCGCGGTTGAGGTTCGCGGTCGTTGCAATCCACTGGTTTTCGGTTGTGCCCGTCGTCCGAGCGAAGCGCGGACGGACCGGAACGAAGTGCTTACCACTTTGTTGGACTGCGAGGGGTGTCACTGCGTGCGCGCGCCAGGCGCGGTGAGTTTTATGAGGGCGACACTTAGGCGCTGGGCCACTCAGTAGTGCAAGCTTGGTGACGTCCTAAGACTGATGACAGAATAGCTGCTTTCTTTGCTTACTTTCTTTGCAGCAGCAAAGAAAGTAAGTCCCGCCCCGGACAGGGGCAGAGCTAATAGACCACAAAGAAAGCAAGTTCCACGAAAGCACAGACGCATCGAACGGTGCTGAACCACGTAGACCGTATCCCTCAAGTCTGAAACGTCTTGGCCGTCTCCTCGGCGGCATGTCTGAGATCGGGCACGAACGCGAGCAGATCGTCGAGCGTGACTCGTCCGACGGGCGCCTGCACCGCAATGGCCGCGCAAGCCCGATTCCGGTCGAGCATCACGGGCACGGCAATCGCGATCAACCCCTGCAGATGCTCCTGATCGTTGATCGCGAGCAGCCTGCGCCGCGTAGCCGCAAGTTCTCGCCGCAACGCCTCGCGATCGGTGATGGTCCGTTCGGAGTAAGCGCGTAACGGCAGCGTATCGATCATCCGCTCGCGACGTTCCTTCGGCATGAAACTGAGCAGCAGCTTGCCGCTCGCCGAGCAATGCAGCGGCACGTGCGAGCCCGCCTGCAAATGCATGCGCAGCGGCCACTCCGTCTCCACGCGATCCACGTAGACCACGTCGTTGCCTGCGAGCATCGTCAGGTTGCAGGTTTCGCCGACCTTCGCGACGAGCTGTTCCAGCAGCGCATGACGCGCCGCAGCAGGCCCCGCGTGCATCAGCACGTTGACCGCGAGGGAGCGCACGCGCGGCGAGCATTCGTAGAGCCGGTCGCCGGCACCGCGCGTGACGAGCCAGGCGTCCAACAACTGCACGAGGATTCGGTGCACCGTCTGCTTGGGCAAGCCGAGCGCACCGACGAGTTCGGTCATGGACAACGGGTGGCCCGCCTCCGCGAGCGTTTCGAGCACCCGAAACGCTCGCACCGCAGCGGCATTGGACTGATTCGAAGCCGACATTCTGTCTCCTGAATATCGTGTGCCGTCTTTGAGTGTGGTCGCGAGCATCGCCTGCGACGTATCGAGTGACGGCTTTCCTTTTGCATCGACTTTATCGTTTTTCGGGACTCGAGCAAGTCCCGAAATTCGCAATTTCCGCTTCTGCGTTTCGTAGAGCGATGGATTTCGAACAAAACGGGACCGCGTCGTTCGCGCCGCTGGCTAGATTGAAGTCATCGTCAATCCAGCCACGCGGAGCCAACCGTATGAACGTAAGAGCCACAGTTGCAGAAGTGATGAAGAGCGACGTCGAGCAGGTCGTCGGCGAACTCGTCGCGCGAGCCCGCGCCGCGCAGCGCACCTTCGAATTCGCCGGCCAGGACGCGCTCGACGCAGCCGCCGACGCCGCCGCGTGGGCGATCATGGAGCCCGCGCGCAACCGCCGCCTAGCGGAGCTCGCTGTCGCCGACACCGGCCTCGGCAACGTCGACGACAAGTTCCGCAAGAACTATCGCAAGACGCTCGGCCTCTTGCGCGACCTGCGCGGCCAGAAGACCTGCGGCGTGATCGCGCGCGACGAGGCGAACGGCATCGTCGAGATTGCGCGGGCCGTCGGCGTGGTGGCGGCCGTGACGCCTTCGACCAACCCGGCCGCGACGCCGGCCAACAAGATCATCAACGCGCTGAAGTGCGGCAATGCGGTGATCGTGGCGCCTTCGCCGAAGGGATACACGTCGTGCGCGCTGCTCATTGGCTTGATTCACGAGCAGTTCGCGAAAGTCGGTCTCTCGCCCGACCTCGTGCAGGTGCTGCCACCGCCCATCAGCAAGGCCGCGACGGCGGAACTCCTGCGTCAATGCGACCTCGTCGTCGCGACCGGATCGCAGGCGAACGTGCGCATGGCCTATGCGAGCGGCACGCCCGCGTTCGGCGTGGGGGCGGGCAACGTCGCGTCGATCGTCACGGCTTCCGCGCCGCTCGACGATGCCGCACGCAAGATCGCGCTCTCCAAGACCTTCGACAACGCGACCAGCTGTTCGTCCGAAAACAGCGTGGTGATCGAGGAGGCCATCTATCAGCCGATGCTCGACGCGCTCGCCTTGCACGGCGGCGTGCTGCTCAACGAAGACGAAAAGGCGCGCCTGCAGGCGGCGATGTGGCACGACGGCAAGCTCGCCGCCGACTGCACGGCAAAGTCCGCGACGCAGATCGCGCGGCTCGCCGGCCTCGACGACGTCGCCGCGCGCGAGCCCGCGTTCCTGATGGTCGAAGAAACGGGTTTCGGCATCGAGCACCCGTTCTCGGGTGAGAAGCTTTCGCCGGTGCTCGCGGTCTACCGCGCGCGCGACTTCGACGATGCCGCCGACATCGTGCGCCGGATCTACGCATACATGGGCGCGGGTCATTCGGTCGGCCTGCATTCGAACGATCCGGAACAGGCCGTGCGCCTCGGCACGAGCCTGCCGGTGGCGCGCGTGATCGCGAACCAGGCGCATTGCCTCGCGACCGGCGGCAACTTCGACAACGGCCTGCCGTTCTCGCTCTCGATGGGGTGCGGCACCTGGGGCCGCAACAACTTCTCCGCCAATCTCGGCTTCCGGCAATACCTGAACACGACGCGTGTCGCGTTTCCGGTCGAGGAGCGCGTCCCCGAACTCGACGACCTGCTCGGCGATTTCTTCGCGAGGTACGGCCGATGAACACGCCCGCCACGATCCGCGCGTTGATCGACGAACGCGCACGGCAGTTCCCCGACAAGCCGTTCCTGCTCGCGCCCGTGGAAGACGGCGACGCGTCCGCCCGTCCGCGCGCGCTCACGTTCCGCGAACTGCGCGACGCGTGCATCGCGCTCGAAGCGGGTTTCGCCGACGCGGGCCTCGTTCCCGGCGATGTCGTTTCCGTCTACATGGGCAACGGCCTGCCGACAGCGACGCTTCTTCTCGCTGCGATGTACGGCGGCTATGTGGCGAATCCGCTGAACCTGCTGTGCCAGCCGTCGCAGGTGAGATACATCGTCGAGCATTCGGACACGCGCATGATCTTCGTGTCGCGCGATTCGCGCGAGGCAATCGAGACGGCGCTCGCCGAGCTTCGGACGCAGGGCTTCGAACGCGACATCCTGCTGGTCCAGACACAGGCCGACGCGGTCGAGACGCTGTCGTTCGCCAAGGCCGAACTGGCTTTCGCGGATGCGCCGGGCGCCGGTCCAGCGGAACACCGACACGCCGAGCCGCACGCCGACGTCGCGCTGCTGATGTACACCTCGGGCACGACGGGCGCGCCGAAGGGCGTGTTGCTCACGCATCGTAACCTGCTCGCGAATGCACACAACATCACGGCCGAGCATCGGCTCGACGCGGGCGATCGCGTGCTCGCGTCGCTGCCGCTCTATCACATCAACGGGCTCGTCGTGACGCTCATCGCGCCGCTCTTTCACGGCGGCTCCGTCGTGATGGCCGAGCGCTTTTCCGCGCGCACCTTCTGGCGCGACGCCGCGCGCTACGCCTGCACGTGGATCAACGTCGTGCCGACGATCGTTGCGTATCTGCTCAATCACGACGAAGAGCATGCCTTCGATCTGTCGGCGCTCAAGTTCTGCCGCAGCGCGTCGGCGGCGCTTCCGGCCGAGCATCATCGCGCTTTCGAGGCTCGCTTCGGGATCGGCGTGATCGAAACGATGGGCATGACAGAGACGGCTGCGCCCGCCTTCAGCAATCCGTACGACGCAGAGCGGCGGCGCATCGGCAGCATCGGACTGCCGTCGGGCGGCGAGGCGCGTGTGATCGACAGTGAAGGCCGCGACTGCGCGCCGAACGAATCGGGCGAACTCGTGCTGCGCGGGGAGCAGGTGATGAGCGGCTACTACAAGCGTCCCGACGAGACGCGCGCCGCGTTCACCGCCGAAGGGTGGCTGCGCACCGGCGACCTCGGCTTTCGCGACGCCGATGGCTACTACTACATCAATGGCCGCGCGAAGGAACTGATCATCAAGGGTGGCGAGAACATCGCGCCGCGCGAGATCGACGAAGCGTTGCTGCGCCACCCCGGCGTGCTGGAGGCGGCGGCGGTGGGCGTGCCGGACGCGGCGTACGGGCAGGAGATCGTGGCATTCGTGGTCGCGCGCGAAGCCGCCGGTCCGGATGCGCTCGACGCTGCCGGTCTGCGCGAGCACTGCCTGAGAGAACTCGGACGCTACAAGACGCCGAAGGAGTTCCGGCTCGTGACCGAACTGCCGCGCGGACCGTCGGGCAAGGTCCAGAGGCTCAAGTTGTTGCAGACATGAGGAGCACCAACCGATAGCCAGTCGCATTCCAACGTAACGATCCGCTGAACCACAGATACGGCCGTCGATGAACGCCGTACACACTTGGGACCAGAGCAAGCGCTAGAGCCAGCTTTGGTCGACACAGGAGACAGCATGGAAAAGCGCACCCGGCGCGTGAAGACGCGCCATATCATCCTCGCCATCATGTGCCTGATGTATTTCATCTCGTACATCGATCGCGTGAACATCGCGGTGGCGGGGCCGATCATCCGGCATGAGATGGGACTGACCTCCGGCCAGCTCGGCCTCGTGTTCTCGGCGTTCGCGTATCCGTACGCGGTGATGCAGATCGTCGGCGGCTGGCTCGCGGACAAGTACGGCCCGAAGCGCGTGCTCACGATCCTCTCGCTGATCTGGGGCGTCGCCACGCTCGCGACCGGTTTCGCCGGCAGTGTCGCGATGCTGGTGGGCCTGCGCTTTCTGCTCGGCATCGGCGAAGGCGGCGCGTTCCCGACTGCGACGCGCGCATTCACCTACTGGATGCCTGTGGCCGAGCGCGGTTTTGCGCAGGGCATCACGCACAGCTTCGCGCGGCTCGGTGGCGCGGTGACTCCGCCGCTCGTGCTCGCGGTCGTGGCGATGGGCGGCTGGCGCGATGCGTTCCTGTTGCTCGGCGTCGCGAGCCTCGCGTGGACCGTGCTCTACATGTGCTGTTTCACGAATTCGCCAGAGCAGCACAAGCGCATCACGCCGGAGGAGACTGCGGAGATCGGCTACCGGCAGGGCGACTGCGACCGCGCGAAACACGCGGCCACGCCCTGGCGCAAACTGATTCACCGCATGTGGCTCGTGACCGTCGTCGATTTCTGCTATGGCTGGCTCCTGTGGGTCTATTTGACGTGGCTGCCTTCGTACCTGAAGGAATCGCGCGGTTTTGACCTGAAGCAGCTTGCGCTCTTTACCGCGCTGCCGCTGCTCGCGGGCGTGATCGGCGATACGCTCGGCGGCGTCGTCTCCGACAAGCTCTACAAGGCGACCGGACGCCTGCGGTTCGCGCGCTGTTCGGTGCTGGTGGTCGGCATGGGCGGGTCGCTCGCGTTCCTGCTGCCCATGCTCTCCGCCACCGATCCGATCACGGCCGTGATGTTTCTTTCCGCGTCGTTCTTCTTCCTCGAGATCACGAATCCGGTGCTGTGGACGCTGCCGCTCGATATCGCGGGCAAGTATGCGGGCACAGCGGGCGGCATGATGAACACGGGCTTTGGCGTCGCGGGCATGGTGTCGCCGGTCGCGTTCGGGTTCCTGATCGAATCGACGGGAAGCTACGACGTGCCGTTCACCATTTCCGCGTGCCTGCTTGGGGTCGGGATCGTGGCGGCGCTCTTCATCGATACCTCGAAGACCGTCGAAGCCGATGAGGATCGCGAGCGTCATGTGCTGATGGGCGCGGAGCCCGCGTTCGCGCATGCGGGGCAAGGGGTGGGGCTGCAGCGGCATCCGTTGCGCAGGCCGTTGCGGTGGAAGAAGTAGGACGGTGTCGTTTGCTGGCGCGCGGAGGGGGGTGTTGTTGTTGCTGTTGCTTTTGCTGTTGCTTTTGCTGTTGAACACCGCCTGATGCGCTTGTGCTTCTATGAAACTTGCTTTCTTATCGGTCTATTAGCTCTGCCCCTGTCCGGGGCGGGACTTACTTTCTTTGCTGCTGCAAAGAAAGTAAGCAAAGAAAGCAGCTACGGGGCCAACGGTGTTAGGACGTGATCACACTTGCACTACTGAGTGGCCCAGCGCCTAAGTGTCGCCCCCAAACGACCCACCCGGCTTGGCGCGCGCACGCACTGACACCCCTCGCAGTCCAACAAAGTGGTAAGCACTTCGTTCCGGTCCCTCCGCGCTTCGCTCGGACGAGGGGCACAACCGAAAACAAGCGGACTACCACCTCGACCGCGAACCTCAACCGCGCGACGATGTACCTCTCGTCCAGCGAAGCGAAAACGGATGAATGACTGCTGTGCCAATCCGTTCATTGCACGATGACACAGTGCGTGCCGCGCACCAAGCCCCTCGGTCGTTTGAGGGCGACACTTAGGGGCTGGGCCACTCTGTACTGCGAGGGTGGTGACGTCCTAAGACTGCTGCCTGAAAAAGCTGCTTTCTTTGGTCACTTTCTTTGCAGCAGCAAAGAAAGTGACTGCCGCCCCGCACAGGGGCAGAGCTAATAGACCACAAAGAAAGCAAGTTCCACAGAAGCGCAGAGACATTGAAGGGCGTTGAAGACCCACCCCCCGAGCGTCAGCGAAAAAGCCCTCACGAAGCCCACTCAACCCGACGTTTCTCCGCCCGCGCCCGCCGCCCGATCCACGCAGCCGACAGTGCGCTCACCAGTGCCGAGATCAACACGTAGATGCAGATGAGCCACGGCTCGCCGTCACCCTTCTTGAGCAGGAAAGTCGCGATGATCGGCGTGATGCCGCTCGCGAAGATGCCCGAGAACTGGTAGACGAACGAGATCCCCGAATAGCGGACCTTGGCATCGAAGAGTTCCGCAAAAAGCGCGGCCTCGGGACCATAAACCGACGCATAAAAGACACCGAACGGAATCACAATGGCAATCCACACGAGTGCGATGCTACCGCTGCCGTGCTTCATCAGCCAGAAGCCCGCGAACGCCGACACCCCCGTCAGCAGCGAACCCCAAAAATAGGTCCGCGTGCGCCCGATGCGATCCGACAGCCGCCCGAAAAAAGGAATCGCGAACATCATCACGATGGCGGCGGCCATCACGCCGAGCAGCGCCTCGGTGCGAGGCACCTTGAGCGTCTGCGTGAGATAGACGATCGAAAAGACGCCGAACACATTGAAGAACACACCGTCGATGAAGCGCGCGCCCATGCCGGCCAGCACGTTGCCCGGATGTTCGGCGAGCACTTCCTTGATCGGCAGCTTGATCTGCTCGCCCTTTTGCTTGACCTTCGCGAACTCGGGCGTCTCCATCACGTTCAGGCGGATATACATGCCGATCGCGACGAGCACGATCGAGAGCAGGAACGACAGGCGCCAGCCCCACGACAGAAACTGCTCGTTGGTGAGGAACGACGACAGGATCGCGACCACGCCCGACGCAATGCACAGGCCGAGCGCGAGGCCGATTTGCGGAATGCTCGCGTAGAAGCCGCGCTTGTTCTCAGGCGCATATTCGAACGCCATCAGCACGGCGCCTCCCCATTCGCCGCCAAGCCCGATGCCCTGTGCCACGCGCAGCAGAAGCAGGAGCGATGGCGCCCAGAGGCCAATCTGGTCGTAGGTCGGCACGAGGCCGATCAGCACGGTCGCGGCGCCCATGATCATCAGCGTCATCACGAGCATGCTCTTGCGGCCGAGCTTGTCGCCGAAGTGACCGAAGATCACGCCGCCAAGCGGCCGGCTCAAAAAGCCGACGGCGAAGGTGCCGTAGGCGAGCATCGTCGAGACGAGCGGATCGCCGCTTGGAAAATACAGCTTGTTGAACACGATCCCGGCGACCACGCCGTATAGAAAGAAGTCGTACCACTCGATGGTCGCGCCGATCAGGCTTGCCGTGACTACGCGCCGGATCTGACGCGCATCACTTTCTTGAGTCGCTGCCGTCTGCTGCATTTTCGTCTCCTGTAGGTAGCCGCGTGGTTTTCCACGTCGGTATCAAATCGCTATCAAACGGTTTCCTCGAACACCGGAGCTTCAACCATCCCCTTCTGGTCGGCCTTGATCATGTCGGCGGCTTTCTCCGCGATCATGATCACAGGCGCGTTCGTATTGCCCGACACGAGATCAGGCATGACCGACGCGTCGACCACCCGCAGCCGCGCGAGGCCGCGCACGCGCAGGCGGTCGTCGACGACTGCCATCGCGTCGCTTCCCATTCGGCAGGTGCACGCCGGGTGATAGATCGACTGGCTGTAGCGGCGGGCGGCGTCGAGCAGTTCGTCGTCGGACTGGAACTGCGCGCCCGGCACGAACTCCGAGAGGATGTGCGGCGCGAGCGAAGGCGCCTGTGCAATGCGCCGCGCGACCTTGATCCCGCCGATCACGACGGGATGATCGCGCGCGTCGGACAGATAGTTCGGCTGGATCGCCGGATACTGCAGCGGATGCGCCGACTTGATCTCGACGCTGCCGCTGCTGAAAGGCCGCAACTGGCACACCGACGCCGTGAATGCCGAGAACGGATGCGCGCCTTCGCCGGGCTTGTCGGCGCTCAGGGGCTGCATATGAAACTGGATGTCCGGGCGATCGACGTCGGGACGCGAGCGCGTGAAGATCGCGACCTGACTTGCCGCGAGCGTCAGCGGGCCGGTCCGGCAGAGCGCGTATTGCAGCCCGATCAGGAGCTTGCGAAACGGGTTGTTCACTTCGTCGTTGAGCGTGCGCTCGCGCGTCTTGAAGACGAGCCGCACTTGCAGATGGTCCTTGAGATTGCGGCCGACGCCGGGCAGGTCGTGATGCACGCGCACGCCGGCGCGGCTCAGTACGTCGGACGGACCGACGCCTGAGTTCTGCAGGATCTGCGGCGAGCCGATCGCGCCCGCCGCGAGGATGACTTCGGCGTTTGCCCGCGCGCGCTTCAGTTCACCCTTGCGCATGTACTCGACGCCCACCGCCTGCGCGCCCTCGAACAGCACGCGCGTCGTCTGCGCGTGCGTTTCGACGATCAGGTTCGCGCGGTTCCGTGCGGGCCGCAGGAAAGCCTTCGCGGTGCTCCAGCGAAAGCCCTTGTGCGCCGTCTGCTGGAAATAGGCGACGCCTTCCTGCGTGGCGCCGTTGTAGTCCTCGTTGAACGGGATGCCGATGTCCTGCGCGCCGGCGATGAAGTGATCGGCGATCGGCCGGCGCAGCCGCAGGTCCGACACTTTCAGCGGGCCGCCCACGCCGTGGTACGCATTCGCGCCGCGCTCCTGATCCTCGGACTTCCTGAAGTAGGGCAGGACGTCGGCATAGCTCCAGCCGCGGTTGCCGAGCGAGGCCCAGCGATCATAATCCTCGCGCTGGCCGCGCACGTAGAGCAGGCCGTTGAGGGAACTCGATCCTCCGAGCACCTTGCCGCGCGGCCATTGCAGTTGCCGTCCCGCGATGCCTTCGTCCGGCTCGGTCTCGTAGCACCAGTCGAGTTCGGGGTCGTGCATGGTCTTGAAGTAGCCGACCGGGATGTGAATCCATGGATTGCTGTCCGGGCCGCCGGCTTCGAGCAGCAGCACGCGGTTGTTCGGGTCTTCGCTCAGCCGGTTGGCGAGCACGCAGCCTGCCGAACCTGCGCCGACCACGATGTAGTCCACTTCAAACGACATGGTTTTCGCGTCTCCTGAATTTGCCGCACAGCCGCTTCGTCGCCTTGGTTCTTGATGCTGCGATTGGAAGGTCTGCCGAGCAATTCGAAATGTTGGAACACTTCGTTCCGTTTTGATTAAATGTAATTTCGTGCACAATGGGGCGAAAGCCAAGGAAAAGACGCAGCGCACGCGAAAACTGAAACGGAATCTGAAGTTTTCGAATCAGAACGGGCATATCGGAGGGCTCACCAGCATGGATCGCAGGGCGGAGGGCGCTTATGCTCCGGTCTTGCGCCGATTGTTGAATGCATGCGGCGCGATGCGACAACCGCTGCCGTCTGCGAAGCGAGAAAGTGATATATTTTGTTCTGATTTAAAAGATGCAGATCTTTCGCACCCAAACCGGAAACTCACGCACGGAGACCTGAGCCCGATGAACGACACGAACTCGTCCTCGACCGAAGACAGCCGCGCGCTGCGCGCGCTCTCGATCCTCGATCAGCTGGCGGTCGCCGGGCAGCCGTTCACGCTTTCGCAACTCGCCGCGCGTCTGCACATTCCGAAGGCGACGCTCGCGCGGCTCATCGAGTCGCTGGAAGCGCAGGGCTATGTCATGCATCTGCCGGACTCGCGGGGCGCCGATCGCGGGATCACGCTCGGTCCGCGCGCCGCGCAACTCGCGCTCGCGACGCTCGGCAGCAGCAGCTTCACGCGCGCGTGCCGATCGCTGCTGCGCGCGGTCGTCGAAACGCTCGGCGAGACCTGCAACCTGACCGCGCTCGACGGCGACACCGTGCTCTATATCGAGCGCGTCGAGACCACTGAACCTCTGCGCCTGCACATGCACCCGGGGATGCGCGTGCCGCTGCACTGCACGGCGAGCGGCAAGCTCTTTCTTTCGCAGATGACGCGCGCCGAGCGCAGCGCCGTGCTCGCGCGCCTGCCGCTCACGCGCATGACCTATCGCACGCTGACCGATGCGAGCCTGCTCGAAGCGGAACTCGACCGGCTGGCGGCGCGCGGCGTCGGCATCGACAACGAGGAATTCGTGAGGGGAATGGTGGCGGTCGCCGTGCCGGTGCGCGATGCGGAGGGCAAGCACGTACTCGCGTCGCTCGCGGTGCATGCGCCAACCGCGCGCGCGAGCCTGGAGGATCTGCTGAAGGCAGTGCCGAAGCTGAAGGAGGCGTCGCTTAGATTCGCGCCGCTTCTGCACAAGCCGGATGCCGCGCGCTAGGCGACGCGCGGCCGTTGGTCAGAACGTCTTCGCCAGCTCTTTCGCCGCATCCTGAAGGCGCGGCACGAATTCGAGTGCGCGCGAAAGCGGCGCGCGCGAGACGGGCGCATGCACGGCGATCGCGGCGACGCACTGGTTCTGGTCGTCGATCACAGGCGCCGCCACGCACACGATGCCAACGACGAACTCCTCGTTGTCGACCGCAATGCCCTTGTGCGCGATGCGGTCGAGTTCAGCTTCGAGCAATTCCGGATCGGTGATGGTGTTGGGCGTGAAGCGTTGCAGTTGCAGCGCGCGCACGAGGATGGAGCGCTGTTGTGGCGGGAGCAAGGCGAGCAGCAGCTTGCCGCTCGCGCTGCAATACGCGGGAACGTGCGAGCCCGGCTTGAGGTCGAGCCGCAGCGGCCACGGCGCCTCCATGCGGTCCAGATAGAGGACTTCCGTTTCGTGCAGCATCGTGAGATTGCAGGTCTCGCCAAGGTCCGAGACCAGCCGCGAGAGAATCGCATGCCGCAGACGCCGCGCGCCCGAATGCATCATCACGCCGAGGCCGAGTTGCGCGAGACGCGGGCCGATCACGTAGGCGTTCTTCTGACCGGGCTCGCGGATCACGAGGCCGCCTGCCTCCAGCGAAGCCAGCATTCGATGCAGTGAAGCCTTCGGCGCATCGACTTCGTGCGCGATGTCGGCGAGGGAAACGGGACCGTCTGCGGCGACGAGGTGCTCCAGCAGCGCGAACGCTCGCAGGGTCGGGGTGTCCGCTTTTTTCATGTCTGCCGTTCCGGAAAATGGATCGGCATTATTGTACTCAAAGCGCTTGTGGCGCGGAGTTTCCGGGACGAAGTGTTCGGTTTTGACGGCGGTTTCGTCCGGATGCGGCTTCCGGTTTTCGGAACGCGGCGCGGTTTCGGTTATGGCGTCCTGGTTCGCGGACGCCTCCGGGCTGTCGGCGGATAGCGGCAAGCCGGCTTCGAAGCTCATGGCGGACCTCTCGAACGGCGGGGTGGCGGCGGGTCCCGGCGGGGAAGCCGCCGGGACTTGCATCAATCAGACGTAGTCCTTGTACTTGTCGAGGAGGCGTACGGGTTTGGCGAGCGCATCGCGGCGGAACGGATCGCCGAGTTCGCGGGTGCACATGATCTCGATGATGGTGGTCTTGCCGTGGTTCATCTGCAGGTCGATGGCTTTTTTCAGCGCCGGTCCGACATCTTCGAGCTTGTCCACGACGATGCCTTCCGCGCCCATCGCTTTACCGATTTCCGCGAAGCTCTGGTTATCGAGTTCGCCCGCGACGAAGCGCCGGTTGTAGAAATCGACCTGATTCTTCTTCTCCGCGCCCCACTGGCGGTTGTGGAACACCACCGCCGTCACCGGGATGTTGTGGCGCACGCAGGTCATCGTTTCCATCAGGCTCATGCCCCAGGCGCCGTCGCCGGCGTAGGAGACCGCCGGGCGGTGCGGTGCCGCGACTTTCGCGCCGATGATGGTCGGAAACGCATAGCCGCAGTTGCCCCAGCTCATCGCCGCGAAGAAGCTGCGCGGTTTCTCGAAACGCAGATAGCTGTTGGCGACCGAGTTGATGTTGCCGATGTCGGTGGAGACCATCACGTCTTCAGGCATCGCCTTTTCCAGCTCGCGCAGCACCTGGCGCGGATGCAGATAGGTGCCGCCGCTGAACGGCCGCTCGCCCTTCTGCTCCTCGATCATGTCGAGGCTGTACGGATCGCGCTCGTGGGTCCATTCGTCGAGTTCCTTCTCCCACGCAGCCTTCTCCGACTTGATCTGGCCGGCACGGTCCTCGCGCGAGGCGTCGCAGGCGAGGGTGCGCCCGGTCAGACGCTGCGTGAGCGCAACCGCTGCGGCCTTCGCGTCGCCGCAAATGCCGACCGTGATCTTCTTCACGAGCCCGAGCATCTTGTGATCGGCATCGATCTGGATGATCTTCGCGTTCTTCGGCCAGTAGTCCATTCCGTGCTGCGGCAAGGTGCCGAACGGTCCGAGGCGCGAGCCGAGCGCGATCACCACATCGGCGCGCGAGAGCAGCTTCATTGCCGCCTTCGAGCCTTGGTAGCCGAGCGGGCCGCACCACAGCGGGTGGCTCGCCGGGAACGAGTCGTTGTGCAAGTAGCTGTTGACCACCGGCGCACCGAGCCGCTCGGCAAGCGCCTTGCATTCCTCGATTGCATCGGCCATCACCACGCCGCCGCCCGAGATGATCACCGGGAACCTGGCCGTAGCGAGCAACGCGGCGGCTTCGTCGAGCCGCTGCTCGCCACCGGCACCGCGATCCAGCCGCTGCGGCTGCGGGATCTCGGCCTTGATCTGGCCGTAGAAGTAATCGCGCGGGATATTGAGTTGCGTCGGCCCCATTTCGGCCATCGCGCGATCGAAGCATCGGCCGGTGAATTCGGCCATGCGCGCCGGGTGCGTCACGTGACCCTGATATTTGGTGAATTCCTGGAACATCGGCAACTGCTTGGCTTCCTGGAAGCCACCGAGACCAATGCCCATCGTGCCCGCTTCGGGCGTGACGATCACCACCGGGCTGTGCGCCCAATAGGCTGCTGCAATTGCGGTCACGCAGTTGCTGATACCGGGCCCGTTCTGGCCGATCACCACACCGTGGCGGCCTGACACGCGCGAATAGCCATCGGCCATGTGCCCTGCGCCTTGCTCGTGGACCACCGGAATCAGGCGGATACCGGCGGGGGCGAAGATGTCCCTCGCGTCCATGAAGGCGGAGCCCATGATGCCGAACATGTCGGTGACGCCGTTGGCGGCCAGCGTTTCGACGAAGGCTTCAGAGGGGGTCATGGCCTGCGGGCCGTCAGTGACGGAGGAAGCGGAGGAAGCGGGGGCGGCGAGAGTGGGGTCGAGTTCGCTCATGGTGTTGACGTCTCCGGTGTTTGAATAAAACGGAACATATGGTTCCGAAAACAGCGTGTTGGATGAAATGTAGACCATCATCGCCCGAATCGTCAACCGATAAAATCTATTATTCGGGATGATTTGTATCTAAAAAAGAATGCGTCTATGATGATACCGGACGAAAAAGCGTCGGTGAAAAGCGAAGGGAGACGAGAAGTGACAGATATCGTGAGTGGCAAGCCGGACCGGATGGTGTCGGTGCGCAGTGTTTTCGGCATCGATTCGGACTTGACCGTGCCTGCCTTCAGCGAGCGCGACGACCACGTTCCGGAAATCGACGAGGCGTATCGCTTCAATCCCGAAGTCACGCTGGCGATCCTCGCGGGATTCACGCGCGATCGCCGCGTGATGGTTCAGGGCCTGCACGGCACCGGAAAATCGACTCACATCGAGCAGGTCGCCGCGCGCCTGAGCTGGCCCTGCGTGCGCGTGAATCTCGACGGGCACATCAGCCGGCTCGATCTTGTCGGCCGCGACGCGATCGTCGTACGCGACGACCTGCAAGTGACCGAATTCCAGAAGGGCATCGTGCCGTGGGCGCTGCAACGGCCGGTCGCGCTGATCTTCGACGAATACGACGCCGGCCGTCCCGACGTCATGTTCGTGATCCAGCGCATCCTGGAACGCGACGGCAAATTCACGCTGCTCGACCAGAACCGCGTGATCCAGCCGCATCCGTACTTCCGCATGTTCGCGACGACGAATACCATCGGCCTCGGCAACCTGAACGGGCTCTATCACGGCACGCAGGTGCTCAATCACGCGCAGATGGACCGCTGGAACGTGGTCGCGACGCTCAACTATCTGCCGCGCGAGGAGGAGATCGGCATCGTGCTCGCGCGCGTGCCCGAACTCGCCGGCGATTCAGACCGCGCGCTGATCGAATCGATGCTGAGCGTGGCCGAACTCACGCGCAAGGGTTTCGCGGCAGGCGATCTTTCGACGCTGATGTCGCCGCGCACGGTCATCAGCTGGGCCGAGAACTGCCAGATCTTCCGCGATCCGGCGATGGCGTTCCGTCT
Organism: Caballeronia arationis; assembly: GCF_001544975.2. Taxonomy (GTDB): domain Bacteria; phylum Pseudomonadota; class Gammaproteobacteria; order Burkholderiales; family Burkholderiaceae; genus Caballeronia; species Caballeronia arationis. The sequence goes on along the minus strand of NZ_FCOG02000015.1, from coordinate 8,611 downwards.
CACTTTCCTGAACAAGTGCGACGAGGCGGAACGGCCGGCTGTCGCGGAATATTTCCAGCGGTGCTTCGGCCGCGAACTGGACGTCGAGCGCGAGAGCCGCGCAGCGCAATACTGATGTCGGCGCCGACAATAGCCGATCGCCAGGCCGCGCGCCGCGCGGACGAGCGCGAGCGCCTTTGCGCGGCGGCCGTGCGGGCGCTGACGGGCGACGCCGCGCTGAACTACCGCGACGGCCGTCTGTGCCGCGGCTATCGGCCGTTGCCGTTGCACGCGCCGCACTTGCGCACCGATCGCAATGCCGACGATCTCGCTTCATTGCGCGGCGCCGCCGATGGCGCGGCCCTGCGTCTGGTCCATTCCGATGCGACCCTCCATCGTCGACTTTGTCCCGCGGATCCAGTCGCGCGGCTCGTATTCGAACTGCTCGAACAGTTGCGCTGCGAGACACTGACGCCGCCCGGCATGCCGGGCGTCGCGCAGAACCTACATCACCGCTTCATGGCGTGGTCGCGCGCGTTCCATCGCTCCGGGCTGATCGACGGCCATCTCGGTCTGCTCGTCTATACCGTTGCGCAGATGAGCTGGTCGCGGCTGTCCGGCGAGCCGGTGCTGGAGGAAACCGAGGGCCTGATCGAAGCGACGCGCGCGGCTATCGCGCCCGCGCTCGGCGTGGCGCTCGCCGGCCTGCGACGCCATCGCGGCGATCAGCAGGCGTTCGCGCAGCACGCGCTCGACATCGCGCGGACGGTGAGCGAGATGATCCGCGCGGCGCGCGGCCAGCAAGCCGAAGACGCCGCCGATGACACCGAAGACGAAGCAGCCGCGCGCGCTGCGTTCACGCTCTGGCTCGGTTCCGACGACGACGAGCACAAGGAAATGGGCATCGCGGCGGCGGGCGAGAGCCGCGTGCTCGGCGCGTCGGACGCGGGTTACCGGATCTATACGACGCGCTACGACGAAGAAATTCGTCCCGCCGCGCGCGTGCGCCGGGAGTTGCTGCGCGAGTATCGCGAGCGGCTCGACGAACGCATCGCCGCGCAGGGCATCAACGTGAGCCGGCTTGCGCATGCGCTGCGAGTGGCACTTGCGAATCCCGAGCGCGACGGCTGGTCGTTCGGCGAGGAACACGGGCGCATCGACGGACGCATGCTCGCGCAACTCGTGTCGTCGCCCGACGAGCGGCGCATCTTCCGGCTCGAACGCCGCACGCTGATCGCGGACTGCGCGGTGAGCTTCCTGATCGACTGCTCGGGTTCGATGAAGGCGCATATCGAACCGGTCGCGACGATGATCGACGTGTTGACGCGCGCGCTCGACCAGGCGGGCGTGACGAGCGAAGTGCTCGGCTTCACGACGGCCGCGTGGAACGGCGGACGCGCGCGGTTCGACTGGCTTGCGCGCGGCCGGCCGCGGCATCCGGGGCGTCTCAACGAAGCGTCGCATCTGATCTTCAAGGACGCATCGACGAGCTGGCGACGCGCCCGCACCGACATCGCCGCGTTCTTCAAGGCCGATCTGTTCCGCGAAGGCGTGGACGGCGAGGCGGTCGAATGGGCGTGTTCGCGCCTGCTCGCGCGCGCCGAGCCGAGGCGCATGCTGATCGTCGTGTCCGACGGCAGTCCGATGGACAGCGCGACTGCACAGTCGAACGACGCGTTCTATCTTGACGGTCATCTGAAGGAAGTCGTCGCGCGCCACGAGGCCCTGGGCGACGTCGAGATCATGGGGCTCGGTGTCGGGCTGGACCTGAGCCCGTATTACCGGCGCTGCCTGGCGCTTGACCTCTCGACGCCGCCGGGCATGAACACGTTCGGCGAGATCGTTCGCTGGATCGGGGCACGGCGCTAGAAGCTCGGCCGGCGGTCATCTGATCCAGATCAGCGCCGCGCTCACCATCAGATAGCAGCCGATCCCGACCAGCACGCCGAACGCGATGCGCCGCGTCGCCACGCCCGAAATCGGCGGCGGGTAGCGTCTCGCGGCGACCGTCGCAAGCGCCACCACCGGTACCGCGAGCGCGGACTGCACCCAGATCGCGCGATCCAGCTGGCCCTCCCACGCGCTGAAAATTGTGCGGATCACAGCCGTCACCGCGAAGATCACGATCAGCGCGCAGCGGATCTCGACGAGCGACATCGGCTGACGATAGAACTGGAACACGAGCGGCGGTCCGGAAATGCCGAACATGCCGGAGAGCAGTCCGCCCGAGACGCCGCTCAGGAAAAAGCCGCGATCCTCCGAGCGTCGTTCGAGCGGCGCCGGCCGCAGGGCGGCGCCGAGGCCGCCGTAGAGAATCACCGCGCCGAGCAGGAATTGCAGGATGCCGGACGCGCCGCCGCTCAGATAGCCGAGCAGCAGCACGCCCGCGCCCACCGACGGCAGCAGCCCCAGCGTGGCGGCCCGCACTGCGCGCCAGTCGACGTGATGCAGCTTGCCGGGCAGCGCGATCGCGCTATTGGCGAGCGTCACGAGACTCACGACCGCGGCGACGCTCGCCACCGGCGCGAGGTTCAGGCCGCTCGCCGCGCCGATCACGATCATGCCGAGCCCGAAGCCGGTGACGGTCTGGAAGTAGCTCGCCGCGCCCATCAGCACGAGGAGCGCGAGCGCCTGCGCCGCGCTCACGATGCATGCGCGGCCGGGCGAGCATCCTCATTACTGGCAAGACCGGCTGGAGGCGCGAGCGTCGGCGCCGCCTGCGCCTGCACGCTGGTCACGGCGATGACGTAATAGATGTCGTCGGCGCTGCAGCCGCGCGACAGGTCGTTCGCCGGTTTCTGCAATCCCTGCAGGAGCGGGCCGATCGCCTTCGCGCCGCCGATGCGCTCCGCCAGCTTGTAGCCGATGTTGCCCGCTTCCAGGCCCGGGAAAATGAGCACGTTGGCGTGGCCGTCGACTTGCGAGTGCTCGACCTTGCGCCGCGCGATTTCCGCGACGATCGCAGCATCGAGCTGCACGTCGCCGTCGATCGCGAGCGACGGGCGCAGCGCCTTCACGCGCGCGGTGGCCGCGACCACCTTGTCGACGGCCGCGTGACGCGCGCTGCCGCTCGTCGAAAACGAGAGCATCGCGACGCGCGGTTCGTCCATCAGGAGGCTCTTCGCGCTGTCGGCGGCGGCGAGGGCGATGTCGGCCAGTTCGTTCGCGTCCGGTTCCACGACGAGCGCGCAGTCGGAGAAGATCAGGCCGCCCTTCATCGTGTGGAACGGCTCGCAGAGCATCATCAGGAAGAAGCTCGACACGAGTTTGAAACCAGCGCGCACGCCGATGATCTGGATCGCGGCGCGCACGACGTCCGCGGTGGTGTTGACTGCGCCCGCGACCGAGCCGTCCGCGTGGCCGAGGCGCACCAGCAGGTTCGCGAAACACAGAGGCTTCAGCACTTCGCGCTGCGCTTCTTCGCGTGTCATGCCTTTTCTGCCGCGCAGCGCGAAGAGTTCGTCCGCGCAAGCCTGCGCGAGCGGCGAGGCGGCCGGGTCGATCATTTCCATGCCGGAGAGGTCGATTTGTTCGCGTTCGGCGGTGTCGCGCACGCGCGCGGCGTCGCCGATCAGCATGATGCGCGCGAGCCCTTCGCGTGTGACGCGCGATGCCGCCTGCAGCACGCGCGGGTCCTCCGGCTCGCAGAGCACGATGCGCATGGGCGTCGCGCGAGCCTGCTCGATGATGCGGTTGATCGCTTTCATGATTTGGATCGCTTTATTGGGCGCAGGGGACGCGCGAGGCCGGAGGCGTCTTCGCCTCCGGCCTCGCGGTTCGATCAGACGACGGAGATCAGACGTAGTCCTTGTACTTGTCGAGGAGGCGTACGGGTTTGGCGAGCGCATCGCGGCGGAACGGATCGCCGAGTTCGCGGGTGCACATGATCTCGATGATGGTGGTCTTGCCGTGGTTCATCTGCAGGTCGATGGCTTTTTTCAGCGCCGGTCCGACATCTTCGAGCTTGTCCACGACGATGCCTTCCGCGCCCATCGCTTTACCGATTTCCGCGAAGCTCTGGTTATCGAGTTCGCCCGCGACGAAGCGCCGGTTGTAGAAATCGACCTGATTCTTCTTCTCCGCGCCCCACTGGCGGTTGTGGAACACCACCGCCGTCACCGGGATGTTGTGGCGCACGCAGGTCATCGTTTCCATCAGGCTCATGCCCCAGGCGCCGTCGCCGGCGTAGGAGACCGCCGGGCGGTGCGGTGCCGCGACTTTCGCGCCGATGATGGTCGGAAACGCATAGCCGCAGTTGCCCCAGCTCATCGCCGCGAAGAAGCTGCGCGGTTTCTCGAAACGCAGATAGCTGTTGGCGACCGAGTTGATGTTGCCGATGTCGGTGGAGACCATCACGTCTTCAGGCATCGCCTTTTCCAGCTCGCGCAGCACCTGGCGCGGATGCAGATAGGTGCCGCCGCTGAACGGCCGCTCGCCCTTCTGCTCCTCGATCATGTCGAGGCTGTACGGATCGCGCTCGTGGGTCCATTCGTCGAGTTCCTTCTCCCACGCAGCCTTCTCCGACTTGATCTGGCCGGCACGGTCCTCGCGCGAGGCGTCGCAGGCGAGGGTGCGCCCGGTCAGACGCTGCGTGAGCGCAACCGCTGCGGCCTTCGCGTCGCCGCAAATGCCGACCGTGATCTTCTTCACGAGCCCGAGCATCTTGTGATCGGCATCGATCTGGATGATCTTCGCGTTCTTCGGCCAGTAGTCCATTCCGTGCTGCGGCAAGGTGCCGAACGGTCCGAGGCGCGAGCCGAGCGCGATCACCACATCGGCGCGCGAGAGCAGCTTCATTGCCGCCTTCGAGCCTTGGTAGCCGAGCGGGCCGCACCACAGCGGGTGGCTCGCCGGGAACGAGTCGTTGTGCAAGTAGCTGTTGACCACCGGCGCACCGAGCCGCTCGGCAAGCGCCTTGCATTCCTCGATTGCATCGGCCATCACCACGCCGCCGCCCGAGATGATCACCGGGAACCTGGCCGTAGCGAGCAACGCGGCGGCTTCGTCGAGCCGCTGCTCGCCACCGGCACCGCGATCCAGCCGCTGCGGCTGCGGGATCTCGGCCTTGATCTGGCCGTAGAAGTAATCGCGCGGGATATTGAGTTGCGTCGGCCCCATTTCGGCCATCGCGCGATCGAAGCATCGGCCGGTGAATTCGGCCATGCGCGCCGGGTGCGTCACGTGACCCTGATATTTGGTGAATTCCTGGAACATCGGCAACTGCTTGGCTTCCTGGAAGCCACCGAGACCAATGCCCATCGTGCCCGCTTCGGGCGTGACGATCACCACCGGGCTGTGCGCCCAATAGGCTGCTGCAATTGCGGTCACGCAGTTGCTGATACCGGGCCCGTTCTGGCCGATCACCACACCGTGGCGGCCTGACACGCGCGAATAGCCATCGGCCATGTGCCCTGCGCCTTGCTCGTGGACCACCGGAATCAGGCGGATACCGGCGGGGGCGAAGATGTCCATCGCGTCCATGAAGGCGGAGCCCATGATGCCGAACATGTCGGTGACGCCGTTGGCGGCCAGCGTTTCGACGAAGGCTTCAGAGGGGGTCATGGCCTGCGGGCCGTCAGTGACGGAGGAAGCGGAGGAAGCGGGGGCGGCGAGAGTGGGGTCGAGTTCGCTCATGGTGTTGACGTCTCCGGTGTTTGAATAAAACGGAACATATGGTTCCGAAAACAGCGTGTTGGATGAAATGTAGACCATCATCGCCCGAATCGTCAACCGATAAAATCTATTATTCGGGATGATTTGTATCTAAAATAGTGACGCACGGATACGCCAACCGCGATGCCCCGCGTCGGGAAACCAGCGCAACCGGGCCGATGTCGTATACCCTGACGACCGATCTCGCCACGACGTCTGACGAATACCCATGCCACATTCCAAGCCAGTCACGCCCTTTGCCTCCGAAACCGGCGATCCGTTTCTCCTGACGCCGGGCCCGCTGACCACGTCGCGTACCGTCAAGGCCGCGATGCTGCACGACTGGGGTTCGCGCGATGCGAACTTCGTCGCGATCAACAAGTCCGTGCTTGCGCAGTTGCGCGACATCGCCAACGGCGGCGACGAATACGTGACGGTGCCGGTGCAGGGCTCCGGCACTTTCGCCGTCGAGGCGATGCTGACGAGCCTCGTGCCGCGCGACGGCAAGGTGCTCGTGCTGGTAAACGGCGCGTACGGGCTGCGCGCAAAGCGCATTCTCGATATCGCGAGACGCAAGACGGTCGTGCATCAGACGGCAGAAGACGCGCCACCCGACCTGAAAAAGGTCGAGTCGATCCTGAAGCGCACGCCGTCGATCACGCATGTGTTCGCGGTGCATTGCGAGACCACCTCGGGCATTCTCAATCCGGTAGCGAACATCGGCGCGCTCGCGGCGCGTTATGGCAAGGGCTTCCTGATCGATTCGATGAGCGCCTTCGGCGCGGTGCCGCTCGACGCGCGCGCGGTGGGCGCCGATGCGATCACCGCTTCGTCGAACAAGTGCATCGAGGGCGTGCCGGGCCTCGGTTTCGTGATCTGCCGCCGCGCGGCACTCGAAGCATCGCAAGGCAACGCGACGACGCTCGTGCTCGATCTGCACGACCAGTGGTCGAATTTCGAAAAGACCGGTCAGTACCGCTTTACGCCGCCAACGCATGTCATCGTTGCGCTGCATCAGGCGCTGCGGGAGTTCGACGAGGAAGGCGGCGTGGCGGGGCGCGGGGCGCGTTATCGCAACAACTGCCGCGTGCTGATCGAAGGGATGACGGCGCTCGGCTTCAGGCCGCTCCTGGCGGTGGATTTGCAGGCGCCGATCATCGTGACGTTTCACATGCTCGACGACCCGCGTTTCGATTTTCAGCGCTTCTACGACGGCCTGAAGGAACGCGGCTTCGTGATCTATCCCGGCAAGCTGACGGTTGCGGACTCGTTTCGCATCGGCTGTATCGGCAGGATCGGCGAGCGCGAAATGCGCGCCGCGCTCGACGCCGTGCGCGAGATGCTGCAGTCGATGGGCGTCGCCGGTACGTCGGCGCAGGCGGCCTGAATGTTCTAGCTGCCGTCTGTCGGGCGCGCGTAGCTCGACACGTAGTCGTATTCGAGCGTGTTGACATGCGAGATCCGGTACTCGACCGGCTGATGGTGGTACGAGTACGCGACGCGCTCGACTTCGAGTACCGGCGCGGCGGTCGCGAGGCCGAGCAGTTTTCCTTCGAGTTCGCTCGCCTGCGCGACACGCACGCGTTCATCTGTGCCGACCACATTGATGCCGAAGGCATCCTGATAGAAGTTGTAGAGCGTATTCGGGCGATCGCGCAGCGCGGCTTCCGTCAGTCCTGCAAAGCGCGTCTCGGGCAGCACGATGCTCTCAACGATCACGACAGCGTCGTGCAGCGCGAGCATGTTCGTGAACTGAAAGACGCGCGTACCTTCTGCGATCTGCAGTCGCGCCGCCACGTCGCGCGAGGCTTTCGTCCTGCGAAAATTCACGAGACTCACGACGGGGTAGGTCTTGTCCCCGTCGCGGCGCACGATGCGAAAGAAGCGAAAGAAGTGGCGATCCCGCTGATGCATCGCCACAAAGGTCCCGAGGCCTTGATGACGAACCAGTATGTTCTCGGCGCACAGTTCATCGATGGCCTTGCGCAGCGTGCCAATCGACACGCCGAAGCGTTCCGCCAGCCGCTTTTCGGAGGGAATGGCTTCGCCGCCTTTCCATTCCTGCGCCGCGAGTGCGCCCAGCACCGCGCTCTTTACTTCCTTGTACCGCGTGCCGCCGAGGGCTGTCGGCATCTCAGTCATCGTGCTCATAGCCTTCCCTGAATTCTTTTAATGATGTGAACCGATTCTACGCCATCTTCAGGTCATGTAACACATCTAGATGAGTTAGTTGACGTGGATGATATTGCCGCCTAAGATGATCTCACTGATGCGGCGACATGCCGTCGCCACCGGCGGGAAGGCCGGCCACGATTGAACTCAACCGAGGAGACGCAAATGAGTCAGGCAGCAGCAGGAACGAACGGCGCCGGAGTCGCGGCGGCAACGGCAGCAGGCGAGCGCAAGACCATTCACATCGTGCTGCACGAGGCGAAGGACACGGTGGGTGTGGCCGTCGTCGAGGGCATCAAGGCGGGCACGCAACTGAACGCGTGGATCATGGACGAAGACGAAGTCGTGACCGTCGCCGCAAAGCAGGACATTCCCATCGGCCACAAGGTCGCGCTGAAGGACATGGCGGTTGGCGACACGGTGTTCAAATACGGCGTCGATATCGGCAAGGTCGTCGCGCCCATCACGGCGGGAGAACACGCCCACGTGCACAACATCAAGACGAAGCGCTGGTAAGCCGCCCGCGCGGCAGCGACAAACCAGCGTAGCGACCCAGCTTCCCCATATCGAGAGAGACAAACATCATGAGCGTGATTGACCTGGACACCACTTTCCGCGGTTATCGTCGCGACAACGGCCGCGTCGGCGTACGCAACCATGTGATCATCCTGCCGGTCGACGACCTGTCGAACGCGGCCGCACTGGCGGTCGAAAGCAACATCAAGGGCACGATGGCGCTGCCGCATCCGTACGGCCGCCTGCAGTTCGGCGCCGACCTCGACCTGCACTTCCGCACGCTGATCGGCGC
>NZ_FCOG02000091.1 GCF_001544975.2 Caballeronia arationis | reverse complement strand
CCCGTTATCCAGCACGCCTGCTTTTAACCACTTGTCGATCAGTCGTCTGACTACGCCATCGGTGACTCGTCTGGCTACAAGCTCTCTCAGCGAGCGGACCGGTTCTTCGTTTCGAGCAAGACCTGTAATGGCTGCGGATTCAAACGCAAGTCACTGCCGCTGAACGTCCGGCAGTGGGTGTGTCCGGAGTGCGGCGAAATCCACGACCGCGACCAGAACGCGGCGAGAAATATTCTCGCGGCCGGACTTCTAGCAATACGTATCGCGGGACGCGCGGAACCTTAAGCCTGTGGAGCGGACGAAAGACCTGACGGAGACACCTCCAGCAGGCGGTTCGCAACGAAGCAGGAACCTGACTTGCGAAGCTCAGGAATCCCCGTCCTTTAGGGCGGGGAGGACGTCAATTCCGGCTCGTTGAGGTGCGCCTCTCACACGAAGGAACTGCGACGGAATGCGACGCGTCAAACTGCCGGTCCGCGTGGTGAGCGGCCAATCGGGGCACGGCTCACGAACGCTCGAAAAACTGGTGCGGCCGTCGCGTCAGATTTTAAGAGCAGCATAGAAGACAACGTCTGTTCGTCCGACTTTGTCCGCGCCGATGGCCTTTGCTGACGACGATATCCTATTCGTCATTGGGCCACTACGAAGCGCGGACTTGCTCCATCCCAGCAATGGCCGCAATAACGACGACGCAAGGAAAATCGTCCAATTGGACTAACAAGTGCCATCGGTCGAAAGATACGATACGCCCTTCGACTGTTTCTCCATCTTCGAGCTCGATTTTGATGGTCGACCCGCTGCGCTGCGCCGTGTGCAAATCTACGCCGTGAAGAAATTCCGCCATGGTGCCCTTTATGGTGTATGCGTTCGCCGAAAGCCATGACCGTCACCATGCCATATCTCGCGTACCGGATAACGCGTTATTGGTGTTCAGCTTGGCTGTCGGAAGAGCGCGTCTTCAACTTCGTCATCGCCTGACCTTGCGTGCGCGCTGACCTTCAATTGCCCGAGCAGCACGTAACGTTCAGTGAATCGGTGTAGAACCGCCACAGCCAAGACGGTCGGTCTGCCAACTACCTCCTCGGTCCCTCCGAATGAGCGCTAGTTTGGAATTTTGCGCATCGGCTGCTGAATAGGGCGTGGCTCAGAGATGACGATTCAGCAATCTTTCTGACATCTTGGATGTAAAGCGTGACCGTCGTGCCCAGCAGCCAATCCTGCGTCTTTCAAATCTGTCATCTACTTGGCTCACTTAAAATAGTTGTGTCCAACAGTTCGCTTCTTCTCAACCTCGAAGGCGTCTTCACAGCGCTGATTGCGTGGCTGGTTTTCGAGGAACGTCGACCATCAGATATTCCTCGGGATGGTCGCCATCGTCGCGGGTGGCTTCGCCCTATCTTGGCAACCCGGCGCTGCCGGAGTTTCGACAGGCGCGCTGCTCGGAGCTCCATACAGTGGCGACACCGACAAGGACTTTGTGGCTCACACGATTCCTCATCATCGGGGCGCCATCGATATGGCGAAGGTGGAACTGAAGTACGGCAAGGACACCGACATGAAGCGACTGGCCAAAAGCCTCATCAAGGCACAAAATGAGAAAATTGCGTACATGAAGAAGTGGCAGGCCAAGCACGCTGGCAAATGATGTTGTAATGCGCAGACAGACTGCTTATCCGCAGTGCGTGCAGCCGGTGACAGGCTGGAGTGGCAATGGACGACCGTGCTCGTCGCAAGGACCGACGTAAAACGCTGACGGAGCAAACGACGTCGGCGATGCGGGAGGGACTCGAAGGTCGAGGCGCGCGGGTGTTCCTGCCATTTTTCGGCCCGGCCGTGGTCGTCTCAATCGCCTACATGGACCCGGGCAACTTCGCGACGAACATTCAGGCTGGCGCGAAGTACGGCTATACGCTCCTCTGGGTTGTGCTCCTGGCAAACCTGATAGCCATGCTGTTTCAGGCGCTTTCAGCGAAGCTGGGGATAGTTACCGGACGAAACCTCGCTGAGCTCTGCCGCGAACACTTCCCGAAGCCCCTCGTCCTTCTCATGTGGGGCGTGAGCGAGGTGGCCGCGATGGCCACGGATTTGGCCGAGTTTCTGGGCGGAGCAATCGGCCTGTCCCTGCTGTTCCACATGCCGTTGTTTGTCAGCATGGTTGTCACCGCTCTCGTGACCTATGCGCTTCTGTTGTTTGAGCGTGCCGGTTTCCGTCCACTCGAACTTGCAATTGGGGGACTGGTCGGTGTGATTGGCTTGTCTTACCTTGCCGAACTATTCATCGTACCGGTCGCCTGGCCAGCAGTATTCATGCATACGTTTTCACCGCATCTTCCGGATTCAGAAGCTCTCACGATTGCTGTCGGCATTATTGGCGCCACGGTCATGCCACATGCGTTGTTTCTCCATTCGGGGCTAACTCAAAGTCGCGTGCTCCCAAAGACAGAAGCTGAACGCACCACGCTGCTGGCATATTCGAACCTCGAGGTCGTCATCGCACTGACCACCGCCGGCCTTATCAATATGGCCATGGTCATCATGGCTTCCGGCGCATTCCACGCGGGGCATCCTGACGTCGCCAAAATCGAAACGGCATATCACACCCTGGTGCCTCTGTTGGGCATAGGGGCTGCGGGCATTTTTCTCTTGGCGCTAATTGCCTCTGGGATATCGAGTTCGGTCGTTGGCACGATGGCCGGCCAGATGATTATGCAGGGCTTCATTGGCTTTCGTATCCCGCTTTGGGTGCGAAGGGTCGTGACCATGGTGCCCAGTTTTGTTGTTGTTGGTTTCGGGGTGAACGCGACCAATGCGCTCGTCATCAGCCAGGTCGTGCTGAGTCTTGCCTTGCCGTTTCCGATGATGGCGCTGCTATGGCTCAGTTGTCGACAGGACATCATGGGCCTTCGCAAGAGCCGCACGTTCACTACCATACTGGCCACGATAGCAGCCGCTATTGTCCTGTCTCTCAATGCGTTTTTGCTGCTGCAAACGTTCGGGGTAGCGCTTCCTGGGTAATCGCGGCTTGAAAGGCGTCGGACTACATGGGGACTAGAATGGAAGCGAGCGTCAGGGGACCGGAGAACTGACTATGTCTTGCGATTGCAGCCACGCTTCGGCGAACAGCGAAAAAGAACGGAAGACGCTTCGTATCGCGTTGGGGTTGAACGCCACCATGTTCGTAGTCGGCATGGCGGCCGGCCTTTGGGCCCAATCCAGCGGCTTGATGGCCGACGCACTGGATATGCTCACTGATGCGACTGCATATGGACTTGGGCTCATGGCAGTGACACGGGGTATGCGATTCAAGCAGTACTCAGCCCGCTGGGCCGGAGCAACGCTCACAGTCACCAGAATGAAGTTGTGGCGGCGCACCCCATCGATTCAGGTATCCGGCGTTCGCGGTTGCTCGGCCGACAACGCTGGCGATTCGCGGTGCAGCTTGGCCTGTCGCCGCGCAGGTCGTTAGTCACTTGATGGCGCCGATGGTCGGCCATCTTCTTCCTCGCGCGAGTTTCATCGAGCGCGCGAAAACACCCTACGCACAATTTGGTCTTGCCATCGAAAGCACACACGTCAATGCACGGCGACTTGACTGCCATGGTCAGGCGGCCGCTTGTGACGGTTGCACTTCAACGGTGACATGCGACAGCCCCTTGAAGCGCTCAAGCACTGCGTGATAGAAGCGCGAATCACGCTGGGGTTCACCTGTTGCCACTGACACCACGGCACTCATGTGACCAGGACCCACCCGCCATACATGCAGGTCGACGACCTTGTCGCCACGGTCCTCGATAGCATGGCGGACGTTCTCTGCCATGCGCCGGTCCGGATTCATGTCGAGCAGGATTGCACCGGTGTCCCGCATCAAGCCGTACGACCAGTTGGCAATCACGAGCGCACCAATGACGCCCGCCAGGGGGTCCATCCACAGCCAGCCGAACGCGCGCGCCAGCACCAGGCCGATGATAGCCAGCACGGAAACCGCCGCATCCGCCATCACGTGGATGTAGGCCGACCGGATGTTGTGGTCGCGGGTCGCCGCTTCATGCGCGTCGTCGTGGTGCTCATGCTCTTCGAATTCGACCTCGTGCTCGCCATCCGGCATCCGCACGATCGCTTTGAAGGCGTGCGGCTCTGGAATGTCTTCCTTCGATTCCAGACAGCCGCCACGGTTCGCCAGCGCGAATACCTGTTGCGTCCCATCGGGTCGCACCGCCGTAACGGACACCGTCGAGGCGTCCAGTCGTGAACCCTCCGTCGGCGTAATCCGGAAAACGGGCGGCACGCCATCTTCGAAGATAGAAACTGCAAACACACCGGACGGCGCAGAAATCTTCTGCACCTCGTCTTCATGAGCATGGTCGTCCTGACCATGACCGTGTCCGTGACTATGACCGTAGCTGTGTCCGTGATGGTCTCCGCTCAGCAGCCAAACGCTCGCCAGGTTGACCAGCAGGCCGACCACGGCGATGGGAATTGCTTCACCGAAGTGAATGGGTACCGGCGACAGAAAACGCGACACCGCCTCGTAGCCAATGAGCACCGCAATCATCGCGAGCACGATGGCGCTCGTGAATCCCGCCAAGTCGCCAAGCTTGCCGGTACCGAATACGAAGCGGGAGTCGGTCGCGTGCTTGCGAGCGTAGGTGTACGCGAGGGCCGCAATCAGCATTGCTCCAGCGTGCGTCGACATGTGCAGACCGTCAGCAACGAGCGCAAGTGACCCAAACATGCTGCCGCCGACGATTTCAATCAACATCATCGCGCTGCATAGCGCAATCACGGCCCATGTCTTTCGCTCGTTCTTTTCATGACCGGCACCCAGAAAGATGTGGTCATGTCCTGCGCCGAACGCGGCGTTCTTGAAATCACTCATTTTCTGACTCTGCTTACTTGAAATAGCTGTGAACAACTTCGATGAGCTGTTCAGTTGCGCTGTCACCTGGCTCCTCGCCGCTTTCCGCGTCGACAAGGTGGTTCCTGATATGGTCTTCGAGCACAACGGCGAGCAGGCCGTTCATCGCACCTCGACAACTTGTAATTCGCTGCAGAATGTCTGAACAGCCGTGCTCTTCCTCGAGCGCCCGCTCAATGGCGTCGACTTGCCCCTTAATACGGCGAATCCTGTTGAGAAGCTTCTGTTTTTCCTCAACGGTGTGGCTCATCGCACTCCCCCTTTATACCCTAGGGGAGTATATACTCGCGTTAAGTTTTGTATAGGGGGGTCGGGGTATTTATCCGGACAATCCGGCGTCCGCCTCTGTCTGCGAAGCGCCCCTGAATATTATTCAAACCAAGCTGTCGTTCGAAGCTCTTAATTTCATGCACGCACGTCACAACGCCGCCTTCACCGCACTCCTTGCGGCCGCGCTTTTCGGTGCGACCACTCCGCTTGCCAAAACTCTGCTCGGCTCCCTGTCCCCTTTCATGGTCGCCGGCCTGTTCTACCTCGGCAGCGGATTTGGGCTTGCCATCGGAATTCTCGTCCAGCGGATTCGTCGTACCACGGGCGAACGGCAAAACGAAAGCCGTATTCAGGCCGCTGAAGTGCCTTGGCTGCTTGGCGCAATCGTGGCGGGCGGCGTCGCTGGACCGGCGTTGTTGATGCTCGGCCTGAATACGACCCCGGCCGCAACCAGCTCGCTGCTACTGAACCTCGAAGGTGTGTTCACCGCAGTGATTGCCTGGGTGGTTTTTCGTGAGAACGTCGACCTGCAGATATTTATCGGCATGGTCGCGATGGTGGCAGGCGGCGTAGCGCTGTCTTGGCAACCAGGCGCCGCCGGCGTGTCGCCAGGGGCGCTACTGGTGGCTGGGGCCTGTGTAGCGTGGGCCGTCGACAACAACCTGACACGGAAGGTATCGACGAACGACGCGATGGTCATCGCCTGCCTGAAAGGGCTGGTTGCCGGTACCGTCAATCTGGGCATTGCGTTGCTGCTGGGTGCGCATCTGCCGAGCCTCGGCAAGATGACGGCGGCCATGTTGACCGGCTTAGCTGGCTACGGTGTCAGTCTGGTTCTCTTTGTCGTTGCACTTCGTAACCTCGGTACCGCCCGGACCGGAGCGTATTTTTCAGTAGCGCCGATATTCGGGGTCGCGCTATCGCTCATTCTGTGGCCAGAACTGCCATCGCTGCTGTTCTGGGTAGCGGCTGCACTCATGGCTCTGGGAATCTGGCTTCATATCCGTGAGCGGCATGAACATCCCCATGCTCATGAAGTTCTGGACCACAACCATCGACACAGGCACGACGAGCACCATCAACACGCTCACGACTTTGAGTGGGGTAGTGATGAGCCACACACGCATCCGCACCAGCACGTGCCTATTACTCACACGCACGCGCACTTCCCCGACATTCATCACCGGCATACGCATTGACGCTGCAGCGACAAATTTGCGTTCGGACTGCGCCAATGGTCGTGCTGGGCTTCATCAGGTCCCTTATCATGGAACTGCATACAGTACGGAACCGGGGAAGCAAAATGGACAGCAAAGAGCATTGGGAAGGAATCTATCGCTCCAAGGCATCTGACGCGGTTAGCTGGTATCGCCCGCATCTTGAGACTTCGCTGCAGCTGATTTGTGAAGGCGCGCCGGACCAGAGCGCTACCATTATTGATGTGGGCGGGGGTGAATCGACGCTCGCAGATGATCTACTTGTACGCGGATATCGAAACCTGACGGTGCTCGATATGTCCGCCGTCGCTCTCGATGCAACGAAACAGCGTTTAGGTTCTATCGCCGAAAGGGTCACGTGGGTCGAATCCGATATTACGTTGGTCGACCTACCCGAGCATCGATACGACGTGTGGCATGACCGCGCCGTCTTCCACTTCCTGACGGAGCCATCGCAACAAGACGGCTACATTCACCTGATGACGAAAGCACTCAAGCAGGATGGCCACGTTGTGATTGCCACATTCGGGCCAATGGGCCCAGTCAGGTGCAGCGGGCTGGACGTGAGGCGATATGACGCTCGACAGCTGTCCGACGAATTCGGTGCCGGGTTCGAATTGGTAACAAGCACGCTCGAAGACCACCACACGCCTGCTGGCCCCATCCAGCAGTTTCTTTACTGCTGCTTCCGGAAGCTGTGATTGCCGAGTCAACCCGCCTCGGCGTTGCGCGCCTACTGCGTGAGCCTGCTCAGGCGCAGCAAGAGCCAGACTGCTGCATCGAAGGGCACCTGTTGGTGCCATATAAGCAGTGCACGCAACAATCCCGGGGTTCCGGTTCGAGCACTGTCTTGCAATGTTCGCATTCGTTAAACCACACGCAGGCGTCGGTGTGCATCGTCTCGTCTTTTCAATGCCCGCACGCCGGGCTCGTGATGGGAATTCAACACGACTGCAGTCATCACGGCACCTGCTCCACGTGGGATGGGTACCTCGCTATGCGCAGTTGCTATTCACGTCGCGGGAGCCGCGCATACAACGTTGCAGACGGGTCATTCACAGAGCGGCGTCATAAAACGAACAACCGCAGTACAAGGCCGATGACGCCGCACGCCAAGACCACCGGTATCACCCCGACCTCGAATCGAAACAAGGCGATGCCCGCAGCCAGGCCAATCAGTAGCGACGGCCATTCGAATCCGCCTTGCGTGCCATGCGGCCACAAAACGTGAAGAGCAAAGAACACGGCGAGGTTGACGATGACGCCAACCACAGCGGAAGTGATGGCTGTCAACGGCGCAGTAAATTTCAGATTACCGTGAGTCGTTTCGATGAAGGGACCGCCGAGCAGAATGACAAGGACCCCGACGTTCTAGCATTTGATAATCAGCTGAGAGGCTGAGACTGCTATATGTCGCGGCGGAATCCGGCGTTCTATCGTTCTATCTATGTTCCAAGTCACGGACAAGACAGTATCGAAAGTGGGCGATGGCTTCGTCGGCCCCAATGCGCATGTCGTGGCGATAGCCGCTGACACGCACCGCGCCTACTTTCCACTGAAAGATGCAGGCGGAAAGACGGTGCTACGAGTCTTTAAAGTGGCCGGATCGAGCGGCGCGCCGGATTTTGGTCAACCGCACCGCCCCGTCTATGGAGTGCACAGAGCTGCTCAGGTGGAGCACGTCGATAGGGATGCCGGGAACCTGTGCGCACAGCCCGCGAAGGTTCCTAATCGGCAGTAACCCAGGCTATCACAGCGTATGTCGCGACGACTGCAAGGACTGCAATCGAAAGCAACGCTAAGGTGATTGTTATGAGCAACTTGTGCATGTCCACTCTTACTGACGAGGGGCGTGTAAACAGTAGGCGCACTTTGCGACTAACCGCGCGTGGCACGTTCGGAGCGTCAAAGCAAGTCTCGTCTGGCACCCTTCGCCGCTTTCCTGCCTAAGACTCTCGCACGACGTACGCAGGCCTGCCTATAGTCAATGCCCTGTACCTCGCCACGCACCTGTAACAGTCGGGTCTCAAGCCGCTCGTCCGGATTCCATGAGCATACTCCCGTTACACGTTGATGCGCCTGCGAGGGAAGTTCAATGAAGGGGCCCGGCTCCATTCGCATGCTTGCGCATCTTATCCCAAAGACTCTTTCTGGAGATGCCAAAGGCGTGGGCCGTCTCGGAAATGTGCCCCTGGTGCTGCAGCAGTGCCGCGCGGATGAACGAGTTTTCGCACGCTGCCATGTAGCCATCGAGCGGAGCGTCCATATTCACTGATCCCTGTTCGCCGCCGCGTAGTTCTTAAGCTTGTCGGTGATCAGTAGATCTATTGAGAGTTCGTGTAAGTAAGCGTCCCCAAATTATGACCGATGAAGCTCGTCTTCAACAATTGGATGGCCGGTTCCGGGGGAGCCGATGCCTGAACGTCCGACCGACGACGCATGTGATCGGTGGCTTGTGGCCGCGTGCTGCCCGATGCGGTCGGCATACGTCGGCGCTTTGCTCAGACCCAGTGACGATGCAACGCTCTGCGTCTGCAGCTTCGCCGCCTGGATGTCCAGCCGGTTCTGCATCGCGAAGCTCTCAAGGGCCTTCAGCTCTGGACGGTCCTTGGGCAAGTCCGGCAGACGGTCGGGCAGCTTGTACTGCGTGCTCGCTCCCCACAGGCCCATCGTGCGGGTCAGCTTCTCCCGAACAGCGACAGACTGCTGTCGCGTTTTCGCCAGTTGAGCCACAGCATCTGCATAGAAAGCCTGCTCGCGCGCGTAGTCGAGCTTGCTGAAATTATCCGCCTGCTGCATCCGTAATGCCAGTTCGGCGCCGGCATCAGCCGAAGCCTTTACTTGCTCCGCGTACGCGGCAGACTGCTGGGCTGCAACAGCGTTGACGTATGCCCGGCGGGCGTCGGCGGCTACCTTGAGCATCGCGTCTGCAGTCAGCAGCTTGGTCTGTTCAAAACGGCGGCTCTCAATGCGCATCGCGAGCGGCATCGTAAGGACATTCAGCAAGCTGAGCGTGAAGGTTCTATTGATGCTCAGGGAGTCGTTACCAAGCGCCCGACTGAAATATGAATCCTGGATTAGGCAGGCGTCCGGCCTGTGCCAGGTCGGCCTCGGAGATGCCGAGCTCCCCGTATGAGGCCTGCGATCCCGGATTGTTGAGCAATGCAATCTGCACGGCGTCGTCCATGCCGAGCGGCTTTGAAAGCAGTTCCTGCGTCCGCTTTGCAACCGCCTCGCGGTCCTCGTCGGTCTTCACCAGCACGGCGTCCCGCCCAGGACGCTCCGATGCGGTCGTCGAAAGGGTGTTAAAGCCGCCGTCCTTTGAAAAGGTGGTACAGCCGGCAAGAACCGCTAGTGCGGTCGCGGCAGCAACGACGCGGCCGCACGAAAAGAAGTGCCGCATCATTTGGCCGACTCCTCTTGATGAGAGGTGTGGTCGTTACTCTTGGCACCGGCGCCGTTGGAAGGCATCTGGCTGTGGCTCATCCCCGGCTTTACGGGCGAGGTCGTCACTGCCCGGTTGAGCTCCTGCCAGCTGGGCGCTTTCTGGTCCCGGTATGGCTGATAGTCCGCAAAGACGGACGGCACGCTAACCGTCGGAACCGATGTGGCAGCGTCGGTCGGGTCAGGCAATGCAGTAGTGGCGTGCACGAGCGCGGGCAGCAATGCCGCCGCCCCGGCTAGCGCCGCGATAAACATTCGCATGGATTTCCTCGTCGTAAGTCACCTGGATAGCGGACAGGCCATCAGGTCAAAATTTCGCATCGCGGCTATGGCCGCGACAGACGGACTAGACGAGGGAGATTCGAGGACGTTCGATGCCGCCGGTCAGGAACGACGCGATGCGCTCGGAGCGGGGAATCGGAAGCGCAAAATGAACAACGTCGGCGGATGTCGTCACGGTGGGCGCGGCCGGCAAGGCGCCTCCGAAGCAGCAGGACACGCATGTCGAGCACGAATGAGCATGGTGCACATCGCCGCCATGGGAATGGCTGTGACGGTCATTGTCAGCCACCGCCACATAATGAGTGTGACGGTGCGGAGTCGACTCGTCCGTGTCCACATGCTGCGCGGACACGTCGTCGCCCTCGAAATGCGATGACACGCATTTCATGGAGATGGCCGCGAACGACTGAACCGGAATGGGTTGGAAGTCTAGCACGCTGTTCAAGAAAAAACTGTAAGAGAAAGACCGTGTCAGTGTGTAACTGCGCTCGCAGGGTTCGGCAGCCACTGTCCTTTGTAGAACTAAGCGTAACAAGGCCGAGGTGTCTGGCCCTGCTGAGCGGACGACTTCGCCCTGTGTATCTCCAGCCGCTGACCTGGCGAACAGGCATTATCAGCAGGCGCGTCGCGCTGCCCCTTGACCTTCCCGCCGTGGGAAGGTTCATGCTTGGGCTTCCGATTTGCTCCTGGAGCTGAAAATGGAATTCGAAGTCAAAGATATGTCATGTGGCGGGTGTGCCAACTCAATTACACGCGCGGTCACCAGTGTCGACCCGGAAGCAACGCTCGAAATCGATGTCACCACCAAAATCGTGAAGATCGATTCGGCGTTGCCGCCTGAGCGTCTGGTCGCATTGATTGAAGCGGCGGGGTTTCACCCGACGGTCAACCCGTAATCGCACTGCCCGACGGAGGTAGACGAAATGCGAATCGCATTTCTACTGTTCGCTCTCGGGTTCAGGTTGCGGCTCATGCTGAAAACGTTATCGTGCTGAATTCGGCCGACGCATCTGATTGACGAGGCGACGCAGAACGTCGTCGATACGATGGCGGTCGGAAAGGAACCTCATCACCTCATGGCAACGCCCGACAATCAATCGCTGATTGTCGCGAACTCCGTGGCCAACAATCTCGGCTTTCTCGACCTGAAAACGGGGAAAGTCCAGCGCTGGCTTCGAGGCATCGAGGATCCGTACCAGCTTGGATTTTCACGTCGCAGTCATCGACTGGCAAGCGCGCAAAATCGTGAAACCATCCATACGGACAAGAGTGCGCATAACTTCCGCTCGCTCGCCAACGGCCAGCACGTTCTCGTGTCGAACCGGGTAGGTAGCATCATCAGCATTCTCGACCAGAACACGCTGACCAACGTGGGCACCATCAACGGTTCGCTTGCTGGTCCAGATGACATGGAGCTGACGCCCGGCAAGATACCTGTGGGTGACCTATTCCTGTTCAACCGGTACGTCGGCGTTATCGATATAAAAACGCTGAAGCTCAACAACACCATCAGGGTCGGAAAATCACCTCAGGTATCTACTTCTATAACCGCGCACCGCTGATGTAGGAGCGCACGCGGCGGCCGACAGACATTGCAAGCGATTAACCGTGCGCCGGCGCTAGCACGAACAGCCCTTTTGTCCTGTGGAGAGGCTCACATCACTTCTGGCTTACTCGGCAATTCGCTGTGCGTATCCTGTTGAGGAAAGTGCCTTCTCAGCAACTCCGTTACCTGTTCCACACCACGCAGCACGCCTGTCTCATACCTCCCGCTCCGAAACTCTGCCTCCATGCTCTGGCAGATGGCTTCCCACTCCGCAGCGTGCACCTTGGCGTGCACTCCACGGTCCGCGACTATCTCCACATCGCGGTCCGCGAGCAGCAGGTAGATGAGTACGCCGTTGTTGTGCTCAGTATCCCAGACCCGAAGTTCCGAAAAGACGTCAATCGCGCGCTCTCTTGCTGACGCACCCTTCACCAGCGCATCGACGCGAAGCGCACCCTCGACTACGAACCGGACCTGGCCTATATGGCCACGATGGCTTTCCTGAACCGCTTTTCCTATTGCGTGCAGCGTCCGGGAAGGAAAGGCGGCGTTGACGTGCCATCTGCTCAGGAACAAGTGTCTTATGACGCGTTTGAGGTCCATGGCTACCACCTGCCCGAGGCGCCGCCGCCGCCAAAGCCTCCACCCCCGCCCCGGAAGGTCGTCCGGCCCGACCCACCCCCGAGTCCACCGATAGCACGCCCCCCAACGTATGCCCCCAACCCGCTACCCAGTAAGGTAAACGCGAGGGCGATCGCGCCAGCAACTATTGCGACAAAGAGCGTTCCGGATAACAGCCAAGCGACCACCGCGATGGCGCCGCCGGTCACGACTGAGCCCCCCAAGCGCCCCAGCACGGAACGAAGCACGCCACCTGCCACCATTGTCAGCACGAAGAGGATGGGCAGATAACCGCCGACTTTTCCTGAATTGCTGCCCGCACGCGTGTCCGGCGGCGGCAAAGGCTCGCCGTTGATAACGTTCATGATTCCGCCAACGCCTGCGGCGATGCCACCGTAAAAATCGCCCTGTCTGAATTTCGGGACGATTATTTCGTTGATGATGCG
Source organism: Caballeronia arationis (assembly GCF_001544975.2). GTDB lineage: Bacteria > Pseudomonadota > Gammaproteobacteria > Burkholderiales > Burkholderiaceae > Caballeronia > Caballeronia arationis. The sequence goes on along the minus strand of NZ_FCOG02000091.1, from coordinate 11,044 downwards.
GTTGCTGGTGGCGTCATTCAGTGCTCCTTCTAGGCCATAGCCAACCTCGATGCGAAGCGCCCGGTCGCTTTTTGCGACGATGAGGAGCGCGCCGTCGTCGACGCGCTTGCGTCCGAGCTTCCACTGCTCAACAACACGCATGGAATACTGCTCAATGGTTTCGGGCTGCGTCGTTGGCACAATCAGCACGGAAATCTGGCTTCCTTTCTTCGCCTCAAAGGCCTGCAGTGTCTGCTCGAGCGACGCGCGTTGCTCGGCGGTAAGCGTCGCTGTCTCGTCGGTGACGCGCGCAGTCAAATTGGGGATTCCAACATCTGCGATCGCGACGAACGACCAGAATAGAATGAGCGCGAGTACTACTATCCTCGCTGCCTTCAGGATGTTCAATTGGTCGCTCCACTCGCCGGGGCCGGGGCCGCGTTGAAATTGACCTGCGGAGGCCGAGCAATCTCGGCTTCGTTCGACACCGAGAAGTTGGGCTTCTCCTTATAACCGAAGACACTCGCCGTCAGGTTGGACGGAAACGAGCGCACTGTGACGTTATAGTCCTGCACCGCCTTGATGTACCGGTTTCGCGCAACCGTAATCCGGTTCTCGGTCCCTTCGAGTTGCGCCTGCAGCTCACGGAAATTTGCGTCCGACTTCAATTGCGGATAATTCTCGGACACGACCAGCAGCCTTGATAGCGAACTTGTCAACTGGGCTTGCGCCGCTTCAAATTTCGCGAATGCTTGCGGGTCGTTAACCAGCTCCGGGCTTGCTTGCACCGAACCCACTCTGGCGCGGGCTTCCGTCACACGCGTCAACACTTCTTTTTCCTGGCTTGCATAGCCCTTGACTGTATTCACCAGGTTCGGAATAAGGTCTGCGCGACGCTGATACTGATTCACTACTTCAGACCAACTCGCCTTTACCTGTTCGTCCTGACCCTGGATAGCGTTGTAACCACAGCCGGAGATTCCCAGCACGACTACCGCCATCAACCACGTCAATATCGCGCGCATTGTAATGTCCCTGTCTTCAATGTGGCTCGTTCACTTCTTCTGGCTGCCAGTCAACGCGGGCGACAGCCCCAAACCTACCAGGGACGGCCGTTTCAGCCTACGCCGGGCCAGCCGACCTCAATTGACGCAGGTCAAGTTCGCCCCGGTATCACACTTCTCCGATTACCAAGAGTCTGCACGGAGGTAATAGGCGGGCCGGACGAAAACAGCATGCTTTTTCACCTCCAAGGAGGGACCAGGTGCCGTCGCGCGGCGCAACGACCCTGTATCGACATTCAAACAAATCTGCTTCCTGCGACGTACACCATTGCGCTAGGTCAATTAGGTCCGCGTACACGTCAATAGAGTGTATGGTATCCAATCAATACCTCGGGGAAAAATCATGAACAGCCGACCGAAAACATCGACTCTCGCATCGATTGCTGGGTCGCTCATTGCCCTATCACTCGGATTCGGCTCGGCCATCTCACAAGGTGCTTCACCGGATGTTGACGAACACGGCCACGGCCCGGGCGCTTCACAAGCCACAAAGGCGCCGAAGGGGCAACCGGAATCGCTTACCGGCGCCGACGCTCAAATGAAGAAGATGCACGAAATACACGAGCGAATGATGGCGGCCAAGACGCCGGAAGAAAGAGCAAAGCTGATGGACGAGCAAATGCAGGCGATGCAGCAAGGGATGGCCATGATGAACGCCATGAAGCAACCTCCAGGCGGTAAGGGTGCTAACGGTATGCGGCATGACATCATGGAAAAACGCATGGACATGATGCAGGCGATGATGACCATGATGATGGACCGCCAATCCCTTCAAAGCGCGCCGGCCGGTAAATAACGGCATAGGTGCCGAGGAGTCAAGCATGAATACGCCTTCTCAGGAAACACGGCCGTTCTGGAAGTCGCGCGGTGCCATAGCCATGGTGGGCTTTGGCGCGGCGGCCGCCTTCTTCATGTTCTCTGAGCATCGCGCACATTTTCTCGGCGTGCTGCCGTATCTCCTGCTCCTGGCGTGCCCGCTGATGCACGTGTTTATGCATCACGGACACCGTCGCGGCACTCACGGGGTCGCACCTCACCGATACGAAGGGAAGTCACGATGAGCGGCCCAGCTAACGGCTACGGATTGTGGGGACTGGTTGCAATCAACTCCCTCATCTTTATTGTCTTCGCGTTCAGTTTCTTCAAACCGAACACCGCCCGCGACTGGCGAACCTTTGGTGGATTCTCGGCATTTGTTGTAGCGCTTTTTGCCGAAATGTATGGCTTTCCGCTTACCCTGTATCTTTTATCCGGGTGGCTGCAGACCCGCTTTCCACAAGTGAACCTCTTGAATCACGACGCCGGTCACATCTGGTGGACGATGACTGGTCAGCACGGCAACCCGCACCTCGCTTTCCCGCACGTCGCTAGCATTGTTCTTATCTTCGGCGGGTTCTATCTGCTCTCCATATCGTGGCATGTGCTTTACGAGGCTCAGCACGCGGGTCAGTTGGCAACGATGGGTCCGTATGCGAAAGTCCGGCACCCGCAGTACATCGCCTTCGTCGTTATCATGACGGGCTTTTTGCTGCAATGGCCGACGCTCGTCACAATCGTCATGTTTCCGATTCTGGTAGCCATGTATGTCCGTCTTGCGCGGCACGAGGAAAGTGACTCGGAACAGCGATTCGGGCAAACCTGGCGAGATTACGCCGCACACACCCCACGCTTTATTCCCAGGTTATCCGGCAGCGATACTGCGCATGTCCAATGACCGGTAACTGAGAGGTTTCGATGTCCGAGTCACACGCCCACACGAAAACGGCCGTCCTCGTACCCTCTGAGGGTGTGCCTGTGGATAAAGGCAGGGCTGGAGTCGTTGACCCCGTATGCGGCATGAACGTTACGAAGGACGCTCCGCATCGGTATGCGTATGGTGATAAAACCTACTACTTCTGCAGCAGCAAGTGTTTCGACGCCTTTCGCGCCGCGCCGACGAAATACCTTCATCCTGCAGCGACGAAAACTCCCCCCGCAGCAACCGGGCCGGGCACCCTCTATACCTGCCCGATGCACCCGCAAATACGAGCGTCAGCGCCAGGAAACTGTCCTATCTGTGGCATGGCGTTGGAGCCAGTGACACCAGTCGCGGTCGAGGAACGCAATGTTGAACTGGAGTCTATGACCCGTCGGTTCTGGGTCGCACTGGCGCTCTCGTTGCCGCTGCTGGTGATGACAATGGGGCCGATGTTTCTGTCATATGATTTCAGCGCCGGCATCAACCGGCTCGGTAACTGGTTGACGCTGCCACACTGGATGCCCGCATCGTGGGCACAATGCGTTCAGGCGGCACTCGCCACCCCAGTCGTCCTGTGGGCGGGCTGGCCGTTCCTCGAGCGTGCCTGGAGGTCATTCCGGACGTGGAAACTGAACATGTTCAGTCTTATCGGGCTGGGCGTTTCCGCCGCTTACCTCTTCAGTCTGTTCGCGCTGTTCTTCCCGGACGCATTGCCACAGGCGTTCCGGCACGGACATGAGCTGCCACTTTACTTTGAAGCAGCGTCAGTCATCGTCACGCTTATTCTGCTCGGCCAGGTGCTAGAACTGCGCGCACGCTCCCGCACGTCGAGCGCCATCAAGGATTTGCTGAATCTCGCGCCGCACACGGCAGTCCGTGTCATGGCCGATGGGACGGAGGAGACCGTGCCGCTTGAAGCCGTCGTGATTGGCGACACGCTTCGGGTTAAGCCGGGCTCAAAGGTTCCTGTTGATGGGGTCGTCATTGACGGACGCTCAAGCGTTGACGAGTCCATGATTACCGGTGAATCCATCCCGTCAGAAAAGGTCGCAGGCAGCAAGGCGACGGGCGCCACGGTCAATCAGACCGGTACGTTCCTGATGCGTGCAGAAAAGGTGGGGGCCGACACCTTGTTGGCAAGAATCGTTCAGATGGTCGCGGAGGCCGGTCGCTCGCGCGCGCCCATTCAGAAGCTCGCTGACCAGGTGTCGGGCTGGTTTGTGCTGGTCGTCATCGCTATTGCGGCGGCTTCGTTCGTTGTCTGGGCTGTCGTAGGCCCAGCGCCGGCGCTCGCCAATGCGCTGGTCGCCGCCATCAGCGTTCTCATCATTGCGTGCCCGTGTGCTCTCGGGCTGGCAACGCCTGTCTCCATCATCGTAGGGGTTGGGCGAGGTGCAAAAGAGGGCGTGCTCATCAAGGACGCGGAAGCACTTGAACTGATGGAGAAAGTCGATACGCTGGTGGTCGATAAGACCGGCACGCTTACCGAGGGCAAACCTCGTGTCCAAACCGTCGTGGCGCTCGCGGACCAATCGGAGTCGTCCGTGCTGAGCTACGCGGCCAGTCTTGAAGGGCCGAGCGAACATCCCTTGGCGCAGGCCATTGTCTCGCAGGCACAAGAGAAAAAGGCGGAGAGGAAGCCAGTTGGGGAATTCGACGCAATCGTCGGCAAAGGCGTGAGAGGCGGGATTGACGGTCGTGTCGCATTGCTCGGCAATACGTTGCTCATGGACGATGCGAAAGTCGACTGCGCTGCCGTGAGCACAGAGGTGGACCGACTGCGCCAAGCTGGCCAGACAATTATGTACCTTGCTATCGACGGCAAACTCGCGGGCTATATCGGCGTCGCCGACCCGGTCAAGACCACGACACCGGAGGCGGTCCAACTGCTGCGGGCGTCTGGCATCAAAATCATCATGCTGACCGGCGATAACCCCGTCACCGCCAATGCGGTGGCAAAGACCTTGGCGCTCGACGGCGTCGAAGCCGGCGTACTGCCTCAGGACAAATACAAGCACGTCCAGGAATTGCAGCAGCAAGGTCATGTTGTCGCCATGGCGGGCGACGGTGTCAACGATGCGCCCGCTCTCGCTCAGGCCAACGTGGGAATTGCGATGGGCACCGGAACCGATGTAGCAATGAACAGCGCACGCGTGGTACTCGTCAAGGGCGACCTGCGCGGCATCGCACGAGCCCGGGCCCTGAGCGTTGCCACGATGAAGAACATCCGGCAGAATCTCTTTTTCGCGTTCGCGTATAACGTGATTGGAATCCCTATCGCAGCGGGCGTGCTGTATCCATGGTTGGGCATCCTTCTAAGCCCAATTATCGCAAGCGCCGCGATGGCATTGAGCTCGGTATCGGTGATAGGCAATGCTCTTCGTCTGAGAGGGGCACGAACATAGCTTCGGCAGATGTCGCGAAGCGATACCGACACATCACCTGTCGGCGCAGTTCCGTTTGATTCAGCTATCAACAGGCCGACACGCATGCCATTGATGACGAGCGAAAGATGCGGGGGAACAGAAAAAAGACCCGAACATGATGTCGGGTCTGGCAAGTCACTTCGCCAGAGCGAGGACGTTAATATCAGGTGACACACCACTCCTCTCGGCTGGGGAGCACGTGGCGTTCATTTTTCGCGTGACGTGACGCCGCAAATTTTAATGCCAGCGGACTTGTCAGATATTTCCAATGCTGGGTTAGCGTTTATTGCCGATCCGCGAAGGAACGGCTGGTCAAACGGTAAAACGCTCAATTCAGTCATTCGCCAGGACGCGACAATTGGCCGGTATTGGCCGGTACTGGCCGGGCCGCGTGCTGCCCGAACGGTCGGCATACGTCGGGCCGCAATATTCCTTGACCACCGTCGGCGGGCGTGCGTCGACGTCCTCATCTCAAAAGCGAAGTGACGACTTTATTTCGCGTCCGGCAAATCAATACGGAGTATGGCTCGCCACGCTATCGGGCCGCACGATGTCCCGAGTTGACGATTTTATAGTCGCAACGTTGACGTCTTTAATGCGTTCTACGCTTGCGCACCGGAAAGTATGGCATTGTCGTCCTGGAGTCTCTGCAACTCGTCGATGTAGTACTCCGGCAGCCTGTCGCGTCGAAGGCTCAGGAGCTCGGCGAACTTGACGTATGCAGGTCCGAGCTGCTCCAGCATTTCGCGAAATCGCTTCGCATCGTGATCGATCGTTTGCGCCACCTCGGATTCCGTATCGAACGCGTCCCGCCTGACGCGTAGCCACTCTAAGTAACGCGCCCAACCTGCCTCGACCAACGCGCGCAGGATTTGCGCGAGTCGCGGCAACTCAGCGGCGATTGGGCCATCGCCGGCGTCATCGACATGACCTTGATACGTAGCGTGGTCCATAGGTTTTCTCCTTTCTCACGCCAGTTCCAAGTGGTGCGATGGCGGGGCGGCCCGCGCCGATTGAAGCGTAGTAAGCAGCGAAACCCACCACTGCTGTTGTCACAACAGGAAGACGATTCGCCGGTCAGTAGGGCCGTTGTCGCCAGTGGTCTCTGTAAATCGGGCCGGGAAAGTTCCAACATCGATCGGTTGATCGCAGCACGTGATTTTTACGACGATAGCCGGCACGTGGCCGCGCTGGTCCATCGACCGCATCTCCAACCTGGTAGGGATGTGCGGCCCCCACCGGTCCCACCTTGGAAAGAGTCAGGACCCGCACGCACTCGCCTCGCCCTCATGCAGATGAACGAGCTCCTGGGACGCTCGATCCCACGCGCGCAGCGAAAGGGTGCGCTGCAAGCGCAGCGTTGCGATCGTCAGCTCGAACTCGCCCTGCAGCGTGGCTTCTCAAAGCAACGTAGCGACGCGCTCGCTAAGATCGCTCCGTCCGGCTCGCCAGCCTGCGCGAACGGGGCCGGCCCCGCTGTGGCACGGGCCAACGCGAGACGCAGAACGTGCGCGCGAGAAGGGTGATGGACACGAGCGAATGCACGCCGTTGTGCGCCTGATCATCCGAAGGTCTTGGATCGTCTATCGGGCCAGTCGATGAACGCGAGGAGCCAAAGTCCGATCAGGTTCAGAATTGGAACGAGCGCCAGAATCGACCAGAACGGAGACAGGCCGATTCGAGTTAGGATCCTGCCGAGGGGGTAGAGCAGCACCAGCACCATCACGGCGTAGAAAATCCAATGTCCTAACCCATATCCGGCCATGCTGGTCCAGTTATACATCACGGTACACCTCCATGTATGAACTTTTCTTCTGTCACCCGGGTACGCACCCGGTTATTCGACAATCAAGCGTCCACGAAATATGCCCATGGGGCAGGCAATACCATATTCGCCAGGATTGTCCGGCATAAGTTCTACCGACACCATCTGGCCTTGGGCGGGTCGGCGCTCTTGTCGAAATCGGCGAACACGACCTTGTCCGAGCAGCGTGCGGTTTCCGCCTCGATCGTCAGTTCTTGATTCATGAAATGCTCCGTCGTTCATGCGCCCGGTAGCGTGGGGACGCAAATCGGTGCGAGTTCTCGACGTCTAGGGAATGAGCCGAACTATCAACGCTGCCGGGAGACCTCCTCACCGTCTCGTCGACAGTCGGCGTATCGATGGATATCGCGGCCGCGAGCCTCAAGAATGGCGTCAACCATTCCATGTCCACTCGCGGATCTCGGCGCGATCGATGCCTTCGGCGTGCGCGTATCGAATGCTTTCGATCACCTGATCCTGCAGCCAGTTCTTCGCATGCGCGCCGGTGTCGCGCAGGCGCGGCACGCGATCGATCACATCGATGGCAAGCGTGAAGCGGTCCACGCCATTGATGATCGCGAGTTCGAACGGCGTGTTGATGTTGCCCTTCTCGCGATAGCCGTGCACGTGCATGTTCTCGTGATTCGTGCGGTTGTACGTGAGCTTGTGCACGAGCGTCGGATACGAATGGAAGTTGAAGATGACCGGCTTGTCGCGCGTGAAGAGCGAATCGAAATCGCGCTCGGAGAGGCCGTGTGGATGATCGGCGTCCGGCATCAGGCGGAACATGTCGACGACGTTGACGAAGCGGATCTTCAGATCGGGGAACTGCTTCTTCAGTATCTCCACAGCCGCAAGCGATTCCATCGTCGCGATGTCGCCGGCGCACGCCATCACGACGTCGGGTTCGTGGCCTTCATCGGTCGATGCCCAGTCCCAAATGCCGATGCCCTTCGTGCAATGCACGATCGCGTCCTGCATGCCGAGGTATTGCAGATGCGGCTGCTTGTCCGCGACGATCACGTTCACGTAATCCTGCGTGCGCAGGCAGTGATCGGCCACGCTCAGGAGGCAGTTCGCATCCGGCGGCAGATAGATGCGCACGACGTCGGGACTCTTGTTCGTCACGACGTCCAGAAAGCCCGGGTCTTGATGCGTGAAGCCGTTGTGGTCCTGCCGCCAGACAAGCGATGTGATCAGCAGATTGATCGAGGGAATCGGCGCGCGCCAGTCGAGTTCGCTTTTCGCCTTTTCGAGCCACTTCGCGTGCTGGTTGAACATCGAATCGATCACGTGCACGAACGCTTCGTAGGTCGCGAAGAGACCATGCCGGCCCGTTAGTACGTAGCCTTCGAACCAGCCTTCGAGCGTGTGTTCCGAAAGCATCTCCATCACACGGCCGTCGGGCGCGAGCGCGCCGCCGTCGCTGTCCTCCGGTTTCGTCTCCGCGATCCAGCGCTTGCCCGATGCCTCGTACACTCCGTCTAGCTTGTTGCTCGCGGTCTCGTCCGGACCGAAGAGCCTGAAGTTCGTCATGTTGTTGCGGATCACGTCGCGCAGGAACTTCGCGAGCACCGCAGTCGGCGATTGATAGGTGCTCGCCGGGCTCTTGATCTCGAACGCGTACGCGCGGATATCGGGCAGATGCAGCGCCCTGCGCAGGCGCCCGCCGTTCGCATGCGGATTCGCGCTGATGCGTCGCTCGCCCTTCGGCGCGCGGTCGCGCAACTCCGGGATGAGCCGGCCATCGGCGTCAAAAAGTGCTTCGGGCTTGTAGCTGCGCATCCAGGCTTCGAGCACTTGCAGGCTCTTCTTGTTCGTCACGGGATCGAGCACCGGCACCTGATGCGAACGCCAGAAGTCCTCGACCTTGTGGCCGTCGACCTCCTTCGGCCCCGTCCAGCCCTTCGGCGAGCGCAACACGATCATCGGCCAGCGTGGACGCGTGGTGTCGTTGTTCGAGCGCGCGTGCTGCTGGATCGCGCGTATCTCGCCGACGCATCGTTCGAGCGTCGATGCCATCCGCTGATGCATCTCGTGCGGATCGCTGCCTTCGACAAAGTACGGCTTGTACCCATAACCTACGAACAGCGCTTCGAGTTCCTCATGCGGAATGCGCGCGAGGATCGTCGGATTGGCGATCTTGTAGCCGTTCAGATGCAGAATCGGCAGCACGGCGCCGTCCTGGATCGGATTCAGGAACTTGTTCGAATGCCACGACGTGGCGAGAGGGCCGGTTTCCGCTTCGCCATCGCCGACCATCGTCGCGACGATCAGCTCAGGATTGTCGAACGCGGCGCCGAACGCATGCGAGAGGCTGTAGCCCAGTTCTCCGCCTTCGTGAATGGAGCCGGGCGTCTCCGGCGTGCAATGCGAGCCGATGCCGCCCGGCGCGGAAAAGAGCCGGAACAACTTAAGCATGCCGGTCTCGTCATAACTCCGCTCGGGATACACCTCCGAGTAATAACCTTCGAGATACGAATTCGCAAGCGTCGCCGGCGCGCCGTGGCCTGGACCGGAGACGAACATCACGTTGAGGTCGTCTCTGACGATCAGCCGGTTCAGGTGCACCCACGTGAACGACTGCCCCGGGTCCGATCCCCAATGGCCGATCAAACGCCGTTTGATATGTTCGGGCTTCAGCGGCTCGCGAAGCAGCGGGTTCGCGCGCAGATAGATCATGCCTACTGAGAGGTAGTTGCAGGCCCGCCAGTAGGCGTCGATCTTCCGCAACTCCTCCGGGGACAGACGGGGGTGACCTTCGGTTTGCTCGGGCCTTTGCCGTTGAACGTTATTGTCCATTTTCTTTCGTCTCTTTTCTGTGACGCTTGCTACTTCGGGAACCCGCGAGCATGTTTTTTTTATGGAGAGGCATGGCCGATCGAAGTCGGAAAGCCGAGCACGGGGATAAAGTCAGATTCGCCGTGGGGTGGAATTATTGGTTGACCGATCTGGCGAGCGGCAGGAGCTCCATGCGACTCGCGTGCGCTATAAACGCCGCTAGATCGAGCGTTAGGATCATGCGGCAGTCCACTTTGTCATTCTTCAGATCGGCGAACACGGTGTTGACGTCCCCCAGGCGGGCGCGGTGGCTGTGCGCGCGCACTGGGCCCTCTGCAGCAAAACCAAGCGACTTCCGCAGATCCCGTCGCGTTCCGTCTATTGAACTCCGCGCGGTAATGTCGTTAGAAGCCGTCGAAAAAATTGCCAACAAAAACATCGATCGCCAGCGTGGCACCAAGTCGGCGCGCCAGTGCGACCTTCCCAGGTGTTATTTCGACAGCGGACGACATGGATGTCCATTGTGATCGCGTATCGAGCCGCGACGTACGATGCCATCGACGTTCTCGGGTAGGTGGCCGTTGAAAATCGGCTGTGTTGTATAGTATCGGCGGACTAGAGCGAGCGGCTTTGACATGGATCAACCGTGGCGTCCGCCGCTTTACTCCAATCTCACGCTAGCTTCGGCCTTTTGCTCGACGGCCTCAAAAGCGAGGTGCAACACTTGTCTCGTATAAGGTGTTGCAATGCCCGACAAAACTTCGTACCAGCAGCTTCAACCTGAAGAACGCCTCGCCATCGCAAGCCTACGACTGCAGGATGTGAGTATCAGGGCCATGGCCCTGATGCTCGGGCGTTCACCAGCCACCATCAGTCGTGAGCTGATGCGAAACAGCTCCGCTACTGGCTATGCATCGGTGCCGGCTGAAGCGCGGAGCAGCAGGTTTCACACGAAACCATCTACACGGCCATCTACGCCCAGCCGCGAGGCGAACTGCGCCGCCAGTTGATTGCCTGCCTGCGCCACGGCCACAGCACCCGCATGTCCCGCGCGCGTGGCACAGACCGACGCGGGCAAATTCCCGACATGGTCAGTATTCACGTGCGGCCGCCCGAAATCGAAGACCGCCTTTCTGCCGGGCCACTGGGAAGGCGACTTCATCAAAGGCGCCGGTAATCAATCCTCCGTTGGCGTGCTGGTTGAGCGCACCAGCCGACTGGTGCTGCTTGCCAAGATGCAGGACGCAACCGC
>NZ_FCOG02000234.1 GCF_001544975.2 Caballeronia arationis | reverse complement strand
ACCGTGATGTACAGATGCTTGCCGGAGCGGTCGGCCAGGATATTTTTGGTCCAGTGATGGTTGATCGGCCCGGCCGGTAAGTCGGCTACCTTGACGCCGGGGCTGGTAATCTGGGTGGTGCCCGTCACATAGTTGAAACGCAACAGAGCGTCCGTATCGGCAACATAGAGTTGATTGCCAATGAGCGCCATCCCGAACGGCGAGTGGAGCCCGCCCATAAACACTGTCTGAGTCCTCGCGACGCCGCTGCCATCCACATCGCGCAACAGCACAATGCGATCGGGGCTCGGCACACCGGCGCCGGCGCGCTTCATGACCTGCTTTCTGACCCAGCCGAATAGGCTGCTGCCTTCATCGTGTTCTTTTGGCGCGTCGCTTTCCGCGACCAGTACGTCACCATTGGGCAGCGTGTAAAGCCAGCGCGGGTGCGCGAGGCCACCGGCAAACTCGGTGACGCGAAAGCCTGCGGGTGCGGCGGGCATAAAACCGTCGGGGCGTGCCTGAACGGGCGCGATGTTGACCATCGGAACCAACGACGATTCCGGAGCCGGCATGGCGGGCGATGCGCCGAAGCCCGTGTCAGTTGAACTTGATGGTCCAATCGCGCAGGAGGCCAGTGGCAAAACCATTGAAATAGCCAGACGGTTTAGCAGGCGCATGTGGGTTCCGAATGAAGAGCGTTGATTGACGATGCAACGGACCGATAGCAAGAAACCGGCCCGCGACGCTGCCTGCTAACGCGCAAACTATTTCCGTGACTCAAGTGGAAAACCCCGGCCTCCCGGCTTTCCGGCCGTGCTGAACCTACGTTGGGGGCTGTGCGGAAACAGCAGCGGAGTCGAGCATCCAGATCGCCCCTCCCCGGCATCAGGTTTTCTTAAGGTAATGTCGCTAGCATCTATCGGATTTGCGTAGTGCTTTTTTCAGGCCATCAGCTCAAGATTCGCAGGCTGCGCACCCCCCATCAATTCATCAAGTCGTGAAAACTTGAGGAGCAAGAATGGCGAAGGTTTACGGAATGCAGCGTCCGGCATATGACACAGTCGCACGCACACTGCACTGGCTAACCGTCCTGTTGGTCGCAATGCAATTTGCAATCGGCTGGACGATGCCGGACGTCCACAAAGACACGCAGCCGGTTAATCTGATCGCCTGGCATCTTGGGGTGGGCGCGACGCTCGTCGCCGTCATGGCAATCCGGGTGATCTGGCGATTGACGCATTGGCCCACGCCGGATGAACTGCCACCACTACTCAGCGTCGTCTCGCGCATAACGCATGTTCTCCTCTACGCCGCCCTGGTGCTGGTGCCGCTGCTCGGCTGGATCAATGCGTCCTCACGAGGCTGGACGGTCCGCTTGCTGGGCGTGGTGTCCTATCCGGCGCTGAGCGAACCGGGCTCGGCCTTCGGCCACGCGATGGGGGATGTGCACGGCATCCTCGCATGGGTGCTTTTCGCGTTGATTGGTCTGCATGTCGTCGCAGCGCTGTTCCACCGCTTTGTCCTGAAGGACCGTGTGCTGCAAAGGATGCTGCCCCACGCAGGGCCGTCGCGTGATCAGGGTCGAGACCGCTAGGGTCCGCCAATGGCCAAGGCTCACAAGGAACCGCATCGAATCAAGGCGATCGGGTGGCTACGCGCTGCGGTCCTTGGCGCGAACGACGGCATCATTTCGACGGCAAGTCTGATAATCGGCGTCGCGTCCGCGCACGCCGAACACGGCCATCTGCTGCTGACCGGCCTGGCTGGATTGGTAGCTGGCGCGATGTCGATGGCGACAGGCGAGTACGTATCGGTCTCGTCGCAGGCGGATACTGAAACAGCGGCGCTCGCCGAAGAGCAGGCGGAGCTCGATGCGGATGGCGCGCGCGAGCACCGAGAGTTGGCGGCGATTTACGTCCGGCGCGGCCTCGACATGGCGCTTGCCAAACAGGTTGCGCAGGCTTTAATGGCTCACGACGCACTCGGCGCACATGCCCGCGACGAATTGGGTATTTCGGAAACGACCGCTGCAAATCCGTTGCAGGCCGCGCTAGCGTCAGCCAGCAGCTTTTCGGTTGGAGCCGCTTTGCCGCTCATCGTCACGGCGCTCGCCCCGCAGCGATGGGTGGCCCCAAGTATCGCGGCGACGGCGCTGGTTTCCCTAGCGATCCTTGGCGGACTTGCCGCGCGCGTCGGAGGAGCGAAAGTGGGTCCTGGTGTATTACGGGTGGCTTTCTGGAGCGCGCTTTCGATGGGTGTGGCATCCGCGGTCGGTGCTATATTCGGCGCGAGTTGAGCCGTGACATCTTTCCGCAATACATCGCTTGCTATTCCGCGACGGTTGTCATCTGCTTGCTCCACTCAAATTTCTTCGGAACGTCCAGCAGTCAAAGCCGCCGTTATTACCGTCCATTGCCTTTTTGATGGTCGCCTTGACCTCGGCGAATTGGGAGCGCGTCAAAGAGATCACCGATGGCCTGCGCATTGAAGGGTGCAGACGTGTTGCCTGAGAACTGCAGCGGATTCCGCGGATGTTCGCGGCTGCGTGACCAGAGGCAGCTATCGATTGCGATCGATTAATTTGCCGATCAACGCGTGATCTGAATATTCATGTACCGCCGCCGCCGAGGGAAGGCGGCAATACCTCGATCAGCGAGCTGCGCGGACTGTCACCGAAAGAGATCGACGGACTGAATATTGCGCGAATTCCAGTAGTCGATGCGGACAGCATCAACCATGCTTGCGGACGAAAGCCGGCAATACATAACAAAGGGCTTGCGAACGTCGGCTTAATGTTTTCACAGCGGACGGTCGCAAACGTTGGGCCGAATGACGCCTGTGGGTCGGTTTCCGTCAGCGGTCTGACGTCAGTGAAAGTTGCGGCTCGACGTGGCCAAGTTGCCAAGGAGCGTCGTCATGTCGACGAGTCGATTCGCGACAAGGTGCTTGACCTCGCCTTCCTTCTGCCAGACGCCATAGACGCCGAGCAGCGAGGCTCCCAGCGCTTCCTTCCTGAACTTCTCGACCAACGACGGCCAGACGATAACGTTGATCTGGCCGGTCTCGTCTTCCAGGGTAATAAAGAGGACCCCGTTCGCTGTGCCCGGACGCTGACGCACGGTGACGATGCCGCACGCCTTGGCAAGCCGCCCGTTGGATAGGTGGCGAGCTTCGAGGCCGCAAAGATCTTCTTCTCGTTGAGCCGTTCGCGCAGCAACGCGAGAGGGTGCCGGTTCAACGTCAGGCCCGTCGAGCGATAGTCGCTCACGATCTCCTGCGCCTCGTTAGGTGCGGCAAGCAGCGGCAGTTCTTCCTCGCGCGTCGTAGCGCGCAACAAGTCCTTATCAGGCACGGCTGCCACCGCCTGCCAAAGCGCCTCACGCCGATTGCCAGATAGCGCCGATAGGGCGTTTGCGTCCGCGAGCAACTGGAGGTCGCGACGATCGAGCCGCGCACGGTTCGCAAGGTCGTTGACCGACTCGAAAGGGCGCACCGCTCGCGCGGCTTCTATGCGTGCAGCGGACTCGTCTCGCATCCCGCGAATCAGCGACATACCGAGCCGCACCGGCGCCATTGAACCGTCGCCTTCGAGGAATGAATCCCGGTTGCTAATCGTGACGTCGATCGGCAGCACGCGGACCTTATGGCGCTTCGCGTCTTGGACCAGTTGCGAAGGCGAGTAAAAGCCCATCGGTTGGCTGTTGAGCATCGCGCAGAGGAACGCGGCCGGTTCGTGACATTTGAGCCAGCAGCTCGCATAGACGAGCAGCGCGAAGCTCGCCGCGTGGCTCTCCGGAAAGCCGTACTCGCCGAAGCCTTGGATCTGCGCGAAGATAGATTCCGCGAACTCGCGATCGTAGCCGCGCTCAAGCATGCCGTTCACGATGCGATCGTAGTAGTGCTGCAGGCCGCCTTTACGCTTCCACGCGGCCATCGCGCGGCGAAGCTGGTCGGCCTCGCCGGCGCTGAAGCCTGCCGCGAGCATGGCGACCTGCATTACCTGCTCCTGGAAGATCGGCACGCCCAGCGTGCGAGCGAGCGCGGTCTCCATCTCAGGTGAGGGAAACGACACCGCTTCTAGTCCTTGCCGCCGGCGCAGGTATGGATGCACCATGCCGCCTTGCACCGGTCCCGGTCGCACGATCGCCACCTCGATCACGAGGTCATAGAACTTCCGCGGCTGCAGGCGCGGCAACATGCTCATCTGCGCACGCGATTCGATTTGAAAGACGCCAACCGTATCAGCGCGGCAGATCATCTCGTACGTCTTCGCGTCTTCTGCGGGGATGTCCTGCAATTCAAATGGCTCACCACGCTGCTTGGCGATCAGGTCGAGCGTGCGCCGGATCGCTGACAGCATGCCGAGCGCGAGCACGTCGATCTTGAGCAGCTCCAGCGCTTCGAGGTCGTCCTTATCCCACTGGATCACGCTGCGATCGACCATCGCGGCGTTTTCGATCGGCACGAGCCGCGAGAGCTTGCCGCGCGCAATGACGAAGCCGCCGATGTGCTGCGACAGGTGACGCGGGAAATTCAGCAATTGCGACGCGAGACTCGCCCACTGCTGAATGATCGGCGTCGAGGTATCGAGTCCCGATTCAACGAAGCGATTGAGCAGGTCCGCGCTGGAGTCGAACCAGTGGTGCGACTTGGCCACCTTGTCGACGATGACCGGATCGACGCCAAGCGCCTTGCCCGAGTCGCGTAAGGCACTCTTGGGCCGATATGTCGTCACGGCGGCCGCGAGCGCCGCGCGGGTGCGTGTGTACTTGCGATAGATGTACTGGATGACTTCTTCGCGCCGCTGGTGCTCGAAGTCCACGTCGATGTCGGGCGGTTCGCCGCGCTCTTTCGAAATGAACCGCTCGAACAGCATCGAGCTGCGCGCGGGATCGACCTCGGTCACGCCCAGGCAGTAGCAGACCGCGGAGTTGGCCGCCGACCCGCGACCCTGACACAGGATTCCCTCGTTGCGCGCGAAGCGAACAAGGTCATACACGGTCAGGAAGTACGGCTCGTACCGAAGCTCGGCGATGAGCGCCAGTTCGTGCTCGATCTGCGTCTGCACCTTGTGCGGGATGCCTGCCGGGAAACGGCGATGCGCGCCGATGTACGTCTCCTGCCGGAGATACGCCGTCGGCGTGGTGCCTTCCGGGATCAGTTCGTCAGGGTATTCGTAACGCAGTTCGTCCAACGAGAAGGTGCAGCTGCTCGCAATTGTCAGCGTCTCGGCCAGCGCCCGCTCGGGATAGAGATTCGCAAGCCGTAGGCGGGCGCGAAGGTGTTGCTCGGCGTTCTGCGCCAGTTCGAACCCGCACTCGGCAATCGACCGGTTCAAGCGCACGGCCGTCAGCGTATCCTGCAGCGGCTTGCGGGAGCGAACGTGCATGGTGACGCCACCGGTGGCCACGATCGGGACCCCGTGCTGGTCGGCGACATACTCGACGATGCCGCGATGGATGTCGTCCATCGCGCGAGCGTGGAGCGTCAGCGCCGCCCAGCAACGGCCCTCGAACGTGCGCGCGAGCCATTCCATCTGTGCATCCAGTCGCTCCTCCTTCGCCGGGTATCCCGGCGAAAGGATGATGAGGCAGTCCGGCAGACCTTTCAGGTGTTCATACGGCGCTTCTGGCCGTGCGAGGTCGTTTGGCGTCAGCAGGTACGTGCCTTTCGACGTGCGGGTGCGCGCAAGGGTAATGAGTTCCGACAGGTTCCCATAGCCGTTGCGATTCATGGCAAGGGCGGTGAAGGCGAGGGCGCGCGTCCCGTCCGGGTTCGTCAACTGGAAATGCGCGCCGACGATGAGCCGGATATTCGCTTCCTTGGCGGCAACATGCGCGCGGACGA
>NZ_FCOG02000128.1 GCF_001544975.2 Caballeronia arationis | reverse complement strand
GCACCGGCACGGCATCCGTCCATGATCTCAGCTTCAGCAAGTACGTTGACAAGGCCTCGCCGACGATCGTTCAGTCTTGCTGCCAGGGCGTGCACATGCCACAGGCCGTGCTGACCTTGCGCAAGGCCGGCGGCAAGGAGCCCATCGAGTACCTGAAAGTCACACTGAATGAGGTATTGATCAGCAGTCACTCGTTGGGCTTCAACGGTGGCGACCAGGCTGTAGAAAATATCACGCTCAATTTCGCCCAATTCACGATCGAATATCAACCGCAGGATAACACCGGAGCGAAGAAGGGAGGCGTCGTCACTGGCAAGTGGAACATCCCCAAGAACAAGTCAGAGTGACGAGCCAGGGCGGAGCCTTTTAAAGAAACGCGAGTCCCTCATCGGTACTCAGCGCGCTGGAAAACCGCTTGACCGGAAGGTTCGTCGTCCGGTCGTGCTTTAACGAGGCGGGTCGAAGCCCGCATTCAATCTTGAGGTAGATCGCATGGACGAAGCTATAGTAGTTGGCGAGAATGCCGAGTGGGTCAACAAAACTACAAGGCCAAGCTGCAAGTACGCGCCGGTAGTCGTCAGCAAGACCCAGACTGGGCAGGCGATGCAGACGATGCGCGATGTCTTGCAAAAGCGTATCGACCTGTGCCGGCAACTGGGCATTGAAAACAACAACTCCGCCCTGGACGGCGTTGGTTGGTTTTCATTCTTACGAAGTGGACCGTCTCACGAACCGCATTTGCGGTCTACTAACGTCCCCGTTATCGTCATTAGTGGGGGAAGCGCTTTGAAGATCGTGCGCGAGCTAACGGGCAAGGACAGCCATCGCTTGGCTTGGCACCCCGCTAACCTACGAAATGAACCTCTCTATTTGCTTGTTCATCGGCTCGATTTCACTCCGTATGTCTCTGCTCTTCGCGGGGTGATGGCGCAATTCCGGAACATGCACGTTATTGGCTGGGACGGAGGGAAAATGACAGGATTTGGGGCTGCAAGGGCGGCGGCTCTCGCCTTTGCCGATTCCCTTCCGTATCGGCCCGGACGGATTTTGATGATGGACCAGGATGTCGTGCAGACCGACGGCACCCGTCATACGAGCCCTAGGGTAATGGGAGAAGTCACGAGCCTGCACGGCACGACTGGAAAGCCCATCGTGGGCTACGGAGTTGGCTATCCCACTCGCCAGAAGGTTCCCGGACCTTTTGACCAGACGGGCGTTCCTTCGGCCGCCGACTGCAATTCACCTGCCCAACAGTTCGTTTCCGTCACTGCCCCGTTCCGCCGGAAGTTTATCTCCGGAAAGGCAGACGGCATCTATCCGACATACATGGTCGCTGGTGGCGAAGACATGCTTGCGGGCTTCCACTTGGAAATGATGAAAGATGACTGCAATGTTGCCCTGCGAAATCAAGTAATTGTTAAGAAAGACCTCACCGGTCCAGCCGATCCAAACAATCAATATTGGAACGTGGCGCGCGTTGAAACGCTTAGGCGACTATATGACGTGGAAAAAAAGACTAAACTCAAATGGAACGGACTTCCGATATCTTTGCAACACCTGATGATGATTTTTTCGGCGAACAGCTTGATCAAACCGCTTCCCGACCCCGAGGTGTACAACACGGCCGCTTGTGTCATCGAACGAATTATCTTGAGGCTCCATAAACTGGAGCCATTTTCTCCCCAAGCTGTCTTTCTGAACCGCAAGCGGTAACCGGCAACTTCTAGATCGGGCGTGGCTGCAGACGCCCTCTCGCCGTGCTTGCCGAGTACGTGGCGGGCATCCCCCCTCCCTCCTCGAGCGCAAGCGTCTTCACGCGCGTCGTCGCCTCTGGCGGAACTGCGGGTGAACTCGCATGCAGCATCTCAACGATCGTGCCTGAGCGCCGTGCGAGCCGATGCGCCGCAACTACTTGTGCTGGATAAGGAAGGCGGTCGCCTGTATTGGTGCGATCGCGAAGGCATGCGAGTCATCCCGGACGATACGGGCGACGCGACCCGCCGTTGCGTCGGCATCGCGTTGGATAAGGCAAAAGCGGGCATGTCTACTCGACACAAAAAGGACCGCCGGATGCCGGAGAGTGCCGCATCTTCAGGGCTGCCATCAAGCTACCCGCCCGGTGCGACAGCGGATCGGCGACCGGATATCGAACGTTTGCTGGCCGATCTGCCCGAGCCGGTCGATCTCGACATCGATCACCACGACGCGATGCTTTACTGGACGGATCGTGGCGACGATACGCATGACGGAAATACACTGAATCGAGCAAGGATCACGGCGTCCGGACTGGTTGATCGCGAGGTGCTCGCCCGCGACCTGCCAGTGGGGATTGGCGTGTCTCCGGACTCACGGGGGCGCCGCGCATTTGTGACCGATCGGGGCGGCAACGAGCGCGAGCTGAACATCGATACGAAGCACGAGTCGCATTTCACCACCGTTGCTCTATCGGTGTGCTGACCAGTATCGACTACGCCGACACTTGAGTCGAAACCGTCAGGACTGCCCGGGGTGTATCCGGGCAGTCCTGTCAAGTCGACGTCGACTGTCATGCTAGCGCCCATTGGCCTCGAAAAGCGACCATCGACGTCGTCATAGAAGCGGACGGCTACTGGCCGACGGCTGCTTGTGGATGCTGGCGTCGCAAAGCTGCCCTTCACCGAAACGGGAGGCTTAACCGACGGCTGCGTTCGGAACTTTGGGAACCGCGGCTCTCGGCCATGAAGGGACGTCCATTCGATGGGTCGCTAGGACATTGAAACGGCTGTTCCGCATCCCAAAGCCGCCATTGGCGAATGACCCGGCCTTCGTCCATCGTACGCGGTGCCTTTATGAGTACCGCGAGCGCAGGACGAACTGACTGCTATCCGGACTGGCCGGCTGTCTTGTCATCGAACCACAGAATATCTTCTTTCCATTTCTCGGTTTCCATGAAATGGACAAGTCTCTCGCGCAGCATTTCTGCCCATGAAATCGCGAATCTCGACATCGGTTGCTCGCGCAACGTTGTAAGGGCGACCGTCGATCGTATCGACGGCCGCTCGATAGGTGCCGCAACGATCTCGCCGCGCGCCACTTCGTCGCGGATGGCAATCGACGTAAGGATCGAGTATCCGGTTCCTGCTTTAACAAGCTTCTTCGTCAGCGCGACGCTATCCACTTCAAGCTCTATCCGAAGTCGAACCCCGTTTTGAACCGCGGCGTGGTCAATCGCACGCCGATTACTGTGGGGCATTCCAGGTAGGATCATGGGCAGGCTGGCGAGGTCTTTTATCTGAAACCCGCCTTTCGGTAGAACCGTTCCGGGCGGGGCAATCAAAATCATCGGCTCACTGTAAAGTGGTTTGACCAGAAAAGCGTCTAGCGGAGGCTGGTTGTAGACCACGGCGAGATCGACGCGGCGGTCGGCAACCCACTCCTGCAACGAACTGCTTTGGCCCTCCCGGATGTGGAGTGCGACCCGCGGATACCTGTTCCTAAAGTCTCGCACGAGTTCGGCGCCAATCAGGGCGCCCATCGTGGGCGGCAGCCCCACCGCCAAGTAGCCACGCTCCTCGTCGGCGGTCGCCCGAACATGTTCCCCGGTCTCAATGATCATGTTTGTGATGATTTCGGCCCGCTCAAGAAGGCGGGCGCCCGCCGCGGTGAGCCTGACGCCCCGGCCATGGCGGACCAACAATGTCGCCCCGATTTCCTCTTCGAGTTTCGCGATCTGTCGGCTCAGAGCGGGCTGCGCAATATACAGCTCGGACGCCGCGCGGCTGAAGCTACCTGCACGGGCAACGTGAATAAAGCTGCGCAATTCTCGGAGGTCCATACTGAGGTCCTATGCTGTCAAAGCATAGCTTGGTATCAATACTCGGTCTTTGTCAAGGATTGGCGGTTCACCTATGCTCTGTTCAACGACAAAAATAATCAAGAACATGGAGACGTAGGGTATCCCTCCGACCGGCTCGTCGCGCGCCCCTTGCGTTCGTACGATGACGGTACGGCCGACATGGTGACGGCGGTTCTCGCCATCGTTCCAGTCGAGCCGCACTTCCATAGTTTCTGTGTTGCAGCATCGGGCTTCGGCAATCGACCGAAGTCAATCGACGCGAGCATGCGTCGCTATGTGATTCAGAACAGGAGACAAAATGAAGCGGTTAAAGCAATTACACGTGCAGGTGCTGATCGGCTTGGCCTGCGCAATCGTGCTGGGACTCGCAAAGCCAGACTGGGCCGTTGCGATGAAGCCTCTCGGCATCGGTTTCATTGCGCTGCTCAAGATGATGCTGGCCCCAATTATATTTTGCACGTTGGTCCAAGGCCTGGCACATGTCAAAGACCTTCGGATGCTCGGGCGGATGGGCGTCAAATCGCTCGTGTATTTCGAGGTCGTCAGTACGATTGCGATGATTCTCGGCTCCGTGATGGTCAACCTGTTTCAGCCAGGAAGCGGACTGCACGCGACGAACATTGCGGAAAGTCAGGCCGCGGTCAACGCGACCACCAGCGCGGGCGGCATCTCTGCTGTTGATTACGTGCTGGGGCTGATCCCCCACACACTCGTCGATGCGTTCGCCAAAGGCGACATCGTTCAGGTGCTCATCATCTCTTTGCTTGCCGGATTGGCACTTAATATAGCGGTTGGTCCCGAGTCTATTCTTCTTCGCGGTATCGACGAAGCGCAGTCCGTTTTGTTTCGCATGCTCGCCTTCATCATGAGGCTCGCGCCGCTCGGTGCCTTCGGTGCGATGGCAGCCGCCATCGGAAGCTACGGCAGCGTGACGTTGATGTACTTGTTGAAAGTCATCGCCTTGTATTACGCAACCTCCCTTCTGTTCGTCTTTGGCGTCCTGGGCAGTATTAGCTGGATGATCGGCCTCCCGTTCTTCGGCATCCTTCGCCTCATCCGTGATGAGCTTCTGTTGATTTTTGGGACGGCATCCAGCGAAGTCGCTTTGCCCCGGCTCATCGAAAAGCTCCAACGCGCCGGCTGCGACGAGGCGGTGGTGGGATTCGTTCTTCCTGCGGGATACAGCTTCAATCTCGATGGCACGTCCATCTACATGGCGATCGCGATCGGCTTCGTCGCACAAGCGACCGACACACCGTTCTCGCTCTGGCAGCAACTCGGACTTCTGGCGATCCTGAGCCTGACTTCAAAAGGCGGGACGACGGTGGCAGGCGGTGCCTTCGTCAAACTCGCAGCGACCCTTCAGTCGGTACGGAGTCTCCCGCTGAGCGGACTCGGACTCCTGTTTGGCATCGACCGCGTCATGGCGACGGCAACCGCACTTGTGAACGTGGTTGGAAATACGCTGGCCGTGTTTGCGATTGCGAGATGGGAGAGCGCGTTTGACGCGAACGCTTTCGAACGCGAGACCGGAGCCAAGACGCGTCGCTCCCGCCTCAAACATCGAAAGAGCGGCACGAACACGGCGCCTGCTCAGACTAACTGACCTAAAGAGACTCGACGCTCATGACACGTCTTTCCCCAATCGACCCCGCGCAACTCGACTCTGAACAACGCGCTGTGTATGACGCAATTGCCAGCGGTCCACGCAAGGGCGTCAGAGGCCCGCTCGCTGTCTGGTTACACCGGCCGCAACTTGCAGACCGATCCCAAGCGCTTGGGCGCTACTGCCGATACGACAGCAGCGTTCCGGCCCGACTGTCGGAGCTTGCGATCATGTTTATGGGTCGGCACTGGCTCGCAGAATACGAGTGGGCAGCGCACAAGCCGTTCGCGCTGGAAGCCGGTGTCTCGAATGAAGTCATCGACGCTATCCGCGACGGAAAGGAGCCTCCGTTCGCACGCCGTGACGAAGAATTGGTCTTCGCATTTCTCACTCAACTTCATGCGCAGCGCAAAGTCGATGACATTCTGTACCAAGAACTTGTCGAGGAAATTGGAAAGGATGGCGTCGTTGACCTCGTCGGTATCGCGGGGTACTACACGCTCATCTCGATGACCATCAAAGTCTTTGAGGTCCCGCCGCCCCAAGGCGTCGCCCCGGAACTCCCCCAAGAATTGAACTGAGGAACAGCAAATGGATACGTCGAACGAAATCATCGCCAGTGAACAATCAGCACGCCTTAAGGAAAAAGTCGCGATCGTCACAGGTGCCGGGTGCGTTGGCCCCGGCTGGGGAAATGGCCGCGCGGTAGCGGTACTCTTCGCGCAAGCGGGCGCACGCATCTTCGCTGTCGACAAGAATCCTGAAGCGATGGAAGAGACTGTGCGTCGCGTGCGCGAAGTCGGTGGTGACATCACTGCCTACGGGTGCGACGTAACAGACTCGGCCGCTGTGCAAGCGATGGTCGAGGCCTGCTGCGAGAAGTACGGGCGCGTCGACGTTCTGGTCAACAACGTTGGCGGCTCGTCCGCTGGCGGTCCCGTCGCTCTGTCTGAGGAAGCGTGGGACAAGCAAGTGGCCTTCAACTTGAAGAGCGTCTACCTTACCTGCAAGCATGTACTGCCGGTCATGGAGGCTCAAGGAAGCGGCTCCATCGTCAACACGGCTTCAACGTCGGGTATGCGTTGGACGGGCTCTGCACAGGTCGCCTATGCGGCGTGCAAAGCAGGCGTCATTCAACTCGGCAAAGTCGTCGCTGTGGAGTACGCGAAGAAAGGTATTCGCGTGAACACGGTCGTGCCAGGGCAACTTCACACACCAATGGTGGAGGTGAGACTCGCTGGACAACGATCTGGCGGTGACGTGGACAAACTGCTGGAGTCCCGAGTCGCCCGTATTCCGCTGGGCTTCATGGGTGATGGTCGCGACACGGCGAATGCGGCGCTGTTTTTGGCATCGGATGAAGCGCGCTTTGTCACCGGCACGGAGATCGTTGTCGATGGCGGCATGACGGCACGGTGCGACTAATGGAGACCCTCCTCACCGACACTGGCCGATGGGACTGCCACACTCATATTTACGGGCCGTGGAAAAGCTATCCCCTCTCGGACAACGCAGTCTATCGGCCTCAGGAAGCGCCGATGACAGAACTTCTGGAAATGCATCGGAAGCTTGGTATCTCCCACGGCGTTTTAGTGCAGGCAGCCTGCTACCGGACCGACCACGCCGCACTGCTTGATGCGATCTCAAGCACAGAGGGTCGATATAAAGGCATCGCATTGCTTGACGGTTCGGAGAGCGACAGCCACTTGGAGGCACTTCACCACGGTGGGGTGCGGGGTGTCCGATTCAACTTTATGGGTCACCTCGCCGATGGCCAGAATCTAAACGAACTCAAAGCGCGCGCGGATCGAGTCGGCGCTCTCGGATGGCATGTTCTCGTTCACGGCAAGCTCCCTCAAATCCTGCCGATTCTGGACAGTTGGCGAGGGCTCAGAACCAAATTGGTCATTGACCATATGGCTCGTCCCGACCCAAGTGTTGATGCAGACAGAGATGGACTTGTCGCTCTGCGGAAATATCTGGATAACGAGCATCGCTGGATAAAACTGTCCGGCGTCGATCGAATGATGGGCGGCTCGAGCGAGTCTTGGCGCCGTGCCCTTCCACAGGTTCGAGATCTGCTCCGCGCCGCACCCGAGCGGGCAATCTGGGGTAGCGATTGGCCTCATCCAAATATACAAGGCGACGTGCCGAATGACGCAGACCTGCTCGCGTTCATCGAAGAGCTCTGCGGTGACACTCAAAGTGTCGATGCTGTGCTCACTCACAATCCGGCTCGGCTCTATCGTTAGGCGACCACCATGCGTACAACGACAATTGCCACGGAGACGACGTACAGTACCGAGCACGCTGCATGCAAGAAGGCAGCGTGGCGCATCGTACCTCTGCTAGCGTTCGCCTATTTCATCAACTACCTGGACAGAACGAACGTCGGCTTTGCCGCGCTCGCGATGAACCACGATCTTGGGCTGAGCGCGTCTCAGTTTGGTTTCGCGGCCGGTATCTTCTACGTCGGGTATTGCTTCTTTGAAGTTCCGAGCAATCTTGCGCTCTATCGGTTCGGCGCGCGACGGTGGCTGGCTCGGATCATGATTACGTGGGGCTTGTTCGCTGCAGCGACCAGTTTCGCGACTGGCCCGGTCAGCTACTCCCTGCTTCGCTTGCTTGCAGGCATAGGTGAAGCGGGCTTCTTTCCCGGTGTCATCTTCTTTCTGACCCTCTGGTTCCCGGCAAGCTACCGCACGCAGATGATGGCGTGGTTCTTAGCGGCCGTGCCACTCTCGTCGGTTTTCAGCGGCCCGCTGTCGGTCTCGATGCTGAAGCTCGAGGGATGGCTCGGCCTTCATGGGTGGCAGTGGCTCTTTATTCTTCAGGGCCTCCCGGCTTGCTTGGTGGGCATTCTCTGCCTCAAATTTCTGAGTGACTCGCCTGACAAGGCGACATGGCTGACCGATGAAGAGCGTCTCGCGCTGCAGGCCGCAATAGAGCGGGAGCGCCCCGCAAATACCGAGAAGCACTTCGTCCGCTCGCTTCTGGATTGGCGTGTGTGGCTTCTAACTGCCATTCTCTTTAGCTACATCATCGGGATTCTGGGCATCGGTGTCTGGCTCCCGACAATCTTGAAGACCCATCATCTGGGCGACACTCAAATCGGGTTGTTGACAGCACTTCCGTATGTCATCGGAAGCGTCGGCATGCTTGTCTGGGGTCGTGTCCTGGCTCGATCTCAGCGCTACGTCAAACATCTCGCCCTGACGTGCGGACTCGCGGCGATCGGCTTCTTTTGTTCTGTCGTATCCGATGAACTGGTGCCCGCGATGATCGGCCTGACCATCGCGTTGATTGGTCTTTCATCTGTACGTACCTGCTTCTACAGTATTCCGGCGACGTTTCTAGGGAAAGAAGCAGCTGCCGGTGGCCTCGCATTCATCAACTCTGTCGGCAGCCTCGGTGGTTTGGTCGGCCCTTACATGGTTGGCTGGCTCAAAGACACAACAGGCTCTTTCAAGGCCGGCCTTATTGGCATGGGCGCAATGCTTGTACTGGCGACCGTTTTGACTGTGGTCCTGTTGGTGGTCATGAAAAAGAAGGACGCGAAATGAAAACATGGCAACCCAGTATGCGAACTCCCGACCCTGCGATTCGGATCCTAGACGAGCGATTTGAGCGTTACCGCTTGGCGCATGCCAAGGTGGAGCGCTCGTGGACAGGATGTCGATGGGCGGAAGGTCCCGTATGGTTTGGTGACGCCGGCGTCCTGTATTGGACCGACCTTCCGAATGAGCGAATCATGAAGTGGGACGAATCCACGGGCGACGTGTCAACTTGGCGAGCGCCGTCGAACAAGGCTAACGGCATGACTCGGGACCGTCAGGGCCGACTCATCGTATGCGAGCACGGCGCAAGGCGCGTCACGCGAACTGAGTACAGCGGACGCGTCACCGTCCTTG
This sequence comes from Caballeronia arationis, assembly GCF_001544975.2. GTDB lineage: Bacteria > Pseudomonadota > Gammaproteobacteria > Burkholderiales > Burkholderiaceae > Caballeronia > Caballeronia arationis. The sequence goes on along the minus strand of NZ_FCOG02000128.1, from coordinate 6,534 downwards.
CGGACCAGTTCGAAGGTAAGCCTTTGAACTCCCCAAACGATGTCGTCGCAACCAGCGACGGGTCCGTCTGGTTCACGGACCCGCCCTTCGGCCTGGTGAGCGACTACATGGGGCAGATTGGCGAGCCGAAATTGCCAGCCAGCGTTTACCGGATCGACGCTGAAAGCGGGCATATCGAGTGTGTCTCCAACGATATCGAAGGTCCGAATGGGCTCGCTTTCTCGCCCGACGAGCGAACGTTATACGTCGTTGCATCACGAGCTCGACCCCGAACCATCATGGCGTTCGATGTACTCGACGGCCGCAGACTTCAGAACGGACGGGTACTGATCGACGCGAAGGACGGCACACCAGACGGGTTCAGAGTCGATAACCATGGAAATCTTTGGTGCGGATGGGGTACGGGCAATGACGAGCTTGATGGCGTCAGAGTATTCGCTCCCGACGGCAGAGCCATTGGCCATATCGCGTTGCCGGAGCGCTGCGCGAACCTATGCTTCGGCGGCAAGGACAACAACCGGCTGTTCATGGCGTCGACGACTTCTATATACGCGCTTTTCGTGAACACGCGCGGAGCCGTCTGAGCATGCGCGAATTCGAAAGTTTACAAGGGAGACAAATGATGGTGTTGAAGAAGTGGTCAATGAAGGCATCAATGGCGGTGTTGGCTAGTGCATTGGCATTCAGCGCAGCCGCAAAGGCGGCGGATGTTCACGTGCTTGCAACGGGTGCTTTATCCGTCGCATTCAAGCAACTTGTTCCTGCCTTTGAGCGCGATACCGGCAACCACCTTTTAATCTCGTGGGGTCCGTCGTATGGATCGTCGCCTGATGCGCTGCCGATGCGGATCAAGAGTGGAGAGCCGATGGACGTCTGCTTCATGATTGGTGCGGCGCTCGACGAGCAGATCAAACAGGGCGTGTTCATTCCTGAGACGAAGGCAGACATCGCCGAGTCGGCCATCGGAGTCGCTGTCCGGCCCGGCATACCAAAGCCGGATGTCTCAACGCCGGAAAAGCTGAAGGAAGCGCTGCTGTCAGCCAAGTCTGTTGCGTTTTCCGAAGGGGCGAGCGGGACCTACATCACGGGAACGCTCTTTCCCAAACTCGGTATCGCCGAGCAAATGAAGCAAAAAAGCGTGCTTATCAAAGGCCGTGAGCTGGTAGGCGCAGCGCTGCAACGTGGTGACGCGGACTTGGGTCTTCAGCAGATTAGCGAATTGAAGGCGTTCAAAGAGATTCAGTTCATTGGGCCCCTTCCTAGGGAAGTGCAGAAAGTGAGCGTAATTTCAGCGGCCGTTTCGAAAAACGCTCAGCAAGCCGAAGCGGCGAAAGCGTTCATCGCATATCTGAAATCGAAGACTGCGGTGGCAATCTTTGATAGCACAGGATTAGAGCCGCCGCAAGCGAACTAACGCACGCCCAGTATCGAGCTCCAATCGCGATTGCTCGATAAGCAGCAGAAGTTATTCTAAGAAAGGAGACGGATGTATGAAGGCAATAACTCGTGTCATTGCTCTTGCGTTCTCATTCTGCGCGTTTGGCTGTGCTTCACACGCACCAAATGACGCGGCACCCGAGCGCCTCACAACAACGCGAGGCAATGTTCACATCGAGACGATCCGGCAAGGTACGGGTCCGGTCATCGTGCTTCTTCCATCCCTTGGAAGGGGTGCCGGGGACTTTGACGAAGTCGCTGCGTATCTCGCGCGTGACGGCTTTACGGTAATGAGACCTCAGCCAAGAGGAATCGGCGCAAGCGTTGGTCCTCTGACTGGGATCGATATGCACGACTTCGCTGCTGATGTCGCGTCAGTCTTGGACCAGCAAAAGACGGGGCCCGTCGTCGTAGTCGGTCACGCGTGGGGAAGTCAGCCAGCGCGGATGTTGGCGGTAGACCGCCCGGATCTCGTCCGTGGATTGGTGATGGCAGCTGCATCGGCCGGAAAGTTGCCGCCTGGGTCGAACGAGAAGCCATACGGGCGCCTCCGGGATGCCATCGATGGCTCAGGCAACCTCGCCTTGCCTGAAAAGCAGCGGCTGACATATCTGCAGCAAGCGTTCTTTGCGCCGGGACACGATCCCCGCCTCTGGCTGAGCGGCTGGTATCCGGCAACTCACGAAGCAGAAGCGCACGCGAGAAACGTGACTCCAGTCGATGCCTATTTCGCCGGCGGCACCGTTCCCATTCTTGACCTCCAAGGTCAATACGATGCCGTGGTTGTTCCCAACGTCTTCAAGCCGATGCTGGGGGACCGTGTCACGGTGGAGGTCATTCCAAACGCCGGTCATGCAATGGCGCCGGAACAGCCCCGTGCTATGAGCCAAGCCATCGCACGCTTCGCTCACAACATTTACGGACGGTGACAGCACGACGCTGACGCTCTATCCAATTGGCATATACATCTCGAGGATCACCCTCATGAAACTCTCAAAATTCAGTCTCGCAGCAGTCATCCTTTCCCTTTCCGCAAGCACTTTCGCTGCGACCGGTGACAGCAAAGTCACTGACGACGTTGTTAAACACGGAAATGTGCAAATTGAAGTACTTAGCCAGGGCGAGGGGCCGACTATCGTCATTCTTCCGTCGTTGGGTCGCTCAGGGCGCGACTACGACCAAGTGGCTCAGTATTTGGTGGCCGACGGCTTCCGTGTGCTCCGTCCTGAACCGCGCGGAGTTGGGAAAAGCAAGGGCCCGATGGATAACCTGAATGTGCACGACTTTGCCTCCGATGTAGCGATGGTGATCGAAGCAAAGCATGCAGGCCCGGTTGTGGTGGTGGGGCATGCGTGGGGCAACTTCGCCGCCCGCCAGTTGGCTGCAGACCGTCCGGACCTCGTAAAAGGAGTGGTCGTTGCGGCTGCGTCGGCAGGTAAGGTCCCGCCGGGCTCGACTGAGAAGCCCATTGGACCTGAAATGCGCAAAGCGATTGATGGCGCAGGCGACCTCAAGCTTCCGGACGCACAACGACTGCAATACTTGAAAGAAGCGTTTTTTGCTCCCGGAAACGATCCGAGGGTGTGGCTGAAAGGGTGGCATCCTGAAACGCACGAGGCAGAAGGACACGCGCGCAACACGACTCCAGTTGACGATTATTTTGCTGCGGGCACGGCGCCCATTCTTGACCTTCAGGGTGAGAACGATGCGGTCGCGCCTCGCCGGTTCTCACAAGTGCTCAAGAACATGCTGGGTGATCGCGTGACGGTCGTTGTACTGCCGCATGCGGGTCATGCGATGGCACCCGAACAGCCGAAGGCGATGGCCGATGCTATCTCGACGTTCGCAAAGCGCGTCAATCAATAACGGTCCATCGATGCTCAAGCTGCGAAGCGGCGTGCCCTCGTCACTTCGTCGTTTGAGCATTTCCAATATTTTCACCGTACTCGTATGAAATCGAAAGACTCGCCATCTCCTGATAGATTGGATCCACGCCGCCGAGCGGTTACGTTGGGTTTAGCAGCAGCAGGGGCCTTCGTCCTGCTGAAGCGTTCTACTGCCCACGCGGCGCAAAGCGCCTCATTTTCGAACTCGACGGGATCAGAGAGCGCCTTCCTGAAAGTTCCAGCGTTAGCTTGTGACGCGCATATCCACATCTACGACGATAGATTTCCTGTCGCCAATCCGAACGCGACGCTCCCGAGTCAGGCGACGGTCGACGATTACCTGCGGATTCAAGGGCGAATTGGCACGACGCGCACGGTGATTGTCCAGCCAGCGAATTACGGAACGGATAACCGTGTCACCCTAGATGCGATATCGCGCCTTGGGATCGACAAAGCACGTGGCATTGGCGTCGTCTCGAAGGACATATCCGAGCAGGAGCTTCTCGCGCTTCATCGCGGCGGCATTCGCGGTGTACGGTTTTCGCTTTTTCAGCCGGATAGGGCGGTCACCCGCGTCGACATGATCGAGCCGATCGCGAAGCGGATTAACGAACTCGGCTGGCACGTACAACTCCAGATGCGCTCGGACTTGATCGTTGAACACGCTGAGTTGCTGAAACGCTTGCCATGCCCTGTGGTCTTCGATCACATGGCTCGATTGCCGCAAAGCGAATCGGGGCATGATGCGTATACCGTCATTCGCGGGATGCTCGACCAAGGGCATACGTGGGTCAAAGTATCCGCTGCTTACTTGAACACCGAGGTCGGCCCTCCGACGTATGACGATGCAAGCAAAATGGCTCGATCATATATCAAGGCCGCGCCTGAACGGGTCGTTTGGGGAAGCGACTGGCCTCACCCGACCGAGAAAGTTCGCAAGCCCGACGATGCGCAGCTATTGGATCTAGTTGCCTCGTGGGCTCCCGACGCCGCCACTCAAGGTCGCATCCTTGTCAGCAATCCAACGAATCTCTATGGTTTCTGAGGCCGCCGGCCCTTGGATTAGTGCTCAATCAGGGTAAAAATACGCCGACGGCGGGATCAGGTCCCAGGCTTCGATGACCGTCTCACCCAGTTAGCGGTCATTCGTTGCGCTACCGTGCGACTGACAGCAGTGGGTCGCGTACCGCCGATCGCCGTCAGGCAGAAGTCGGGCCGAACGCAGCCGATCGAGTATTGAGACATGGCAGTGGGGCGTTTTCCAGTCCGGCCGGGGTGGACCGTGGATTGGGGCGACACGCACGACCGAACTTTAGGTCTAGTAGTGAAGTGCTTGCATGACGTCTTAATCGTTCAATATTTGATGGCGAAACGATACCGAGCGGCACAAGCGCTCTCGAAATAGACGACCCGCCGCCTCCGATCCGTTACACTTATTCAAGGTGCCCACTGCCTTAAGGCCCGCATCAGTTGTCAAAAACGCTCCAATACAGTGACGTCAAGTGCTCTATCGATTGGATCGCCATCGGCTTTTAACTCCCCGCCCTCGTTGTATTCCCGGGAGAGTGACATGATTGACGACGTGGTAAAGCAACAAAACACTAGATGGTCGAGAGGACTAACCGTTGCCGGTATTGTGATCGCGATACTTAACATGGCGCTCGCATGGACAATGATGTTTTCTGGCGCAGATCGCCCCGCCGCCGACGTTGCCTCTAGTCACGAAGCTTTCAAGTCTGCGTTTCACGGTCCCGCTTCGGATTCGCGTACTACCAATACCCCGCAAAGCGACACCTCGGTGCCGTCGAACGTCAAGGACGCAGAACTAGGCGGGATGATGGATAAATTGGTTCAGGCACTGCAAATTCTGTCTGCAAGTGAAGAGAGGCGAACGACCCTCATTCTCGGCTTTTGTTTTGCCTTGATCTCTATCGGTTTCTCTCTCTTTGTAATGGGAATCGAGGGTGCTATAGGTCTTCGAGGCGAAGCCAGAGACTTCGGATCCCTGTTGGTGAAGACAAGTTCTCCGGGGCTCTTCTGCATATTGTTGGCTTCGCTGCTTGTTGCTGTGAGCCTGGTTTCGAGCTCGGATAAGGCCCCCGGGGCGGCCACAGAGCCGACGAAGGCGGACATCCTTCGTGCAGAGGCAGACGCGAAGGAGCGTGTGATACAGGCGGAAACCTCTGCAAAGGAACGTCTTATTGACGCGGACACCGTCGCAAAGGAACGTCTGATCCGAGCGGAGACCAATGCGAAAACAGAGGTGCTGCAAGCCCAGGCAAACGTGCAACAACAGTTGGTTTTGAGTGAACCCCGGGTATTCGAACGGAAGGCCGCGCGGAAGTAACACATTGCTGCGCTCCGCACTTCTCATTGGCGCGGTTCTATTCGCCGACGTCAAGGCGAGAGCCCTCTTTAAGCGCTAACCGAGGGGCATCAGCGCCACCGGCAAAAAAGAAAGTGGCGCCCCCAGAAATCTTGTAAACAAGACAGGCAACGCGATGCACACGTTGGACGACTGCAAGGCCTGCTGATCATGCGATTCGACTACAAGGCGTTCCATATCAAATGCGATCCCCGATCTGCGAATGGGAAGTACTTCGCGCGAGCGACCATCACTCGCCATCGAGCCGGCGGCGAAAGCGCCGATAAAACATACGACTCTGGTGATCTAGTGCAGTGCGTCACAAATAATGCAACTTAATGACGATTTGTGAGTCTCCATTTGCATGGAGGGAGAACTCATGAGAATCGCGGCGAAAGTTGAGTTAAGCGAAGCACAGCGCAAGCAGTTAGAGACGTGGGCTACTGGCCGAACGATTCCGGTTCGACTGGCCGAGCGCGCCAAGATGATTTTGCTCGCAGCACAGGGCAAAACAGACAAAGAGATCGGTGCGGAACTGGCCATCTGGCGCGGCACGGTAGCGCGCTGGCGCGGCCGTTTTATCGCTGACGGGGTGACGGGGATCGAGCGGGATGAGACTCGACCCGGGCGCAAGCCGAAGATCTCAGCGCGCAAGGTTAAGTCCGTGGTGGCGCTGACGACACAGCAGCGTCCGGACAACGCCACGCATTGGAGCACACGCAGCATGGCAGCGGTGGCCGGTGTAAGTGCGGCGAGCGTGCGTCGCATTTGGCAAGCGCACGGCCTCAAGCCGCATCGGTTAGAGAGCTTCAAGGTATCGAACGACAAGCACTTCGCCGAGAAACT
>NZ_FCOG02000038.1 GCF_001544975.2 Caballeronia arationis | reverse complement strand
CCATGGCCCGAATGCTCACGTCCTGCAGTCGTAGGCTTGCGATGGCGAGGCGTTCTTCAGGTTGAAGGTGCTGGTATGAAGTAGTTTTGTCGGGCATTGCAACACCTTATACGAAATAAGTGTTGCACCTCACTTTTGAGGCCGCCAACTTAAAAATCGCCCCACATGTGCCGTCTTCTCATCAGCACCCTGCTTACCGGATCAGAACGATGCCAGGCACCGATGTACGCGAGCAGCGCTTCGAAAGCATCCTCACGCTGGACAGCCTGCGCCAGTTCGATCAGCTTGCGCTCACGGAAGCGGACGACATGTTTCTGCAGGTCGTCCCTAAGCGCAGCAATACGCCGGTCAAGGGCGAAGCCAACAAGCGCGGCGACTGGGACACGCCCATGCAGATCCACGGCTGGCGCTGGGCGCAAGGCTACGATGCCGCGCCGCACGCCGCCGCGCTCAACGCGAGCGACATGCGCGTGACGGCTCTCGGCGTGATCAAGACGGTGGATTCGGCGTCGCCCGTCCTTGCGAAGCTCTGTGCGCAGGCCGAATTGCTCACGCTCGCGCAGATCAAGTGCTTCAAGTCGGCCGGCACCGCTCACGGCGTGCAGATCGAGTTCCTCTCGATGAAGCTCGAGCAGGTGTACATCCGCAATTACCAGATCTACACGAGCGCGCGGCTCGGCCGGCCGTGCGAGATCTTCGAGCTGTCCGCCCAGCAGCTCACGATGACGTGCGCCCCGCAAACCGCAACCGGCAGCCGCGGCGCGGAAGTGACCTTTGCGCTCGACGTGTCCGCGCGGCGCGTGAGCTGACGCGCGTCCAGCCGGACCGCCATGAACCGGAACCCGTGCCGATGAACGAGCCCAGAGCAGTAGAGCGCCTGCAGCCGTCGCTGCTCGACCGCCTGATCGATCACGATCCCGCGACCCGCGCCGATCCCCCCGGCGAGCGCTTCATGACGCATCGCGGCTTGCGCGCGGCCGTGCTGCGCGACCTGTCGTGGCTTTTCAACACGACCAACCTAGGCGACGCGATCGCCGAGGAGCGCTATCCACACGCGTTTGCGTCGGTGCTCAATTACGGCTTGCCGTGCCTGTCTGGGCGCTTCGCGTCGACGATCGACGCCGTGCTGCTCGAACAGGCGATCCGCCACGCGATCGAACGCTTCGAGCCGCGCATCGATCCGGCGACGCTCGAGATCGAGCCGGTGCTCGACCGCTCCGTGCTCGACATGCATAACCAGATCGCGCTCGTGATCCGTGGCATGCTGTGGGCGCAGCCGGTGCCGCTCGAATTTGCGCTGCGCACGCAGATCGACCTCGAGGAAGGCGGCATCACGGTCATGGAACTGGCGCGCTGACGCCCGGACACACTCATGGATCCGCGTCTCCTTCGCCACTACAACACCGAACTTGCGCATCTGCGCGAGATGGGCGCGGAGTTCGCGCAGCAGTTTCCGAAGATCGCCGCGCGCCTCGGGATGAGCGGCATCGACGTGGCCGATCCGTATGTCGAACGCTTGCTCGAAGGCACCGCGTTTCTTGCCGCGCGCGTGCAGTTGAAGCTCGAAGAAGAGTTTCCGCGCTTCACGCAGCAACTGACGCACGTCGTGCTGCCGCAGGCCGCCTGTCCCACGCCCGCGATGCTGATCGCGCGCCTCGCGCCCGATCTCACCAGTCCGAATCTCACCGAAGGCTTTACGGTCCCGCGCCATACCGCGCTTTTCGCGAGCCGCGCGCCGCCGCAAACGACGCCCTGCGAGTTCCGCACGAGCGCCGATCTCAGGCTCTGGCCGATCGAGCTGACCGAGGCCCGCTATCTGGCGCAAGTGCAGGATTTGCCGCTCGCCGCGATGCCCGCCACGCAGGCGCTCGCGCATCGCGTCAAAGGCGCGTTGCGCATCCGCCTCGCGACGCCGGAAGGCCTGTCGTTCGACGCGCTGCGTCTCGATGCGTTGAGTCTTTACTTCGCGGGCGGCGACGAAACGGCATACCGGCTCTTCGAACTCGTCCTGGGTGACACGCTTGCCATCGTCGTATCGACGCCCGAGCGCCCGAGCCGTGCCCTCGCGGCCCTGCCCGGCGATGCCGCGAGCCGTGCCCTCGCGGCCCTGCCCGGCGATGCCGTGACGCTGCCCGGGTTCACCGGTCAGGAAGCGCTCCTGCCCGTCACGCCGAATGCGTTTGAGGGCTATCGCGTGCTGCACGAATATTTCGCGCTGCCCGAACGCTTTCGCTTCGCGCGCATAGAGGGGCTCGAAAGCGTCCTGCCGTCGTTTCCGACGCGCGAAATTGAACTGACGCTTCTCTTTGCCACGGGCGTTGCATCGCTCGAACGAATCGTCGCGAAAGAGCACGTGCTGCTTGACTGCGTCCCTGCGATCAATCTCTTTCCGAAGCAGGCGGACCGCGCGCTCGTGACGGAAGCGAGTGCGCGCTTTCACGTGGTTCCCGACCGCACGCATCCGCTCGACTTCGAAGTGCACTCGGTCACCGCCGTATCAGGTTATGGTGCGCACGACGACTCCGAGCAAACCTTTTATCCGTTCTATGCAGATTTTCTCGCGGACCGCCCGGGCGACGCCGCCTACTTCACCATCGAGCGCGAACCGCGCATCGTGCCCGCCGGACGGCGCAAGAGCGGTGCGCGCACGGAATACATCGGCAGCGAGACGTACGTGTCGATTGTTGATCCGAACGCCGCGCCGTATCGCGGGACGCTGCGTCAACTCGCGTTCGCCACGCTATGCACCAATCGCGACCTGCCGCTCATGATGCAGCGAAGCGGTGCGGGAAGCGATTTCTCGCTCGACATCGCCGCGCCCGTGTGCACCGTGCAATGCGTGAGCGGCCCGTCGCGTCCAGCTCCGGTGAGCCTCGATGCAGGACAAGGCTGGCGGCTGATCGATCAGTTGTCGCTGCACTATCTGTCGCTCTGCAACGGCCCGCGCGAGGCAGCGGCGGCGTTGCGCGCGCTGCTGATGCTGCACGTTCCGCCCGCCGACCAGGCGGGCCGTAGCCAGGTCGCCGGCGTCGTGTCCGTCGAAGCGAAGCCAGTCGTGCGCCGCCTCCCGATGCCGGGACCGATCGCGTTCGGGCGCGGCCTGTCGATCCATATCGTCGTGGACGATCTCGCCTTTCAGGGCGCGAGCGCGTGGCTCTTCGGCTGCGTGCTCGACCGCTTCTTCTCGCGTTACGTGTCGATCAATTCGTTCGTGCAAACGGTCCTCGCGACGAGCGCACGCGGCGAAATCCTGCGCCTGCCTCCACGATGCGGCACGAGAGCCATCTTCTGAGCGCGGCAACGGCCGACGACGCGCACGAAGCCCCGTTGCGGGAGGAGTCCATGCGCGCGCTGCTCGACCTGTTCGACGCCGTCGCCGCCGCGCCGCACCGTCACGATTTCTATCGGCTGATGCGGCACATCGAGGCACTCACGCCGCAGCTACCGCGCCTTGGCTGCGGCGCGCGTCCGGCCGACGAACCCTTGCGTCTCGCGCAGGACGTGTCGCTTGCCTTCGCGCCCGCGCCGCTCGCGGCGCTCACCCGCAAGGACGTCGACCCGGCGCCGCGGCTCGAGCAGCGCTTTTTCGGCTACCTCGGCCCGAACGGGCCGTTGCCATTGCATCTGACCGACTTCGCCCGCGAACGCGCGCTGCATCATGGCGACCTGACGTTCGCGCGTCTGCTCGACATGTTGCTGCATCGCTTCCTGCTGCTGTTCTACCGCGCGTGGGCGCAGGGGCGGCCGGTCAACGGCCTGGATCGTCCCGAGCACGACCGGTTCGCGTTCTATGCCGGCGCGCTGATCGGGCTCGCCGATGAAACCACCCGCAATCGCGATGCCGTTTCGAGTCACGCGAAGCTGCATTTCGCGGGCCTCATTAACATGCAGACGCGCCCCGCCGACGTGCTCGAAGCGATCGCGTCCGCGATGCTGCGCGTGCCCGTGCGCGTCGAGCCGTATCAGGGTCACTGGATGACCCTGCAGCGCGAGGAACGAACCGCGTTGCGCTGGCGCACGGCGCGCTGGTCGCCGGACACCACGGGCCTCGCGCAACTCGGGCAGGGTGCCGTGCTGGGCGCCTCCGTGTGGGACCGCCAGCATGCGTTTCGCCTGGTGATCGGGCCGTTGTCCCTTGCGCAGTACGAGTCGCTGCTGCCGGGCGGCGCGGCACTGCCGACGCTCGTAGCGCTGGTTCGCCAGCATCTCAACGGCGAACTGACATGGGACGCGCAACTCGTGCTCGTGGCGGCCGAGGTGCCCACCGCGCAACCGGGCCGCTATGGGCGTCTGGGCTATTCGGCGTGGCTGGGTCTCGCGGACCGTCACGCCGATTGCACCGACCTCGCCCTCGACGCCGATGCGCATCTCGCCTGAAACGCCTTGAAGCGGCACGCAGAGCTACGGCGATTGCGCATCGAAGCAAACGCGTTGAAAAATAGGCGCCGCAGCGCCGTCTTATCGGATGAGGACGCGCCTTCGGTCGGCACGCGCCCATGGAAGAAGGGAGTCGGACGATGGCGGAAATCAGTCGCGTGGCGCTGTTCGGCAAGCTCAACAGGCTCGGCTACAAGACCGTCGAAAGCGCGGCGGTCTATTGCAAGATGCGGGGCAATCCTTATGTCGAGCTCGCACACTGGCTCATGCAGATTGTCGAAACGCCGCGCTCCGACTTGCAGCGGATCATCGCCCATTACGGCGTGGACGCCGCCACGCTCGCTCGCGAGATGACTGCGGCGCTCGATCGCCTGCCGCGCGGCGCGACGTCGATATCCGATATCTCCGAGCACATCACCGATGCGATCGAACGCGGCTGGGTCTATGGCACGCTGATGTTCGGCGCAACGAAGGTGCGTACCGGCCACCTGCTGGTCGGCATCCTCAAGACGCAGCGCCTGCGCAGCGTGCTCTTCGGCATCTCGCGGCAGTTCGAGCGAATCAAGCCGGAAGACCTCTCGGACAATTTCGCGCGCATCGTCGCGGATTCCGTCGAGGAAGATGAAGCCGAACCGCAGACGACCGCGAGCGACGAGCAACCTGCCCCGGCCAGCATGGGCAAGCAGGAAGCGCTGCGCAAGTACGCAACCGACCTCACCGAAAAAGCGCGCAACGGCAAGCTCGACCCCGTTACCGGCCGCGACGAGGAGATTCGTCAGCTCGTCGACATTTTGATGCGCAGGCGGCAGAACAATCCGCTGCTCACCGGCGAGGCGGGCGTAGGAAAGACGGCGGTGGTCGAAGGGTTCGCGCAACGGCTCGTGCGCGGCGACGTGCCGCCGCCCTTGCGCGAAGTCGCGCTGCTTTCGCTCGATCTCGGTCTCTTGCAGGCGGGCGCGAGCATGAAAGGCGAATTCGAGCAGCGCCTGCGTCAGGTCGTCGAGGAAGTGCAGGCGAGTCCTAAGCCCGTGATCCTCTTCATCGACGAGGTCCATACGCTCGTCGGCGCGGGTGGCGCAGCGGGCACCGGCGACGCGGCCAATCTGCTCAAGCCGGCGCTTGCGCGGGGCGATCTGCGCACCATCGGCGCAACGACCTGGGCCGAGTACAAGAAGCACATCGAGAAGGACCCCGCGCTCACGCGACGCTTTCAGGTCGTGCAGGTCCACGAGCCGGACGAGGCAAAAGCGGTCCGCATGCTGCGCGGGGTAGCGGCCGTGCTCGAAGGACATCATCGCGTGCAACTGCTCGACGAGGCGATCGAGGCGGCCGTGCGGCTGTCGCATCGCTACATTCCCGCGCGGCAGTTGCCCGACAAGGCGGTGTCCTTGCTCGATACCGCGTGCGCGCGCGTGGCGGTCAGCCAGCACGCGACGCCGCCGCAGGTCGACGATTGCCGCCGCCGCATCGAGGCGCTCGAAGTCGAAGCGCAGATCGTCGCGCGGGAGGCGAATGTCGGCGTCAATGTGGGCACGCGCACGGCGGACGTCGACGCATCGCTCGCGCGGGAACGCGACACGCTCGGCGGACTCGAAGCGCGCTGGAACGAAGAGAAAGGCGTCGTCGACGAACTGCTTTCGCTGCGCGCGTCGTTGCGCGAACAGGGCGAAGCAGTGGATGCGCCGCCAACCGATGACTCGTCCTCGATCCCGTCTTCGCCGCCGCCTCCCGAAACGTCGCGCGGCGCCCTGCTCGCCCGGCTCGCCGAACTGAAAGCGCGCCTCGCAGAACTTCAGGGCGATGCCCCGCTCATCCTGCCGAGCGTTGACGCAGGCGTGGTTGCCGGCGTGGTCGCGGACTGGACCGGCATTCCCGTCGGACGCATGCTGAAAAACGAACTCGCGGCCGTGCTGAATCTCGCCGATGCGCTCGACAAGCGCGTGATCGGGCAGCGCCATGCGCTCGAGATGATCGCGAAGCGCATTCAGACATCGCGCGCGCGGCTCGACAATCCCGACAAACCGATCGGCGTGTTCCTGCTCGCCGGCACGTCCGGCGTCGGCAAGACCGAAACCGCGCTCGCGCTCGCCGAAACGCTCTACGGCGGCGAGCAGAACGTCATCACGATCAACATGAGCGAGTTCCAGGAAGCGCACACTGTCTCCACGCTAAAGGGCGCGCCTCCCGGTTACGTGGGCTACGGCGAAGGCGGCATCCTCACCGAGGCCGTGCGCCGCCGCCCTTATAGCGTCGTGCTGCTCGACGAGGTGGAGAAAGCGCATCCGGACGTGCACGAGATCTTCTTCCAGGTCTTCGACAAGGGCTGGATGGAAGACGGCGAAGGCCGCTATATCGACTTCAAGAACACGATCATCCTGCTCACCTCGAATGTCGGCTCGGACCTCATCATGTCGATGTGCCGCAATCCCGCCAGCGCGCCCGCGCCGGAGGACCTCGCGCGCGCGTTGCGCAAGCCCCTGCTCGACGTGTTTCCAGCCGCCCTGCTCGGGCGGCTCGTCACGGTGCCCTACTACCCGCTCTCCGACGCGATGATGGCCGACATCGTGCGGCTTCAGCTCGAGCGCATCCGGCGTCGGGTCGCGGACAATCATGGCATCCCGTTCGACTATGACGATGACGCCGTGCGGCTCATCGTTTCGCGCTGCACGGAGGCCGAATCGGGCGGGCGCGTGATCGACGCGTTGCTCACCAATACCGTGCTGCCGCGCATTTCCACGGAGTATCTGACGCGGCTCACCGAAGGCGGCGCGCTCGCGCGCATTCGTCTGTCGGCGAGCGCAGACGACTTCGTGTATTCGTTCGACTGAGCCGGACGCCACAGCGGAGCCGACGGCGATGCTCACACTCACGGTGACACGTCACAATGGAGAGCCGCAGCGTCAGCCGCTGTCGGCGAGATTCGACGCCGAAGGCGGCACCATCGGGCGCGCGGTCACGAACCGGCTCGTGCTCGACGATGCCGAGCGCACCGTCTCGCGCCTGCATGTACAGATCGTGTGGCGCGACGGACGTTACCGGCTGATCGACCGCGGCAGCAATCCGGCGCTCGTGAACGGCGCGCCGCTCGGCCCCGGCCAGGAAGTGCCGCTTGCACATGGCGATGAGGTGCAGATCGGCGGCTATCAGCTACGCGCGGAACTTTCCGGCGAGGACGACACCGTCTCGGAGATCCCGCCGTCGAATGACTCGCTGGACGATCCCTTCGCGGGCCTGTTCGACGCCGCGCCGAATGCACCCAATGCGCCCAATGCGCCGCGCGCATCGGGTTCGCCCGATGCCGCAGGAGACTTCGACGATATCCTGGCCCCGCCGTCCGCCCGCGTGCCGCCGAACCCGATGGCGCCCGCCGAGGACTTCGACTTCGGCCTCGACGATCCGGCATCGAAACGCTCGATCGACGAACTGTTCGACCTGACGCCAGGCGCCTCGCCGCTCGCGGGCCCGCTCATCGAGCCGGTCACCCAGCCCAACACCGCGCACGACGCCGACCCGTTCGCGAGCCTGACCGGTGGCGGGCGTCCCGTCGAGCCGCCCGCCACGCGATCCGATGCGGGTTCTGAACTGCACAGCGCGTTCACGCCGCCGAAGCCGCGCGCGGTGCCACCGCCCGTCGCGCCGGCCGCGCCGGCCGCGTTGCCCGCGAGCGAGCGCGCGCTCATCGACGCTTTCCTGCGCGGCCTGTCCGCTCCCGGCGTGCGAATCGACGCGCTGACGCCCGAGCTGATGCAGCTCGTCGCCGAACTTCTGCGCGAAGCGATGCGCGGCACGCTCGAACTGCTCACCGCCCGCGCCGCGCTCAAGCGCGAGATGCGCACGGACGCGACGATGATCGCGGTATCCGACAACAATCCGCTCAAGTTTTCTCCGAATGTCGAGGCCGCGCTCGCGCATCTGCTCAATCCGCCGATGCGCGGCTTCATGCCGCCCGCCGCCGCGCTCGACGACGCCTACGCCGATCTGCGCGCGCATCAGGTGGGCGTCGTCGCGGGCATGCGCGCCGCGCTCGACGGCGTTTTCGAGCGCTTCGAGCCGGAGCGCATCGAGGCGCGTCTGTCCGGGCGCTCGATGCTCGACGGCCTCCTGCCCGGACTGAACCGGCGCGCCCGCTGCTGGGATCTCTTCATGGAGATGTACGGCCAGCTTTCGCGCGAGGCCGCCGAGGACTTTGACACGCTGTTCGGCAGGGCTTTCGTCGCCGCCTACGAGGCGCAGATCGTGGAACTTAAACGCAGCGGCCGCCAGTGACGAGCGGGTTCGAGAGAGACGACATGCAACTGCAAACCGCAAACGTGAGTGACCGGGGCGGCCGGTCGCGCAACGAGGACGCCTACGGGCAATGGCGGCACGCGGCGCTGTTCGCGAGCGTGGTCGCGGACGGCGCGGGCGGGCATGGCGGCGGCGATGTGGCGTCGCGCATCGCCGTCGACGCCGTGCTGGAGGAATTGACGCGCGTGGCAACGGCCGGCGTCGCGCTCACCGGGCCGGCACTGCTGCGCGTGCTTTTGCGCGCGAACGACGCCATCGTCGACGCTCAGGAACACGACCGCGACCTCGCGCAGATGCGTTCGACGGCCGCGGTGCTCGGCATCGACGAGGCGGCCGGCCTTGCGGCTTGGGCGCATTGTGGCGACACGCGCCTCTATTGCTTCCGGCGCGGCGCGACGGTCGTGCAGACGCAGGATCACAGCCTCGTGCAGAGCATGATCGACGCGAACCTGCTCGACACGCGCGACGCGCGCAGCCATCCCCGACGCAACGTGCTGTTCTCGGCGCTCGGCACCGCGGACGACCTGTCGATTGCGGCGTCGGAAGAGCCGTTCCCGATCGCCGACGGCGACGCCTTCCTGCTCTGCACCGATGGCTTCTGGGAGTATCTCGACGAATCCGTGATGATCGACGCAATTGGCCGGGCGGAAACGCCCGTGGCGTGGCTCGATCTGATGGTGGCGCATCTGCGCGAGGCCGCGCGGCCCAATCACGACAACTTCACGGCGAGCGCCGTGTGGGTCGGCGATGCGTCACAGACGACGGTACTGAGGATGCCCGCGCCCTGAGCCGGGCGCGGGCTTGAGTGCCAGTAACGCTCAGGCCGCCTGCTTGGCCGACGGCAGGCGCGAAACCAGCCGCAACGACACGGTCAGCCCTTCGAGCTGATAGTGCGGGCGCAGATAGAACGTCGAGGTGTAGTAGCCCGGTGCGCCCGCCACTTCCTGCACCTTCACTTCGGCGGCTGCGAGCGGCTTTTGCGACTTGGTGTGCTCGGACGAGTTGGCCGGATCGCCGTCCACGTACTGCGTGATCCACTTGTTGAGCCACGTCTCCATGTCCGAGCGTTCCTTGAACGTACCGATCTTGTCGCGCACGATGCACTTCAGGTAATGCGCGAAGCGGTTGCATGCGAACAGGTACGGCAGGCGCGCGGCCAGCGCCGCATTGGCGGTGGCATCCGGATCTTCGTATTCGAAGGGCTTTTGCAGCGACTGCGCGCCGATGAACGCCGCGAAGTCCGAGTTCTTGCGATGGATGAGCGGCATGAATCCGTTCTTCGCGAGCTCGGCCTCGCGGCGGTCGGAAATGGCGATCTCGGTCGGGCACTTCATGTCGATGCCGCCGTCGTCGGTCGGGAAACTGTGCACGGGCAGGCCTTCGACCGCGCCCCCCGACTCCACGCCGCGTATCCGCGAACACCAGTTGTAGAGCTTGAACGAACGGTTGATGTTCACTGCCATCGCATACGCGGAATTGGCCCACGTGTACCTGGTGTGGTCGGCGGAACCGGTGTCTTCCTCGAAGTCGAATTCGTCGACCGGCTCGGTGCGCGCGCCGTATGGCACGCGCGCGAGGAACCGCGGCATCGCGAGCCCGATATAGCGCGCATCTTCCGACGCCCGCAGCGAGCGCCAGCTCGCATACTCCGGCGTTCCGAAGATCTTCGTGAGATCGCGCGGATTGGCGAGTTCCTGCCACGAGTCCATCTGCAGGAGACTCGGGTCGGCTGCAGCGATGAACGGCGCATGCGCGGACGCCGCGATCTTCGATATCTCGCCGAGCAGTTCGACATCGGGCGGCGTCTGGTTGAAATAGAAGTCGCCGATCAGCGCGCCGAACGGCTCGCCGCCGAGCTGACCGTATTCGTGTTCGTAGATCTGCTTGAAGAGCGGGCTCTGATCCCATGCGACACCCTTGAAGCGCTTCAGGGTCTTGCCGAGATCCTTCTTCGAGATGTTCATCACGCGAATCTTCAGCATCTCATCGGTTTCGGTGTTGTTGATGAGATAGTGCAGCCCGCGCCACGAGCCCTCCAGCTTCTGAAAGTCCGCATGATGCATGACCTCGTTCACCTGCTCGGTGAGTTTCGCGTCGATCTCGGCGATCATCGCCTGAATCGAGCGGATCGCATCGCCGGAAATGATCCTGGTCTGCGAGAGCGCCTGCTGCGCGAGCGTCTGTACCGCCGTCTGCACGGCGGTTTTCGCCTCGTCGCTCTTCGGCCGGAACTCCTTGTTCAGGAGCGCGGCGAGATCGTTGCCTTCGAGCGTCGCACCCTGCAGTTCGGGCTTCGATTCGGAGGATTGAGGGATGTCGGACATGGTCGTTTCCTTTCAGGCGATGTCACTCGCGCGGGCTTTCCCGGCGTTTCGCGGCACTCATTCCGCGGCCGGCGCGGCGGTTTCAGATGCCGGTGGCGTGACCGTGGCGAGCGTCTTGAGCAGCGCGGGATCGTCGAGCACGCGCGCGATCAGTTCCTCTGCGCCGGTCTTGCCGTCCATGAAGATGACTAGATTGGCGAGTTGCGTGCGCGCCTCGAGCAGCTTCGAGAGCGCATCGACCTTGCGCGCGACGGCGGCAGGCGAGAAGTCGTCCATGTTCTCGAAGGTGATGTCGACGGCGAGATTGCCCTCGCCTGTCAGCTTGTTCTGCACCTGGAACGCGACGCGCGGATGCATCGCCTTCATGCGGCTGTCGAAGTTGTCGATGTCGATTTCCTGGAACTTGCGCTGATCGACGGGCGGCAGCGCCTCGGCGGGCTTGCCGGAGAGGTCGGCCAGCACGCCCATCACGAACGGAAGCTGGACCTTCTTCTCGCTGCCGTACGTTTCGACGTCGTATTCGATCTGCACGCGCGGCGCGCGATTGCGGCCGATGAATTTCTGACTGCTGGTTGCCATGACGCCTCCTTCGCGTGAGCGTGGGCTACGCTCTGAAGACGATTGACGCTTGCGGGAATTGAAAAGCTTTAAGTCATTGCGTGCAAAAGTCGCTGCTGACGCCATGCGGGCGCGGCGCAGTTGAAGAGCAGCACGTCGCAGCGCGGCTTATGCGGCGCGTAGTCCACTTCGTAGTACGGTGCGGAGTAGCCGGGCTGGCCGGTGAACGTATCGGCCATGACGAGCGGCAGTTGTTCTTCCGCGAGCCTCACCGTTTCGCCCGCCGCTGGCAGGCGAAACGTGCCCTTGACGACGACGATGAGCGATTCGCGTCCGCTCGGCTCCGTGCCCATCGTGTAGCCAGCGACCATGCGGGTGGCGTTGATCAGTTCCATGATTCAGCCGCGTTCAGTTGAGCTGCACCGAGCCGCCCTTGATGCGGTTCACGCCCGACGATCGGCTCGACACATACGTGCCCCGTATCAGCACCTTGCCCGCCTTCGTGAGCGTGATGCTCGCCTGCCCGCAGCGCAGCACGATCTCTTCCTTCGCCGTGACGACGAGCCGCTGTCCGTAGGCATCGGCTTCGACTTGCGCGGGCGCTTCGTCGAGCGGCCAGGCTTCATCGGCCTGCAGGCAGCCGATGATGATCGGCCGCATCGGATCGCCGGTTTCGAACATCAGCAGCACTTCACGGCCGATATGCGCGCCGCGCAGGTCGGGAATCGTGCGTGCAGCGAGCGCGGCGTCGCCGGGCTGCCCGGCATACACGACGAGCGGACGCGCGCCCTCTCCACTGAACCCGATCAACTCGCCGATGCGCACGCCGTCGATGACCGGTATCGACGCCGGCTGCATGAAATCCCGTCCGCTCATCACGCTCTCCCATGCTTGACGCTCAAGAGACGAACGAAGCAGCGCCAATTTCAAAGCATCACGGCTCCCGCTTCCCCGCGATCAGATGAATCTGCGCAAGGCTGTCGGGCGCGAGGTCCTGCATCACGGCGAGAAAATCCTTGCCCATCAGCCCGCGCGCGCGACGGATGAGCAGCGGCGCAGGATTGGTCGGCTCGGTGCGTTCGAGAAACGCGCACACTGCATCCAGCAAGGCGATCGCGTCCTCGCGCGTCGCGAGCGCGCCGAGGCGCGCGGGCGCGGGATGCTCCGCGTGCGCCTGATCCACTGGCACCGAAGCGGCCGCCACGTCCGGCGCCACCGCGCGAAACTGCGCGGCGACGTACCGCGCCGTGGCCAACATTGCGGTCAGCAAGGGCGCGCGCTCCGCACCGAGCTTTTCCGTCATGCAATCCGACAGCGCTTGCACGGCGCGCGGCAAATCGAGGCCCTCGGCGAAGGCGTCGGGATCGTGATCGAGTGCATCGGTGAGCATGCCCACAACGCGCGGCAAGGTCGCGGCACTCGCACCGTCGGGCGGTGCCAGCTTGCCTTGGGCGATCAGGATGTCACGGACCGTGAGCCGCTCGCCATGCACGCGGCACACTTCGCATTCGCGCAGATCGTGCAGCAGGGTTTCGCCTTCCGCGAAAGGCGTATAGGCGTCGGCAAGCGGCGCGAGCGCGTTGACGCGCAGCGCGGGGTCGTTGCCATCGTCCGGATCGAGCGGCGGATAGAGGCTCGCCCAATAGCGCTCGAATAGCCCGGTCAGCACGCGCAATCCCGCATGAAAACCCGCAAGACCATGCACGTGCGACGCCGCGCGCGTATAAGCCACGGCAATGCGCAGATCCTTCGATCGCGACAGCAGCGCCTCTGCCTGCTCCATTACGTCGGCCCAGGGCGGCGGCTCGGTGAGCGTGTCGAACTGGCGCTCGGGCATGCCGCGCGCAAGCGACTCGAATTCGAGGAACGCCGCATCGTATTCCAGATCGATGCCGGCGGGCGGCATCGTCTGAGTCGGCGCGAGCAGCGGTTCAACATCGATCATCGCGACTCCATTCAGAATTCGCCGCAGCCATGCTGACCGCTTACGACCAGACAGTTGTTCAGATTCGGCCGCGAGCGCACCCGCTTCCATTCGGCGGCGAGCGTGTCGGCCGCGCCTTCGGCCTCTTGCAGCGCGAGGATCGGCTCATTGGTGCCCACGCAGATGTTGACGCCGCCCAGGTTGCTTTCGTAGACGAAGCTGTCTTCCTGCGCCGTGAAAAGCGGTTGCAGGCCGGAACGGTTGAAGACGCCGCCGTTCACGAGCGGGTCCTGCACTGTGAGCGTTCCTGAGGTGACGACCACGTTGTAGCCCGTCGGCGAGGAGAACGTGCCGCTGATCGGATACGTCCCGCCGGGCGAAGCCGGAGTCGCGGGCGATCCCAGCGGGCCAGCAACGAGCGAGCTGCCCAACTGATCGCCGCTCAGGAGTCCGCTGACGGTGAAACCGAACGGGCCGTTCGCGCTGCCCCGGATGCGGGTCTCACCGCCGATCGTGATGGTGAGCGTCGGCTGCTCGGCATACACGAAGTGGTTGCTGTTACCGGGCACGACCGAGAGCGACGGCTGGCCGTTCCAGCTGCAGATGCCGCCATAGACGCAGCCGTAGAAGTTGGGCTGCGTGCCGCCGGGCTCGATGCCGCCACGGTTCTCCTGCTGATCGCGACTCCCGGCCCACACGCGCCATGCGTTGCCCGCGCTCAGCGTGCCGCCCGCCGCATTGTCGAAGACGACGTTCTGCATGACGAGGTCGATGCTGCCGCCCGCGCTCAGATGCGTCGGCGAGCCCACTGAGCCGAGCGACACGCGGCCGGTGTCGGAAATCGCCGCGAGGTTGCCCGTCACGGTGGATTGCGTGCCGTCGATCGTCGTGGCCTTGCCGGTTGCCCCGTCGAAGCCGGGCGCCGAAACCGGCCCGATCGTGAAGCCGTGGGACTCTTCGAAGCTCACGTCGTGTGCACCGGCAAGGGCGAGCGTGTTCACGTCGTTGCCGGCGTCGGTGAGCGCGAAATCGCCGCCTCCCGCAAGCAGCAGCGACTGCGCCTGAATACCGCCCGGATCGGTCACGGTGCCGCTCGAAGCGAGCGCGAGCGTCTTGCCGGGCATCGAGACGCCCGAGGGCAGGTCGATGCCCTGGCCGCCCGCGCCGGTGTTCTGGAGCGTCAGGCCGGTCGCGACGGCGGGACGTTGCGCGCAGGCCGAACCACCCGCGCATGGGCCCTGGACCGAGATGTGCCCCGTTTGCGTCGATGAGCCGAGCACGAGTGTCTGCAGGGTCGTCGAGAAGGTCTGGTAAGTCGCGGAATCGATGGACAAGCCCTGTGTCGCGCTCGTGCCGAACAGGGTGATCGGCACGGTGTTCTGCGCTGTGACGTCGAAGGTCGACGGGTCGACGGATGCGGGCGAGATGAAGAGCGATCCGGCCTGCGCGTCGATCGACCCCACGCTGCTGCGGCCGATCAAGCTCGTGGCGGCGCCGTTGTTGGACGAGCGCATCGTGACGACACCTTGCGGGCCGGTGCTGATCGAGAACGGCCCGCCGACGAACCCCGATTGGGCCGGGAGCGGCACGGCGCCATATGCGATGCCGGCATCGGCGGTGGTCGTCGAACCGGTGATCGAGACCGTGCCCGACGCTGCGCTCGCGTTGATCGAGCCGTTCATCAGGAGCACGCCGTAGGTAGGCGAAAGTGCGCCCGGGCCTGTTCCCGCAATCGCGCCGCGCAGGTCGATCGAGCCGCCCGAGGCGGTGATCGACGAACCGTCGAGGAGCGCCACGCCGACTGCGCCAGAGCCGCTGCCCGTTCCGTAGACGCGGATCGCGCCGGTGGTGGTCGCGAGTTGCGACGCATTCGCCGGCGTGCCGCGCAACACCACGCCACTGCCGGGATTCGTGGTCGGGCTCAGGCTCTGGCCCACGACTTCGATGCTGCCGCTTCCGGTGGTCACGGTCGCGTTGTTCAGATCGATCGCGACCGGCGCTCCCGTATTCGACACGAAAACGCTTGCCGCGGCGGGCGTGACACCGTGCAGCGTCACGGCGCCCCCTGGCGTCGACGGAGTTCCGGGTGGCGTGGCCATGCGCGTGTCGATGTCGGCGGCGCTGATTGTGATCGCCGCGCCGGTGTTCCCGGTCGGGCCTTCGGAACCGAGCACGGCGCGCCCTGCTGCGCTCAGGCCGAGGTTGCCGCCGTTGGTCGAGAGCGCGATGCGCGGATTGCCGCTCTGGTTCGCGACGCCGCCGACGATCACCTCGTTCGCCGCGTCACCCCTGATGTTGATTGCACCTGTCGCGGAGGTCACGCTGGCCCCGATGCCGATCGCATCCGCCGCGTGCATGTCGAGCGTGATGTCGCGGCCCGATACGTTTTCGATGGGGACATTATTGGACACGCCCCCGACCGTGGACGTGAGCGTCAGATTGCCAGCCAGCGTGGCCTTGTTGTTGCTTTCGACCGGCGTGAAGGCGTTCGTCCCGGCGTCGAACACGCTCCCGCGCAGCGTCGAGATCGACGCCGACTGCGAGGTGATCGAACTGTTACCCGTGCCGACCAGAGATACGGTTCCGAAGAAGTTGCCCTGGTTGGTCAGATCGAAGTTGCCCGGCCCTGCGAGGAGCAGATCGATCGCGAACATGCCCGCCGGACCCTGCGTCACGGGACCGGCGGAATCGAGCGTGAGCTGGCTGCCGCTAAAAAACGCGTACGGCAGCGAAATGCCCTTGCTGCCCACGCCCCCGTTTGCAACGGTCAGATTGAGAAACACGGGCATACCCGCGCATGGCGATTCGACGCACGTCGGTCCAAGAGTGATCGCCCCCGTATGCGTAGCCGAGCCGACATAGACGTTGTCGATGCTCGACGTGAAACGGCCCCCGATCGTGCTGTCGAGCACGTAGCCTGGACCCGTCGCGCCCGGCACGCCGATGCTGATCGGCGCGGTGTCGTCCGCGGCAATAGCGAAACTGGTCGGAGAGACGCTTCCCGGCACGAGGACGAGCGTGCCGCGCGGAACCTCCATATCGGAGGCAGCGTCGATCGAAATGGAAGATGTCCTCTCGCCGGTGTTCGATGCGCGCAGTGTGAGCGAGCTCGTCTGGGGCGTCCCGACGGTGGAGTCCACGATCTGCAGGCCGTTCTGCTCCACTGGCGTCGCGCTGCCGGAGATCGAGCCGGCCAGCGTGATGTTCGAGCCGTTGAGGCTCGCATTGGCGAGCCTGACGCCGGCGTGGTAGCCCGCGTCGTTATTCGAGCCGGTGATGAGCACACCGTTGGTCACGCCGCGAATGTCGATCGGCCCCGGCGCGACAGGGTTCGGCGAGGTGAAGAAGACAGAGGGTCCGGTGTCCGAACCAGAGCTGGCGCTGGTCGACACGCCCTCGTAGCCGTTGCCGCTGCCGTAGACACGAATGCCCGGCAGGCCGGACGTCAGGACGAAGGTGCCCTCGCCCGCCGCCGAGATCGTCACGCCAGCGCCCATCGGTCCCTGCGAGGCCGCCGAGCCGCGCAAGAAGATGCTACCCGACGTGCTGATCGGCTCGGCGAAGAGACTGACGCCGTCGGCGCGCGAGACTGTGCCGGACGCAAGCGCGGTGCCGTCGACCATGATATTGCCCGCGTCCGCCGTCATGCTGCCAAGCTGGGCTAACACGCCGCCCGCGCCGCCGCTGCCCGTCACCGTGATCGCGCCGGCAGTCGACAGGAGCGTCGCTGAATCCATGTCGACCCCGATGCCCGTCGACGACGTGCCAGTGAGCGAGACGTTGCCCGCAGTCGTCGTGATATCGGAGGCCCCCACCGACACGCCGCTCGTCACGCCGTCGCCGGTGATGGTGATCGGGCCGGTGGTCGTCTGAAGCGTGGAGCCGTTACTGATGTCCACGCCGTTGCCAAGGCCCGCAACACCGCCGATCACATCCACCGGCGCCTGGCCATTGATCGTAATCGCGCCGCTCGGCGCATTCACGCCGATCGTGAGGACGGGATCCGAGTCCGGTGCGGCCGTTACGTGGCGCGTGCGCGTGTCGATGGTTGCGTTGCTGATTTCGACGCGCGGCGTACCGCCGTTGACCGCCGGCTGGCCGATCGAAACATCGCCGCCATTGCTCAGCACGGACAGGCTCCCGGCGACCGGTCCGCGCAACAGGATGACCGCCGTGCCGTCGTTGCTATTGGCGGTATTCGCTCGCAGCACGACGTTGAGCGGTCCGCCGGGCGTGGCGTTGATCGACTCCGAAATGATCGATGCAGCGCCGCTGCCCTGAGCCGTTGCGTCCACGAAAATCGAATGCGCGGCTTCCAGCGTGAGCGTGGCGGCGCCGCCCGCGTCCTTGTCTATCAGGCCCTGTACCCGGATGTCGCCGGGCTGCGTTCCATCAGCACCGGTACTGACGATGACCGACGTGCCTTCGCTCAGGCGGGCGCTGATGGTGCCTGCCGGGATAATCGAACTATCCTGGGTTGCGATGAAGTTCGGGCCGCCCCCGTTATCGATATTCGAAGCCGTGATGGTGACATCGTGCGGATCCAGCACCCACGTCCCCCCCACCCCATGCAGCGCCGACGCATCGACGTCCGCCCCCGCCACGTCCAGAAACCGCGCCGACGTCTCGATCAACCCGCCGTTACCGCTTTGCGCACCGCCTCTCGCCGTCAGGATCCCGTACACGCGCGCCGCGTTCGTCCCGTAGATGAAGATATGCCCGCCGTTGCCGCTGACGAGTCCATCCGCGCTCACCTGCGCGCCCGGCCCCATCCACACCGCATCGGCGTTATGGATGTCGGCCTCCTTGCCCGCCGCTCCGCCGCCCACGCGCACGCGCCCGCCGCCCTGCATACCGCTGGTATCGATGCGCGCGCCGTCGTTCACCGCGACGTGATATCCCGTCACGTCGATGCGCCCGCCCGAAAGTCCCGCGCCGCCCGTCGCATCGATGCTGCCGGCGACTTCGGTGACACCCGCCGCTCCGCCGTCGAGCACGATGCGCCCGTTGCGCTCCGCGACGCTCTGCGCGCGCACCGTGCCCGTCTGGTTCAGCACGGTAGCGGCGAGCGCGTCAGCGGTCTGCACCGACATCAGCACCTGCCCGCCGTCCGCCGCCAGCATGCCGGAGTTGCTCGCGAGCGCCTGTGCCGCCGCGCCGTTGACCTTCAGCATGGTGAGGCCGTCACCGGCGAAGTCGAGCGTGATGTCACTGCCCGCGCCCATCGCGACGGTGCCAAGCTTTGCGCTCACCGTGCCGCTGTTGTCCACCTGCGCACCGAGCAGCGCGACCGTGCCGCGCTCGCCGGCCGTGATCGAGCCTTGATTGACCACCCGCCCGCCCGCCTGCGGCGACGCGCCCGCGAAGCGATACCGGCCGGCAAGAAAATCGCTGTCCGAGATCCCGAGCGTCGATGCGACGAGCGACCCCACGTTGATCGACGCGCCGCGCGCAAACAGCACGCCCGCCGGATTGACGAGAAACACCTGTCCGTTGGCGTTCATCCGCCCTGCGATCGTGCTTGCCTGGCTGCCCACGACGCGGTTGAGCAGCACCGCCTGCGCAGAAGGTTGCGCGATGTTCACCGTCTCGTTCGCGCCGATCGAAAACGAGTTCCAGTTGACGATGCCCTTTGGCGAGCCTTGCGTGATCGCCATCGTGTTCGGGGCGGGCGCGCCGATGGTCACGTTGCCGCTCGCGACCTGCCCGCCGAGCGGCAGTGCAAGTGCAGGCGGCGCGACGAGGAGTGCGATCAACGGCAACAGCGACGGCACGACGGCCACGCCCGCATGACGCGCCGCGCGCCTGGCGAGGCGCCTGATCGCACGCTCCCATGCCCGGCGATGCTTGCGGGTCCGAAGGCAGGTAATGTCGCTCATGTCGAACTCCTGTTTTACCGTTTTCCTGCCGCTAGAACGACTTCGACACCTGCACATACACGCGCGGCAGCTTGTCGTCGCCGGTCGTGTCGGCGCGGGTCGTGCGCCAGGCCATGCTCGCATCCACGCTGATGCCGTACGGCCCGTTCCAGAACAGCCCGAGCCCCGGCCCGCTGCGCGTCACGGTGTTGGCGCCCTGCTCGGGAATCGGGCGAGCGTTGTAGCGCCCGACGCCGATATCGAAGAACGCGGACAGCGTGAGCGTCGGCATCACCGCATAACGGAACGCGGCCGTCGCGATGAGCCCTTCGTCGACGACCGCCTCCGACGGCGAATAGGCGCGCACCGCATGCGGGCCGCCGAGCGTGATGCGCGACGAGCTGTCGAGGTTCTGGTTGGCCCACTGCCCCGACACGCCGACGAACACGCTGACCTTCTGCGTGATGGCGTTGAGGCGGTTCGCCTGCATCGTCAGGCGCACGCTGTTGCCTTGCGTGTTGCGCCCGAACGGGCTCTGGTCGATCTGCTCGGCAAGCGACGAGTCGATGTTCAGATGCGCGAACGCCAGCTGGATGTCCGCGCTGTTGAAGCCGCCGCCGAGAAAGCCGTCGCGGCTCTCGTACGACAGCCCGACGCTCGCGACATAGAGCTTTTGCGGATTGTCAAAGTTGACGCTGTCGATCTTGTCGGTCAGTGCCCTGTATTCCAGCGCGCCGCGCAAGAGCAGGTTCTGGCTGCGCGAGCGGATGAGCGGATGCGAGACCGAGGCGGTCACGACGTCGGCATCGCCGTGCGCATGCAGCGACGAGAAATCCTGCCCGAGGTAGTAGTACAGATGTGAATACGCAACCCCCACGCGCGTGCCGTTCGCGTCGACCGGTGCGTCGTAGCCGATGCGCCCGTACAGCGTATCGGCGCGCTCGGCGGCGAGCAGGTTCACGTCGAGGTTGTCGCCGATACCGAACGGCGACGCGAGCCGCCCCACCGCGCCCAGTCGCCAGCGTCCGGCGGAGGCGGCGCCGTAGTTGTCGGTGGCGAGGGCGAAATCCCAGCGGCGCGTGGGCTCGACGGTCACGCTCAGGTCGACGGTGCCGGGCGCGCTGCCCAGTTCCAGCGCCGAGGTCACGCGAATGCCGGGCAGGTCGGACAGGAGCAGCATCGTGCGCTCCAGTTCGCCTTGCTTGAGCGGCTTGCCGGGTTCGATCGCGGCAAGCCGCGCGCGCACGAGCGATTCCTTGATCGGCGCGCCGGGCACAATGGTCAGCCGCACCGCGCCGATCTTGCCTTCGAGCACGGTGAAGGTGACATCGCCGTTGGTCACGTCCTGCGGGGGGATCACGACCTGCGCAAGCGGGTAGCCGCGATCGCGATACGCCTGTGCGATGACCGTGCCCATCGCATTGAGATCGCCGATCGACACCTCCTGACCGATCCTGTCGGAGACGAGCGCGAGCAGCATGTCGGACGGCAAGGTCTCGTTACCCGCAAGACGGATGCTCTTCAACGTGAACTTTTTGCCTTCGGGCACGGCGGGTGGCGCGGCGGGCGGCGTGGGCAGCACGGCCGCGCCTCCGGGCGGCGCCGCGGCAGGCGACGGGCGCTGCTGTTCATTGAGCAGCGTGCCGGCGCTCGGTAACTGCTGCGTGCCCGGAAGCGGCACTTGCTGCGCCCATGCCGTCAGCGCGCTCGCGCACGCAATGCCCGCTCCGGCCAGGCCCGCCGCGCGCGCGAAACTTCGCCCGCGGTGCGAGCGCGCGCGCGCACCTGGACGCGTACCCGGGCGTTCGTCCGGGCGCGATGCGATGAGTTCGGTTTTCATGGCGTCGTTCACTGCAGCATCCTCATCGGGGCCGGCGCAAAGGGTGACGCCGGGACGGCACCGGGCACGATGGTCCGGCGTTCAGTGGGCGATCGAGAGCCGCCAGTTGCCCATCAGGTCGAACGGCGCCCAGTAGAACGGATGGGCGAACCTGCTGTCGGCAAGCACGGCGAGCTGCGCGTCGCGCATGGCGTCGATCGCCTCTTCGCCCTTGGTGAGCGAGCCGTAGAACGTGCGCATGGTGAGCGAGGTCGAATCGTCGGCGACGGGCCACATCGACACGAGCAACGCCGACGCGCCCGCATAGAAGAACGCGCGAGTGAAACCCATGATCTCGTCGCCGCGCTCGATGCGCCCGAGCGCCGTCTCGCACGCGGACAGTGTGACGAGCGCCACCGAATCCAGCTTGAGGTTGTAGATGTCCTGCGCGAGCATCGGGTCCGGGCCATCGGCAGGCTGCTTCGCGGGCGCGAGCAGTACGCGCGAATGCAGCGGATCGACGGTATCCGCCTGTGCGTGCGTCGCCACGTGGACGATCCGGCCCGCAGGCGCGTTGTCGCTGAAGGTCTTGCGCGTGACATCGCTCTGCACGAAGGCCTCGTGCTGTGCGAACAACGGCCCGATCGCGCGGACTTCGGCCTCGGCGCCCGGCAGGTCGAATTCCGGCGCGATGCGCGGATTGCCGAACGCGACGAGATTGCTCGCAATGCGCTGCTGGCGGCGCACGAGCTGCACCGCGACGCTCGCAGAAGGCGCGAGCGCGAGCGCGTGCCGCTGGATCAGGAAGCCCTGCGCATTCCTGAGCGCCTGAAACGGCATGTAGTGCAGCGCGCCATTCGGCACGATGATGAGCCGCTCGCCGGGACGCACGCCGAGCGGCTGGATGAGCAGCGCGTCGAGCTTTGTTCCATAGGTGAGCGCTTGCGGACGCCCCCGGATGATCGCATTGCGAAAATCGCCGACGGCGAGCGTCATGTCCTTGCGTGCGATCGGCAGCGTGAAGCCCTGGATGCCGTCCGGGCGCACGACCCACGCGATCATCCTGTCCGGAAGGCCGTGATATTCGACGATCGCCTCGCCGGGCCTGAGCGTGCCGCGCACGTCATCGAGTGACAGCGTGCGGCCGTTCAGCTGAGCTTCGTCGACGTTGGCCGCGAGCCGGTTGCGCACGACATCGAGCAGCGCGCGGCTGCGGCTTTTCTCGGAGAGCGTCCACGCGAGCGGATAGTCGCCATCTTCGACGACGAGCGCAATCGTCTCCTCGAAAACCGTCTGCGTATCGGAGAACAGCCCCGTCTTGAACTCTTCGCTGCGAAAGCGCGCGCGGATCTTTTCCGAATCGTCGAGTGCGGCGAGCCACGCGTCGCGCGCCTGCCGGCGCTGGCCGAGCGCGAGATACGCGCGCCCCATGCCTTCGTGCGCCCACAGACTGTCGTAGCTCGCGTCGGAGCCGCCCGTCGTCGCGCTCGCGGCGAAGGCGGCGAGCGCCTCCTGCGGCTTGTGTTCCGCGAGCAGAAGATTGCCTTCGATGCGCTTCCTGAGCGGCGCCAGCAAGGTTTCCTTGACGCCGCTCGTTTGCTCGAAGGTCGCGCGCGCGCCTGCTGCGTCGCCGGTTGCGATCTGCGCATTGGTGATCGACAGGAGCACCATCGGGCGATAACGCGCCGAGGCGCTCTCCAGCGCTATCCGGTATTCCGTGAGCGCCGCCGCCGGATCGCCGCGCCGGGCCGCGATATCGCCGAGCACCTTGTGCGCGGGGGCGAGCACCTGCTCGGGATTCTTCGCGCCGGCGGCGATGGCTTCTTTCGCGTACTGTTCGGCATCGCCCAGATCGCCGGCATAGCTGTAGGCGATCGCCAGATCCCGGCGCGACAGCGCGGCGAGGTTCGCGTTGTCCGTCTGCCGCGCGACGACGAGCGCACGCGACGCCGCTTCGATACTGTCGCGGAAATCGCCGCGCTCGGCGGCGGCCACCGACATGCTGCAGTACGCATAGCCATCGAGCTTGACCTGGTCGCGCGCGAGCAGGAGCCGCCCTTCCTGCGACAGCGTGGCGATGGTCTCGGCATCGCGCACGCGGGCTTCGGCATCCCGGGCGGCAGGGGTGAGCGGCGCGTCCGGCGGCGCCGAAACACGTGGCGGGCTCGGTGGCGCTGGCGTGGTCTGAGTGGTTTTCGCGGCCTGCGGGGTCTTCTTTTGCGTGCCCTGCGCATCGACGCGAGGTGCGGCGAACGCGAACGCGAGTACCACAAGCAGCACGAACGTGAGGCCAACCCGCCTGGCCGTGCTGCCGTCGGCCACCACACGGACCGACGCGATCTGCCCGATCGGTTTCACGAATGCGCTCCTCGAAGACCGTAGCCGCGCACCAGCGCGAGCGGCAAGCTGGCGCCGCGGTGCCACGAATAGACGAAACATCACGCCGGATTTGAAAAGCGCGCCGGGATCGTTCGTCTGCTGCTGTGTCGGGAGAGACGCAGACCAATCATGCGAAACAACGATTCGATCGCAGGCAGCGCAGGTCCTGCGCGCTTCGCGCGGCTTGCGCGCCGGGGCGCGCCCAACGCGGCGCGCGTGCTCTGCCTGTGCGCGCTCGTGCTCGCGGCCTGCAAGTCCGCGCCACCGCCCCCGCCGCCGACGGTCGTGCGGATCAACGTGAGCGCGCTCGACAAGGCCAATCCCGATCAAAAGGGCCGGCCGTCGCCCGTCGTCGTGCGCGTGTACGAACTGAAGACGACCGCCGCCTTCGACAGCGCCGACTTCTTCACCCTCTACGGAAAGGATCAGGCGACGCTCGGCGGCGATCTCAACGCGAAGAACGAGTTCCTGCTCAAGCCCGGCGACAGCCGCAGCGTCGAACAGGTCGTGCAGCCGGGCACGAAATTCGTCGCGGTCGTGGCCGCGTATCGCGATATCGAGCGCTCCCGCTGGCGCGCAACCGCGCCTGTGCCGCCAAACCAGACGACCGTGCTCGACGTGCGCATCGACGCGGCCGATGTCTCGATCGCCGCACAACGCGCGAGCGCGCCGGCGTCGAAGGCAGCCAAGTAAGCGGGTGCGCACCGCCGAGTTCCAAATTCGTATCGCTCGTTCGTTTTTGAAGCGCAGCGTCCGGGTCGACTAGCCGCCGGGCGCTGACGGAACGGCCGGCGTCGGCGAAGCGCGTGCGGCGCGGTGTCGAACCCAAGAGAGCGGATACGAGCCACCATGACCTGGCACCAACGCATGATCTGGTCCGAGGGGCTGTTCCTCGAACCCCAGCATTTTCAGCAACACGACCGCTTCATCGAGCATCTGGTGAGCTCGCATGCGCGCGCGACCGAAGCGTGGCCGTGGGGGTGCGCCACCGTCATGCTCGACGAAATCGCGCTCGGGCTCGGCAAGATCGCGCTCGCGTCCGCGTTCGGCGTGCTGCCCGACGGCACCGCGTTCTCGTTTCCCGACGACGCGCCCGCGCCGCTGCCGCTCGACATTCCCGCGGGCACGCGCGACGAAATCGTGCTGCTCGCGCTGCCGCTCGCGCGCGCCGGCGCGAAGGAGTTCGATTCAGACGGCGCGGGCGATCAGATCGACGGATCGCTCAACGGCCAGGGCCGCGGCCACGCCGGCGGCCTGCGCTATCGCACCACCGACACCTCCGTCGTCGATGTCACGACGAGCACCGACCGCGTCGCGCAGATTCGGGTCGGGGCGCCGAACGTGCGGCTCATGCTCGCGCGCGACGCCACCGACGCGTTCGCGACCATCGGGATTGCGCGGGTGCTCGAACGGCGCGCGGACAATCGCGTGCTGCTCGACGCGGGCTATATCCCGCCGATGCTCCACGCGCTGGCAGACAGGCGCCTACTGGGTTACGCGCAGGAACTGGCGGGACTTCTGCATCAGCATGCGGACCGGATCGCGAGTCATCTCGCCAGTCCGGGACGCGGCGGCGTCGCCGAGATCGCCGACTTTCTGCTGCTGCAGACGCTCAACCGGTTTGAGCCGCAGTTCGCGCATCTGCTGAACGTGCCGTTACTGCATCCCGAGCGCCTGTACCAGACGACACTCGCGCTCGCCGGCGATCTCGCGGCATTCGACGAGCGCCGCCGCGTGCTCGCGTATCCGCCCTATCGCCACGACGACCTGGCCACCTCATTCGAGCCGCTCATGCGCGACGTGCGGCAACTGCTCGCCCAGGTGCGCGAGCCGGACGCGGTCGCCATCGAGTTGCAGAGCCGCAAGCCCGGCGTGCGCGTGGCGATGATCAACGACCTCGAACTCCTGCGCACGGCGGGCTTCGTGCTCGCCGCCAACGCCCAGATGCCCGGCGAGACGTTGCGCACGCGCTTCCCGACGCAGGTCAAGGTCGCACCTGCAGAAAAACTGCGCGATCTCGTGAACCTTGCGCTGCCTGGCATCGGTCTGCGCGCGATGCCGGTCGCGCCGCGGCAGATTCCGTTTCACGCGGGTTTCTCCTATTTCGAGCTGGACCGCGGGGGCGAGCTGTGGAAGGAACTGGAGCAGACCGGCAACCTGGCGATGTACATCGCCGGTGAGTTCCCCGCGCTCGAACTGGAGTTCTGGGCCATCCGTCATTGAGGTGATCGGGATCAGGAAGTGCCATGACGAACGACGACGATCCTTTCGCCGGATTCGAATCCGACCAGACCATGATCAAGCCCAATCCCGGCGCGCGCCGCCGCGCCGGGAGCAGCGGCGGCACGGACGGGCCGTTCGCGCCGGGGACCGCGCCTGGCGCTGATCAACGTGCATTCGATGCCGCATTCACACGAGGCGGCACGGTCAATCCGCTGGTGGCGGCGTGCGCACCGCTCCTGCAGCTTGCGCCACGCATCCGCGCGATGAGCGCCTGCGCCGACCCCGCCGCACTGCGCGATTCGCTCGCGGCCGGCGTGCGCCGCTTCGAGTCGGAGGCACGCGTGAGCGGCGTCGCGGCCGAGCAGGTCACGGCGGCCCGCTACATCGTCTGCACGATGCTCGACGAGGCCGCTTCGGGCACGCCGTGGGGCGCGGGAGTCTGGGCGCGGCAAAGCCTGCTCGTGACGTTCCACAACGAGGCATGGGGCGGCGAAAAGGTATTTCAGCTGCTCGCGAGGCTCGCGCAAAAGCCTGCTCAGCATCTGCACCTGCTGGAGCTGGCAAGCATGGTGCTCGCGCTCGGCTTCGAAGGCCGCTATCGCGTGGCGGCGCAAGGCAGGCAAACGCTCGACGCGATCCGCGCACGGCTCCACGACCTGATCCGCAAGGAGCGCGGCGAGCCGGAACGCGCGCTGTCGCCGCACTGGGAAGGCGTGGTCGCCGCGCGGCGGCGCACGACCGACGTGCTGCCCGTCTGGGTCGTCGGCGCATTCGCGCTGCTGTTGCTCGCAATGGCCTATCTCGCGATGAGCTTCCAGCTCGGCCGCCTGTCCGACCCCGCGTTCGACACGCTCGCATCGATTCGCGCGGGGGCGCAACGGCCGCTCGTCGTCACGCAGGCGGCGAAGCCACGTCTCGCCGAATTCCTCGCGCAGGAAATCCGCGACGGCCTCGTCGCGGTCGACGATCGCGTGGACCGCTCGGTCGTCACGCTGCACGGCGACAACGTCTTCAGGCCCGGCAGCGCCGAAGTCTCCGCGCCGGTCAGGCCGCTCATCGAGCGCATCGCGGCGGCCCTCAACGCGGTGCCGGGCAACGTGCTCGTCACCGGACACACCGATGACCGGCCGATCCGCTCGGCGCGTTTTCCGTCGAACTGGGAACTGTCGCAGGAACGCGCCGCGAACGTGCGCGACCTGCTCGCGGCGACGGTCCCGCCCGCGCGCCTGAAAGCCGAGGGCAAGGGCGATGCCGATCCCGTCGCCCCCAACGATTCGCCAGCCGGCCGCGCGCGGAACCGGCGCGTCGAGGTGACGCTGTTCGCGAAGCCCGGGTCGTAGGCCCGCTACATCCATGAAGAAGCTCTTCTCGATCATTTTTCATCCGATCCTGCTGCTCGTCGTCGGACTGGTGCTCATCTCGGGCGCGATCTGGATCGCCGGACCGCTCGTGTCGTTCGCGCGCACCTATCCGCTCGAATCGCCCACGGCGCGATTCATCGCGATCGGCTGTGTCGCGCTGCTGGTGATCCTGCGCGGGCTATGGGCGGCGTGGCGCGCGCGCCGCACGCAAGCCGCGCTGTCGGCGGGGCTCGCCGCCCATCGCGACGTGCCGCGCGCCGCCGCTGCGCCGACAGCGGGCGAGGCGGAAGTCGCGACGCTCTCGAAGCGTTTCGACGAAGCGCTCGCCGTGCTGCGCGAGGCGCGCATCACCGCCTCCGGCAAGAAACCGGGCTGGCGCGACTGGGTCACGCTCTCGGGCAGGCAATACCTGTATCAACTGCCGTGGTACATGTTCATCGGCGCGCCGGGCGCGGGCAAGACCACGGCGCTGATTCACTCGGGCTTGCGCTTTCCGCTCGCCGAGCGCTTCGGCACCGACAAGATCCGCGGCGTCGGCGGCACGCGCAACTGCGACTGGTGGTTCACCGACGACGCCGTGCTGATCGACACCGCCGGCCGCTACACGACCCACGAAAGCGACCGCGATGCCGACCAGACCGCATGGCACGCCTTTCTCGCGCTGCTGAAGAAGACGCGTCCGCGTCAGCCGATCAACGGCGTGCTGATGACGCTCGCCGTGCCCGACCTCATCGCCGCGATGCCCGCGAACGTCGAGGAGATGGCCTCGACGCTGCGTGCGCGCATGCGCGAACTGATGCAGGCGTTCGGCACGCGCTTTCCTGTCTACGTGCTCGTCACGAAGACGGACCTGCTCGCGGGATTCACGGAGTTTTTCGCGGACATGTCGAAGGAAGAGCGCGCGCAGGTCTTCGGCTTCACCTTTCCGTACGACCCGAAGCGTCCGCTCGCGGAAGGTGAATTCGGCGCCCGCGTGGATGCTGAACTGGATGCGCTCGAAGCACGGCTCGTCGCGCGTCTGCCGGGACGGCTGAATGCCGAAAGCGGTCTCGCGCAGCGGGCGGCGATGATCGGCTTTCCACAGCAGTTCGCGGCGCTGAAGCCTGCGCTCGCCGACGCCTTGCGCGCGACTTTCGTGCAGTCGAAGCACGACGACATCCCGCTCGTACGGGGCGTCTACTTCACGAGCGGCACGCAGGAAGGCACGCCGATCGACCGGGTGATGGGTTCGCTCGCGCGTGCGTTCGGCATCGAGCGGGGCGTGCAGCCGCCGCGTCCTTCGAGCGGGCGCAGCTATTTCATCGAGCGGCTCCTGACTCATGTCGTGTTCGCCGAACAGGGCCTGGCCGGATCGAATCTCAAGTGGGCGCGCCGGCGGCATCTGTGGCGGCTCTCGGCCTACGCGGCCGTCGCGGCCGTGACCGCGTGCGTGCTCGCGCTCTGGGGCACGAGCTATCTGCGCAACCGCACCTACGTGGCGGGCGTCGATCAGGCGGCGCACACGGCGAAACAGGCAGTGGCCGGCACGTCGGCGGCCAGCACGAGTCTCGTCGCCTTGCTGCCACTGCTGTCGGCGGTGCGCCAGCTCGCCTCGACACCGCAAGTCGACGCCGCGCGTCCGCCGCTCTCCATGCAATGGGGCCTGTGGCAAGGCGCCAAGCTCGACGCCGCCGCCGGCGACGCCTACGAGCGGCTGCTGACCGACCTGTTCCTGCCGAAGCTCGCCGCGCGTATCGAAGAGCAGGCGCGCAGCGCGAACCCGGCGAACCCGGGCTACGCGTACGAAGCGCTCAAGGCGTATTTGATGCTCAACCAGCCCGATCATCAGGATCCCGACGCGCTCAAGACCTGGATCGTGACCGACTGGGACCGCTCGCTGCCGCGCGAAGTCGGCAACGAGCAGCGCGCCGCGCTCGCCGGTCATCTCGACGCGCTGCTGGCGCGTGGCGTCGTGCATCCCAATCTGCCGTTCGACGAACGCCTCGTCGCGCACCTGCGCGCGATGCTCGCCACCAGCACGCTCGCGCAGCGCGTGTACGGGCGGGTGAAGCAACAAGGCGTCGGCGCGGACTATCCGGAGTTCACCGTGGCGCACGCCGGCGGGCCGAACGCCTCGCTCGTGTTCGTGCGCGCGAGCGGCATGCCGCTCACGCGCGGCGTGACGGGGCTCTATTCGTTCGACGGCTATCACAAGGCATTCCTGAAAGCCGTCGACCAGGTTGCAGTGCAACTCGCCGCCGAGGAACCCTGGGTGCTCGGCATCCGCGACCAGAGCGGCCTGCCGCGCGGCGATCCGGCGGCGACCCAGCGCCTGACCGAGGACGTCCGGCTGCTCTACCTTCAAGACTACGCACGCATCTGGAACGACTTCCTGAACGACATCCGCATCGTCCACGCGGACAGCCTTGCCCAGTCGGCGCAGATCGCGCGCATCCTGTCGGCGCCCGATTCGCCGCTCGCCATGCTCGCGAAGGCGGCGTCGCGCGAAACCACGCTCGCCACCCGGCCGGAGAACGAAACGACTGTCGTGGACAAGGCCAACGACAAGATCAGCGCCGCGCGCGAGCAGTTGCTGAAGATCATCGGCGGGCCCGATCCCACGCAGATCGCGCAGGTGGCGCCGGGCACGCGGCTGGAAAGCATCGTCGACGACCGCTTCACCGGCTTGCGCGCGCTCGTCACGAGTCCGGGCGCGGGCCAGCCCGCGCCGATCACGCAGACGCTTGCGCTCATCAACGATGTCTACGCCAGCCTGAGCGCCACCGACGAGGCGCTGCAGCAGAAGACCGCGCCGCCGCCTTCGGATGCGCCCGCGAAGCTGCGCGCGCAGGCGGCGCGCCTGCCCGAGCCGATCCGCACCGCGCTGCTCGATCTCGGCAGCCAGGGCGCAGCGCAGACCCAGCAGGCGCGGCGTGTGAATATGTCGGCGGACCTGAAGGAATCGATTTCCTCGTTCTGCGATCGCGCGCTCAAAGGGCGCTATCCGTTCAATCCGAACTCCGGGCGCGACGTGCTGCCCGAGGACTTCGGCACGCTCTTCGCGCCGGGAGGCAAGTTCGACGATTTCTTCCAGAAGAACCTCGCGGCAGACGTCGATGTATCCGCGAAACCGTGGGCCTTCAGGAAATCCGATTCGTCAGCCATGCAGATCAGCCCCGCCGGGCTCGCGCAGTTCGAGCGGGCGGCGACCATCCGCGGCGTGTTCTTCCGCGCGGGCGGCAAGACGCCCGCACTCGCGCTGCAATTCAAGCCGCTCGAAATGGACCCGACGATCCTCTCCTTCACGCTCGACGTCGACGGTCAGGTGCTCACCTACGCGCACGGCCCGCAGATCGCCACGGCCATTCAGTGGCCCGGCACGCGCGGCTCCGGCCGCGTGAGCGTGCAACTCTCGCCGCCGCCCAGCAGCGGCGCGAGCAACCTCGTCTTCGAAGGCCCGTGGGCGCTCTTCCGCATGTTCGACCGGCTCGACATCCAGCCCACCGACCAGCCGGAGCGCTTTATCGCGACCTTCGATGTCGAAGGTCGCAAGGCGCGCTTCGAAGTGACGGCGAACAGCGTCGAGAATCCGTTCCGGCTCGCCGATCTGCGTGCGTTCTCCTGCCCGGAGCGTCTATGAACGACGCGCTCGGCAAGACCCTGACCGACGACGGCGAGACGATCGCCGGCTGGTACGGCAAGCTGCCGTCGCTCGGCGACTTCGCGGCACGGCGGCTGTCGGACGCGTTCGTCGCGCCGTGGGACGCGTGGCTCGCCGCGCGGGTCGCCGAAACGCAACTCGCGCTCGGCGCGGACTGGCTCCCGCTCTATCTCACGTGTCCGGTGTGGCGCTTCTTCGCGATGCCGGGCGCGATTGCGCCGACGCTCGCGGGATGCTGGACGGGGGTCGTGATGGCTTCGGTGGACCGGGTCGGGCGGCATTTTCCGCTCACGATCGCGGCGTCGCTGCCGTGCGCACCTGCGACGGGCAACGAGATCACCGAACTCTGGCAATGGCTTTCCGCCATCGAAGCCGTCGCGCTCGCCGCCCTCGACTTCGACCACGGCATCGAGCGCCTCGATGCTCAACTTGCCGCGCTGCCGGTGCCGCTGCCCGTGCCGGCTTGCCCCGGCGTGCGCGCCGCCGTGATGCAGGAACCGTGGGTGGTGCAGTCGCCCGCGACGCTCGCCAGCGCGCTCGCGCGCACGTTCGCACCGGTCTGGCAGACCGAGGTCTACGGGATGAGCATGTGGACGTCGGCCCAGGCCGCGCCCGACGACGCGCACGATCCGCAAGACCCGTCGCCGCGGCCGTTCACCATCTGGCCCGTGTACGGTCTGCCGGACACGGCGCTTTTCACCACCATGCTGCGGGACTTCGGATCATGAATGCGACCGGCGAGATACCGGGCGAAAGCGGGAACGGCAACAAGACCGAAAGCAACGCCGAAATCGACAAGACGGTGATCGTGAGCGGCGCGCGCGTGCCTGCCGCCGGCGCGCCCGGCGCATCGGGCGCGGCCGGCATGCCGAACGACCTCCCCTCGCACAACATACTGCCGCCCGGCACCCGGCTCGGCGAATTCGAGATCGTGGGGCTGATCGGCGAAGGCGGCTTCGGAATCGTCTACCTGGCGTTCGACACGTCGCTCGACCGGCACGTCGCGCTCAAGGAATACATGCCGTCGGCGCTCGCCTCGCGCGTGGGCGGCACGCAAGTAAAGGTCAAGTCCGAGCGCTACGAGAGCATGTTCCGCGCCGGGCTGAAAAGCTTCATCAATGACGAGGCGCGGCTGCTGGCGCGCTTCGATCACCAGTCGCTCGTGAAGGTCTATCGCTTCTGGGAAGCGAACGGCACCGCCTACATGGTGATGCCGTACTACAAGGGCGTGACGCTCAAGGATGCGCTCAAGGCGATGAAAAAGCCGCCCGACGAAGCGTGGCTGCGCGCGCTTCTCACGCCGCTCGTCGATGCGCTCGCCGTGCTGCACGCATCGAACTGCTTTCACCGCGATATCGCGCCCGACAACATCATCCTGCTCGAAGAAAGCCATCGCCCCGTGCTGCTCGACTTCGGCGCGGCGCGGCGCGTGATCGGTGACATGACGCAGGCGCTCACCGTGATCCTCAAGCCGGGCTATGCACCGATCGAGCAATACGCCGAAGTGCCGTCGCTCAGGCAGGGGCCGTGGACCGATCATTACGCGCTCGCCGCAGTCGTGTATTTCGCGATCACCGGGAAGACGCCGCCGCCGTCGGTCGGCCGCATGGTGAGCGACAGCTACCAGCCGCTCGCGAAGCTCGCTGCGGGCCGGTATTCGGAGCGCTTCCTGAAGGCGATCGATCACGCGCTCGCGGTGGCGCCGGCCAGCCGGCCGCAAACCGACCGGCAGTTCGCAGCCGAACTCGGCATCGCGCTCGATGACGCGCCGGTGCAACCTGCGGCAGGCGGCGCGAAAGAAACGACGGCGAGGCGGCTGCGCGCGCGCTGGGCGCTCGGCGCGGGATGCGTGCTGGCGGTTGCGGCGCTCGGCTTCCTGGTGCCGAAATTCCTCTCGCATCGGCCTCCCGTGGCTCAGGCCGGGCCAGCCGCGGACGGCGGGGTCATGCCGGCTCCGGCGGTCACCGCGCCGTCCGCGTCCGCGTCGCCTGGCACGGTTGCGTCACTGGCGTCACCCGCTCCGGCGTCACCCGCGCCGGCATCACCTGCCCCGGTGGAACTGGCGGCGAAGCCCGTCGAGGCGCCGCGCGAGCCGCCGCCGCCCGCTGCGCTGCCGCCCTTCACGCCCGCCGACGAATTCGCCCGCATCGTGTCGCTTGCGGACCCGTCGGTCGCCGTCAAGGTAGAGGTGCCCGTCGCGCGCGCCGTGGTCGACCGGGACCGGCTGCGCTTCTCGCTCCTCAGTAATCGCGACGGCTATGTCTACGTGTTCGTCGTCGATCCGGCGAACCAGTACTTCCAACTCTTTCCGAACGAACTCGACCGCGACAACCGCATCAGCCAGAAGAAGCGGCTTACGCTGCCGCGCCCCACCTGGCCGATGCAGGCGGGTGAGCCTGTCGGTGCGAATCATTTCGTCGCGATCGTATCGCTCGCGCCGCGCGATTTTTCCGCGCTCGGCATGACGCACGATGCCGTGTTCGCGAGTCTCTCGCCCGAGGCGCAGGCCGCGGCGACCGCACAGCGGACCCTCACCGCATCCCCGTTTGCAGGCGTGCCGGCGTGCGGCAGCCAGGCCCCGTCGTGTCCCGTCGCCTATGGCGCGGCGACGTTCAAAATCGAGGTCGTCCGTTCGTCTAGATAGCGAATGGTCATTCGGGCCCGAAGACGCGCATGGCATGGGCTCGATGGCGAATCAGCGGTTCTGCAGCAGGGCGAGGACACCATGGCATCACGAGCGAGCGGCGCCGCCGCGCAGTCGGGCAAGACGCCTGGCGTATCCTTTGCAGCCTGCCCCACGGTCACACTCTGCCCTTCAGGCGTGAAGATGCGCGCGACTGCGGCGCTGTTCGCGCTGGCGGCTGGCGCGTTCGCCGGCTGCGCAAGCACGCCGGCCCCGACCGTCCAGGCCACCGGAACCGCACCGTCCGTCGATGCGTCCGACGACGCACGCATCGTCAGCGCGACGGGTCCCGAAGCGGGCATCGCCAATCCGCTGCCCGCGAGCCCGACGGCCTCGCTGGCCGGCACCGCGACGCCTTTCGCCACGAAGAATGCGCTCTACACCCCCGTGCCTTTCTCCAGCGTGCCGGGCTGGACGACCGACAACGTCGTCGAATCCTGGGAAGCGTTCCGGCGCGGTTGCGGCGTGCTCGGCGGCAAGCCCGGCTGGGCGGCGCCGTGCGCGGCATCGCGCGGCATCGATCCGAACAACAGTGCTTCGGTACGCCGCTTTTTCGAAGACAACTTCACGGTCTACCAGATCCGCAACGTCGACAAGACGACCCGCGGCGTGCTGACCGGCTATTACGAGCCGATCCTCAAGGGCAGCCGCGAACGACGTGCACCGTATGTCTATCCGATCTATGGCGTGCCGCACGACATGCTGTTTCTCGACTCCCGCCGTCTTCCGCCCAACGCGCGCGGCACGCCGGTTCCGGCGCGCGTCGAAGGCCGCAACGTGATCCCCCTCGCGACCGTGCCGATGAGCGGCAAGACCTATACGCTCAGGCTCGGCGACAGCACGCCGGACATCCGCGACAAGAAACTGCGACTGCGCCGCTCCGGCAGCGAGATCGTGCCGTACTACGCGCGTGCGGAAATCGAGCGCGGGCGTCTCAATGCGCCGGTGCTGGCCTATGTGGAAGACCCGGCGATGCTCTATTCTATGCAGTTGCAGGGCGCCGGAAAGATACGCTTGCCAGATGGCTCGATCATGCGGCTCGCCTATGCGGAACAGAACGGCCTGGCTTTCAATCCACCCGTCGCCAGCGCGGGAAGCAAGGGCCGCAAGATTCTGGTGCGGGGCGTCGAGATCGATCTGGAAGAAGGCACCGTGACCACCCAGAACACGCAGGAAACCGCCAGCACGTCCACGCCCGACGACGCGCCGCAGTCTTCGCTGTTGCGCAGCGCGCAGGATACCGACCAGCCCGATGCCGCCTCGGCCATCGCGAGCGGCAACGCAGACTCGCCGCCCGACTCGCCGCTCTTGCGTGGCTTCAATCTCGCAAAGGGCGCCGCTCCCACCGTGCATCCGGCACGCGTGAGCCCGCCGTCGACGGCGGGAACCACGAACCCCGCCGCCATCCCGTCCCCTCGTGCGACGGACAAAGCCACCGCGCCGGCGCTCGCGAGCGCCCCGCCGCTCAGCTATACCTTCGCGTCGTCGGACCCTAGCTACGTGTTCTTCCGCGCCATTCCCGATTCGCCGACAGGTCCCATCGGCGCGCTGGGCGTGCCGCTTTCCGCCGGGCGTTCGGCCGCCATCGATCCGCGCACGACGCCGCTCGGCGCACCGGTCTTCATCAACGCGAACGAGGGGGCATCCGGCGCTTCGTCCGTCACGCGACTCCTGATGGCCCAGGACGCGGGCGGCGCGATTCGCGGCGCCGTGCGCGCCGACTATTTCTTCGGCACGGGACCGCAAGCCCAGCAACAGGCGAGCCGTATGAAGCAGCCCACGCAGATGTGGGTGCTGCTGCCGAAGGGACTCAGGATCTCCGCGAAGGAAACGGCGGTGCGCGTGCGAGGCGGCCCATCCGTGCCGACCGCCGATTGCGTCGTGAGCGACCCGGACCTGTGTGTCGACGACACCCAATGACCGCATGAGCGCCAGTCTCATTCTGAGGGAGAGATCATGAGGTTCCTCGTCGCCGACGACCACGAACTGATACGTCAGGCCGTCAAGTCGCTGTTGCGCAAGATCGATCCCGAAGCCCAGTTCGACGAGGCCGACAACTGGGACACGCTCGCCGCCGCCGCGCGTCCCGAAGCGAATCACGATCTTGCGATTGTCGACCTGCACATGTCGGGCATGGCGAGCGCTTCCTCGCTGACGGCGCTTCTGAAGGCAAATCCCGCGTTGCCGCTCGTCGTGCTGTCGGCGGAAGAGTCGGTCGACGAGATGCGCGCGGTGCTGGCCGCGGGCGCGCTCGGCTTCGTCCCGAAGCGCGAGCCGGCCAACGTGATGCTCAAGGCCATCGAACTCGTGCTCTCGGGCGGCGCATACGTGCCGATCGAAGCGCTGAGCCTGATCGGCGCTTCCCCCCCGAACCCGCTGCGACTTTCCGCCAGCGAGCGCCCGCGCCCCGTCACGAACATGCCGGCGGCTTCGCTCGCGCCTCATCATCTTCATCTGATGGAGAACCTGTCTCCACGCCAGCGCCAGATCATGCGGCTCGTGCATAGCGGCTGCACCAACAAGATGATCGCGCGGGAACTGCAAGTGGCCGAAGGTACGGTCAAGGTGCACCTCTCGGTGATCTTTCGCGCGCTGGGCGTGCACAACCGTTCGTCGGCGATCGCGATCATCAACGGCTGGCTTCAAGGCGGGCGGGCGCTGTGAGCGCAGCGAGCATCTCATGAACGCGCCCAATGTGCTGGTCTGCCTGCCGACACATCATGACGACGTGCACATCAACTTCGCGTTCTCGCTGATGGAAGCCGCACGCGCGCTGACCGATGCGAACTGCGGGTTCCAGACGATGCACGTCGGCTCGTCGCACATCATTCGGGCGCGCAACTTCTTCGCAAGCTATTTCGTCGCGCATCCCGAGTTCTCGCATCTGCTCTTTCTCGACACCGACATGCAGTTTCCCCCGCAGGCGGTCATGAAACTGCTTGCGGCAGACAAGTGCGTCGCGGGCGTCGCGTATCCGTACCGGCGCCTGGATCTGGATCAGCGCATCGACGAATCCGACCGGGGGCTTTCCATGCGCGAGTGGCTCGAAAAGCATGCCGATTACACGGTACGGCTGCGGACTTCGGAGGACGGCCGCGCGCGCGTGGTGGACGGCTTTGTCGAAGCGGAGCATGTGGGGACCGGCATCTTTCTCGCGCGGCGCGATGCGTTCGAAGTCGCGAAGCCGTTCACGCAACGGTACGCGCCGCCCGAGCAATACCGCGACGCGCTGCCCGCAGGCGAGTTCTATGGCTTTTTCGACACCATCGAAGAGCAAGGCCGCTATCTTTCAGAGGACCTCTCCTTCTGCCGGCGCGTGCGGCTCGGCGGCGCTTCGATCTGGGCACTCGTGGATCAGACCGTGGTGCACTACGGCGCGTCCGAAGTCGCGGGGCAATATCTGCGCGCACTGCGTCTGCGCGGCAACATCGCCTGAACCAGAGCGACGGCCGCGTGCGGTTCAGGCGGCTTCGTCCTGTCCGTGCGGCTGAAGCAGCGCGTCGAGCGTACGGCGCAGGCGCGCCGGGGTCACAGGCTTGCGCAGCACCGGCACGCCCTCTGCCGCGAGCGCCCTCAGTTCGGGCGACACCATGTCGCCGGTGATCATCACGCTCGCAAACCCGTTATGTCCGCGCCGACGCAACGCTTCGCGCACTTCCTTCAGTGCCTCGACACCCGTCTGGTGACGGTCGAT
The DNA here is from genome assembly GCF_001544975.2 of Caballeronia arationis. Classification (GTDB taxonomy): domain Bacteria; phylum Pseudomonadota; class Gammaproteobacteria; order Burkholderiales; family Burkholderiaceae; genus Caballeronia; species Caballeronia arationis. The sequence continues at coordinate 25,879 of NZ_FCOG02000038.1, read as the reverse complement.
CTGGTAGTCGCACAGCACGGCATCGGGAACGAAACCCTCTGAAATCGCGCGGACAGCGGCGAGTTCGTCGCGGCAACCGCGCACGATGCAACCCCAGCGCGCAAGCAAGGTGCCGAGTGCCTCGAGATTGCCGATATCGTCGTCGATGCACAGCACGCGGCGGCCTTCGATGAGCGCGCTCACCGAAAAAGGCGCGGCGAGGCTCGGCGTAACGAGGCCCGCGTCGCCCAACCCGACGGGCACCCGGATGGTCGTGCCGCGCCCGAGATCCGAGCGCAGCGTCGCTTCCTTGCCGAGCAGCCTGGTGAGGCGCCGCACCGTCGACAGACCGAGACCGTGACCCTGGCGAGCGGTCTGATGCGGCATCTGTACCTGGTAGAAGTCCTCGAAAACGAGTTCGTGTTCGTGCTGAGCGATACCGATGCCCGAATCGCGAACCTCGATACGACAGCGCTCGGGGTCGCCGCCGTGCCGCACACCGATCCAGATCGAGCCGCGCTCGGTGTAACGCACCGCGTTCGACACGAGGTTGGCGAGCACGCGTTCGAGCAGCACCGGGTCGGTGAACGCGACGAAAGCCGTCGGCGCGATGCGCAATGCCAGTCCTTTTGCGGCGGCGCTGGGCCGGAACTGCATTTCGATGCGCGCCAGCACTTCCGAGACGCGGAAATGCTGCGGAATCACTTGCGTCACGCCGCTTTCGATCCGCGCCAGATCGAGCACCTGATTGAAAAGCTGGTTCAATGCATCGACGTTGGAGATGATGTGTTGCGCGGTTTCATCGCGCTCTTGCGTGCTCGCGCCATGATCGGCCAGCGCGTGAGCGAGCAGTCCGATCGCATGAAGCGGCTGCCGCAGATCGTGACTCGCGGTTGCGAAAAAACGCGTTTTCGCCAGGCTCGCTTCCTCGATCACTGCCTTCTGCCGGGCGATGGTTTCGGCGAGTCGCTGTTGATCGACGCGGGCCCCGACGATGCCGCGAAAGAACTCGCGATATTGCGTCGCGAACCAGTAGATCACGACCATGAACACCACAAGCACCACGCTCAGCGCGAACCCGCCATCGACCGGCTGCACCAGATACAGCGCGGTCGCGGGCAGGAGCAGCGTCGGCACGGCGCTGCACAGGTTGAGCAGATTCATGCCGTTGGAGGCATAAGCGAGCGCAGCCAGCGTGACGAGCAGCACTGTATGCGCTGCAGCGAAACCGAATGATTCGGTTTGGAAAACGAACCAGATCGACAGGCCCGGCGCGCCATGAAGCACCGCGTTTCTCAGCGCATGCAGACCGATCCATTGGCGTGCGCTGAACAGGAGCGGCCGCCGGCGCCGCCACGCCCATAGCCCGATGGCGAAACAATTCGCAATCCCATAGAAAACCACACAAAGGGTCACGAGCCGACCCGCTTCGGGCCGTGCCAGATAGACGGCGCTCAGGAGCGCAATAGAACACCCGTGCGCGAAAAATGAGGCGGGGTCCCCTGCATAGAGCGCGCTTGCGAGATCGTCAGAGACCTCGCATTGCTCAAGATCGCCATGCATTCTGTCATCCCCTTTTTGCGTTGGAAAAATTCGGGTGACGTCAGGAAATGGGCGGACGTGTTGAACGAGGCGACGGCGTGGCCGTGGCGCGATTCGGCTGGTCCCCTGCTTGACTGGTTTACCCAAAAGTTTAGACGACGGCTATCACTAATTCCATATTGGTCGTTTGATAGGAGAAAACCATACTCATCACGTTGCCACCGATTTAGGGGGATTGACGACATGGAGACCCTGACAATAGACGCCGCCTCGACGACAGGCGCGCCCTCGAACCTCACCGACCTGTGGCGCCGCCGCACGCATCTGTCGCACGACGAAATGGTGTCGATCTATAACCTCGTGAAGGGCGCGTTGCGCACCTATCACCCGCCGGAGTTGCAATCGCTTCGCGAAGACAAGGAGGAACTGATCGCGCAGTTCATCTATTCGAAGGTGCTGCGCCTCGAACCGGGACATGGCGAATCGCATGCGAGCGAGCAAAGCGCGCCCTCGACCGGCTATGCGGTATGCGCGTACTTCAGGCGCTTCCTGATCGACTGCCTGCGAAGCGCGAGCTATCAGCGCGACGTGTCCATGGAACTGGACGGTATTGGGCAACAAGTGGACGAGCGCGCCCATGTCGTCGACGACCCGGTCGAATCCGTGTTGTCGCAATACGGACTCGACGAAGCCCGGGTGCGGCACCTTGCGCGCGGCTTCATCAGCGGACTGGACAGGTACGAACAGCTGGTTCTGGCGGGCACGCTCGGCTGGTGCTCGGGCGGCAAGGGCGGGCTATTCGGACTCGCGACGCAGCACCAGATTCCTTCGTACCACTATCGCGCGATGAAGCTCGGCGTCACGCTGAAGAAATCGGCTAGGAGCGAGGATTTCGCAAGCACCAAGATCGGACGCTGGATCGTAGGCACGCTCGGCATCGAGATCAGCCTGGACAACCAGACCGCGATCCTGCTCATACTGAACCTGCTTGCGGTCGAATCAAGCCAGAGCATGTCTTGATTCCGGATCGTCCGGTTCAAGCGTTCATGTCAAGGCCGCGCGCAGATAGTCAGCTGCGCTGCGCGATTGCATCTCCGCAAAGCCGTCGCGCGCAAGCCGCTCGCGTTCCGCGGGCGATGCGACGAGTTGCGCGGCACGTTCGGGCAATGCGTCGTAGTCGGCAAAGGCGATCGCATGCGCTAGCGGCGCTTCTTCCGCAGCGTCCGCGCAGCGCTCGCTCAGGACCGCGCAACCATTTGCCAGCAGATACGAAAGGCGCACGATCTCCAGCACGCCGCCTTCGCGGCCGTGTACGTTGAGCACAAGCTTGGTACGCGCGAGAAGGAGGTCGCGCGCACGTCCATAAACCCCGAACGCCGCGACGACACCGACGCCGGCGGCGCGCATTCCCTCGATGACGCGCTGACGCCGGGGGCAAAGCGCGCCGACGAACAGCACGTCGATATCGCGCGTCGTCGCGAAACGGATGCGTGTCAACTCCGGCACGTAGCCGATAGGCAGCACGCGCTCGACGCGTACGCCCAGATCGGCGAATGCGCGCGCGTTCGCTTCGCTGTAGTCCCACACGACATGGCGACGCATGATGTGAAGCAGCTCGGGCGTGATCCACGACGATCCCGTGTAGACCTGCTCGAGGTTGTAGAGAATCGCGTCGGGCGCAAGCAGCAGCCCGTAGTGAGGCAGCAGGTTCGATCCGAGCACGATGTGCCGCCGCGAATCGAGCCGTCCCTCGCGGGTCATCACACTGTCGAGCCCTAACGCCAGCAGCGCGTGATGAAGCGTCTCAGCCACTTCATGGAACGCGGCTGAATGCGTATAGCCAGGCGGAGAAACCACCGTGACGGCGAAGTTCATCGGCTTGATGCACGAGGAAATACGAGCGGCTAGTGCGCTTCGGCGAGGACCTGACGTATCGCTTGCTCAAATGCCTCGACCGGTTGTCCGCCGCTCACCAGATGGCTCCGGTTGAAGATGATTGCGGGAACCGAAGTAATCCCCATCGCCTGAATTTCGCCCTCCTGCGCACGAACTTCTTCGGCGTAGGCGCCGCTTTGGAGTACGGCGCGCGCTTTGGCTGCATCGAGTCCGACCGAGCGCGCGGTCTCGACGAGGACTTCCTGATTGCTCGGGTCTTGGCCTTCGCCGTGATAAGCGCGCAGCAACGCCAGCTTGAGCGGCACTTGCTTGCCCTCGATGGCCGCCCAATGCAACAGGCGATGCGCATCGAACGTGTTATAGACATGCGTGCGCGGGCCGAAGGAAAAGCCGACGCTCGCGCCGCGTGCGCGAATCATGCGCTGCGTTTCGGCGATCTCCTCGGGCGTGCGGCCGTACTTCCTGCCGAGATAGTCGGTGATGGCTTCGCCCTCGGGACGCATCTGCGGATTCAGTTCGAACGGATGGACGACGATCTCGGCATCGACCACATCGGCAAGGCGTGACAATGCCAGCTGAAGCGACGACAGCCCGATTGCACACCAGGGACAGGCGATGTCGGAGATGAAGTCGATATGGAGCGCTTGAGTCATGAGTGTCCTGCGAGAAGGGAATGAATCAGTCGCGCAGGTTAGCGCGAAATGACGAGATCTGCCGAGCCGAGCGTTTGCCCTGTGGACGTCACGGCGTTCGATCTAGTGACACCGGGAGAAATCGGCTTTATCGCGCCCGACGGCACGCGTCCGCCCCATTACGGCGATCAGCTTGCGCGCCGCACGGACTTAGGTTGCAAGCCGCTCTGGCGCGAAGACAGGGATGCCGCCCGGCACGCGCGGCAGATCACGAAGATGCAGTTGCTGCGCAGGCCCGCGTCGCCGCGTGCGCCACAAGCGAGGTGCTTTTGACGCTCGCCAAGGCTGGATGAACGCGAGCTGCGCGGATGCAGTGGTCTGGGACCTGACCTCCTGACCAGACCCTCACCGCCACGGCGCCATCGCCTGAAACACGCCATCCCGCCTGACGAGCGCGTGAAACAGCGCCGCAGCCAGATGCACGACGATCAGCGCGAAGAAACACAGCGCGAGGAACCGGTGCGCATTCCACAGCATCGTATGCAGCTCGTTGCTGTGCGGCAGTACCGAAGGCAGTCGCACGCCGAACACCACCACCGGATAATCCGCCGCCGACAGCATGCCGTACCCCAGCAACGGTAGCGCGATCATCAGCGCATAGAAAGCGAGATGCGACAGATAGGCAGCAAGCTTCATCGGCGCGGGCATGTCCGCGGGCAGCGGCGGCGCGCCGCGCACGAGCCGCACGACCACGCGAATCAGCGCGAGCACGAGTATCACGACGCCCAAAGGCTTGTGGATCGACACCAGCTTCAGATAGTCGGGCTTGACCGTGGACACCATGCCCACACCGATGAAAAGCATCGCCAGGATGCAGATCGCCATGATCCAGTGCAAGGCGCGCTGAAGCGGCGAGAACCGCGTGTGGATCGGGTTCATCACTTGGCTCCTTGCGCCGCGGTGTGCGGATAGTCCTTGTCCTCGGCGGCCCTGCGGTTGAACGAGACCGAGTAGGCGGCTGAGCGCGCGGCGGGAAACGGGTCGTCGGAGACGCGCATGCCCGGCGGCAGGACAGTCGGATCGAAATTGAGATCGCGGCACGGCCCGTCGGGCTCGGCTTCGATGGCTTTCACCACCAGCATGCCCGCCTCGACGGTGCGGCGATCGTCGCCCCATGCCTTGCTCGGATCGGCAGTCGGATCGCCCGGATTCGCGACCGTGACGACCATCGACCAGCGCTGCGGCGCGCTGCCGACTCGCTGCGCGATGTCCGCATCGAGAAAATCGGCGCCCCGCTTCTTCAGGTCGTCAGCGGACAGGTTCTCGGGCTTGACCGCGGGCACGAACGACCAGCGCACGGTCTCGTCCTTCCCCTCGGCATTGGTGAAGATGAAGCTGTTCAGGCTGTTGTAGCGCTCCTCCGCATAGGACGCAGTCCACGGCGCGCTGCCCGCCCATTTGCCGAACGCACCGATCTCCGGGTGAGCGGCGGCGAAGTTCTTCATCGCGTTCGGATCGTCCTTGCGGGCAAGCGCGCGCTGCAACTCGAAGAACGCCTGCGGTGTGGCGACGGGAAAAAAGGGCACATCGATCATCGCGGAACGCCACTCGCTGCCGTCCGGCATAAGGATGCGCAAGCTGAGGCCGCGCACTCGCGCCATGGCGTCCGACGCCTTCGCGTCCGGCGTGGCGAGGTTGAAGCGCCCCGTGACCGGATAGGTGCCGGCCGCGAACATGCGCGCCTTGGACAGTTGCGCGGCCGCTCCGTTGGATTCGAACTCGCCGGTGAAGCAGATGCCCTTGGCATGGTTCCGGCGAAAGCCCAGCGCCGGCCCGCCGGGCGGCGCCAGGCTGTCGACGATCTTCGCGGGTGTCAGTCGTCCCGGTGAAAGCCAGCCTGCCGTGTACGCGAAGGCCGCGACCAGCGCGGCTACGACCACGGCGATGACCATCAGCGAACGGACGTGGGATGCGGGGGAATCGGGTCTGCCGGCCATCGCACTCTCTCGGTCAACGATTTTGCTGAGGGCTAATCTATCAGCACGGCGCGAATCGTGCAGCGATGCGCGAAGCCGCGACTGCCCGCACCGCACTCAACCCGAGCGTCCCGCCACGCTCGCCCCGGCTGCCCTCGCCCCTTCTTCCTGCGTCGATCCTTTCGCCGGCCGGCCCGCCCAATAGCCCGCAAGCATCGACCCCGAAAGGTTGTGCCACACGGAAAACAGCGCACCGGGCAATGCGGCGATCGGCGTGAAATACAGCTTGCCCAGCGTCGCGGCGAGCCCCGAGTTCTGCATTCCGACTTCGATGGCAAGCGTACGGCAGACGGCTTCGTCGAAACCGAGCAGACGGCCGCCCCAGTAACCGCCGAGCAAGCCGATGCCGTTGTGCAGCACCACCCCGAACGCAACGACGAGCCCGACCGACGCGATGCTCTTCTGCGTCCCGCCGACCACCGCGGCGATGATCAGCAGAATCGATACCATCGACACGAGCGGCAGCAGCCACTCGATCTTGCGCACCAGCTTGCCGAACAGATGGTTCACGACGAGCCCCAGCACGATCGGCAGCGCGACGATCTGCAGGATGCTCATCAGCATGCCGTGCACATCGACCGCGATCGAGGCATCGACGTAAAGACGCGTGAGCAGCGGCGTCGCGAACACGCCGACCAGCGTCGACAAGGCGCTGATCGTGACCGAGAGCGCCACATCGCCGCGCGCCAGATAGATCATGACGTTCGACGCCGTGCCGCTCGCGACGCTGCCGACCAGCACCATGCCCGCCGTCAGGTCGGGCGGCATGCGCAGCGCCTTCGCGATCACCCACGCAGCGAGCGGCATCACGAGGTAATGCAGGACGATTCCCGCAATGACCGGAGCAGGACGCGTGAAGACGCGCCGGAAATCGGCGACGGAGAGCGTCACGCCCATCGAGAGCATGATGATCGTGAGGAGCGTCGTCACGTGCGGTGCGATGCCCGTTACGGATGAAGGCGAGTAGTAGGCAGCCGTGGAAACCAGCACGGCCCAAAGCGGAAAGAAACGAGTGAGACGGGTGATGCGGGCAAGCATGAAAGCAATCCTCGAATGTCGTGGCGTGTCGTGTTCAAGACCGGAGCTTGCCTTCGTGAGGCGGATGCCCGTTTCCCAACGCCAATCGCACGGGTCACGCGCGACGCGGCCGGAAAGCAGGCGGGCGCAGCATTTTACCGGTCCCGACAGCCGATTTCTGGATTTGCTTAAATCGCAGTGTCAGGCGAGCGAGCTCACGCCACTTCCGCGCTGCGCCGCCCCGCGTCTGCCTGCATCTGTGCCAGATGCCGCAACAGCTTCGTCACCATCCACACGACAGTGAACGCAAGAATCACGAAGAAGCCCGCAAGCGGCGTCAGCACCTGCACGGACACGAAGCCCGCCAGGCCCATCATCAGCGACGAGACGAGCAGCAACGCGCATCCGAGAATCGCGCTCGTCAGCCCCGCGATATGCGGAAACAGCGAATTTCCCTTGGCCATCAGCGTCGGATACATCGCGCCTGCGCAGAAACCCATCACGAGTACGGGCGTCGCGAGCGTCCAGACGCGCAGGCCGACCGTCAGCGCAAGCACGAGCATCACGATGGAAGCGCCCGCCATCACGCGCGAGCAGATCAGCAGCCGCTCTTCCGCGGTCGGCAAACGCGGTCCCTGCACGCGATTGGACAGTCCGCCGAGGAAATACATCATCCCGATGCCGAGCGCGAGGTAGCCGAAATAGGTCGGCGGCTTGTGCAGCGTGTTCTGCACCATGAACGGCCCGATGATGTTGAACACCAGCAAGATGCTGTAGCACAGGCCCTGCGCGAGAAAACAGCTTTGAAATACCGGGCTCGACAGCACTTTGCCGGCGTTGGCGATCAGCGTGCGCGGTTCGAGATGCACGGGTCGCGGCAAGGTTTCTCGATAACGCCAGACGAGCGCCCACATCGCGAGCGAATAGACGAGCAGGAAGACGAGGCACGCCTGCCAGCCGAACCACGTCTGCAGATGCGCGCCGATCACGGGCGCGATGATCGGCGCGAGTCCCCATGCGATCGACATGTAGGTAAACGCATGCAAGAGCGCCAGCCCCTTGAACGAATCGGTGATGATCGCCTTCGCAAGCAGGTTCGTCGCAGCGATGCCGAAGCCCTGCAGACCGCGCGCGAGGAGAAATGTCTCCAGGTTCGGCGCGGCGAGCGACAGCAGACACCCGATCGTGAAGATCACCAGCCCGAATGCCAGCACGGGCTTTCTGCCATATGCATCGGCGATAGGCCCGAAGACGAGCTGGCCGAGCGCATAAGCCGCCATATAACCCGACACGCTCGATTGAATCGCCTGGGGCGAAGTCTCGAAGAAACGCGCCATCGCGGGAAGCGCGGGCACGTAGATGTCGATGGCGAGTTGCCCGGCGGAGGCGAAAAGGCAGACCAGAAACAGCAGGAAACGCTGCGAATTTGCGGGGCGCGCAGGTGTGGGCTGGCGGCGGGGAATATCGTTGTTCATGAAAGGGTCGAGGGACGGATTACCGCGACGCTGCGCATCTGCGGCGTCTTCGGCGCGTATTGTGCCTGTCGTCAGGCTCGCTCGCTCGGGCGCGTCGCGGTTTACCCGTTCGCAGCGGAACTGCACGGCCATCCGGATTGCGGAAGATTCCTTTCCACGGATTCGAGCGGGAAAATCCGGCAAAATGCACGACGACGAAAAAAAACACGTATAAATGTAAACCCGAGGATCAATCCGATTTGATTTCACGAAGTGAAAGAGATTATCTCGGCATATTGCATTCTGAACATCGTTTGACGCTCCGGGGCTAACTGAATATGCTTCGCCTTTCGCAGAAGCACGTCTCCTATGATTACAAATCCGGAATCGTCCGCTCTAGATGTTTCGGCGCTCGAAATCCCAGTGCCACCGCGCGATTTCGGCGCGACGCGTCGAATGTTGATGGCTGCGCTGGTGGCATCGATTGTTACGCCCCTGCTTTTCCTGGTGACTTACGGCTACTTCGGTTATCAGACGCGAGTAGCCGATTCGTCCGAGGTAATAGATCGCCTGGCAAGAGTTGCCGAAGAGCAAGCGGTCAAGATTCTGGACGTGAATCAGGAGATGTCGCTGCGCGTCATGTCCATCCTGGGGACGGACGGCGATGCGCAGATTCGTGCGCGGCAACAACAGCTTCATCATTTCCTGAAGGAAACTGCTGAGCGCTTGCCTCCCGTGGCGTCGATCGCGATATTCGGCAAAAAAGGCGATCTGCTCGTGAGCAGCGGCACCTACCCGGTCGGGCTGTTATCGATAGGCGACCATGCCGAGTTTCGGTCCGCACAGGGCCCCGATGTCGTCGCAACCGAGGTTTCGCTGCCGGAGCGCGCCCCGGACACGGGTGTCGACGTGTTCAACACGAGCACGCCACGCTACGACTCGAACGGTCGCTTTCTCGGCGTCATCTATATTTCCCTGCGCCGGGATGCCTTTCTGTCCTTCTATGAACAGCTCACGTCGCACGATCGCGCGCTGACACTCGGACTATTCAGGAAAGACGGCGCGATTCTGGCCCGCTCGCCTTCCCCCAAGGCCCGCAGAGCGCCGACGAACAATCAACCGCTCGTCGACGCCATTCGCGTGAGAAGCCGTGACGGCCGCATAAGGATCAACTCGACGCTCGATGGCGTCGAAAAGCTTCTGGTCTACCGTAAAGTCGGCGCTTACCCTCTCTACGTGACTTCCGGCATTCCGGTCTCGGTCGTCACTTATCGATGGATAAAACATGACGGGCTCATTGCCGTCGCTACCTTGCTTCCCTGCTGCGGTATCTGGCTACTGGTGCTCTTCAGCTTGCGCCGGCTCAAAGCGGAGCGAATCGCCTGGGAAAGATGGAGGGCCGAGTTCGGGATGCGAATATCGGCGGAGGCGACCGGCCGGCAAATGAAGCGAATGAGCGCGCTTGGTAACCTCGTTGCGAACGTCGCGCATGACTTCAACAATCTCCTCATGGTCGTCAAGGCCAATATGGAGCTCGCGCGACGCAAGGGCTTCAACGGATTGGAAAAGGAAGTGATGGCCGTCGAGCGAGCGTCTGCTGGAGCAGAAGTGCTGGCCCGTAGGCTGCTGAGCGTTGCCCGCAAACAGCCGTTGCGACAGGAGGAGATCAACCTGCATCGCTGGCTCGAAGAAGATGCCTCGCTGATCCGGACGTCTCTCGGCGACCGTGTCAGCCTGAGCATCTCGTCATTCGCGGAAATATGGCCAATCCACGTGGACGCCAGCGAGTTGCAATCGGCCTTGATCAACCTCGCTGTCAATGCCAAGGACGCCATGCCCGACGGCGGCGAATTCGTCATTCGCGGGGAGAACATCGAGGTCCCGCATGCATCGGGCGGCCTCAAGCCCGGTGAATATGTCGTCATCGCCTGCTCGGATACGGGCGTCGGCATGACCCGTTCCGTCGCGCAGCGCGCTTTCGAGCCGCTATTCACGACGAAGACCGCGAGCGCCGGCACGGGGCTTGGTCTTGCACAGGTCTTCGCGATGTGCGAACAGGCAGGCGGTACCGCGCGGATCGAAAGCGTCGTCGGCGAAGGCACCACGATTCGCCTCTGTCTTCCAAGACGGGCCGCACAGGCTGAAACCGCAACGAATTCGCCTATCGCGTCGCCGGTTCCTGCGAAAATGTCGGGAAAAGGCTCGATCCTGCTTGTCGAGGACAATGAGGAAGTCGCCGCGGGGCTGGCGGCCGTGCTGGAGGTATTCGGCTGGAAGGCACAGCATGAACTGACGGGCGATGCCGCTCTCAGGCTGCTGGACGACGGGAAGACCTTCGACCTCATCCTCTCGGACATCCAGATGCCAGGCGTGAACAATGGCATCGACGTGGCGGAGAAAGTCCGGCGCAGGTGGCCCCGGCAAGCCGTCGCCCTCATGACCGGCTACGCGGATGAACTCGAAAGAGCGAAGCACGCGGGCGTCGCCATCCTGTCCAAGCCGTTCAACATCGATGACCTGCAGGCGTTGCTGCAGAGCGTACATGTCGCGACTTCGGCCGTGGCCGGGTCGAGCAACGCCTGACTCCAACGGACTGGGACCGGCGTTCAGTTCATCGAGCGAAATCGCTTACGAACGGAATCTGGCGTTGCTCCCGTCCGACTCGCCTGCGAGCGCGACGAAAGCCGCGAGGTAGTCGAGCGCATCGTCCGCTTCGCGGGTGCCGAGAAAGATCTGCTTGGCTATCCCCTTCTTTCCAAGCCGCAGCGGCACGATCGGCATCGAGTCCGCGTATTCTTCGGCCAGCCATCTCGGCAGCGCGGCGACACCCCTCCCGCTCGCGACCATCTGAAGCATGATATCGGTCGTTTCAATCACCTTGTGCCGCTTCGGGGCGACATTCGCGGGCGTCAGAAATTGCGTATAGATGTCGAGCCGATCGGTTTCGACGGGATAAGTGATCAGCACTTCCTTCGAAAGATGCTCAGGCACGACATATGGCTCGTTCGCCAGCACATGTGAATCGGCCACGACGAGCACCTGCTCGTAATCGAATACGGGCCGGAATCGCAGGCCTGGCTTCTTCAACGGATCGGGCGTCACGAGCACGTCGATCTCATGGCCGAACAACGCACCGATGCCGCCAAACTGAAACCGCTGCTTTACGTCGACATCGACGTCGGGCCAGCGCGCGAGATACGGCGCGACGACCTTCAGCAGCCACTGATAGCACGGATGGCACTCCATTCCGATCCGCAACGTGCCGCGCTCCCCATTCGCGTACTGCTTCATGCGCTCTTCCGCGAGTTCGAACTGAGGCAGCAGCCGGTTCGCGAGGCCGAGCAGATACTGGCCCGCCTGCGTGAGTCGCATGGACCTTCCCTCGCGCGTCCAGAGCGGCGAGCCCAGTTGCTGCTCGAGCTTCTTCACCGTATGGCTGAGCGCCGACTGCGTGACGTTCAGCGCGTCGGCCGCAGCCGTCAGCGAACCCAGGCGTTCCACTTCCCTCACGACCAGCAGATGACTACGCTCAAGCATTGCATCTCCATGAACAAATCTAATCAATAGATGAAATAATTCAATTTTATTTCATGCATGGGAAATTTTATCATCGCTTCCAGACAATCATCTGGACGGCGTAACGACATGGTCACTACACACAACCTCGGCTTCCCTCGCATTGGTGCAAGGCGCGAACTGAAGTTCGCACTCGAGCGCTACTGGAAGGGCCAGTCTTCGCGGGACGAGTTGAAAGCCGCGGGCGCGGAGCTTCGCGAGCGCCACTGGAAGGATCAGGCGCGTCTGGACTTCGCGCCCGCGGGCGACTTTTCGCTCTACGATCAGGTGCTCGACATGAGCTTTACGCTCGGCAATCTGCCGAGGCGTGTGCACGGCTTCCATGGCGATCCGCTCGACAACTATTTCCGCGTGGCACGGGGCCGCTCGGCGAATGAGGCTGAGGCCGAGGCGCACGATGCATGCTGCGGCGGCGTCGCGGCGGGCGAGATGACCAAGTGGTTCGATACGAACTATCACTACATCGTGCCGGAATTCGATGCGGCGACGCAGTTCTCGCTCGATGCGTCGCGTCTCGTCGAACAGCTTGCGCAAGCTCGCGCGCTCGGCGTGAACGTCAAACCGGTCATCATCGGACCGGTGACTTACTTGTGGCTCGGCAAAGCGAAAGACGGCTCCGACAAGCTGGCACTGCTGCCGCGCCTTCTGCCGGCGTATGCCGCGCTGCTCGACTACTTCACGGCTCAAGGCGTCGAATGGGTGCAAATCGACGAACCGGTGCTCGTCACCGAACTCGGCGCGGCCTGGCGCGAAGCGCTCATTACCGCGTACGGCGCGCTCGAAACACGCCGGGTCAAGCTGCTGCTTGCGACTTACTTCGGCCCGTTGCGGGAAAATCTCGAACTCGCATGCACGCTTCCCGTCGACGGCCTTCACATCGATGCGATCAATGCGCGCGATGAAGTCGACGAAGTGGCGGCGCGACTGCCTGCGTCGTCTGCGCTGTCCGTTGGCGTGATAAACGGGCGCAACATCTGGAAAACCGATCTGAATGCGGCGCTTCAATGGCTCGAACCACTGCATCGCTCGCTGGGCGACCGGCTCTGGATCGCGCCGTCGTGCTCGTTGCTTCATGTCCCCGTCGACCTGAACAGCGTAACCAGGCTGGATCCGGAAATCCGTTCGTGGCTTGCATTCGCGCTTCAAAAACTCGACGAACTGACAGTACTTGCCGGCGCGCTGAATCACGGTTGCGCCTCCGTTGCCGAAGCGCTCGAACCGAACGCTGCGGCGATCGAAAGCCGGCGTGTCTCGCCGCGCGTGCACAACCCCGCGGTCAAGGCAGCCATTGCAAGCGTCGATGCCGTGCTTGGCAAACGCGCCAGCCCATATCCGCAACGTGCCGGGAAACAGGCTGCCATCCTGCGACTGCCCGCCTATCCGACCACCACCATCGGCTCGTTCCCCCAGACCGTAGAGATTCGTCACGCGCGCAGCCTGTTCAGGAGCGGCGAACTCGATCAGGCGGGCTACAACGCGGCAATGGAAAGGGAGATCACGCGCGCCGTGAAAGAACAGGAGGCGCTGGGTCTCGACGTTCTCGTGCATGGCGAAGCCGAACGCAACGACATGGTCGAGTACTTCGGCGAACGGCTCGATGGCTACGCGTTCAGCCAGTCCGGCTGGGTGCAGTCGTACGGTTCGCGTTGCGTGAAGCCGCCCATCCTGTTTGGCGACATCAGTCGGCCGAAGCCGATGACCGTCGAGTGGATCAGCTATGCGCAATCGCAAACGAACAAGCCGATGAAAGGCATGCTGACGGGCCCCGTCACCATACTCAACTGGTCCTTCGTGCGCGACGACCAGCCGCGCTCGGTATCGTGCTGCCAGCTTGCGCTCGCCATTCGCGAAGAGGTGCTCGACCTCGAAAAGGCGGGCGTGCGGGTCATCCAGATCGATGAAGCGGCGCTTCGCGAAGGGTTGCCGCTGCGCCGCTCGGAATGGCACGACTATCTGCGATGGGCCGTGGAAGCGTTTTGCATCACCGCGAATGGCGTGCAGGACGAAACGCAAATCCACACGCACATGTGCTATTCGGAGTTCAACGACATCATCGCGTCGATCGCGGATATGGATGCCGACGTGATCACGATCGAGACGTCGCGCTCCGACATGGAACTGCTCGACGCGTTCGACGATTTCAACTATCCCAACCAGATCGGACCGGGCGTGTACGATATCCATTCGCCCAATGTCCCTTCGCAGGAACACATCGTCGATCTGATGAAGAAGGCGGCCGAGCGCATTCCGTCTGAGCGGTTGTGGGTCAATCCCGATTGCGGCCTGAAAACGCGCAACTGGGAGGAAGTGATTCCGGCGCTGAGGAATATGGTCGCCGCTGCGCAAACCTTGCGCCGGGCAGTCTGACATCGATATCGCGACAGGTCTCGCGCGCGCAAAGGCCACCCTCCGGTGGCCGTTTGCGCGTGCGCGCATGCGTCCCTGCCCCGCGCGAAGAGCCTGCGCTGATCGGCCCGGATTGCCGCTTACCCTTCCCGATCGCCGATCCTTCCGGCCAGTGCCGCGACGAACTGTTCAGTCAAAGGCGGCAACGTGCGTCCGCGCTTCTTGATCAGCGCGATCGGCCGGACGAAACGCGGATCGTCGATGGGCCGCACGACGAGTCCCGGCTCCGCCTGCACCTCGCGCGCGGTGGCGGGAAGGATCGTCACGCCGAGTCCGCCGCGCACCATCGCCACCGCGGTCATCATGTAGGTCGGCTCGCACGCGATGACAGGCGTGCAGCGCGCATTCGCGAACGCCGCGTCGACCACTGCGCGCACGCTCGTGCCCTGCGCCGTGAGCACGAGCGGCACGCTCGCGAGATCCTCGAGTCCGATGCGCCGCCGCCGCGCGAACCGGTGCGCCTTCGGACACACCGCTACCAGCCGGTCGACGCCCGAGTACAGCACGTCGAACGCGCTGTCGAGCGTTTCGCCGCCCGTCAGCCCGATATCGACTTCCTCGTTGCGCACGAGCGTATTCACCATGCTCGCCACCACGTCGCGAACGTGAAAGCCCGCACGCGGCACCGTCTTGCGCAAGTCCCGGATGAGATCGGGCAACAGGCTCGCTGCAAAGGTCGGCAGGCACGCGATGCGCACCGTGCCGCTCGATCCGTCGGCCAGTGCGCGTGCGTCAACCAGCACCTGCTCCATGTCGTGCAGCGACTTTTGCAGCACCGGCAGCAGTTCCCGCCCCGCCGGTGTCAGGGCGACGTTGCGGCTGTTGCGGTCGAACAGGCGCACGCCGACGATCTCCTCCAGCCGGCGAATCTGCACGGTGAGCGCGGGCTGCGACAGATGCAGGCGCGTCGCCGCACGCGTGAAGCTGCCCGTCTGGGCGACAGCGACAAACGCCCGTACGTCGCGAAGGTTCAGATCCATTACGTTCCGTGAATGCTGCGATCAAATCATTTCAATTGATCTATCGTTGGCATCAAATTACGCTGAACCCCACTAAAAGACAAATCCGGAGACAAGCACATGCTGCCATTACTGGGGATCACCACCATCGTCGTCCTGCTCGCGGCGATTCTTTCCAAGCGCATGTCGCCGCTCGTCGCGCTGATCATCGTGCCGATCGCGGCGTCGCTGATCGGCGGCTTCGGCTTGCAGACGAGCAAATTCGTGATCGACGGCCTGAAGAGTCTCGCGCCGGTCGTCGGCATGTTCGTGTTCGCCATTCTCTACTTCGGCACCATCACCGACGCGGGCACGCTCGATCCGATCATCGACCGCATCCTGAAGGCGGTCGGCACGAAGCCGACGCGCATCGTGATGGGCACGACGCTGCTTGCGCTCCTGATCCATCTCGACGGCTCGGGCGCGGTCTGCTTCCTCGTGACGATCCCCGCGATGCTCCCGCTCTACGACCGCCTGAACATGGACCGGCGCGTGCTGGCCGCGGCGGTATCGATGGCGGCCGGGATCAACTTCCTGCCGTGGACGGGGCCGATGATCCGCGCTTCGGCGTCGCTGCATCTGCCGATCTCGTCGCTCTTCAATCCGCTGATCCCGGTGCAGGCAATCGGCCTCGTGTTCGTGTTCGGGATGGCGTACCTGCTCGGCCGGCGCGAGGAAAAGCGCCTCGGATTCGCAAGCACGGACGGTTCGGTGCCGATGCCGAAACGCGAGCTCACGCCCGAGGAACAGGCGCTGCGCCGCCCGAAGCTCTTCTGGTTCAACATCGTCCTCACGCTGATCGTGCTCGGCACGATGGTGGCGATGGGCGAGAAGATTCCGCCGGCGATCATGTTCATGGTCGGCCTGTGCGTCGCGCTGATGGTGAACTACCCGAACGTGGAGATGCAGCGCAAGCGGATCGACGCGCACGCACGCGCCGCACTGATGATGGCCGGCATCCTGCTCGCGGCGGGCGTCTTCACGGGCGTGCTGCAGGGCAGCGGCATGCTGAAGGCGATGGCGCAGGCGGCGGTCGGCTTCGTGCCGCCCGCGATGGCGAGCCACATTCCCGCCGTGCTCGGGCTCGCATCGATGCCGCTCAGCATGCTGTTCGATCCCGACTCCTTCTACTTCGGCGTGCTGCCCGTGATCGCGGAAGTGGCCGGGCAACTTGGCGTGCCGGCTGTGCAGGTCGGGCAGGCGGCGCTGCTCGGGCAAATGACGACGGGTTTTCCGGTCAGCCCGCTCACTCCCGCGACCTTCCTCGTGGTCGGACTGTGCGGCATCGATCTCGCCGATCATCAGAAATTCACGTTTCCGCTCCTGTTCGGCGCGTCGGTCGTCATGACGATCGCGTGCGTCGTGCTGGGCATTTTCCCTTTGTGAGAGTGCGAGCCCCATCCATGGACACTGACACGATGACTGCAACTCAGAACGCACGCCGCGTGCGTATCGGCGCGGGCGCGGGCTATTCGGGCGACCGGATCGAACCCGCGGTCGAACTGGCGGAACACGGCGCGCTCGACTATCTGGTGTTCGAGTGTCTCGCCGAGCGCACGATCGCCATTGCGCAGCAAACCCGGCGCACTCATCCGGAACTCGGCTACGATCCGCTGCTCGAAGCGCGCATGACGGCAGTGCTGCCGGTCGCCGCGAAGAACGGCGTGCGGATCGTCTCCAACATGGGCGCGGCCAATCCGCTCGCGGCGGCCAGGAAGACGGCGGAGATCGCCCGGTCGCTCGGCCTCGGCGGGCTGAAGATCGCGGCGGTCACCGGCGACGACGTGCTCGATGTCGTGCGCCAGGGCAATTTCGCGTTCGAGGAATCGGGCGACAGTGTCGCTTCGTACGACGAGCGGATCGTGTCGGCGAATGCGTATCTAGGCGCGTCGCCGATCGTCGAAGCGCTCGCGGCCGGCGCGGACATCGTGCTGACGGGTCGCGTCGCCGATCCATCGCTCTTCACCGCGCCGCTGATCCACGAATTCGGCTGGGACATGAACGACTGGAACACGCTCGGACAGGCAACCGTCGTCGGGCATCTGCTCGAATGCGCGGGCCAGGTGACGGGCGGCTACTTTGCCGACCCGGGTTACAAGGACGTGCCGAACCTCGCGCGGCTCGGCTTTCCGATCGGCGAAGTGAGCGGCGACGGCTCGGTCGTCATCACGAAAGTGCCGCACGCGGGCGGCTCGGTGACCGAAGCGACGTGCAAGGAACAACTGCTCTACGAGATCCACGACCCGCGCCGTTATCTGCAGCCGGACGTCGTCGCCGACTTCTCGCAGGTTCGCGTGACCGCTGAGGCGCCCAACCGCGTGCGCGTGACGGGCGGATGCGGCACGCCGCGCACTGACACGCTCAAGGTGTCGGTGGCGTATGTGGACGGATTCATCGGCGAAGGGCAGATTTCCTACGGCGGCCCGGGCGCGCTCGCGCGGGCGCGGCTTGCGCTCGACATCGTGCGCGAACGGCTCGACATGACGGGCGTCGGGACGAGCGAGTTGCGTTTCGACCTGATCGGCGTCGACTCGCTGCATGGCGGGCAAGCCGGCGCGCGCGGCGGCGAACCCTACGAGGTTCGCATTCGCGTGGCGGGACGAACTGGGACGGCTCTGCAGGCGACCCGCATCGGCAACGAGGTGGAGACGCTCTACACCAACGGCCCTGCGGGCGGCGGCGGCGTGACCAAGGCGGTGCGCGAGGTGGTCGCGGTGCAGTCGGTCCTGCTGCCGCGGGCGCGGACGAAGCCCGCATTCGAATTCGTGGAGGCGTGAAATGAAACTGCGGGAACTGGCTCACTCGCGAACCGGCGACAAGGGCAATACGCTGAATGTGTCGGTCATCTGTCACGACGCGCGGCATTACGAACATCTGCGACAGGTCCTGTCGGCGGATCGCGTGAAGGCGCATTTGAGCGATGTCGTGCGCGGCGATGTCGTGCGCTACGAACTGCCCAATCTGGCGGCGTTCAACTTCGTGCTCGGACAGGCGCTCGGGGGTGGCGTAACGCGGTCGCTCGCACTCGATGCGCATGGCAAATCGCTCAGCTCGGCGTTGATGGATCTGGATATCGAGTCGCCGACGATCGACTCCGGCTGCGCTGTCGGCGATCCGGGGTAAGAACTGTCGACGGTCATCGTCTGGCGGTCAGGTTGTCGTGAAAGCCGCTCCGCCCGGCGACGCCTGATTCGACTCGTCCAGTCCCCGAAGCATGTCCAGAAACGCGCGCACCTTCGCGCTCAACAATCGGCGCGAGCTGTAAAGCGCCCAGACCTCGACGGGCGGACCCGCCTCCTTTCCCCAGCAAACGAGCCGCCCCGCCGCCACATCGCGCTCCACCAGCAGGCCCGGCAGGAGCGCGGCGCCCGCACCTTCCAGCACCGCCTCGCGCACCATCAGCAGCGACGACAGCCGCAACACCGGCATCGGAACAAACCCGCGCACGTTCCCCGACGATGTCGTCACGCTCCAGGTCCCTCCCGGCCGCGCCGTCGACAGCACGACGGCCGGCACCGCCGGTTCTTCCGCTTCGGACCCGGGCGCGGGCGGCATCGCTAGGCCGGGCGGGGCAACCAGCATCCGCGTGTCCGCGACGATGCGACGGCCGATCAGCAGTTCGTCGGCCGGCGGATTGATGCGGATCACGAGATCGTAGTTGTCCTCCACCGGATCGACGACGCGGTCCTCTGCAACCAGTTCCACTTCCACGCGCGGATGCACGAGCGCGAAACGCGCCACGATGCGCGCCAGCACTACATGCGCGAACACGACCGGCGCGCTGATGCGCAGCTTGCCGGCCGGCACCGGCGCGCGCGACGCCACGGCCTCGCCCGCCTCGTTATTTCGGCCAGCAGTCCGAGCGTGCGTTCGTGCAGCGCGAGACCTTCCTCCGTCAGCCGCAACCGGCGCGCGCCGCGCTCGACGAGCCGCACGCCCAGGCTCTCTTCGAGTTGCGCGACGCGCCTTGAGAGCGTCGCCTTGGGCCGACCGAGCGCGCGGCTTGCTGGTCCGAAGCCGTGGTGCTGCGCGACTGCGTTGAAATCCGCGAGTGCGTCGACATCCATGATCGTTCCGCTGACGAGACGAGGTGTTCCGATTGTGTATCTTTCGACACATGAATGAAACGACTATCGTTGATTCTGTCGGGCCGCTTCGGCCCTCCACCATCCGCTTTCCCAGGGAGAAACGTCATGGCCATACTGGTTACGGGCAGCACGGGCATCATCGGAACGCAGGTTCTCAACCACCTGAACGGCAGCGAGGCGGAAATCCGTGCGCTGACGCGTTCGCCGGAACGCGCGCGCTTCGCCGCGGGTGGGACGGCCGTTCAAGGCGACCTGTCGGACGTCGACGCGCTGCGGCAAGCGATGCGCGGCGTCAGCACGCTCTTCCTGCTCGCGCCGAACGCGGCGGACGAACTCACGCAGGCGCTGCAGGCACTCAACATCGCGCGCGACGAGGGCGTGAAGGGAATCGTCTACCTGTCGGTCTTCAAGGGTGCGGAGTACGCCGACGTGCCGCATTTCACCAGCAAGCACACGGTGGAACGGATGATCGAACAGTGCAATCTGCCCGCAACGATCCTGCGCCCCGCCTACTTCATCCAGAACGACGTCCGGCAGAAGCAGGCGCTGCTGGCAAAAGGCGTCTACGGGATGCCGATCGGCGACAAGGGCATTTCGATGGTCGACGTGCGCGATATCGGCGATGCGGCCGCACGGGAACTGCTGCGCCGCGAGGATGCGGCCGGGCCGCTGCCCGTCGAGCACTACGAACTGGTCGGACCCGACGCGCTCGACGCCACGACCATGAGCGCAATCTGGAGCGAAGCCCTGAAGCGGCCCATTCATTACGCAGGCAACGATCTCGACGCGCTCGAAGACGGCTTGAGGCACGCCGCGCCCGCCTGGCTCGCGTACGACATGCGCCTCATGATGCGCCGCTACCAGCAGGACGGCGCGGTGGCGACGGCGGCGGACCTCGACCGGCTTGCGGCGCTGCTCGGCCGGCCGTTGCGGTCGTATCGTGAGTTCGCGGCGTCGATGGCGGCCGAGTGGGCGGACCAGCCGGCGTCGTGAACGCAGGCCGAAGGCGGATGGGCGATCGCGGCGGTGCGCGGCGCCGCCGTCCGTTGACAGCAGTTGCAGCCCGCGCATCGATCCGGTCGCCGACGGCGGCATCGTGCGCTCCCGGACAGAAGGCGCAGGCTTCGTTCAGCGAGTGCCGGCGCCGCGCTCTCGTATGAGCGCCACACATGCCTCCCATGCAGAGATTTCGTTGGTGACGGTATTTTGACGCGCCTACAGTTCATTCACGCGCATCAGTCAAAGTTCCTTCGATCAACACGGGAGACCGCCATGCAGGACATCAAGAAAGGTAGAAGGCAGGCCATCAAGGCAATCGGTACGGCGCTCGCGGCCTCTGCCCTCCCGATGCCCTTCGTCAACTTGAGGGCACAGGAACAGAACTTCTCGGGCAAGACGCTGCGCCTTCTGACCTGGTCCGACGATACGGGCGCCGCCGCGCTGCGCAATATCGCGGGGACCTTCTCCGCGAAGACCGGCGCCAAGGTGATCGCCGACCGCGCCGACGGCACCTCCGGCATGGTCGCGAAGCTGAAGGCGGCGGGCGACCGCCCGACTTACGATGTCATCACGCTGGCGGGCGTCGGCGCTGCAGGCCTCGCCGACGCGGGTCTCCTCGTCAAGCCCGATCTCGACAAGCTGCCGAACCTCAAGGAAGTCGCGCCGCAGTACCGCACGGGCGCCAACGGCTTCGGCGTGGGTTATCTGCTGTGGTCCGACGGGCTGATCTACAACACGTCGACCGTCAAGACGCCGCCCTCGTCGTACGAAGCATTGTGGGATCCGAAATACGCGGGGCGCCTGTTCCTGCCGCCGCCCGAGTGGGCCGAAGCGGTCGACCTCGCGATCATCGCCGCGAAAATGGCGGGCGGCTCGCAGCAGAACATCGAACCCGGCTTCAAGAAGCTGATGCAACTGAAAGACCACGTGATGACGCTGGGCGAAAATCCGAACCAGGTTGCCGATCTGTTCCGGACCAATTCGCTCGATATCGGCGGCATCTATTCGCCCGCGTTCTTCCCGGACCAGATTCGCAAGCCCGAGTACAAGATGGGCGTCACCTACGGGATGAAGGAAGGCTTCGCCACGCAACTGATGTTCACGGTGATCCCGAAGTCGCATCCCGGGGACAGCGACCTGATCCATGCCTTCATCAATCATTCGCTCGATGCAGGCGTGCAGGGCCGCATGGCCGCCGATGTGCTGAACGGGCCGGTCAATTCGAAAGCGGTGATCCCGGCGGAAAGCCGCGCATTCGTGCCGAGCCCGCAACAGATCGCCGAGAAGGCCGTGCTGCACGACGACAAGGCGCTCGCTGCGGTGCAGCCGGCATGGATCAAGCGCTACACCGAGATCTTCTCGGCATGACCACGATGCGGACGCGCTTTTCGCGGCCCCCTTCCGGCACGCTCGACGAACTTGCGTCCGCGCCACCGGGCGCGGCGCTGGCGAAGGCGCGGCCGTGGCTGTTGCTCGCCCCGATCCTGCTGTTCCTGCTGATACTCGCCGCAGCCGCGCTGGTCGTGCTGCGCATGAGCTTCGGCACACCGGGCGCCGAATGGCGCGGCTTTACGCTGCACAACTACGTCGAACTTGGCGACGGCTATTTCCTGAAGTCGCTGTGGCTGACGCTGCGGCTCGCGTTCCAGAGCATGATCTGCGCGGTGTTGCTCGCGATTCCCGTCGCGCTCGCGATGGCGCGCACCGAATCGCGCGTCGCGCGGCGGCTGTTGCTGGCAGGCGTGCTGTTGCCGCTCCTCGTCAATCTGCTGTTGCAGGGATATGGATGGCTCATCATTCTCGGGCCGGCAGGCCTGCTCAATCACGGCCTGCTCGCGAGCGGCCTCGTAGAGCGGCCGGTGATGTGGCTGTATCGCGAGCATGGCGTGTTGCTCGGCCTGATCCAGACGGCTTTTCCGCTCGCGGTGCTGCCGTTGTCGAGCGCGATGCGAGCCGTCTCGCGTTCGTATGAGGAAGCCGCCGCGACGCTCGGTGCGAGCCGCTGGCAAATCCTGCGCGACGTGATGCTGCCGCTCGCGATGCCGGGTCTCGTCTCGGGCGCGCTGCTCGTGTTCGCCTACAACGCCAGCGCCTTCGCGGTCCCGCTGCTGCTCGGCGGACGCCGCGTGCCGATGCTTGCCGTACTGGTCCACGATCAGGTGGCGCCGCTGTTGAACTGGCCCGCCGCGTCGGCATCGGGCGTCGTGCTGATGGCGGCGACGCTTGCCGTCATGGCGATTTCACAGCGTCTGGTTCGCCGCAC
Source organism: Caballeronia arationis (assembly GCF_001544975.2). Taxonomy (GTDB): domain Bacteria; phylum Pseudomonadota; class Gammaproteobacteria; order Burkholderiales; family Burkholderiaceae; genus Caballeronia; species Caballeronia arationis. Next base: position 2,993 of record NZ_FCOG02000038.1, on the reverse strand, counting down.
GCGCCGTATCGAGGAGCCATCCGCATGAGCACGCCCGCAACCATCCTGCGCGAGCGCGCGTGGCGCCTGCCGGCATCGATGCCCGGCCAGCTCGGCAAGCCCACGGCATTGCTTGCCGCGATCGTACTGTTCCTCGCCGCGCTGCCGATCCTGACGATGATCACGATGTCGTTCAGCGCCGCGGGCACACTCGAATTCCCGCCGCCAAGCTACAGCCTGCAGTGGTATCGGGCAGCCTGGCACACCTTCATCGCGCCCGATGCGAACGGCGCACTCTCAATGGGCGATGCGCTCGCGAACAGCATGATCGTCGCGGTATCGACGATGTTCATTGCCACGCTCGTCTCGGTACCCGCTGCCTATGCGCTCTCGCGTTACCGGTTCCGCGGCAAGTCGGCGGTCGAGCAACTGGTCGCGCTGCCGCTCGTCTATCCGCTCGTGATGCTCGGGCTGTCGCTGCTGCTGGTGTTCAACGTGCTGCCGGTCGAACTCGGCCTGTTTCGATTGATCATCGCGCACGTGATCCTGGCGTTGCCGTTCACCGTGAAGAACTGCGCGGCATCGGTGGCTTCGATCGGCCCGGAATTCGAGGAAGCCGCCTGCGTGATGGGCGCAAGCCCGGGGCGCGCGCTCATCGACGTGGTGCTGCCGCTGATGCGCCCCGGCATTCTCGCGGGCATGCTGTTCGCATTCATCGTGTCCTTCAACGAATTCACCGTGACCTTCTTCCTGTACGGCATCGACACGATGACCTTGCCGGTATGGCTTTACAGCCGCACGGTTTCGTCGCTGGACCCGACCGTATTTTCCTTCGCGGTCTTCATCGTCGTCATCGACTTCGCGCTGATCTGGATGCTCGAAAAGCTCGTCGGCGATGCGGGCGTGGCACTCTGACTTCGCATCCGCATTCGTATTTCCAGGGGCATTCCGATGACTCATCTGACATTGCAGGCCGTCACCAAGCGTTTCAACGCGGCGTACGCCGTCGATCACGTCGACCTGAGCGTCCCTGACGGCAAGCTCGTCTCGTTTCTGGGTCCGTCCGGCTGCGGCAAGACCACGCTGCTGCGCATGATCGCCGGGCTGGAGACGCCGACTTCGGGCAGCGTGACATTCGCGGGCCGCGACATCACGCACGTGCCGGCCAGCCGGCGCGACTTCGGCATGGTGTTCCAGTCGCTCGCGCTCTTTCCGCACATGACGGTGGCCGAGAACATCGCGTACCCGCTGCGGCTGCGCAAGACCGACAAGGCCGCGCGGACACGCCGTATCGCCGAGTTGCTCGAACTGATTCAACTGCCGCACATGGCGAACCGGCCGGTGACGCAACTGTCCGGCGGGCAGCGTCAGCGTGTCGCGATCGCGCGCGCGATTGCGTCTTCGCCGAAACTGCTGCTGCTCGACGAACCGCTGTCTGCGCTCGACGCCAAACTGCGCGAAGCGATGCAGGTCGAGATCCGCCTGCTGCAACAGCGCCTCGGCATCACGACGATCATGGTCACGCACGACCAGCGCGAAGCCATGACGATGGCCGACGAGATCGTCGTGATGGAAAAGGGCCGCATTGCGCAGGTCGGCAAGCCGCTCGACATCTATCGTGAACCCGTCAGCGAGTTCGTTGCGGACTTCATCGGCCTCGGCAATATCCTGCCGGTGACTTACGACGGAAAAGACAGCGTGAGCCTGCCGGGCGGCCAGCAGATCGTCGTCACGCGGCCAACGCGTGCGCCCGATTCGACCGGGGACATCCGGCTCCTGATCCGCCCCGAGGACGTCTGCGTGAAGCCTCTTTCGACGGGCGCCGGTCCGAACCGGCTGAGCGGCACGGTGACGTTCATACGCGATGTGGGCGCGTCAGTCGAAGCGACGATCGACTGCGCGGGCTTTACGCTGACTGTCGCCACCACGTCGCGCGAAACACCGGGGCTGACGCCCGGCATGCCGGTCCTGGCGGAATTACCCGCCCAGGCCTGCAAGCTCGTGGCGGCACGTCAGGCACATTGAGGTTCGGACTGCTTTTGCAACGCGTACTCGCGCGTGGTTTCGAGCAGAAAATACTCCCTGGTCCGGCTGTTCGACGTCGACATGACGAGGCGCTTCGACGCCAGCCCGACGATGGCTTCGGTCACCTCTCCTGCCGATAGCCGCTCGCAGGTTGCGACGGCACAGGCGTCGTCAAGTGCAAAGCGCGCTGGCAATACGCTCAAGCGCCGCAGGACGAGCCTCTCCACATCGCTCAGCAGCCGATAGCTCCAGTCGAGCGCGGCTTCGAGTGTCTGATGACGCGGCGGCGCGGTACGGTGTCCACCGGTCAGCGTGCGAAAACGGTCGTCCAATTCGGACACGAGCCTGCGCATGCCGAAGACGCTCGCGCGCGCCGCCGCCAGTTCCAGCGCGAGCGGCACGCCGTCCAGCCGCCGGCAGACGGTCGCAATCATTTCGATGCTGCCGCGCTCGCCCGCACCCGCGGCATCGAGTGCGTCCATCTGCGCGAGCAGCATCCTGACCGAGCTGCACGCGAGGATGGATTGCGAACTGGCATTCACATCCGGCGTTTCGAGCGGCGCAACCCAATAGAGCTTTTCGTGCCGCGTGCGCAGCGGCTCGCGGCTCGTCGCCAGCACGCGGATATGCGCGCCCGCCTGCGCGAGCCGCTCGGAGACGCGCGCCGCCGACTCGATCACATGCTCGCAATTGTCGAGCATGACCAGGAGCTTGCGGCCTTCGACCGCTGCAACGAGCGCGTTCAGCGAGACGTCTTCGTCGACATATTCGACGCCGAGCGCCTCGGCCAGCGCGCTCACGACGCTCTGTGCGTGATCGACCGAAGCCAGCGCGACGAAGCACACTTCGATATCCGGGGCCTCAGCGAACGCGCCCGCCGCTGCGATGCCGAGCTGCGTCTTGCCGATGCCTCTCGAACCAGCGACACACTGCCCATGATCATGCAGATGAGGTACTCGTTCGTTATCCATATCATCCACGCGTGGGCG
>NZ_FCOG02000045.1 GCF_001544975.2 Caballeronia arationis | reverse complement strand
CTTTGCAGCGCAGCTTCCGCACCGCTGAGAAGGCCGTTAACACCTGGTGCGATCAGGTCAAAATCGCCGCGTAGAAACTTGACTCGACTGCTACAAGATCAATTCAGTCAAGGAATCTAGGGACGAGCGAGTACGACCAACACATGTGAACTTCTGAAAAGCGCCGTTAAGAAAGAACAAGCCAAATGTGCTGAGAGGCTTGAACCAAAATGGTACGCGGCAAGGAACGGCCTTCGTGTTGTAGGCCTTCATGGACAGAAAGCCGTCGGCGCACAGGAAGGGTCGGCCTCGTTCTGAAATTCAAGCGGAACAGGGTAAGCCCGTAGCGCTGCCGATAACGGCAGGCAAACCGTAAGGAATGCTGTTGGTGCTGCGGGTAAAGGAACGCGGATGAAGCGAACGCCTGTCTGTAATGGGCAGGATACGGACTGAGACATTGTCCGACGCGCAAGCGGGCAGACTTCCGCCTGGCCTCTCCTCACAAGAGAGTTTGTAGAACCATCTAAACGGAGGGAAAGCAAATGGATGCTGCAGCGCGGGCGTGTGCACCCCCCGACGTGACATGGACCGGCATCAATTGGGCCGAGGTTCAACGTCAGGTAAGCAGGCTGCAAATACGTATTGTGAAGGCCATACAGAGCGGCAGACACAACAAGGCGAAAGCCCTACAGTGGCTGCTGACTCATTCGTTCAGCGGCAAAGCATTGGCCGTCAGACGGGTCACTGAAAATAACGGCAAGAATACCGCCGGTGTCGACAATGTAACGTGGAAAACACCGGCGGCAAAGACCAACGCGATCGCGTCGCTGAAGAGGCGGGGCTACTCGCCGCTTCCGCTTCGGAGAGTTTTTATCCCGAAGAAAAATGGCAAGACAAGGCCGCTCGGCATACCCGCGATGAAATGCCGCGCCATGCAAGCGTTATATTTGCTGGCGTTGGAACCCATTGCGGAAACCACCTCCGATCCGAATTCATATGGATTCAGGCCGGAACGCTCTACTGCTGACGCTGGAGGACAATGTTTCATCTCTCTGGCAAAAAAGGCGAGCGCGGAATGGGTGCTGGAGGCCGACATCAAAGGCTGTTTCGACACGATTTCCCACGACTGGATGCTCGCCAACATCCCCACGGACAAGGCGATTCTCAAGAAGTGGCTCAAAGCGGGATACGTGTATCAAAACGAACTCTTCCCCACCGACGCCGGAACCCCGCAAGGGGGCATTATCTCACCGGTGGCGGCCAACATGACATTGGATGGTCTCGAAGCGATGCTCGCGGAGAAGTTTCCAAGACCGAAGCGGACCGAAAAAGGCCTGAAAATAAACATGGTGCGTTATGCGGACGACTTCATCATCACTGGCTGCTCCAGGGAGTTGCTGGAACTGGAGGTGAAGCCTGCCGTAGTTGAATTCCTGGCGGAACGCGGGCTAGTCCTATCGCCGGAAAAAACACGAATAACGCATATTGAGGTTGGGTTTGACTTTCTCGGCTGGAACATTCGCAAGTACAACGGCAAGCTGCTGATGAAACCGTCGAAGGCGAGCGTCAAATCGCATCTTGACAGAATCCGGGAGGTCATCGAGGCTAACAAGACGTCCACACAGGTCAGCTTGATAAAGCAGCTCAATCCGATTCTGCGCGGATGGGCGAATTACCACTGCCACGTGGTCGCCAAGAAGGCTTTCGCTCGCGTTGATCACGTGGTCTGGTCAATGCTATGGCAATGGGCGGTAAGAAGACACCCGAACAAAGGTGCCCGCTGGGTTAAGGAACGGTACTTCAAGACCCAAGGTAACCGAAACTGGGTATTTGCTGCCACAGAAGAACAAGAGGATGGAACGAAAAGGGAACGCATCCTGCTCAAAGAGGCCGATACGGCAATACAGCGGCATGTCAAGATCTCAGCCGCCGCCAATCCGCACGATCCGCAATGGGTACAGTACTTCGAAACCCGATGGGGCCAGAAAATGCTGAACTCGGGGCGGGGACGCGCGAAGCTATACCGGGTCTGGCAGCGGCAAGATCGCTTGTGCCCGGACTGCCAGAAGCCCATCACAAAACATACGCCGTGGGGTGTTCGCCACATGGTTAAACGGGCGGATAGCGGGACGGATGCAGCAAGCAACCTGCAAATGCACCATCTCATCTGCTATAGAAATCAGCGGCAAGCCGAAAATGAAGTGGTATAGCCGGGTGTCGAAAGATGCCTTTGAGCGGCTTGAGCCGTGTGCGCTGAAAGGCGCCCGCACGGTTCTTAGGGGGCTGGGCGCGGGTAACCGCGTCCGGCTACCCGACGAGTGCTACCTGGAAGTGCGGGTGCCGCGAGTACGGAACAGCAACGTGAAGCCGTCGAGTTGACCAACCCAATCCGGCTCGACCAGCCGTACCGAACCATCCGGCAAGGCGGTTCGCGATGGCTTCGCGACGCTTCGGAGTTCACCGTTTACGTGCCGCAAAGCGCGATCCGACGCGCCCTTCCTTCGAGAACCAATCATCACGTTCGAGCGCACCGGCTATGTCGCACGATTCGAAATCGAAGACAGCGAAACGGTCACGGTGCTGGCTATCCGCTATCAGTTGGCTCCAAAGTTGGCATTCTCGAGCACTGGCACTCCTACTGGGATCAAACGCATGCGGCCTTTGTTCCAAGTGGCACGCATGCGGTTGCGAAGGCTTTCCCGTGGGCGCCCGCCTGTTCAGTCGCCGATGCACCTGACCGGCGACCCGGGCGACCAGCAATCCTCCGAGTTAGGGCTTCGAACCTCGATGTACGAGCTTCTCGTGCAACTCGGCGGTCAGCGTCTCGACCCGCTGAATCAAATTGCGGGTAAGTTCGGTCAGCTCCGTATTCCGCTGCAGCAACTCCAGCAACTGTGCCGTGTTCTGGGCTGCGATTTCCTGCCGCTGCTCGTTCGCAATGGCAAGCGCCTCCCTGTGTTGTGCGTCAGCCTCGGCGTGCACGGTGTCACGCGCAGCTTGACGCGTCTGCGCAAGCAAGATGAGCGGCGCAGCGTAGGCTGCCTGGAGACTGAACGCCAGATTGAGCAATATAAATGGATAAACGTCGAACTTCGTAAGGCCGAGGACGTTGACTCCGATCCAGATAACGACGATGGCTGTCTGCGTGCCGAGAAAAAGGGGTGTTCCAAAAAAGCGAGCAAAGGCTTCCGCCTTAAGCGCGAACGTATCGTTTCCAAACGCCGATGCAAGATGTGAATGAGGACGATGGAAGCGAAAGTGATCGACCGTAGGAATGTCGAGCGAAGCGGTGGCCGAGCCGGCCTTCATGGTTTCCATCATCCTCTCCAAGGCCTGGCCGGGCAGGCGAACCGCCAGGCAGATGCGCAACAATGAACAACGCAAAACTTGTCTCTAGACGATCCTTCACGGCAACCTGAAGCGGGGCAGCAGAGTGGATGTTCTGCTCATTCTGACTTGCCGCGAACCTAAGCTCATGGTTTGGCATACAAATCAACCGGTCGCCTTAATCATCACCTTTAACGCATGAGTGTCGGCAGCGTTGCCAAACGTGTCATAGGCGCTCATGATATCGTCCAGGTGAAAGAGGTGCGTGATCAGCTTGTTTGGCTCAAGACGTCCCGAGCGCACCGTCTTGAGTAGCATCGGCGTGCTGACGGTATCGATGAGCCGAGTCGTGATCGTGATGTTGCGGTCCCAGAGCGCTTCGAGATGGAGGTCTGCCTTGACCCCATGCACGCCGACGTTCGCAATCGTGCCGCCGGCCGCCACGATCGACTGGCACAGCTCGAACGTCTCTGGAAAGCCCACGGCCTCGATCGCGCAATCGACGCCCGCGCCATCGGTCAGCTTCATGATTTCCGCGAAACCTCCTTTGCGTGGATTGCATAAGTCGCGTTGATCCGCGGCCCGCTCAGGACGCGTCCCTATCGTAAGGGCCGACGTCCATCGGCGATGCATCGCGTGGCCGCTTGAACACGGCCTCGCCCGTCCCAGCCGCGTCGTTCTGTCGCCGGGCGGCGCGGGAACTATACTTTGAGCAGATATCGATCACGCGCGGTGCGCCTGTTCGATTCCCTGGAATGGTCGCGAGCCCGGCTGGCGCAGTTTATTGCCGCGGTCTGCCGACTTGATGATCTGGCGCGATTCCGGCGAATAGGAGACCCGCTATGCCTAACGACTCACTTCTCGACGGCAATCACCTGCTGTCAGTTTTACCCGAAGCGGAAAGGAGACGCCTGGCGCCGCATCTGTCTCAAGTCGACATGCCATTGGGGCAGGTCGTGTACGAATCGGGCGACCGCCAGCGCGTCGTCTATTTCCCTACGACATCCATCGTATCTTTGCTCTACGTGATGGAAGATGGCGCGTCCGCCGAGATCGCGATCGTCGGCAACGAGGGGCTGATCGGCATCGCTCTTTTCATGGGCGGCGAGACGACACCGAGCCGGGCGATAGTGCAAAGTGCGGGAGCGGCTTTTCAACTGGATGCGCAGATTCTGAAACAGGAATTCATCCGCGGCGGCCCGGTGCAAAGGCTGCTGCTGCGTTATACACAGGCCCTGATCACACAGATGGCACAGACTGCCGTTTGCAACAGGCACCATTCGATCGACCAGCAACTGTGCCGGTGGCTCCTGCTCAGCATGGACCGCCTGCCGTCCAACGAACTGAAGATGACGCAAGAACTGATTGCGAACATGCTCGGCGTGCGCCGTTCCGGTGTGACGGAGGCAGCACTGAAGCTTCAGGATGCCGGGCTGATTCGCTATGGTCATGGACACATCCAGGTGCTCGACCGACCGGGGCTCGAAAAGCGCGTCTGTGAGTGCTATCGCGTCGTGAAGCGGGAGTTCGATCGTCTACTGCCCGATTTAAAGGCCATCTGATTCTGCTCTCGCCACGGCGCCCTACGTCGCCGGTAAAGCCCTTATGGGCTACGTGCGGTTCGACAGCGCCTTGAGTTCCCGCATCGTCTGCTCGGCGCGCTTGCTGATCGCCGCCAGTGCTACGGTCTGCGACTTCTGCGCCATCTCAGCAAGCTCCCGCATGTTCTCGAACGCCGTCTGCAGCGACTGCTGGATAAACTCTCCCCGCTTTGCCATCGAGTCGGTCGGATTGTCGCCGCTCATGCGGCCCGCTGCCGCCTGGATCTCATGCGCGCTCGCATTGAGCATTTCGGTTTGCTTTCGAACCAGCGCCTGCATACCTTCATACGCGAGCGTGTTGGCCTCCGCGAGAGCTTCGACGTCCTTGTGCCGGGCCTCCAGCAACGACGTCATATCAACACCGGGAAACTTGAAGCTCTCCAGCATCTTGCTGAAATCGGTAATCTGTGTAAAGGGCGTTGCCATGGTGACTCTCCTTTCGACATGTTCCTGAACAACGAGTAGCGTGGCACCGTCCACTACAGGGTGACCGCGTGCCGGCCGAACGTCCTCGCCTGGCCGATCGGAAACACGGTCCGCTCGTACACTTCGTTGATGAGATCGGCGGCCGACAGATAGAACGCGAGCACGGCTGTGAGGAGACCTCCGTATCCGCCCGCCATGCGCAGCGCCACCGAGCCCGTCCATTCGCCACCGGCGAGCAGCAGGAACGTGATCCACAACGCGAGAAAGATGAACTGGAGCGCGCGCGGCGAGCGGAACGTGGCGAGCCACATATAGAACGTGAAGACGCCCCAAAGGAACAGATACCAGCCGATGAAGGCGGCAGGCACTTTGCCATGAAAGAACACGATAAAAATTGCAAGCGACCACCAGAACGCCCCATAACTCAGGAACGCCGTAGCGCCGAACGTATTGCCTCTCGGCAGTTCCATGACGCCTGCGATCGCTTGCGCCGTGCCGCCATACGCGAGCGCGCAAGCCAGCACGAGTCCCATGGAGTCGGCCGAGAACCAACCCGCGTTGATCATGCTCAACAGCCAAGTGGTCAGCGCGAATCCGGCCAGCCCTAGCGGTGCCGGATTCGCCAGTTTCATCTGAATCGATGCGGTGCTCATGTTCTACTCCTGAAGGTATTGCGTGGCACCGCGACGAACGCTCCCGCGCTCAACGAAGCTGGCCCAGAATGGCCGGATTTTCGAGGGTCGATACGTCCTGCGTGATCTCCTCGCCCGCTGCGAGCGAGCGCAACAATCGGCGCATGATCTTGCCCGAGCGTGTCTTTGGCAGGTTCTCGCCGAAGCGGATTTCTTTGGGCTTTGCGATCGGTCCGATTTCCTTGCCGACCCATGCGCGCAATTCGTTCGCGATCTTTTCCGCTGCGTCGCCTTCGGGACGCGGACCTTTGAGCACCACGAACGCCACGACTACTTCGCCCGTCGTCTCGTCGGGACGCCCGACGACGGCGGCCTCGGCGACCATCGCGTTGGCGACCAGCGCAGATTCGATCTCCATCGTGCCGAGCCGGTGCCCGGACACATTCAGCACGTCGTCGATGCGCCCGGTGATCGTGAAGTAGCCGGTCTCCTTGTCGCGTATCGCACCGTCGCCCGCGAGGTATAGCTTGCCGCCGAGATCTTCGGGGAAATAGCCCTTTTTGAAGCGCGCCGGGTCGCCCCACACTGTCCGCAGCATCGAAGGCCAAGGGCGCTTGATGACCAGAATCCCGCCCTGTCCGTTCGGCACGTCCTGGCCGGTTTCGTCGACCACGGCGGCCAGGATGCCCGGCAATGGCAGCGTGCACGACCCGGGTACGAGCGGCGTCGCGCCCGGCAACGGCGCGATCATGTGGCCGCCGGTTTCCGTCTGCCACCACGTATCGATGACCGGGCAGCGCCCTCCGCCGACGTTCTCGTAGTACCACATCCATGCGGCCGGATTGATCGGCTCGCCGACCGTCCCGATGATGCGCAGCGTCGACAGATCGAAGCTCTTCGGATGAACCTTCTGATCAGTTTCCGACACCTTGATCAGCGAGCGAATGGCCGTCGGCGCGGTGTAGAAGGTCGTGACCTTGTGGCGCGCGATCATGTCCCAGAAGCGGCCCGCATTCGGATAGGTCGGAACGCCCTCGAACACAACCTGCGTCGCGCCGATCGCCGTCGGACCATAGGCAATATAGCTGTGCCCCGTGATCCAGCCGATGTCCGCCGTACACCAGAATACGTCCGATGGCTTCCAGTCGAACGTCCACTTCATCGTCTGCGCAGCCCAGAGCAGAAAGCCTCCGGTGCTGTGCTGCACGCCCTTCGGCGTTCCGGTCGAACCGGACGTGTACAGGATAAAAAGCGGATGCTCCGCCCCGACCCATTCGGGCTCGCAGTTGTCGGCTTCGCATTCGGTGATCTCATGCAGCCACAGATCCCGATCGGGGTTCCATTGCACCTCACCTCCGGTACGTTTGTACACGATCACGCTGGAAACGGCTTCACAGCCGCCCGCGGCCAACGCCTCGTCGGCGATGCTCTTCAGCGGCAGCGCCTTGCCGCCGCGCATCTGCTCGTCGCAAGTAAACAGCGCCGTTGCGCCGACGTCGACCATCCGCTCGTTCAGCGACTTCGACGAGAAGCCCCCGAACACAACCGAATGCGTGGCTCCGATACGCGCGCAGGCCTGCATTGCAACAATGCCTTCGATCGACATCGGCATATAGATCACGACACGATCGCTTTTCTTCACACCGCGCCTTCTTAGCGCGTTTGCGCAGCGGCATACACGTTGCAGCAGGTCGCGGTAGGTGACATGGGTGACCGTGCCGTCGTCCGCCTCAAAGATCACCGCCGTACAATCGCCGTTGCCCGCTTCAACGTGACGGTCGAGGCAGTTGTACGACGCGTTCAGTTCTCCGTCTTCGAACCATGTGTAGAACGGTGCGTTCGTTTCACCGAGGATGGACGAGAATGGCTTCTTCCACGCCAGCGTCTCGCGTGCGAGGCGCCCCCAGAAGCCCTCATAGTCGCGCTCGGCCTCGTCCACCAGCGACCGGTAAGCGTCCATTCCTGATATCTCTGCCCGAGCCACCATTTGAGTGGGTGGGGGGAAAACAGGTGATTCGTGGACAATCGATTCTATGAGTGACATTTTTCGTTTCCTTTTCCGCGAGCATGCAGCAAGTTCCGGACATTCGGTTCCGCCCACCAATCTCTATCAAAAATCGTCCGGCTCAGCCGGGCCCTCGGCGAGGTCAGTTCGCGAACGATTGGCTCGAAACCCCGGCCGCGGACCCCTCGCGTAAAAATGCGACGCTGCCTTGCAGCGCGAGGGAGTCGCTGGGTAGAGCATGGCGGCGACAACTAGGCGGATCTGCTGGTAGACACCGTTGCTGCACCTTGTCGGAAGAGCATGCGGTGACGCGAGCGGTCGACGACGTGTGGGCTGCGCGGGGCGTCTCGGGCACCCTTCGACGGGTACTTGCGGAATCCATTACCACGGTGCTCGGGCAGTCGGATAATGTCGGTACGGTACCGTACGGGCTCCGAGTTCGAACATCTCAGCAATGTTGAGCTACTCGCCGTTCAGCATGGCCCACTGCCATCGAGAGAACGTAACGAATTGGTTTGCTTTATGACGACATTGGGCGCATTGTGAAGCAATCCAGATGTACCTGGCCGCCTTTCTTTCACATCCGGATAGCAAGATTTCGTGACGGTCAGCATTGCTTAAGAGTTGACCATCATGACCATTGCCAGTATCGAATACAAAGAGCACGAGCTACGTGCTTATTCTCATCAGGAATTCGCGCTTCACCGCGACCCGTATGCGAAAGGTCCGAGGCAGTTCTCATCCGTCGTGCGCATCGGCGCCATTCAGCCCAACGAGGCCACGGCCCGACGCTATGCAATGTCGTTCGCTACGGCGCATCCAACTACCGCGATAGACGCGATCGATCTCGCGATGCAATACGGCAAGGACATCGTGGACGGCAAGGTTCAAGCGAACAAACTCTGACACGCCGAATGCCGGTTACTCAGCAGCCGCGGGTCTCGTGGAAGCCTTCCCCGTGTAAGTAGTGCGGGAAAATTCGCTTGCACCGACCTGAGGCCCCACGCGGAAGACGGTTGTCGAATTGATGTACGACCTTGGCGCGCAAGACGTGCTCGTCAACGGTCAGAACATCGGAGTTACGCGCGCTTGACATGGACGATGGGGAAGAACATCGATGTCGCGGCAGGTGTTACCAGCACGGACACTACTACGCTCGTTCCGCGGTGGTGTCCGGACTCTCGGCTATAAGGCGGCGTCATCCGCCCTGTTGGCGATTCAGCTCATATTACAATAGGAGTGCATCATGATTGATGACCAGGTCAATGCGGAAGAACTCGCAGAAAGCAGACAACGCAGAAAATCCGCGGAGAACGCGACCGATGATGGCATGCCGATGCCTTCGGAAGACAACGCGCAAGATGCGGAAGTGGACGGATCCAGCAAGCCGATGAAATGGGTCCGGTATGCAACGAAATGGTTTGGAGCTGGAAGCAGGTTTGCTGGGCCGCTTCAGCGTTGAAGACGTCTATGGAGCGCCGTCTCGCAGCAAACTTCCGGACATCGCCGTTCCACTCGATCCGCTGCTGCCCGACCGGTTGCAGCATGTCGTACTGACCGAGCGCTCGACCGACGCGGGATGGTTCGGCGCACAGTGCATCCGCACGGCCGCTGGACACGAACCGTTTTCGTCGCGCGCGGCGAAATCGTCGAATCGGAGGCTAAAGCGGCGACCGAACGTCGGCGCCGGGCGCTCGCCATCGAGCGTGCGTTATGGGGCAACAGCACGTTCGACGCGTTCAGGCGCGACTTCCCGGCATGCGCCACGCGCTCGCGAGCCTGCCCGCGTCGGGTTAGCGGAGCCTGTCGGTCGTCCCCGCCCTGCTCGCAGTGGGCCAGTTGTCGCCCGCGCTCGCCCGACGGTGCATCGACCGTCAGACGGAACGATCGCCCCACAACCCAGACGCTCAGAAACTTCCTCAATCCGCTCGATCACGCGCGCAGGCGGCTCACCGCGCTGCCGGGTCATGTCGACTGCCGGATCGTGCCCGCGAAGCCGAAGCGTACCTTCTTGCACCGCATCGTTAGTGGCAGTAGAGATCGTTCTCGGCGTTGAACATCTCGAAGGCGAGCCGGGTGGCTTCATCCTCGCGCACCGTCCTTAGCCAGCGTTGCCGCTGCCATCCCTGCACGACTCGCTCGATGAAATCCGCGCTCACCGCATCGCCGCCCGCGGACGCGATGAAGGCCGGTCGCGCCGGAACGAATCCTGGCAAACTGCGGTAATACGTCCAGTCGGGCTGCTTCAAGAGCTTGCGGATCACGTATTCGTCGTCGATCAGCGCGGCGCAATCGCCCGCCTGGAACGCCAGCAACGCATCCAGCGGCCGATCGAACGCCTGCACGCTCGCCCCAAACCGGCGAGCCGTGTGATCGGCGAAAGGGCTGCCTCGGGATGCGCAAATCGGGTGGCCTGTCAGGTCCCGCCAGTCCTGAACGACGCCGTGCCGCAGAACGAGCGCCATGCCGCGCCCCGACGTATAAGCGGTCGGTGCGAACGCGACCGATGCGTCGGGCGCGAAAGACAGTCCGGCGATCGCCATGTCCGCATCGCCTGTCCCGACGGCCGCTCGTGCCGCGTCTCCATCTGCGAGCAACAGCCGGACCGGAAGGCCCGCCCGACGCCCGATGTCCTCCGCGAGCGCCGCGGCATAGCCATCCGGCGCCCGCACCGTGCGATCGACTCGACCGACGGTGAGTGTCGGCGCGGGCCGTGACGGAACCGCCACGACCAGCACGCCTCGCGCGACGGCGCCGGCGAACGGCCGCTCGCCGGCGAAACGGCCGATCGGCCGCACGGCCACACAAGCCAGAACGGCTGCGAGCGAAACCGCCACGACGACCGCCAGCCGGCGCGCGCGCCGCTCGCCCGAGCGCGCCGTCGCGACGCCGCTGCTAGCCATTCTGCGCGAGCCCGACCCGCCAGCGCAGCAGACGCCGTTCGAGCATCGAAAGGCTCTTGTTGATCAACAAGCCGAACAGCGCCAGCAGCACGATGCCCGCATACATGTCTGGAATCTGGAACGTCTCCTGCGAGTTGAGCGTATAGAAGCCCAGCCCGGAGCGCGCGCCAATCATCTCCGCCGCGACGAGCGCCGTGATGCTGTACGCGCCCGCGAGCCGGATGCCCGTCAGGATCTCGGGCAACGCGGCGGGCAGCACCACTTTCGCGAAGATGAAGCCCTGCGTGGCGCCCATCGACCGCGCGCAATCGATGAACACGCGCTCGACCTGCTTGACGCCCGAAATGGTGTTGAGCAGCACCGGCCAGAACGCGGCCCACACAATGATGGCGATCTTCGACGACTCGCCGATACCGAGGAACAGCATGAACACCGGAAAGAGCGCGAACGCGGAAACCTGCCGCAGCAGTTGATAGAGCGGATCGACGATGCGTTCGGCCCGCCGGAACCAGCCTAGCGCGAAGCCGCCGACCACGCCGCCCGCCACCGCGAGCAACAGGCCGCTGATCGAGCGCAAGGCGCTGGCGCCCAGGTGCTTCCAGACCTCGCCGCTGTCGACGAGATGGGCGATGGCGAGCGCGACCTGCGACGGCGGACTCAGATACGCCGGGCTGACGATGCCGAGTCGCGGCAGCAGTTCCCAGAGCAGACAGAAGACGATCAGCGCGATCGAGCGCTCGAAGGCCAGCGGCCAGCGCAGGCGTCGCCGTTGCATGGTCGGCCGGGCATCTCGCCTGCCCGCGCCGATGAAACCAGGAAGGTTGCGAACGCTCTCTTGCTTGGACACTTCATGCCCCCGTCAATGATTCGGCTTCGTGTTCGACCAGATTCGCCGGACCGCCGCCGAGTTCGAGACCGAGGCTCGTCCATGCACGCTGACGCAACGCGGGGAACTCGGGGCTGTGCCGGATCGATGCGGCGCGAGGACGCGGCAGATCGACGTCGAGAATCTCCTTCACGCGCCCCGGCCCGCGTCCCATGATGGCGACGCGATCGGCCAGAAAAATCGCCTCGTCGATGCTGTGCGTGACGAACACCACCGTCTTCGCGCTCTGTTCCCAGATGCCGAGGAGCTCCTGCTGGAGCGTCTCGCGGGTCTGCGCATCGAGTGCACCGAAGGGTTCGTCCATCAACAGGATCTCGGGGCCGTAGGCGAGCACGCGCGCGATCGCCACGCGCTGCCGCATGCCGCCGGAAAGCTGATGCGGGTAGTGATCCGCGAAATCGAGCAGGCCGACGAGACGCAGAAAGCGCTCCGCTTCGCTGCGGCGCTGCGCGCGCTTCATGCCGCGAATTTCGAGCCCCGTCTCGACGTTCTTGCGCACCGTCCGCCACGGGAACAGCGCATAGCCCTGAAACACGAAGCCAAGCTTGCGGCGCGCCGCGCCGACCGGTTCGTCGTCCACGGTGAGTTCGCCGGAAGTCTGCGGCGCGAGGCCCGCGAGCACGTTGAGAAAAGTGGACTTGCCGCAGCCGCTCGGCCCGAGCAGCGCAAGGAATTCGCCTTCGCGCACGCTCAGATCGAAGCCGTGCAGCACAGTGTGGCTGGCGCCGGTCGCTTCGTTGGCGTAGGTGAGCGAAAG
This sequence comes from Caballeronia arationis, assembly GCF_001544975.2. Lineage (GTDB taxonomy): Bacteria > Pseudomonadota > Gammaproteobacteria > Burkholderiales > Burkholderiaceae > Caballeronia > Caballeronia arationis. The sequence goes on along the minus strand of NZ_FCOG02000045.1, from coordinate 39,936 downwards.
ATCCCGTGCGACGATCTTGTCACGCGCGCTCATGAAGGGTTGCCTTTCAGCGGCACGGCCGTGCCGGCCGTGGACTGTGTCGCGTACGGATTGTATTCGTTGGTATAGACGTCCTTGACGGCAACTTTGCCCTTCGGAATCTTACCGGCCTGCTCCAGGATCTCGATGTAGTACTGGATCGGCGGCTCCGTCACCACGAGGTCCTTCACGTAGGCGTAACGCTCGACCAGCTTTTCGTCGATGCCGAGCCGCTCCGCCGTGAGCTTGCGCGCTTCGTCCGGATGCGCGTTGACCCAGTTGCCCGCCCGCGCGATCGCCGATACGAAATCCTTCACCGCCTGCGGATGCGCGCGCGCGAACGCACCGTTCACGCTGTACGGCGCCATCCCGCCGAGTCCGCGATCCTCGTCCCAGTCGCTCCAGAGCTTGTGCAACTGCGGATCGGCTTCGGCCGCGCCGGAAAAGGGCGGATGGATGATCGCAATATCCACGTTCCTGGTTGCGAGCGCCTGCTGCGACTGGTTGTCGGGCACCACGAGCCAGTTCACTTTCGACACGTCCACGCCGTTCTGCGAGAGATATTTCTTCGTCACGAACTCCGCGCACGCGCCGAAGCTGTTGAACGCCACGGTCTTGCCTTCGAAGTCTTTCGGGCCGCGAATGCCCGAATCCTTGCGCGTGAAGTACTTCATGTGCGGCGCGTCGGGCAGCGTCACGCCACCCGCGGACACCACCTTGATATCCGCTCCGCTGGCGATCGCCGAGATCACGAGCGGCACCATGCGCGTGCCGAAGTCGATCTCTCCAGTGCCGACGAGCGGAATGATTTGCGGTGCCGAGACCTTGCCGACGTATCTCGGGCGCGTGCTGGTGCCATCGAAATAGCCGAGCTTGTCCGCGAGATAGACGAGGTCGAAGGCCGGGTTGTCGGGATACTTGAAGTACGTGATTTCCAGACGCCCCGACTGCGCGTTCGCCGCCGTCGAAGCCTGTCCCGACTCCTGCGAGGGCTTGCAGCCGCCGAGCAGCGCCAGCGCGACTGCCGCGCACGCGGCGAGAACCTTGGGGCCGGCCACGCGCGGCCGGTGATGCGAAGAGGACGCGTTCATAGGATCGGAATGAGAGAGAACGGCATGAAAGGAGGATCGGGCGAGGCACGAGCGTCAACGCACCGCTGCCCGATTCTTGCTCCGCGGCCCGCTCGTTCAAACAAACTAAACGTGCTTAGTTCCCTCATCGGGAGGTGAAGAGCATTCCACGACGAAGCTGATGGCCTTCGCAGTTCTCATACGTTGCTCACGCGAATCGATACGCTCTAGCATGCTTAGTTCTTAAGGCCGGCACCGCTTCGGCCGCAACGTTTCTTTTCCCGCCAATGTCGAGCCGCTGAGAATTCCGCGTCAAAAGTAGCGCTTTTGCAGGCGCCGCCCTGCTCGCCGATTTCGCCCGGGCCATGCAGCCGGCTGCATTTGCCGACACCAGTCTCACCGTGCTCGTCGCCAACACGTTGCCTGAACCGGCGGGGCTCGACGCCCGCGAATCCGACCAACGTCGTGTCGAGCAATCTGTTCGACGGCCTGATCACGTATGACGAGCACTTCAAGCCAGTACCGCAGCTCGCCAGATCGTGGACCTAATCCGCGGATCGCCGCACCATTACGTTCAACTTGCGTGACGACGTGAAGTGGCACGACGGCACGCCGTTCACCTCGGCGGACGTGCAGTACTCCATCATGGAAGTGTCGAAGAAGGTGCATCCGATCGCGCGCCCACCTTCACCCGGATCACCGCCGTCGATATGCCCGGCCCGCACACTGCCGTGTTCCACTTCTCGTCGCCGGTGCCGGCGATGTGGGCGGGGCTCGGCGGCTTCGAGACGCAGATCCTGCCGAAGCCCGCGCTCGATGTAGGGTCGACCGCGGGCGTGTTCTGGTCAGTTCAGCGCGGTCGCCGCCGCCACGCCCACCGGCGAGCCCTCCAGCGCCACGGACTTCCCGCCATCGGGTCCCACCGGAACGTCGCCCACGAGCGTCGTGCGATACAACTGGCGATCGAAGTCGAGATCGAAGATATCCGTCGGCGCGAGATGAGCGGTCGTACGGTTGTCCCAGAACGCGACACTGCCCGGTTCCCATTTGAAGCGCACCGTGAACTCGGGCCGCACGAGGTGCTCCCATAGCAGTTCGAGCAGCACCTGACTCTCGCGCGGCGCGAGCCCGACGATGTGCTTCAGGAAGCCCGGACTGACATAGAGCGCCCGCTCTCCCGTATCGGGATGCACGCGCACGAGCGGATGCTCGCTCGCCAGCGTGGTCGTATCAACCGCTTTCGAAAAGGATTGCGTGGCGCTCGCGCCCTGCGGCGGCGCGAAGCGATGCACGCCGCGCAGGCCGTCCACGAACGCGCGCAAGGGCGCGGAGAGCTTCTCGTAGGCTACGACGAGATTGGTCCATTGCGTGTCGCCGCCAAAGGGCGGAATCGTCACGCCGCGCAGGATCGATGCGTGAGGCGGATTGACTGCGGCGGTAACGTCGGTGTGCCAGCCGGTCCAGGGTCGCAGCAGCGCCTGCCCTTCGAAGCGCGTCGCCTTGCGGAACTTGGATATCGAATAGATCTCGGGATGCCCGTCGACATGCCCGAACACGGGATGCCCCACCGTCAGTTCGCCGAACTGCGCGGAGAAGGCGACGTGCTGCTCATGGCTCAGGAACTGTTCCCGAAAGAACAAGACGCGCCATTCGAGCAGCGCGGCGCGGATGGCCCGAATCTGGCCTGGAGAAAGGGGCCGCGTCAGATCGACCCCGCCGATCTGCGCGCCGGTATGCGCCGAGAGCGGGGTGATTTCGATGGGTGCTTCGGCGGTTTCGCCGGCGATGACGGCTGCATTCACAATGAGTCTCCCGTCGACTGATGCTGGCAAGAGACTGAATGTACCGAGGCCTTCGTCGCGCGAGAACCAAGATTAAGCGCTACGCATATGGCGCGATACGATATGCGCGCGGGCTGTCGCGTTCAGACCTGCACACCCCATTTACGGACCGTGAGGCGTTCGACCGTATCGAACACGAGATGTTCGACCAGAAGCCCGATGACGATGACCGCGGCCAGTCCCGCGAATACGCGATCCGTATAAAGCTCGTTGCGGTTCTGGAAGATGTACCAGCCGAGGCCGCCCTTGCCCGAACTGGCGCCGAACACGAGTTCGGCCGCGATCAGCGTGCGCCACGCGAAAGCCCAGCCCACGCGCAGGCCCGCGAGGATCGACGGCAGTGCGGCGGGCACAAGGATCAGCAGCACGTGGCGCAGTCCCGTCAGCCCGTAGTTTCGCCCGGTCATGCGCAGCGTCGGTGCGACCGACTGAAAACCGGAGTAAGTGTTCAGCGCGAGCGGCCACAGCACCGCATGCACCAGCACGAACAGAAGACTGCCCGTGCCCAGTCCGAACCACAGCAGAGCGAGCGGCAGGAGCGCGATCGATGGCAGCGGATTGAACATCGCGGTCAGCATCGAAAGCAATGAACGGCCCACGCGCGTGGAAACCGCGAGCGACGTCAGCACGAACGCACACGCCGCGCCGAGCAGATAACCACGCAGCAGCACGGACATCGACACCGCGGTCTTCTGCAGCAACTCGCCCGACAGCAGGCCCTGCACGAACGCTGCCAGCGTCGCGCTGAAACTCGGCAGGAGCAGGTCGTTGTCGAGCGCGCGGGCGGCGGCTTCCCATGCGAGGATCAATACGATCGCGATCAGCACACGGTCGATCCAGGTCTTGGCGAAGATGCGGCGCGCGAGTGGCAGCGGCGCATCCGGCTCGATCTCGACAGAAGCGCTGAGCGCATGGATGTATTCGTCGCGCACAGGCGGCACGATGCGATCGGCGGAGGATTGAGGCGTCATGCGGAGGGCTCGTCGGTATCGAACAGCAGATGATGGATGCGCTCGACGCCGCGCTGGAAATCCACGCGCGAAGCGCCGTCCCGGGTATAGGGATGACTGTTGAGTTCGGCGCGTACCCGTCCCGGATGCGGTGACAGAAGCAGCACGCGATTGCCGACGATCAGCGCCTCCTCGATCGAATGCGTGACGAACAGCAACGTGAAGCGTTCGTCGGCCCAAAGCTTCAGCAGTTCTTCCTGCATGCGGCGGCGCGTAAGCGCATCGAGCGCGGCGAATGGCTCGTCCATCAGCAGCACGCGCGGCTGCATGGCGAGCGCGCGCGCGATCGCCACGCGCTGCTTCATGCCTCCCGACAAGGTGTGCGGATAGGCGTCCGCGAAAGAGGCGAGGCCGACCTTGTCGAGATAGTGCAGCGCGCGCTCCCGCGCCTGCGCGCGAGACAGCTTCTTCGCGACACGCAGCGGAAAAGCCACGTTCTGCAGCACGGTCTTCCACGGCGGCAACTGATCGAACTCCTGAAACACGACGATGCGATCCGCGCCCGGCCCGCGCACCCGCGCGCCATCGAGCGTAATCTCGCCTGCGACCGGTTCGATGAACCCGGCGATGGCCTTGAGCAAGGTGGACTTGCCGCAGCCCGACGGTCCGAGCAACACGAAACGGTCGCTGCCGTAGACATCGAAGCTCATGTCGTGGGTCGCGCGCACGATTCGCTGCGCGGTCCGATACTCCAGACTGACGTGAATCACCGAAACGAGCTTGTCGCTCGTGATCGGCTGCGCGTCTTGCCGGGCATCCGCGTTAAATACGCTTGCGGGATTGGGTGCCATCACGTCTCTCCTGCTGTCAACTGCCGCCGGCGGTGGCGGGGTCGTCGAAGAAATAGTCTTTCCACGATGCCGGTTCATGCTTGATCGCGCCGACGCGATACATGAACTGCGCTAGGCCGAAGGTGTTCTGCGGTGCGATCCTAAATTGCGCCTGCGGGTTCGAGATCACCTTGATGAGCAGCGCGCGGTCGGTCTTTGCGTTGTTCACACGGATGTAGATATCGGCGGCGGCCTGCGGATCGGCGGTAACGAACTTCGCGGCATCGGCCATCGCATCGACGAACGCGCGATAGGTTTTCGGATTGCCGTCGCGAAATTTCTCGGTCGCGTAAAGCACCGTGGCGGAACTCGGCCCGCCGAGCACGTCGTACGAACTCAGGACGATATGCGCCTTCGGGTTGCCGGCGAGTTCCTGCTCCTGAAACGGCGGATTGCCGAAGTGCCCCGTAATTTCCGTGCCGCCCGCGATGATCGCGGCGGACGCGTCCGGATGCGGCACGGCCTGCGTGTACTTGTCGAGCCGGTCGAACTGCTTGTCGCCCCACTGCTTCGCGGCGGCGTACTGCAAAATCCGCGACTGCACCGACACACCCACCGATGGCACCGCGATGCGGTCCTTTTCAGTGAAGTCGGCGATCGTCTTCACCTTCGCATCGTTGCTGACGAGGTAGTACGGCAGGTTGCCGAGCGACGCCACGCCCTTCACGTTCTGGCGGCCGTGCGTGCGGTCCCAGATGGTCAGGAGCGGGCCGACGCCCGCGCCCGCGATATCCACCGAGCCGGACAACAGTGCGTCGTTCACGGCCGAACCACCCGACATCTTCACCCAGTCGACCTTGATGTCGATGCCCTGCTTGCGGCCTTCCTTCTCGATGAACTGCTGGTCGCGCGCGACGTTCAGCAGCAGATACACGACACCGAACTGCTCGGAGACGCGGATCTGTCCTTCGGCGTGCGCCGTCGTCGGCAACGATACGGTGCCGATGCCGAAAGCAGCGATGCAGCACGCCACGAACGCACGCCGCGAAACGACGCGAAGGGGCGCACCGCGCCTGAAAACACGCATGAAGACTCCGAAAAAAAGTGAAAGACTCAGAACGGCGTGTCGCCTTCGATCGTCGTGCGATAAAGCTTGCGCCTCAGATGATCCGGCGTGCCGGCGGCGAGATGCATGAGCGAGCGGTTATCCCAGAACACCATGTCGCGCTCGGCCCACCGATGCCGATAGACGAACTCGGGCTTCACGCTGTGCGCGAAAAGCTCGTCGAGCAACGCGCGACTTTCATCTTCGGGCAGCCCGACGATGCGTGTCGTGAAATGCTCGCTCACGAAGAGCGCGCGCCGGCCCGTTTCAGGATGCGTGCGCACCACCGGATGCACGACGGGCTTCACCTGCGCGATCTGCTCGGGCGTGAGATTCGGCCGCCACGGACTGCGCTTTTGCAATTCGGCATAGCGCGCGAGATAGGTATGCTCGGCGCGCAATCCTTCGGTGGCGTCGCGCAGATGCGCGGGCAGCGCATCGTACGCGGCGTGCATGTTGGCGAACAGCGTGTCGCCGCCTTCGGACGGCAGTTCCTGCGCATGCAGCATCGAACCGAGACTCGGCTTCTCCTTGTATGAGAGATCCGAATGCCAGAAGTGACCGGCATCACCGAGGCCGATCGGCTTGCCGTTCTCCGTGATGTTCGAGACGATCAGCACTTCGGGATTCTGCGCCAGACTGAACTGATGCAGCACGTGGATCTGCAACGGCCCGAAACGCCGGCTGAATTCGACCTGCTCAGCGGGAGTGATGCGCTGGTCGCGAAACACCAGCACGTGATAGTCGAGATGAGCCCGGTGAATGCGCGCGAAATCTTCAGCGGATAGCGGACGGCTCAGTTCCAGCCCGATGACTTCGGCGCCAAGCGGCGCATCGAAGGCTCGAATGTCGAATGGCTGGCGCGCTGTGTCAGCGAGCGTGGCGGGATCGGTAGCGAGGGCGTTGGTCACGAAAGTCGATGAGATCAGGGAACGGTCGCACAATTTACCGGGCCGCCAGCGAAGCGCCAAACAAGTATTTGCGATACCCATAGCATCGTTTTCGATAAGCAAAGAACACCCGCGAGCCGCGTGTGAACGCAGTTCGTCCCAGATGATGAAACGCTGCCGGTTTATCTCGGGTGCCGTCCCATCGCCCGCGTTGCCGGATTCAGCAGGCGGCGGGACGCGAAGAAGAACACCAGCAAAAGAAGGAAGCGGTTCAACGGAACATTCACATCGATGCCTCGGCACGTGGAGAGAACTCGGGATTTGCCAGCATAAAAAAAGTGCGCCTCGCAGGGAACGAATCTCATGTGCTATAGAAAGTACGCTCGCTGAAAAACGGGCGGCATCGGCCATCTATGGTTGTGACGATCGCTCGGCTTCACACTGTTTCGCGGCGTCAACGTGCCGTCGAAGACATTCAGCGAACTGGTCGAGCACGATTACGGAACGCCGAGCGTGAGCGCCGAACAGTTGCAGCGATGGCGCGCGGAACGCGGCGGCTGTCCGCTCGCGCTCATCGACGGACGCACGCGTGACGAGCATCGCAAGATGGCGATTCCCAGCTCGGTACCAGCGAAAAGATCCGCGAGGACGCCACGCCGTGCGCCGAGCTCTCGAACACGCCCTGCCCCAGATAGATGGCCTCGTCGATCGAATGCCTGACGAGGATGACCATCGTGCCGGTGCTCTTCCCGATGCGCAGCAGGTCGTCCTGCGAGGCGTCGCGCGTTTGAGCCTGGAGTGCGACGAAGGGCTCGTCCGACAGCAGCACATCGAGCTTGCCGACATACATGATCGCCGGGCGTCAAGACTGAAAAAGCAAAGAACAATAAAACGTTTGTCGTCGCGCTACCTTGCAGCTTTTAATAAAGCGCTCGTCTTCGCGACTCGCGCAAAATTTTCGATTGCCATGTAACGCGGTGGCGCATCGAAGCGGCGAGTGATCGCGGAGTGTCTGCTCGACGCTTCGGGCACATTTGGGCGATGACGTCTTTCTGCACCGGCCACGCGCTCCCGCCGCGCGGCGATGCGGCGCTTCCGCTCTTCATCGGAGCGCCTATTCTTCAAGGATGCTACGGAAATGAAATGGCTGACCTGACTTCAACCCGCAACAGCTATGTGGCTGCGCATGCGTCCCGTGCAGGCATTTCGAGAGTCGTGCTCTATCGATGGCTCTCATGGGCCATCCCCGCGATCGTCATACTGTTATGGGAAGCCGCGTCGCGCATCGGGCTGATCGCGCCGCAGGTGCTCCCGGCCCCGAGCAGCGTCTTCGAAACCGCCGTGAACCTCGGAAGAAACGGCGAGCTCTTCGTTCATCTCGGCGTCTCGCTGCTGCGTGCTGCGGGAGGCTTCATCATCGGTGGAATCATCGGGCTCGCATTGGGCGTCGTCGTCGGCTTCTCGCCGCTTGCGCAGGCGCTATTCGACCGCTCGATCCAGATGGTGCGCGCGATTCCCTTTCTGGCTATGCTGCCGCTCGTGATCGTCTGGCTCGGCGTCGGCGAAGTCGCGAAGATTTTCCTGGTTGCGCTCGCTGTGCTCTTCCCGATCTACATCAACACCATGCTCGCATCCGGCAGATCGATCCGAAGCTGATGGAACTCGCCCGCGTGATCGGCATGGACCGAATCGCGATCGTGCGGCGAATCATTCTCCCCGGCGCAATGCCTTCCATTCTGACAGGCGTGCGCTATGCGCTCGCCCACGTGTGGCTCGCACTGGTCATCGCAGAGACGCTCGCGACGACGAAGGGCATCGGCTTTCTCGCAATGGATGCCCGCGAATTCTTGAACACGAACGTCATCCTGCTTACCGTGATCATCTACGCGATCATCGGCGTCGTCGCGGACGCGCTCGTGCGCCTGCTCGAAGCCCGCTTCCTTTCGTGGCACGCGAACTATGCCAAAGGAGCGCGCAAGTGACGCAGAGCATCGCCCCGCCCCGCGATGAGGCGGCCGAATCGCGCACCGACGCGCGCGTCAGCCCATTGGCACCCGCCGTATCGGTGCGTGGACTGCAACGGCGCTACGGCAGCCGTGTCGTCATCGATGCGCTAGACCTCGACATCCACAAGGGCGAATTCGTCGCGCTGCTGGGTGAAAGCGGATGCGGCAAGACCACGCTGCTGCGCGCGCTGGCGAGGCTCGATTTGCGCGACGCGGGAAAGATACGCGCGCCGGAGCGCCCTTCCGTCGTGTTCCAGGAGCCTCGCCTACTGCCTTGGGAGACGTTATGGCAAAACGTCGCGCTCGGTCACGAAAACACGGTCGGCCGCCACGGCGCGGCGCGCGCGCTGGCCGAAGTCGGACTCGCCGGCCGTGAGGACGACTGGCCACGCAATCTGTCGGGCGGTCAAGCGCAGCGGGTGGCGTTGGCGCGGGCACTCATTCACGATCCCGCGCTGCTGCTGCTCGACGAGCCGTTCGCGGCGCTCGATGCACTCACTCGCATCAGGATGCACGGCCTCGTCAAGGAACTCATCGCGCTCCATCAACCCGGCGTGCTGATCGTGACGCATGACGTCGACGAAGCGCTCACACTCGCAGACAGGATTCTCGTGATGCGCGCCGGACGCATCGCGGCTGCCTTCCAGCCCAAAGACCACGCGCCGCAGGCACTGCGGCCCACCCTGCTCGCGGAACTGGGCGTCCGGTCACACCGACTTCTTTCCCGCACAACCAGAAGGACCTCAAAGGATGACTGATTCTTCGCTGACCCGTCGCCACTTGTTACGCGCGGCGGGTGGCCTGCTGGCCGGCGTAGCCGCCAGCGGACTTTTCCTCGCGCAGGCGGCCGAGCCGCGCAAGCTCACGCGCAAAACCGACACGGTGCGCCTCGGCTGGGGCTACGGCAGCCTGCCCGACATCGCCAAACAACGCGGAGTGTTCGAGAAGACGCTCGCCGCCAAAGGCATCAACGTCGAATGGATCGGCCCCTTTCCGAACCATGCGCCCTCGATTCAGGCCGTGGTCGGCGGCAGCGCCGACTTCGGCTTCTGGGGATCGACGACACCCGCGCTGGCCGCCATGCTCGCCGGCTCGCCGATCGTCTTCAACGCGTTCGACATCTATTCACCCCGCTCGACGGCCATCATCGCGAAGAAGTCGAGCGGCATCAATTCGGTTGCCGATCTGGCGGGCCGCAAGGTCGCCGTCAACCGTTCGGGGCTCGGCGAATTCCTGCTTATCGCGGCGCTGGAAAAGCATCGCGTCGATCGCGACCAGGTCCAGTTCATCTATCTGAATCCGCCCGATGCCGCGCCGGCTTTCGCGCAAGGCAAGGTCGAAGCTTGGTCGATGTGGTCGCCGGGCGTGGACATCTCGCGCTTCTCGAATGACGCGAAGGAAATCTTCAACGAAGGCCGCGATCTGGATTTCCTGATCGACTACAGCTCGCTCGTGACGCGTCGGAAGTTCACCGAAGAGAACTCCGAGCTGGTCCGCGCGGTGATCGATGCGTACTACGTCGAAGGCGCCTGGCAGTCCGCGCATTCCGCCGACGCCGAGCTTCTCGTGCAACGCGAAGGCAAGTATCCGGACCAGGTGCGCGACTATCTCTCGAGCCTCAAGCGCGTGAATCAGTTCCACGAGCCCGGCGACGCTGCTTTCATCGCGCAGTTTCAACGCGCCGCCGACTGGCTCGCGGAACGCAAGATCATCAATTCGCGCATCAAGGTCGCGGATTACACCATCAAGGTCTGATTCGAGGAAACGCGAGATCATGTCTGAGTTCACCCACCTCGCGAGCGCCGGGCCCGCGCTCGTGTCGCCACTGTCGGCAACCCTCGGTTTCGCGCAGATCATCGACGAGGTCGCCGCGACCGCCGCGGAGCGCGAACGAGCGCATCGCCTCCCGTATGAGGAGATCGCAAGTCTCAAGGCGCTCGGCTTCGGCGCGCTGCGTCTTCCCGCCGATGCAGGCGGGAGGGGCGTGTCGCTGCGCGAATTGCTCCTCGTGGCGCGCGATGTGGCCGCGGCGGATTCGAACATCGCCCATGCGTTCCGCAATCATCTGTGGCAAGTGGAAGCTGCGCTCAGACGGCGCGAGCATCCCTTTCATGCGCGCGTGCTGGAACTCGCCGGGCAGAAGAAGACCATCGGTCTGAGCTTCGTCGAAAGCGAAGTGACGGCGGCCGGTGCGCGCCCGACCAAGGTGCTGAGCCGGCTCCAATGGGACGCGTCTCGCGATGTCTACGTCGGCTCGGGCGACAAGGTGTACGCGACGGGCAATCTGTACAACGACGCGTTCATCGGCCTCGCCGTGGAGAGCCGCATGGCCGCACGGTGCAATACGTGCTCGATCGCGGCGAGGGCATAAGCGATGACGATGACTGGCAAGGTTTCGGCCAGCGTCTGACAGGCTCGGGCACGGCGCGTTTTCGCGACGTAACGGTGCCTGCCGCGCATCTCTACCCGACGGACCCGCCGAGGTCCGACGAAGCGGCGCCCTGGGGCTACACCTTCCATCAGGTCTATCTGACCAACTGCATCGCGGGCATCGTGCGGCGGGTGGCGCTGGACGCCGTGGACGTGCTGCGCGCGCGCGGGCGCAACTTCTATCACGGCGAAGCCGCCCATCCCGCCGATGAACCCGTGCTGCAATCGCTGCTCGGCCGTATTCGCGCGTACGCGGCGAGCGTCGAGGCGACTGCGGACCGCGCGGTCGGCGCCTTGCAACGCGTATGGGATGCCCACGGCACGCGCGACGAATACGAGACCACGCTCGCCGCCACCCTCGCAGCCTCCGAAGCCAAAGTCGTGATCGACGATCTCGCCCCGCAGATCGCGAGCTGGCTGATCGATCTCGGCTCGGGCTCGGTCGTCTCACGCGTCGGCGCGCTGGACCGGCACTGGCGCAACATCAAGGTGATCGCCTCGCACAATCCGCGACTCTACAAGGAGCGTCTCCTCGGGCAACACCTGCTGACTGGGCAACTGCCGCCCACGGGCGCGTTCTTCTGAAAGTGCGTAACGTGTCCGCTCGCGCGCGGCTGCAGCGGCGAGCGGACCTTCGAACGCCGATGTGACGCGCGTGCTCAGCTGCCCAGCAGACGGCGCACGCGCGGCATTACCTCCTGCGCGAAACGGCCCATGTCGGCCTCGAACGGCTGGAACTGCAGCATGAACAGTTCGATGCCTGCCCGATGAAAGTCCACGATACGCCGCGCGACCGTATCGTAATCGCCGACGAGATCCGCAGCCGTACCGCCGTTCGACCCGACCCGCGCCGAGCGCGCGAAGGTCTGGTGCATCACCGCCTTCGGATCGGTATTGGCCTCCTGCTGTTCGCGCAGCGGCTTGTCGAGTTCCGCCAGCGCGAAGAGATGTCCGAGATGAGCACGCGCTTCATCCTGCGTTTCGCGTGCGATCACAAAAGCCGACAGGCCGAAGCGCAAGGCCTCGCGCGCGGCCGGACGCGCGCGGGCGGCGACATCGGCGATCAGGGCGGCCACGTCGTCGTGCGGCTGGCCGTTGATGAACCACACGTCGCCATGCGCCGCCACGAGCGAGCGCGCCGGCTCCGATTCGCCGCCGACATAGATGCGCGGACGCGCGCGAAACGGATCGGCGGGACGCAGCTGATAGTCATCGATACGGAAGTGATCGCCGCGATGCCTGACGGCTTCGCCGCGCAGCAAGGCCTCGACGACCGAGATCCACTCACGGCCATACACATAGCGCTCGTCATGCTCGGCAAAGCCGATGCCCGCGCGTTCGAGCTCCGGACGATTCCACGCGTTCACGAGGTTGATCGCGAAGCGCCCGCCGCTGATGTGCTCGATCTGCTGCGCCATCTTCGCGAGCACGACCGGATGATAGAGATAAGGCTTGATGGCGGTGATGATCTCGATGCGCGAGGTGAGCGCCGCCAGTGCCGCCGACGCTGTCCACGCTTCAAGCTGATCGAGCGAGGGATCGTGCGGATTGATCGTATGCTGGGCGACAAGCACGGAGTCGTACCCGAGGCGTTCGGCCTCTAGCACGAGCGCCTTGTTGCGCGTCCACGAGGCGTCGTAAGGCTCCGCGGGATCCTGCAGCGCCGCGCGGCTGCCATGCACGAGCGCCCAGACGCCGAAGCGGGGAAGTTTGGACATCGCTTGAATGAACCGTAAGGCAGAGTAGGAAGGATGCTCATGCTAATGCCGGGCGCGCTCACGGCGATCCAATTTCTATCGATAAGGAATTGCCATATCGGCATTTGGAGCGCGCGAGGACAAGCCCCGGGTCCAGCAGCGTTCACCGCGTGGGCTTCAGAAGAACAGCAAGGTGCGCAGTTCGATGCTGCGGCGCGGCCGCGCGTCGGGCGGCGAAGCCGGATCGTCGAAGGCGGTGTGCGCGGTGAGACGCGCGATGCCATCGCCCGCCGAGTCATAAATCTTGATGAGCAGCGCCTCGTCGGGCGACATCAGCGGAAAGTAGTACCAGCGATGCCGCGGATTGTGGACGAAGGCATAGGTTTCGCCGGTCATCGTCGGATAGATGAAGTCCTGCGCGACAATATCGCGCCCATCGATGCTGCGCGAGTCGCACAGCGCGAGCGGCGAGGACTCGACCACCTCGGCCACCGGCCGCCACAGGTTGACGATTGCGAAGCGCCCTTGCAGCAGTCGCGTGGCTTCGTCGGCGGGAAGATGATCGCGCACGCGGCGCGGCCCCGAAACGAAGGTCTGATCGTTGTGGATCAGATGCACCGGCTCCCTTACACCGTTCGCGCGCGCAGCACTGCCGTCGCGCAGCGTGTGATCGAAGATGACGACGCGCTTCGCGCCGGTCCACTGCTTCAGCAGTCGCTCGGATTGCGCATAGTAAACCGAACGAATGGCGGCATCGTCCGAGAAATCGGACAGTGTGCTCGCCTCGCGATGCAGCTCGAAACCGTTTCTGTCGAGCGACAGACCGCCCGGCGGCGGCCGCAGCCGCGCATTCGAAATCGTCACCGCGTGCGTGCGATATTCACCGGTGCGGCGCGGCACGCCGGGCGGCGGATCGTAAGCGTACGCGGTCGGCTTGACGCCCGTCGGCACGAGATAGTTGAGTGCGGCCTCGACTTCGACTGATTGTTCGACCACGACATCGCTCATGGTTTCGCTCCGTGCAGATTCAGGCCGTGTCCGGGGCGGCTGGCCGATTGCTTCAAACCTAGGCCTCCGGGAACGGTTCCACAACGAAGCTTTTCTGCAATGTATTGCAGGCCGTCAGACGGTCGTGGCGCAGGCACAGCCGGCTTTCGCCCACGCTCCCGCCGTACGCCGAGCCGAACGATGCAAGCCCGGCGATACGCTGTTCCAGCAATGCACGCTCGTCGGCCCAATAGCGGCATCGTCCGCATTCGTGGTCGCGCGCAAAAGTCCGGAGGACTGACCGCTACGCACGACGGCGATCCGACCTATCGGCAACGCAACCGCGTGCGCGGCATCGACGATACCGGCAAGAGGTTTCACCGGGCCTTGCATCCGGTCGTGCGCGCGCATCCGGAAACGGGCCGCAAGGGCATCTTCGTAAATTCGAATTTCACGACGCAAATCGACGATGTGTCCGCCGCCGAGAGCGAAGGCATTCTCGCCGTCATTCTCGTGATCGGAAAGCAGCGTGAACGGGCTCGAAAGATGTCGCGCTATGACTGCGCTTCAACGCGTCCATGGCGTGTTGAACGCGCCGAGGTGGAGTTGTCGGGCGTGTGGCATCGCGTCGGTTGATGAACGAGTGGCGGATCGCGCCAAGGTACTGCAACTTGCAAGAACGCGCTGAAACGGGCACCCGGCTTCACGCGCGCCTGAGATCCCTGCCAGCAAAAAACTGATCGTCCGGCACCACGTTCAGCGCGATCGTCAACCGATTGGCGTAATTGAAGAACGCCGATATCTCCAGCACCTCGGTGACGGCTTGCTGCGTGAAGCCGATCGAGCGCAGCGATTGAAGATCTTCCTCGCGAATGCCGCCCGGCTCGCGCGTGAGACGCTCCGAGATTTCCGCGAGCGCAGCCTCCTTCACCGACAGGCGCACATGACGAAAGCCCTGTGCGATGCGCTGCGCGCGCACCGTATCGCCCAGTACGTTCGCGAGCGCCTGCGTGTGGTTGAACACGCAGTAGCTGCACTCGTTCGCAGCCGATGTGACCACCGCGATCAGTTCCCGCTCCGCGGCAGTCAGATGGCTGCGGTGCGGATCGAACAGATGCTCGTAGAACGTGACGAGCCGATAGGCGGTATCGGGATTGACCGAGTGTGCCGCAAGCCAGTTCGGCACGAAGCCATACTGGCGGCGAAATTTCGCGTGGATCGACGCGACATGCGGCGGCAGGCGCGTCTCGTCGGGCACGCCGAAGCGCGAGAGCGGTTCCCTTTGCGCATCGGCATCGTGTGCATTCAGATGTTCGGCGAACGGATCGGACGGTGCGAGCGTGGACATTGTGTGGTTCTCCTGACGCCAAGGTTCGGACCTCCAAGTTAGCGCACGCGCCGGTGCGCGGAATGATCGATTTCTCATAAGCTAATCGATGTTCAGCGACATCGCGCTGGATGAATTGCAAATCGCAAATCGATATTGGATCGCCGGCGCGAGCGCTGCGCATAATGGGCTGCAGCTTCTCTTCACCCCTTCAGGCGAGGAATGCGACATGGCAGAAGTCCTGAGCACGGAGGCGCATGTGACCGGCCGGCTCGACGTTCCGGAACTCGACACGTTGAGCGGCGACCTCCGGCAACTGATCGAGCAGCACGGCGGCGACAACTGGATCCGCGCGCTGTCGCTGAATCCCGATACGGCGCGCCGCTTCACGCAATACTTCGAGAAGCTCTTCAGCGCCACGGATGGGCGGCTGCCGATCGACGAGCGCGAGTTGATCGCGGTCATCGTGTCGCGCACGAACGGCTGCGGGCTGTGCGCGATTCATCACGCGCATGCGCTCGGCGAGGCGTTGCGCGACCGCGTGCAGGCGCGCCGCATCGCGCTCGATTATCACCTCGCGGACCTGTCGCCGCGCCAGCTCGCGCTCGCCGAAATCGCCGAAATCATCACCACGTCGCCGCGCGCGATCAGCACCAAGGACTTCGACCGCCTGCGCAGCCTCGGCCTCGACGACGCCGACATCCTCGAAGCGATCGAGACCGCGTCGTGGTTCAACCATACGAACCGCATTTTCATCGCCACTGGTGTCGTGCCGGACGAGAAGTATTTCTCGGCTTTGGCATGACGCGGGACAAAGGAGAGATTCGATGAGCGCCGTACTCGAACCCGTAAGCGCGTCGGCCGCCGGCGCGACCCGTCTGCTGTCGGACGCCCTGCTCGATGCCATCGGCAGCCGCGCCGCCGCTTACGACCGGGAAAACCAGTTCTTCTCCGAGGACTTGCGCGATCTGCAGGAGGCCGATTTTCTGCGTGCGAGTGTGCCGGTCGAGTTCGGCGGCCTCGGCCTCAGCCTTCCGCAACTGCTGCGCGAACAAACACGGCTCGCGTACCGCGCGCCATCGACGGCGCTCGCGCTGAACATGCATCTGTATTGGGTCGGCGCGGCGCTGCATCTGTATCGGCGCGGCGACAAATCGGCGCAATGGATTCTCGAGGAAGCGGGCGCGGGCAAGGTGTTCGCCGCGGGCCACGGCGAGCCGGGCAACGATCTTGGTCTCGCGTGGTCGTCGGTGAAGGCGACGCCGTCGGCGGACGGCGGCTATCGCTTCGACGGACGCAAGATTTTCACCTCGCTCGCGCCCGCATGGGACTGGCTCGGCGTGCACGGCATCGACGATACCGATCCGCAGGCACCGAAGATCGTGCATGCGTTCATTCAGCGCGACTCAGGCGGACATCGCACGGTGAAGACGTGGGATGCGCTCGGCCTGCGCGGGACGCGCAGCGACGACACGTGGCTCGAAGGCGCGATCGCGCCGCGCGAAAGGGTGATCCGCGTGCTGCCTGCGGGCATTCCCGACGATCCCTTCGTCGATGGGATTCTGGGCGCCGTGCTGCCGGGCCTCGGCGCGGTCTATTACGGCATCGCGAAACGCGCCTTCGACGTGGCAGTGGAATCGGCGAAAGAGCGCAGTTCGGCCGCCATCGGCGGCAAGACCTACGCGTATAAGCCGCTCACCCAACAGGCGGTCGCGCAGGCGGCCATCGAGCTCGCGAGCATCGAGGCGTTGGTCGAACGAGCGGCGCAGCGCTGGTGGACGGGCTACGGCGAGGACGAGCCGTGGATCGCGCATCTGCTCGCGGCGAAGCAGCATGCGGTCGATGGCGCATTGCGCGTGGTGAATCTCGCGCTGAAGATTGCGGGCGCAGCGTCGCTATCGCGTCATCACGAGCTCGAACGGCTTTATCGCGACGTGCGCGCCGGCGCGTTTCATCCGCCCAATGCGGATGCTGCGCACGAAGTCATCGGGCAGGCCTGGCTTGGCGTGCTCGGCAAGGTGTAAGGGGCGCGAATGCCTCTGTCATTGCGGTGAGAAACGCGGCGCATGAGCTTTCATGCGCCGCGCCGTTTCACCTTCGCGCCGCCAGATGCCGCACTACCGAGATCATGCGGTCCACTTCATCGCACGTGTTATAGAACGCGAGCGACGGCCGCACTGTCGCCTCGACGCCGAAGCGCCCCAGGATCGGCTGAGCGCAATGATGCCCCGACCGCACCGCGATGCCTTCCTCGTTGAGCGCTCGCCCGACTTCTTCCGGCTGGTAGCCCTTGAGCACGAACGACAGCACGCTCGCCTTGTCATCTGCCGTGCCGATGAGCCGCACGCCGGGCACCGGCCGCAGCAGGTGGGTGGCATAGGCGAGCAGATCATGCTCGTAGCGCCCGATATTCTCGATGCCGATGCGCGTCACGTAGTCGAGCGCGGCGCCGAGGCCGACCGCATCCGCGATATTGCCAGTGCCTGCCTCGAAGCGGCTCGGCGGACCCTGAAACACGGTGCGCTCGAAGGTAACGTCCTGGATCATGTTGCCGCCGCCTTCCCACGGCGGCATGTCCTCCAGCACTTCGCGCTTGCCGTACACCGCGCCGATGCCCGTCGGCCCGAAGATCTTGTGTCCCGAAAACACGAAGAAGTCCGCATCGATACTTTGCACGTCGACCCGCATGTGCGACACCGACTGCGCGCCGTCGACGAGCGTACGCGCGCCCGCGCGATGCGCCATTGCGACGATCTCCTGCACCGGCACGACGGTGCCGAGCGCGTTCGACACCTGCGTCACCGACACGATCTTCGTGCGTCCGTTGAGCATGCGCTGATACTCGTCGAGCCTGACCTGACCCGAGTCGTCGACGGGAATCACGCGCAGCTTCGCGCCCTTTTCCGCCGCGAGCTGCTGCCACGGCACGATGTTCGCGTGATGTTCGAGATGCGACACGATGATCTCGTCGCCCTCACCCACGTTCTTCGCACCCCACGACTTCGCGACCAGGTTGATGCCTTCGGTCGTGCCGCGCACGAAGATGATCTCTTCCGTCGACGATGCGTTGAGAAAGCGCCGCACCGTCTCTCGCGCGCCTTCGTAGGCATCGGTCGCACGCCCGGCGATGGTGTGCGCCGCGCGGTGGATGTTCGAGTTCTCGTGCGCATAGAAATACGCAAGCCGGTCGATGACCGCCTGCGGCTTCTGCGTCGTCGCAGCGTTGTCGAACCAGACGAGCTGGCGGCCGTTGATGCGCTCCTGAAGGATAGGGAAGTCGCGGCGAACGGCGTTGACATCGAACGGAGGATGCGCGGACTTCGCATAAGACGCCTGCTTGCGCTCGTCTTCGGCAAAGTAATACGAGCCTGCGCGATCGAGTCCGCCGGGCGCGGGCGCGCCGTGCCGTTCGCCGGACAGCGAGCGCAGGAAGTCGTCGCCGGGAAGGCCGAACGATTCAGCGCTGACGCTTTGTCCGGGCTTCAGCGCTTCCCGATGCGCATGCGCGGGCTGACCGCCTTCGTTCAGGAAGTAATAGCCTGAGCTCGGCACGCCCGGCGCCGAGGGACGTTCGAGCTCCACGGGCTCCGTGCCCAGCGCAGCACCACCGAAGCGCGGCTCCAGCGCGGGCGCTACGCTCTGCGCGAGATCCGGCACGCCGTCGTGCGAGATCGCGTGCGGGGCGAGCGCGGGCGCGCGGTTGCCGAGCGACAAAACGTAGATCGGCGAGGACGGCGCGAGATTCGCACCGGGCACGTGGCCTTGGGGAATCGCGACACCCGGCACGCCCGTGCCCGTGCCGCCCGGCCCCGCGAGCGGCGAGCCCGGCGGCGCAGGGTTGCTCGCCACGCTCGTCACAGGGGCAGTGTACGGCAGCGTCGCCGAAATCGAGTCGCCGCCGCCGCTGCCGAGACTCGCGGCCGCGGGCGTCGCGCTGCCCGGCGCGTTCGAAAACAACTCGTTGGCGAGGCGCGCGAGTGTCGCCACATCGGGCAAACCGGCCGGCGCATCCGCTTGAGGCAGCCACGGCCCGGCGTCGCTCACGGGATTATCGGTAGGTGTCGGGATACTCATGGTACTTGGCGATCTCCACGTCATCCAGAACCGCCAGCGCATCCGGTGAATGCACGGCGAGCGAGCAATACAGCGAGATCAGATACGACGCGATCGCGTGATTGTTGATGCCCATGAAGCGCACCGACAATCCCGGACCCTGCTCGCCCGCCACGCCCGGCTGATACAGGCCGACCACGCCCTGACGCTTGTCGCCTACGCGCAGGAGCAGAATCTTGGTCTTGTTGTCCGCCACCGGCACCTTGTCCGACGGAATCAGCGGAATGCCACGCCATGTGATGAACTGCGAGCCGAACAGGCTCACGGTCGGCGGCGGCACGCCACGGCGCGTGCATTCGCGGCCGAACGCGGCGATCGCGAGCGGATGCGTCAAAAAGAACGCCGGCTCTTTCCACACCCTCGTGAGCAACTCGTCGAGGTCGTCCGGCGTCGGCGCGCCGGTCAGCGGAAACACGCGCTGTTCTTCGGCGACATTCGCGAGCAGGCCATAGTCGGGATTGTTGATCAACTGGCTTTCCTGCAACTCCTTGATCGTCTCGATGGTCAGGCGCAACTGCTCCTTCGTCTGATCGTGCGGGCTGCTGTAGAGATCGGCTACGCGCGTCTGCACGTCGAGCACCGTGCTCACCGCATTCAGGAAGTACTCGCGCGGCGCTTCTTCATACGGCACGAACGTGCGCGGCAGTATGCTTTCGTCTTCACGCTGCGTGCACAACGCACGCACCGCCTCGGGATTCTTCACCTGGTTCAGACGATAGATACCGGCCTCGACCGGCAGCCATTGCAACAGGTGCGTGAGCCAGCGAGGCGTAATAGTCGAAAGCTGCGGGACGGTCTTGGTGGCATTGGCTAGTTGCCGTGCTGCGGTATCGCCGAGCGCGGACGCGCCGCCGACGGTTGCGGTCATGGGAAGCTCCGGGGTCTATATGAGAAGAACAGGAATGCTTATGAACGGGCGTCATTATTACGAGGCCACAAACCCCGTTCAACATGCTATAGCCGTCACCTTTTTACTTTTCCCCAGCGGCGTCGGTCAGCGGTTCCGATTCGTCGCGCTGCGAGGGCGACAGGAGACGCGCCATCGGTACGCGAAGCGCGTGCGCGAGCTTGTCGACGGTGACGATCGATGCGATGCACGACCCGCGCTCGATCTCTCCAACGTAGGACCGGTTCAAGCCCGCGTGCTCCGCAAGTTGTTCCTGCGTCCAGCCGCGCGACTCGCGCAGTTCGCGAACGGTCGCGCCGAAATGGCGCACCAGTGTGCTCATGACGAGACGGGCTCGGTCTGCGGCGTCTGGGCGCGCGTCGCGACCTCGCCGCTCTGCGACAGCGCCTGCGTGACCGACGCACCCGGCGCGACGTCGTGCGTGAGCCATACATTGCCGCCGATGACCGCGCCGCGTCCGAGCGTCACGCGTCCGAGGATCGTCGCGCCGGCATAGATCACGACGTCGTCCTCGACAATCGGATGACGTGCGAGCCCTTTCTCGAGATGACCTTCCGCGTCGCGCGGAAAGCGCTTGGCGCCGAGCGTCACCGCCTGATAAATGCGCACGTGGTTGCCAATCACGGCCGTCTCGCCGATTACTACGCCCGTGCCGTGATCGATGAAGAATCCGGAGCCGATGCGCGCACCGGGATGGATATCGATGCCGGTTTCCCCGTGTGCGAGTTCGGCCACGATGCGCGCGAGCAGCGGCAGCTGGAGCCGATAAAGCTCGTGCGCGATGCGGTGGTGAATCATCACTAGAATCCCGGGATAGCAGAGCAACACCTCGTCGACGCTGCCCGCCGCCGGATCGCCCTGATAGGCCGCGAGGATGTCGCTGTCGAGCAGGGTGCGGATGCGTGGCAGGGTTTTGGCGAACTCGCGTATCGCATCGCTCGCGCGCGTGTCGACCGCGTAGTCGTTGCGTGGCTGATGGCGTGCCTTGTATTGCAGCTCCAGCTTCGCCTGCGCGAGCAGGCCCTGCAACGCGAAGTCGAGCGCATGCCCCACGTAGAAATTCTCGCTTTCCTGGCGCAGGTCGGGCGGCCCGAGCCGCATCGGAAAAAGTGCGCCTTTCAACGCGCCGACGATATCGGCGAGCGCCTCGCGTGCAGGGAGCTCGCGCCCGCCCGGCTCGAGCGAACGCTTTTGCACTTCCCGCCACTGCTGGCGGACCGTCTGAAGCGATTGGACGATGTCGTCGATGTCAAATACAGCCACAGTGCAGTCCTTTCTATGATGTTGGCGCGCTCTAGTCCTGGATCCAGGGCAAACCGAGATAGCGCCAGCCGTTCAGCGTGCCGCGCCGCTGCTGGTCATCCAGTTCGCCTTCGAATCCTTCGCTCACGTTGAACGCATGGGTAAAGCCCGCCTTCGTCGCGGCTTCGGCGGCCGCGGCCGAGCGCTTGCCGCTGCGGCACAGGAGCAGCACGACCGCGTCCTTGCCGGTCTTGGCTTCCAGTTCGCGCACGAAGCGTGGATTGCGTGAAAGGCTCGTGCCCGTCGCCCACGCGACGTGCACGCTCTCGGGCACGTAACCCACGAATTTGCGCTCTTCGGCCGTGCGCACGTCGACCATCACGACCTCGCCCGTCTGCACGAGCGCCCACGCGTCCGCCGGCGATACGCTGCCGGCATACGCCAGATGCGCCTCGGCGCCCGCTTCGCGCGCCGCTTCCAAAACGGGATGAATCACACGTTCCTGTACTACGTCAGTCATGACGTCTCCGTATTTTCGTTCGTCACAGAAGCGATGGCGGCGGTACTCGTCTGATGAAGAATCAACCGTCTATAGCCATCACGCCCGACTATGCGAGACATCCGCCGGAGGTGGAACCAAGCATTTTTCATTTGCAAATGACGGCTCGCGTCAAACGGTTCGAAGTACGGCCCGCCGTATTTGCGAAGCACGCTCCGCGTCATTTGCTACGCATATTTGATTCGTAGCCGCGGCATGCAAAGTGCCTATAGTCGAAGGCTTCATCACACCACTCCGTCCGCTCCATGAAACTTCCTATCCATCGCCGCACGCTGATCGCCGGCGCCGCTTCCTTCATGCTCGCCGCCGTCGTTCTCGCGCCCGCTCGCGCACAGGCCGAAACGCGCGAGGTGGTCATCGGCTATCAGGACATGGTGGTGCCTTGGCGCTACGCGCAGGCAAGCGGAGCCGTCGAGAAGGCCACGGGATACAAGGTCACGTATCGCAAGCTCGGCAGCGGCGCGGACGTCATCCGCGCACTCGCGTCGGGCTCCATACAGGTGGGCGAAGCGGGCTCCAGCCCGATCGCGGCGGGACTCTCGCAAGGCGTCGATCTTTCGCTGTTCTGGATTCTCGACAACATCAACGACGCCGAAGCGCTCGTCGCGCGCAACGGGTCCGGCGTGAGCAAGCTCTCCGATCTGAAGGGCAAGACGCTCGGCGTGCCGTATGTGTCGACCTCGCACTTCCATGCGCTCGTCGCCTTGCAGCAGGCGGGCGTCGATCCGTCGACGGTGAAGATCGTCAATCTGCGTCCGCCCGAAGTCGCGGCGGCGTGGGAGCGCGGCAATATCGACGCAACTTACATCTGGGACCCGGTGCTCGCCAAGGCCAAGCAGAGCGGTCGTGTGCTCATCACATCGGGCGAGGTGGCGAAGGAATCGGGCAAGGCGACGTTCGACGGCTTCGTCGCGTCGCGCAAGTTCGCGCAGGACAATCCCGTCTTCCTGAATGGTCTCGTCAAGGTGCTCGCCGATACCGATGCGCAATACCGCGACCACAAGGCCGACTGGACCGCCGCATCGAAACAGGTGCAGGCCGTCGCGCAGGAATCCGGCGCGAACGTCGCCGACGTGCCCGCGAGTCTCGCGCTCTACGCCTTCCCGACCGCGGGCGAGCAGGCGTCGCCGACGTGGCTCGGCGGCGGACAGCAGTCCGGCGCGGCGAAATCACTTGCCGCCACCGCGCAGTTCCTCAGGCAACAGGGCACGATTCAGAACGTGCTCGCTGATTACTCCACGGGCGTCGATCCGCGCTTCGCGCAGCAGGCCGCGAAATGACGTCGCTTTCCATCCGCAATCTCGGCGTCACCTACGAAGGCGCGAGCACGCCCGCGTTGAAGGGCGTCGACTTGCAGATCGGCAGCGGCGAGTTCCTGGTGGCGCTCGGCGCATCGGGCTGTGGCAAGACCACGCTGCTGAATTGCCTCGCCGGCTTTCTGGAGCCGACCGAAGGCGACGCATCGCTCAACGGCGCGCCGATCGTCGGGCCCGGCGCCGAGCGCGGCGTCGTGTTCCAGAAACATGCGCTGATGCCGTGGCTCAATGTCATCGACAACGTCGCGCTCGGCCTGCGCTTTCGCGGCGTGAAGCGCAACGAGCGCCGCGAGATCGCGCGCCGCACGCTCGCGCTCGTCGGCCTCGCGCAGCACGAGCAGGCGAAGGTCTACGCACTTTCGGGCGGCATGCAGCAACGCGTCGGGATTGCGCGGGCGCTCGCGAGCAATCCCGAAGTGCTGTTGATGGACGAGCCGATGGGCGCGCTCGACGCCCTCACGCGCGAGAACGTGCAGGAGCTGGTGCTCGACGTGTGGGCGCGCACCGGAAAGACGGTCTTTTTCATCACGCACAGCGTGGAGGAAGCGCTCTTTCTGGCGACGCGCCTCGTGCTGATGACGCCCGGCCCGGGACGCATCGAGGAAGTGCACGAGCTGCCCTTCTCGCGCGACTACATCCGTAACCGCGATGCCCACGCCGTGAAGTCGTCACCCGCATTCATCGGGTGGCGCGAGCGGCTGACGCGCCGCCTGCATCGCACCGAGACGGAGGTGGCGTGACTCATCCCGCTCAGGACGTCCCGCTGCCGCGCTCCGCAACGACGCCGCGGACTGCACGGCGTGCCGCCCGCGCGAAGCAGCGCGCGCGCTATCGCGGCATGCCGGGCTCGGGCCCGACCGCGCTGCCCAGCGCGCTGTGCATCGCGACGCTCGCGGTGCTCTGGTGGGCCGCCACGCATTTTCACTGGCTGCCGCCGCTCTTTCTGCCCTCGCCCGAGGCCGTCTGGCACGCATTCATCGATGCATTACATGGACGGCTCCAGGGCGGACTGCCGCTCTCCGAACATCTTTTGTGGAGCGCGATCCGCGTGTTCGGCGCATTCGCGCTGGCAGTCGTCACGGCGGTGCCGACCGGCATTCTGATGGGCGTGAGCCGCATCGCGCGCGGCGTGCTCGATCCGCCACTGGAGTTCTATCGGCCGCTGCCGCCGCTCGCGTATCTGCCGCTCGTCGTCATCTACTTCGGGATCGATGAGACCGCGAAGATCGTCGTGATCTGGCTCGCATGTTTCGCGCCGATCGCGATGGCCGCGCGTGCGGGCGTCAAAAGCGCGACCGCCGAGCAGGTGAACGCGGCGTGGTCGCTCGGCGCGAACTTCCGGCAGGTCGTGTGGCACGTCGTGCTGCCCGCCGCGCTGCCCGAGATACTGACGGGCCTGCGCATCGCCGTGGGCTTCGGGTGGACCACGCTCGTCGCCGCCGAGATGGTCGCCGCCACCGCCGGCCTCGGGCAGATGGTGCTCAACGCATCGAGCTTCCTGCGCACCGACGTGGTGGTGATGGGCATCGTGCTGATCGGTGCCATCGCGTGGATCTTCGACTTCGGCATGCGCGCGCTGGAGCGGCGGCTCGTGCCGTGGAAGGGGCGCTGAGCCGCGCTCGGTTACGCGCTATGCGCTCACGCCCACAACGGCTCGCAGAATGACCGGCTGGCCGCCTCGCAGCGAGACCGCGCCGAACACCGAGCGGGCATGCACGCCCGCTTCACCCAGCACTTCGGCGAGTACATCCGATGCGCCGTCGAGCACTTTCGCGTGATCCTCGAACGAAGCGTCCGCATTCACGAATCCTTGCAGGTCGAGCACCTGCCTGACCTTGTCGAGGCTGCCGAGTTCGTCGCGCAGCACGAGCAGCAGTTCGAGCGCCGCCTCGCGCGCGAAAGCGACGCCGTCCGCGAGCGTCAGGGTGTCGCCGAGCCTGCCGTGCGGCGCCTTGCCGCCGACCGCGCCGTTTGCCGACTTGCCCGACACGAAGACGAGATCGCCCCAGCGTGTTGCATTCCGATAATTCGCCTTCGGGTTGCTCGACGTGCGGCCGGGTTCGATCAGGCAATTCAGTCTTTCGTCGGCGCTCATGGTGCTCCTGTCGTTGTGTGGACGTTGGGCCGGTCATTTTATGCACCGGGCGTTTGCGCGCCAAACAATGAAGGCTCGTATCGATATGAACGCGGGCGCGTCGCGCGTTGCTCAGTGCACGCGGCCCAGGGGCGTTGCGCATCCGTCGCGCCCACGCGTGGTCTGCCGGTCGCGCTCATTCTTGCTTCTTCCATGCGGCGAGCCACCTCTCGGCGAACAGGACCAGGTGATTGAACGCGAGCCCGAGCAGCGCCAGTGTGATGATGCCCGCGTACATCTTCGGGATCTCGAAGGTGAACTGCGAGTAGTTGACGAGACAGCCGAGGCCCGCCTTCGCGCCGACCACTTCCGCTGCGATCAGCACGAGGATCGAGTAGGCGCCCGCGATGCGGATGCCGGCGAACACGGACGGCAGCGACGCGGGCAGCACGATCTTCAGTGCTTTTCATGCAAAGGGTCGATGGCATACGAAGGTTCGAGGTCTCTTCTTCCTAAGGAGATCATTGTGATATATTAAATATCAGCGCTTCAGCGGACTCCAATCAGGGCCCCAATGTTCGATCCTTCGCTCCTCGGCCGACTCTCCTTCACTCCCGCCGATCCGGTCAAAAGCCCGCTGCCGCCGGGCCGCAACCGGCTCGGCATCGCCGATGAGCGCGACGCCGTGCTCTACGTTCCGTCCGGACTCGATACGGATCGGCCGGTGCCGCTTTTCGTGATGTTTCATGGCGCGGGCGGCTTCCCGTAAAAAGTGCTGCCGTTCATCGAAGAACACGCCGAACGCGAGAAATTCCTGATCCTTGCGCCGCACTCGATGTATCCGACCTGGGATATCGTGGTAGGCGGCAGCGGCCCGGATCTGGAGCGGTTGCAGCGGGCGCTCGTGGAAGTGACGTCGCGTTATTCGGCAGCGCCGGATCATCTGGCGTTCGCCGGGTTCTCGGACGGCGCAAGTTATGCGATGTCGATCGGCATCACCAACGGGGACGTCGCGAGCCATGTAATCGCGTTCTCCGGCGGCTTCATGTCGGTCTTCACGCAGGAGGGCGCGCCGAAGGTCTTCATCGCGCACGGCTTGAGCGACGAGCAACTGCCTGTCGAGACGAGCGCGCGCGTGAACGCGCAGAAGCTGAATGCAGCGGGCTACGACGTGCACTACATCGAGTTCAACGGGCCGCATGCGGTCCAGCCAGCTATCGTAAGCATGGCAATCCAGTTCTTCCTCGACTAGCGGGAGTGCATGAATGGATTTTGAAATACCGGAATCGCTGGTTCATCCATTGCTCGCGATGATCGAATCAGGCTCGCCGCTCGCGCGGCAACTGCATGACCAGGGCGCGTGTCACGGCAGGATGATGGTATCGAGCGCGCTGTTCGATTCGAGGTCGCTCAACACGCTCTACTCGTTGAGCCGCGCGAACAACGAGAGCGCGCTGATGTTCCAGATGCTCGCGCTCGACAACATCCACAACGCGCCGCAGGCCCGGACGATTCCGTCGCTCGAACACGTGGTGCCGGGACTCATCGCGTATCTCGCGCGCGATGCGATCGACGGCTGGCTCTATTGCCGCGCGAAAGACGCCACGCTGTTGCCGTGGCTCGTGCACCGCATTCGACACGTCGAGCCGGATCAGGGCGCGCCGTACGTCGTCATCGACATGCTGGCGAACACGATGCAGGCGGCCAACTCGCCGCGCGCCGATCCGCACATGCGCCACTCGGGCATGACGACGTCGATCGTGATCTACCGTCACGACATCGTCGATCGCACGATTCCAGAACTGCTCGCGGAGTTCGGCTTCTACAAGGAATGCGCGGAGTTCAAGCGCGAATATGAGCGGCAGGCGGAGCGCTTCGTGAGGTTTCAGCGGCGCTTCGGCGGGCAGTTCGTCGTCTCGAAGGCGGCTTTCACGATCGATGCAAAGGGCGTGGCCGAACTGACGCGCATCGTCGATGGCGTGAGCGCGAAGTGCGTCAACGACGAGGAGACGCTCGAACGCCGCTTCCAGTTGACAGCCAACGCCGGCTTCTGGCGTGCGGCGCACATTGAGAGCGGCTTCGACGCGATCCCGCTGCATTGCTACCTGTGCCTGTTTCATCTGGAGTGGCATCGACCCGTCTGGGCGCATGTGGCGCATGTCGCCGAGTATCGCTATCAGCCCGAACTGCGCGACAAGCTGGTGCTGCCGGCCCACCATCGCGACCTGATCGACATCCTCACGTCGAAGAGCGAGGTGCTCGTGCAGGACTTCGTCGCAGGCAAGTCGGGCGGCACGACGATCCTTTGCCAAGGCGCGCCCGGTCTCGGCAAGACCCTGACCGCCGAGGTCTATTCGGAGGTGGTCGGCAAGCCGCTGTATCGCGTGCATTCGGGGCAACTCGGGACGTCGGCGGCGTCGGTCGGCGCGACGCTGTCGGGCATCCTGCAGCGCGCGGTGCGCTGGGACGCGATCCTGCTGCTCGACGAAGCCGACGTCTATATCCGCCGCCGAGACAACGATCTCGAGCACAACGCGATCGTGGCGGAATTCCTGCGCACGCTGGAGTACTTCAACGGCTTGCTGTTCATGACGACCAACCGCATCGACGACGTCGACGATGCGATCCGGTCGCGCTGTATCGCGAAAATTCAGTACGAGATTCCGCCTGCGGCCGATGCGATCCGTCTGTGGAAACTGCTCGCCGAGCAACTGGGCGCGGATCTCGATGACGGTCTTCTCGAAATGCTGACGGATGCGTATCCGAACTCGAGCGGACGGGATATCAAGGAACTGCTGAAGCTGACGACGCACTATTGCCGCGCCAAGCAAATCCCACTTTCGGAGGATGCGTTCAGAATGTGCGCGAAATTTCGCGGGCATGCGTGAGGCGGGTTCCAGAGTGTGTCATCGGTAAGTTTGCGATTACGTGACACTCTGTGCTTCCCTGTCCCGCATGACTTGCTTCTCATGCCGATCGCATCGATTGGCATGACACTTGCCTGTCAGCTTGGCCGCTGACAGGGAGAAGCCCGATGTTGTCTGACGAAGCGTTGCAGGACTGGCGCAGCAACGCGCTGCAGCTCGAAGCGGCGGTTGCGCAGGCGGTCGTCGGCCAGCCGGAGGTGACCCGCCTCATCACCGTGGCGCTCTTCGCGCGCGGACACGTGCTGCTCGAAGGCGACGTCGGCGTCGGCAAAACCACGCTGCTGCGTGCGTTCGCTCGGGCGATCGGCGGCGAGTTCGAGCGGGTCGAGGGCACCATCGACCTGATGCCGGGCGATCTCATCTATCACACCTATGTCGATGCCGAAGGTGCGCCGCGCATCGATCCCGGTCCGCTGCTGCGTCATGGCGAGTGCCTCACGACGTTCTTCTTCAACGAGATCAACCGCGCGCGGCCGCAGGTGCAATCGCTCTTGCTGCGCGCAATGGCGGAGCGTTCCGTGTCCGCGTTCAATCGCGAGCATCACTTTCCGCACATGACGGTGTTTGCGGATCGCAACAAGGTCGAGAAGGAGGAGACCTTCGAGCTGGCGTCCGCCGCGCGCGACCGCTTCATGTTCGAGCTGACCATGACGACGCCGCCCGAGCCCGCGATTCGCAGCCGCCTCGTCTTCGATCCGCATTTCCATGACGTCGATACCGTGCTCGAACAGGTGCCTGACGGTATGTTCGCGTGGCGCGAGTTGAACGCGGTGGCGGCGTCGATCCAGCGCAGCGTGCGCGCGAGCGAAACCATCGAACGATACGTGCTGCAACTCTGGGAAGCGACCGAACGGCCCGCGCAATACGGCATCGTGCTCGACGACGTCGATATGGATCGGCTCGTACTGGCGGGCGCGAGTCCGCGCGGAATGAGTGCGCTGGTGCGTGCAGCGCGCGTGGTTGCGTGGCTCGCGGGACGCGCACACCTGATTCCGGAGGACATTCACACGGTGTTGCCGGCGGCGCTCGGTCATCGCGTGTTCTTCACGCCGATCTATGAACTGCGCCGCGCAGAACTCGCCGACGCGCTCGCGCAGGCGATCATGCTGCGCGTGGCCGCGCCCTGAAGCGGAGGCTGCGCGATGAGCCCGGCACACGAATTCCATTACCGGATGCCGTCGCAGGTACACGGCTATCGTCCGGGATCGCATCACGGTTCGAGCATCGGTGGCGGACAGGCCTTCGCAACCCACGCACGTCTCTTCGATCACCCCGATCCGCGTCGCCTCGATCTGCGCGCCAGCTTGCGGCATCCGGGGCGCGAGTGGCTCGTGCGGCTGCATCGACAGCGCTCGGCAGTCACGGTGCATGCGCTCGTGGACGTATCGGCATCGATGACGTTCGGCTCGGCGCGCACCAAGCTCGACATCGCCGGCGAATTCGTCGATTCGCTGGGACGCAGTGCATTTCGCGTGGGCGACCCGGTTGGACTGCTCGCGTTCGATACTGCGTTGCGCGATGAGCTCACGATGCCTCCGCGTCGTCATCGAGGCGCGGGCGCGGCGATGCGCGCATTGTTGCACGAAGGGCGCAAGCTGGCGGCGCAACGTGGTGGCAGCGGTGCGGCTGGCCTGCAGCGCGCAGCGGAACGACTGAGCGGGCGCGAGGGGATCGTGTTCGTCGTATCGGATTTTCACTGGCCACTGGATACCTTGCGCGGATCGTTCGAGCTAATGGCTCCGGCTCTTGTCGTGCCGCTCGTCGTGTGGGATCCGCTCGAACTGGAAGCGCCATCGCGCAACGCGCTCATGATGGTGCGCGATGCGGAGTCGCACGAGCGGCGCGCGTTGTGGATGCGCCCCGCGCTGCGCATGCAATGGCGCGATGCGGTCCGGCATCGGCGCGCCCAGATCGATGGCTTGTGCCGCGCGCACGGCGTGCGTCCGCTGTATCTGAGCGGAACGTTCGATCCGGAGGCGTTGTCGCGATACTTCCTGGAGATGGCCGGATGATCGCGCGATGGGTCATCGTGATTGCCCTGATGGCGCTTGCGCCTCACGCGTTCGCGCAGCAATCGGCCGTCGCGACGACCGAGCAGCCGCGCAGTTTCGGCTACACGCTAGGCGATGTGATGACGCAGCGCGTCTTGCTGCGCGTGGGCAACCGACCGTTCGAACCTTCTGCGTTACCGCCGCTGGAGCGCACCGGGGCGTGGCTCACGCGACGCGCGGCTGCGATCGAAACGGACGGCGCCGGGAACCGATGGCTCGTGCTCGAATATCAGGTGATCAACGCGCCGCAGACACTCGCTGCGATCGCGTTGCCTGCTTTGACGCTGACTAGCCGCACGTCCGGCGGCGCGGCACTGAGCGTTGCCGCATGGCCGGTGAGCGTGGCGCCGCTGACGCCTCGCATCGCATTCGCTCAAGGCGAGTTGCAACCATTGCAGCCCGACCGACAGCCCTCGCTTCTGCCGACGGCGCCGCTGCAGAGGCGCTTGACTGTGTCACTGGTGACGCTTGCAGTTGTTGTGTTCGCGTGGTTCGGATGGTGGCTGTGGCGCAATCATCGCGATGCCTGCCAAATGCCTTTCGCGCGTGCGTGGCATTCGCTGAAGAGATTCGATCCGGCCCAGGTCGATCACGATTCCGACGCTTGGCGCCAAGTCCATCGCGCACTGAACGATGCCGCCGGTCAAGCTCTCCATCCGGGCACGCTCGACGCTCTGTTCGTCCGAGCGCCGTATCTAGAACCGATGCGAGCCCCGATCGAACGCTTCTACGCGCACTCCGGCGATCGGTTTTACGCGCTTGCGCCGGCGCACGAGTCCTATCGGCTGCTCGACTTGTGCCGCGACTTGCGCCGCCTCGAAAGGCGCAATCGAAGATGACCGCCTCGTTCGGTTTCGCATCGCCTTGGATGCTCGCGCTGCTTCCGCTTGCATTGTTGCCGCTCGCGCCGCGCATCAGCGACACGCTGCTGTACTCGCACGTCGCATGGTTGCCGCGTGACCGGCTGGGTCATGCCGCCGGCATCGCACTGCGCGTGCTCGCGGTGGCCACGATGCTGTTGATCGTGATCGGACTCGCCGATCCGCGCGAGACCGAAAAAGCGGTGACGCGTGTCGCGCGAGGCGCCGAGATCATGGTGCTGATGGACCGGAGTTCGAGCATGGACGCGTTCGTTCCGCCGAAGAGCGTCTACGCGGCGGGCGCGATGGCGGGCGGCGTGTCGAAGAACGCGTCGGCGCGCGAGGTGCTCACGCGCTTCATCGATAAACGCGGCAACGACCTTGTCGGGTTCATGATGTTCGGCACGAGCCCACTGCTCGTGTTGCCTCTCACGCGCGACAAGGAAGCGATTCAGAGCGCCGTGGCCAGCACCGGCATCGGACGAGGGATGCCGGATACGCGGCTCGATCGCGGGCTGCTCGCGGCGATTGGCCAGTTCGAGCGGCGCGACTACAACGGAAATCGCGTGATCATCCTCGTCTCGGACGGTGGCGCGCATATCGATGCGCCGATGCGCTCGCGCATCGCGGCGGGGCTCGCGCGCGAACGCATCACGGTGTATTTCATCTACTTGCGCAGCAGCGCGAACAGCACCGATCTGAACGCGATCACGCCGGCCGACGAGTCGTCCGAGGAGGTCGAATTGCATCGCTATTTTCAGTCGCTGAAGACGCCGTATCGGCTTTACCAGACGGACGATTCGAGCGCGATGGCAGCGGCGATGGCAGAGATCGATGCGCAGCAGAATTTTCCGGTTTCGTACGTTGAGCGTGTGCCTGGGAGGAGCCGCAGTACGTCATTTCTTGCTTTGGCGCTGGCTGGCTGTGCGCTGCTGTTTGCGTTGCGATTTGCATTGTTGCGGAGTTGGTCATGAGGCGGCGCGTCGTTCATGCAGGGTTTGCGGCGGCTATGCTTTGTTGCGCCGCCTGGGCTGGATTCGAAGGCTGGCGTCTCGTCGATGCGCAACGGAGCAATGCGGCTGTGATGCGTGCGGGTGCTGCGTCGGGTGTCGTCGTTCAATCGCCACGTGTGCGGCTTGCGCACGCGGTTGCTCTATCGAAAGCAGGGCAGCGCGAGGCGGCGGCGAAACTTTACGATGGGCTCGTCACTAGCGCCGATCCTGACGAGATCGGGCGTGCCGCCCTATTTGATCTTGCGAACATGTACCTGCGCGAAGCGATCGCCGTGGGCGCGGGCAATCCGATCGCGTCGGCGCCGCTCGCCGAACTTGCGAAGAACCGTTATCGCGAGTTGCTTCGCGCGAAACCCGACGACTGGGACGCGCGCTATAACCTCGAACGCGCGCTGTGGCTGCAGCCAGAGAGCGCGCAGGCTTTCGACGATGGACGCGAACCTTACGAGGTTCGCCGCATGATCAAGGTACCGGACGTTGCGCTTGGGGATTTGCCGTGACCGTGACGGCGGCTTATCGGCAATGGGCGCTCGCTGTCGCGGTCATATTGCTTGCGGCCACGCTATGGATGCCCGGCGTGAGGTTGATACGCGACCGCTTCGATTACGTCGTGACCTTCGACATCACGCAAAGCATGAATGTCGAGGACGTGATGCTGGAGGGCGTGCGCACAAGCCGCCTCGTCTACGCGCGCGAGGCGATGCGCCGAGCGTTGCGGCGGATGCCGTGTGGGTCGAGAGTCGGATGGAGCGTGTTCACTGGCACACGATCGCTGCTGCTGTTGGAACCGCTCGAAGTCTGCGAACACTACGACGCGCTCGCGACATCGCTCGATGGCATCGACGGACGAATGCGTTGGGCAAACGCGAGCCGTATCGCGAACGGGGGACTGTTTTCGGCGATCCACCAGGCGAAGCAGATGGGGGACCACGTAGCGGTGGTTTTCATGACCGACGGACAAGAGGCGCCGCCGCGTCCGCTATCCGATACGTCGATGCCGGGGATTACGCCGGGAGAAGTTCGCGGGTGGCTGATCGGTGTCGGTGGCGATCAGCCAGCGCCGATACCGAAAACCGATAGCGACGGCCGGCCCGCGGGGTTCTGGCTCGCAAGCGACGTCGTGCAGACAAGCGCGATGTCGTCCGCGCAGCGGGGGGAAGTGAGTCATGAGGAGCTGTCGGCGCTGCGAGATGGGTATCTAAAGGCGCTCGGCGGGCAGACGGGGCTTGAGTATCGCGCGTTGTCGACAGAGGAGGCGCTGGGGGATGCGTTGCTCGATTCG
This sequence comes from Caballeronia arationis, assembly GCF_001544975.2. Taxonomy (GTDB): domain Bacteria; phylum Pseudomonadota; class Gammaproteobacteria; order Burkholderiales; family Burkholderiaceae; genus Caballeronia; species Caballeronia arationis. Next base: position 6,441 of record NZ_FCOG02000045.1, on the reverse strand, counting down.
CGGTTTGCGGAGCGGGTTGGTTCGACGGTAGATGTCCGCTGGTGTGCTGCGTTGGGGGCTCTCGTCATGCTCGTGATGGTGTTTTTGCCGGATTTTCGCGGGGCGCGTGTTGGGCCTCGTCGGTAACGGGCGCCTTTCTTTATTCACCAAGGCCGACATTCAACATGCTCGCCGGAGTCTCCAGGAAGACGATAGTTATCGCCGCTGTTTTCGTCGCAAGCTCCATGTCGCTATCGATGTCCGCGATGGCGGGCGGTTACGGCAACGATCATTTCGATCGCGTCAATGCCGACGCGCCAGCTTCGCAACCTGTTCAAGCCGCTCACAGCGCCCATCCGAATGCCGCGGGCGGAAACCACGGCGATGTCGGAGGCGATGAGCCGGTCAAGACGGAGTCTGGCCGGCGCGCTCTCGGTGACAGGATTGACGAAATGTATCGAGGCGGTTGATCGGCTTAAGCGACGTCATCAGCGGCAGACGCGCGCACACGCGCAGTCTGCCGTCCCCGGCGAGCCTAATGTTGTGGCCTGTACCTCTACCGCGCGGTTGATCGAGCGGGAAAAACGGTCGATTTCCGGCTCAGCGCTCGACGTGACGTCGCTGCAGCCAAAGACTTTTTCGCAAAGGCAATCAAGAGTCAAGGGCTTGCTCCGAAAACGATCACGCTGGATGGCTACGCGGCATCTCATCGCGCGGTGCGCGAAATGAAGACTGACGAGCTGCTGCCGGAGGAGACGATGTTGCGATCGTCGAAGTAGTTGAACAACTTGATAGAGCAGGACCATCGCAACATCAAGTCCAGGGTCGATGCGATGCTCTGTTTCAAACGCTTCAGGAATGCAGTAGCTACGATCACTGGGATCGAACTGATGCATCGCATCCGAAAAGGTCAGTTCGAGTTGCCGAGCACGCAACTCAAAGATACAAGTGCACCTGCTGTTTGGAAGGTCGTTCTTTCGACATGACGATGTGACGGTGAACGCGCCGTGCTTCGGTCTTACGCATAACTTGCACCGGAGCCCCATTTCCCACATTGTCCGATTGCGTCGGTACGCGCCGATCGACCACCGGCAAGGGGAACGTGCGTCCCTTTATCGGGCCGCCGTGCGCGACTCTATGCACTATCCTCTACTGACGTGCTTGTCGCGCGCCGAGGTGAACCATGTACTCGATTGCCCCGCGAGTTCAGGCCGCTATCTGCTCCAGCGGCGTCAGAGACTGCAATGTGCCGACATCGAACATGCAACGCAGGCGCTCTTTCACTTGGACTCCCTGTCGATCCGCTTACACGCTCGTCCTTGTCGCAGCTATGATTGTATGTATTGCAGATGCATCGGCGGCCGGGTCGCTTCCCCAAGGCGGTCATTTTGTGGCCGGACAAGGCTCAATCACCACCCAAGTCGCTTCGGTGGGCATCACGCAAACATCACCGCGTGGCGTAATCGACTGGCGAAGCTTTTCTATCGGCAACTGCGAGACCGTTGCCATCAATAATGGCACGGGTGCGACGCTCAATCGGGTCACCGGCACTGACCGCTCGCTGATCGACGGCAAGCTGAGCGCGACCGGAACTCTTTATCTCATCAATCCGCAAGGAGTGGTCGTCGGTCCGGGCGGTGTCATATCGACGGGTGGCCGGTTCGTTGCGTCTGCACTCGACGGCGATACCAAACCCTTCATGGCCGGCGGCGACCTGACGCTCACGGGAACAGGTAACGGCGTCGTGGTGAACCTCGGAAAAATCAGTTCGAGCGGCAGCGATGTATTTCTCATCTCGCGGAATCTGATCGTCAATCGCGGCGACATCCGCGCACCACAAGGCGCCGCCGAACTAGCGGTCGGCAGTCAGGTTCTGCTCCACGACGCGACTAGCAGCCAGCAAGTGTTCGTGCAGACCGGCAGCCACGGCAGCGTTACCAACACCGGCACGGTCAAAGCGGCGCAGATCAGTCTGCAAGCCGCCGATGGCAATGTCTTCGCGCTGGCTGGACGTCACAGCGAACTGCGCGCGACCGGTACCGCCACGCGCGATGGCCGCGTGTGGCTTGTCGCCGACAGCGGCACCGTGCAGGCGCACGGCAACATCGGCGCAACTAACGCCGACGGCAGCGGTGGCACGCTCGATATGAATGGCGCATCGCTCAACGTTGATTATGTGATGATCGACGCGGCGCAATGGAATCTGACCACGCCAGCTTATACGGCCGGCCCGCATGCAGCCAGTACGTTCACGCGGGTACTGTCCAACGGGACATCGGTGACGGTCAACACCACCGGAAAGGACGGCACCAGAGGCGACATCAACGTGATTTCGAACGTGCGCTGGAGCGGCGACGCCTCGCTAACGCTGAACGCAAGTCACTCCACGGTGGTTGGGCAAGGCATGACGATAGCGAACGCCGGCGCGGGCAATCTAACGTTGCGCGCCGACGCGAACGGCATAGACAACGGTGGCAGCACGATCAATCGCGGCACCCTCGACTGGTCGCATAGCACAGGTGTCGTGTCCGTTCTACACGATATGAACGGCACCTATACACCGGGCACCGTTCGTGCGAATCCATCGTGGGTTGCCGCCCCCTATAGCGGCCTCCTCTCGCAGTTCACGACCTATCGCCTTGTCAACACCGGCGCGGATCTCGCTAATGTATCGAATGATCTAGCCGGCACTTATGCCCTCGGCAGGAATGTCACGTTGACGGCTGCCGGCAATGCGGGCATTGGCGTAGCGACTCAAAGTGCTTTTACCGGACAGTTCGACGGGAGGGGGCACACCATCGCCGGATTCTCTATCGGGGACCTTGCAGGCGCAACAGATGCCGATTATGTCGGTCTATTCGCCATAATCGGACCGACTGGAATCGTGCGCAATCTCAGCGTCAACGGTGCCGCGATCACGGAAGACAACACGCGCGTCGGCTTGCTCGCGGGACTGAACCGGGGGACGCTGGTCAACGTACATACGTCCGGTTCTGTAACCGACCAGAACGGCTTCTTCGGTAGTGTCATGGGAGGGTTGGTCTCGCGCAACGAAGGAACGATTGAACGTTCGTCGAGTGCCGTTGACCTGAGCGGCCAGGCAGGGCTCGGCGGCCTAGTCGGTGAGAACGCGGGCGTCATCAACCAATCGTTCGCTTCCGGCGGCGCATTCAGCGGATCGCATGGGAGCGGAGTCGGCGGCCTCGCCATGTCCAACACTGGGACCATCACGCAATCGTATGCGACGGGCGAGACGCAACTCGGTCTGGGCGACAATGGCGGCTTCGTTGCCGACAACTCCGGAACCATCCAAGAATCGTTCTCGACCGGGCACGTTACGCTCTTCGGGCCGTCCCCGATCGGAGGCTTCATCGGCGTAAACAGCGGTCCAATATCCAATGACTTCTGGGACATAGAGACAAGCGGCAAGACGGTCGGCGTGAACGGTAGTGGAGCGGAGGGCGCAACCGGGCTGACGACGGCGCAGATGAGTGCGCCACCGAGCTTTGGCTCGCAATGGAACTTCGGTCCAAATGGCACGTGGGTGATCCCAGCAGGCTACACACATCCAATTCTTCGCTGGCAGCTTCAGATCCAATGAACGAAGACAGTGCCGCGAGTCATGTGTCTGACCAAGGCACGCAGACCTGGATAAAGAGAGGAGTTGCGCTCGACGAAGGAGAAAGCCCCCGAACGTGGTGACCGCTCGCGTCCCTCCTTCGGCGTGCCGAACTTACCAGCAGCGAACCGTCAGGGCCGCAATCGCCTGCCGCCGGGGTCCGGTGCTCGCGTGTGGTGAAGATTGAGTCATACGGCAGCCGTAAATACAATCAAATTTGTCACCGTTAGCGAAATGAAGTTGTCAACCGGCCTTCATGATGGACGGCTAGGCCCATTTCGTCCCTCTACATGAAGGAGCCGACGTCCGCGAACAGCGAAACGGTCACAGTGCTGGCTATCCGCCATCGGTTAAAGGACGAACATCATTGAAGTGCCGATGTTTCCTTCGCGCCAGCGTCCAGTGGGCCGGTGCAACGACCACTGCGCTACAATCACTCCATGTAGCTGTGTTTGGCGTAACCGTCATGGCATCGTCGCCCGGTCAGCAGTCAGTTCGCCGACGCGCAACCGAATCAGGCAGCGCTGCCTTTTTTGGCGGACGACTAGAGCTATCGGTCAGAAAAAGGAATTTGTGCGATGGCTAATCAGGTGATCTTCAGCGGCGCGCCGTCGCAGGCCTGCAACCTTCCAGCGCTCCTGAAGGGGGGCGTTGTCATGGCAATGATTGGCGGCATACATGTCTGCACGTCGAACTCTTTCCCGTTTCAGTGGAATGTGCTGCTTGCACAAGCCGGCGCGGTATTGATCGGTGTCAGTTTGCAGTTCGTCAAGACCGCGTTCACCCGAATCGTCATCGATACCGCACGAATTACCTGGACCCAGGGCATTTTACATCGCCGTGTGTCGACTCTCGAGCTTTCCCGGATTCAGTGCATCACCTCGATCCACCCATGGTGGCAACGCCTGTTCCGCACCGGCTCGATCATCCTGACGACCAACGAGGTAGCTCATCCCGTGAGGCGTTTGCCGGCCATCAGGAACGCGGATCAGCTCTGCAAGACGCTTGACGAGGCGGTAGCTATGCATCAGGGACGGCCTATTCCCACATACACGAACGCACCTGGTTACTCTCGAGTGCCCAGTATTTGAACATTTGACCGGGCGACATCAGTATCCAGATCTTTGCTTACGGTTCAGTACAGGGCAGGCTCGGCCTTTCGGCACCGGCTGCAGTCGACCCCATCTGAGCCACTCAGCCGCGGCAGGCTTGATGTCCCCTTGTGAAGTCGAGCGGTCAGCCATGCCGGAGCCAACGCTCGACTTCGGGCTTCCTTGAGATACTAATTTCTCAGGTCCGGCCGATCAAGTCCCGGCAGATTCGGACGAGGTGACGGGTAGAACGGGTTTTCGCGTTGATTCAGCATCAGGTATTAATATCCGATCCTGAGCGGCTCCGGGTGATCCCGCGTGATCACGAGCTTCGCAGCGGCCGGAAAGCCCAACACGGTGGACGGGCTCGCGTAAGGATGGCATGTGGGAGGGTTCGAACTCCGTCCGGAGCGAGCCGTTAGTGATTGGATCGGACCCGCGGCGGCAAAGTACACCGTGACCTCACTGCCCTGCCTGACCGGAATCGAGATTCGTGGTCCCCACGCGGACTCGATGATCGGATCGCCGCTGCAATCGGCGGACGTGTATTGGCCGGACGACACGGCGAGCCATTGGAAATCGGTCGCGGAGAACCGATAGCTCGCGTCCTGGACCCGCGTGATGGGCACGACCGTCGTCGCGTCGTCGACCGTGAACGCGACGCCGTTTTGCGCGCTGAAAGCCGTCAGATCGCCGATCAGGTTCCCGTTGGCATCGAACACCCTGACAGGGCGATGCCTCGCGTGATGCGCTGAATCATCCGCGAGAGATGCAAGCCCGTAAAGCGCGCAGAGTGCTCCGACCAGGCAGCGTTTCATATCGGCCTCCGTGGGACCGTGCTTGAGCTGCATTAATAGGCGATGCGCAGCGGTTCCGGATAGTTCTGGGTCAGTGGGTACGTGCTCTTGGCTGCCCAATACAGCGTGCCGAGGTCGAACCGAAGTGCGCTGCACGAGCTCACGCCGGAACGGTCCGTCTGTCTCAACGACCATACGTGTACATTGCCTGAATAGCCCTTGACGGCGGTATAAACCGTCACGTCGACTCCGTCCCGGACCGCGATGGCCGGAGTGGGACTGCCGGAGTTCGGAACGAGCACGCCGCCGCTGCAGTCGGTCGATGCGTACCCCGGCGACCCCTCGGCGACCCATTGGTACTCAGAAGCCGAGTATTGCAAGGATCCGACACGCTTGTGATCGACTATGACGAAGACGGGCTCGCCGTCTATCGCGATATACACGCCGTTGACGCCTGCGAAGTACTCCAGCGGGCCGACCGCCTTCCCCTGAGCGTCGTACACCATCGGCAGGCGCGCTTTGTCGCCTGCATCACGCGCGGAATCGCCGCGCTCGCCGGCAAAAGTCTGGCTCGTGTACATAACTCAAGAGTGCCGAGTTCGGCACAGTCTTGGGGTTATGTGGCCAGTCGGAACATCTCGAAGGTGTCAGGGTCCTGCCTTTCGGCGATGAATTTCGCGAAGAAATTGGTTTTGGCGCTATTCACGAGAAATTCGGGCAGGCATTGTCGTAGTGCACTGGCGACAACCAACTCCGATGGAGGGATGCCGGGACGGATGGTGCGCAGCCAGGATCCAAAGGAACTCCAGACGAGTGAAGGGAATACCGCTGCCAGGTACTGAAGCAGTCCCTGGCAGACGATGCCAGCCTGAATGAAGACGTGATAGGCGTGGGTCTTGCGCTTGACGGCGTCGCGGTACTCGGGCGACTCGCGATGAAGGTATTGATCGCCGTT